>NZ_JBVKBC010000001.1:0-589586 GCF_055639095.1 Streptomyces sp. NPDC107550
GCCGCCGCCGACCAACGGCAAGGCCGTGGGCGCGATGGTGTGCGGCGGGATGACGTTCCTCACGGGCGGCGTCACGGGGCTCGACCCGAGCGATCAGTAGCATCGCTCGGGTCGAGCCCCGCTGCCTTCCGGCTCGCGGACGAACGAGCCCTCGTTGCGGCACAGCGTGATGTGACGGGGATCACTGTAATGCTCGGGGAGAGGCGGACAAGACTGGGTGTGGATTCTTCTTTGCACGCCCGGATCCGGGCTGGAGACCCTGAGGCGTTCAGGGAAATGTTCCAAGAACATGCGCAGACGGTGTACCGCCATGCCGTACGGGTGAGCGGTGACTGGGCGGTGGCCCAGGACATCGTCTCGCTGACGTTTCTGGAGGCGTGGCGGCTACGCGGCAAACTGCGTGACGAGGGAGACACTCCGCGGCCCTGGCTGATGGGCATCGCGACCAATGTGCTGCGCAACGCGGCGCGGGCGGCACGGCGGCATGACCGTGCGATGGCCCGTATACCGGCGACAGAGACCGTGCCGGACTTCGCAGACGAGCTGATCGGCCGCATAGCCGATGCCGAGCAGCTCGCCGCGGCGCAGGCGGTGCTGGCGCACCTGCGCCGGGCCGAGCGGGAGGTGTTCACGCTGTGCGTGTGGTCCGGGCTCAGCTACGCGGAGGCGGCACACGCACTGGGCGTTCCGGTGGGAACGGTGCGCTCCCGCCTCGCCCGTGCGCGGTCGAGACTGCGCGGGCTCGCCGAGGCGGAGCTGAGGCGGCGGAGGCGGGCGGGGAGAGAAATCCGGGAACCCGCCGCGGAAGCCGGACAAGTACAGGGTGGCCGCACCGAAGCGGCCCGGTCGGACAAGGAGAGGAACCGATGATCTTCCATCCGTGGCGGCGGCGTGAACCGCTGGATCACGCGGAGCTGGCCCGGCTGCTGCCGGCGCCCAGCGATCCGGTCCTCTCGAACGACCGCCAACGCCTGCTTGAGGACTACCTGATGCGCAACCTCACCGAGGATCCCCGACCCGTCCGCCCGCGCCGCCGGCTGGCCGTGCGTCTGGCGGCTCCCGTGGCCCTGACCGCTTGCCTGGCCGGGACCGCCCTCGCCGTCCACCGGAGCGCACCGCCCACGGCACTCCCGGTCACGGCGACCGACCGTGCCGGTGCAGGCAGCCTCCCGGAGCAGATCTCGACCGTGGCCTACACCCTGAACCGCGAGCGGCGGGGAACCGTCACGGTGACCATCCGCGAGGACGGTGCGCAGCCTGACCTGGCCCGGCTCCAGCGCGATCTGGAGCGGATGGGAGTGCCGGCCCGCGTCTACCGGGACGATCCCACCTGCCCGCCGGACGAGGGCGACGCTGCCGAACTCGACAATCCCACCTTGAAGAGAATCGATTTCCAGCACCGCGACGGCGCCCTCACCGTCTCCGTCGACCCCCGCCAGCTCCCGGCGGGCACCCACCTGGAGTTCCTCTTCCCCCGTTCGGCCAAGGAGTTCGCCGAGACCTTCGCGATCAGCGTGCGCCAGGGCGCGGCACCCGGCTGCCGACGCTCCTTCCTGGACGAGGGGAAGCCGAAGAAGCTCCCGGTCCCCCCCTCGGCCGTCAAGGGGGAGGTCGTTCCCGGCCGCGGCTGACCTCTGCCACCCGCAGTGCCGGACCGGCGCTCCGGAGTGATCCGGCCCCTCGAAGATCGTTTCATTAGAGATTCCGACGTCGGTGGTACGAGTTGGGCGCTGTCACGCCATGGCTTGTGCGAGGGGGGCTGGAGGGGGGTCGGTACTGGGTGTGGTGCGGGGTAGGGGCCAGCTCGCGCCAGCCCCTACCCCGCACGCATCTCCACGGCGGCTCAGGCGCTCACCGACAGCGTGCCCGCGATGCTCACTGTCCGTACCGCTACCTCAAGCGGCGCATCGTGAACGTGCTGGCGTCGACTGGCTCCTAGTATTCCAGTGAGACTTCGTGTCCTGGGCTGGTTCTTCTTCGGTAGTGGCATCGTCGGGCTGTGGCCTGGTGCTGTCTGCGCGAGTGGGACCAGTTCAGTGCGTGATCTCGTGGATGGTCACGGGGTCGGGGGCGGCCCCAGAGAATGTCCAGGAGCCGTCGAATCTCTGCCACGGTGAGTGGGATGATCCTGCTGGTGGGGTCGTTTCTGCAGCCCCCTTTGCGGCCGCGTCGGCAGCCAGGCCGGCGAGCAGGGCGTGGGCAAGCATTGACAGGGTGATGTGCCGGTACCAGCCGGTGTAGCGGCGGACTTCGTACTCGTCCAGGCCGCGCTCGTTCTTCGCGGCCTGGAAGCATTCCTCGATGGCCCAGCGCATCCCGGCCACCCGGGCGAGATCCGTGACTGTGCAGGTCACGGGTGCGTAAGCGGAGTAGTAGGCGATCTCCTCGGGCCGTGTCAGGCTGCGGTGGGCCAGGATCCAGCGATGGTGGGTGGGGGTGTCGCCGTCGAAGAAGCTGATCGACGGCAGCCTGGCCCTGGCCCAGTCATGGATCCGCGGGCCTTTGGCCCCGTCACCGCAGGAGATCCGCTGCCAGGCATCTTCGGGTGCTTCGCTGATGAGCTCGTCGATCCGCCAGAACCCAGCCAGGCTCTTGACCTGCTGTGACTTGGGAACCGCGACGACATATCCGACGCCGAGTTCCTCCAAAAGACGCCTGAACTTCCATTCCTGGCCGTAGGCCTCGTCCGCCGTCACCCACGAGGCCGGCAGCCCCGCGGCCACCGTGCGGGTGACCATCGCCTTCGCAAGTTCGCCCTTGGTCGCGAAGGCCCGCTCCTCCGGGATCTTCGCCGCCCGGCACCGCTCACGGTCGGCTGTCCAGGACTTGGGCAGATACAACTCCCGGTCCACCAAGGCCCGTCCGTGTTCGGTGGCATAGGCGGCGAACACCCCGATCTGACAGTTGTCGATCTTTCCCGAGGTGCCGGTGTACTGCCGGCTCACCCCCGCAGACGTGCTGCCCTTCTTGACGAACCCGGTGTCGTCGATGATCAGCACACCAGCCGGGCCGAGTTTCTCCGCGACGTAGTCCCGCATATCGTCACGGACCGCGTCCGCATCCCAGCGAGCTCCCGCCAGCAGGTGCTGCATCCCGGCCGGATCACGGTGACCTGCCCATTCGGCCAACTGCCAGCTATTCTTCCGCGCCACCGGAGCCAGCAGACCCCGCACATACCCACGCATCCGCCACCGCAGGTCCACCCGCGAAAACCGACCCGCAACCTGCCCGAACACCGACTCCAGCTCTGCCGCCCACACTTCGGCGTCAACCATCCCCACCATGCCCTGACAACGACCCACACCAGCTCAGGACGCGAAGTCTCACTGGTACTAACCGTCTATGACGAGGACAACGACCTGCACCAGCAACAACACAGCGACGGGCTCCGACCCCATCGTCAGTGCCAGCAAAGCGGCGACCACGGCGGCAGACCGTGCTCCAGACCTTCCCGCTGCGCTGACCAAGCAGAAGCTGACCTGGTCGGCCTGCACCGCCCCGAGCGCGCTACAGCAGGCCGAGGCACGCGTGGCCGACTTCGTCAAGGCCTCCCCCGCCTTCGGCCCGGTGCTCGCCGACAGCCTGCTGGCCTGCGACGCCTGGCCCGTCACCAACACCCACGGCGTCGGCGCGTGCTCGCTGTTGTCGAAGGCCATCCAGCCGGACACGTAGGCAAGCTCCGCAGCGGCGGAGAACATCGCGCGCCGCGTCGAGTCGTCGGCGAACCTCCCCCTGAAGCAAGTCGAGGGGCTTCGTGCTTCAGGTACTTGTCGACCGCCCGGCGTCCATGGCCACCGCCTCGCTTCTGGTCGATGCGGGAGAACACCAAGGTCAGTTCTGGGACGGTCTCAACGTCCCCTCGTCCAACACGCTTGCCCGTCGATGCTTCCTTCACCGGGGGACGCGACACGTCTCGTCCGGAAGGATCAGGGCCGCTGCGGAGTACACGCCACCCGCGAGCACACGACGCCGGTCCGTGTCCACGTCACTCCCCAGCGGAAGCTTCGCCTATCAACGGCGAAGCCCCGGCCATCTAGCGAATAGTGGGCAGCGGGGAGATCGAGCGAGCCCTCTCGGCACTGTAGGGTCCGCAATTCCGTGAGCACTGTGTCCTGCGGGAACATCGGCATCACACTCCGTGCGGACAGGACAGGACAGCACCGCCCGGACAGACCGGCAATCCCACACACGAGCGATACCGAACCCCGGGAAGCGGAACTTAACGCCACTTATCACACTTACCGTGCGATACTTCTCGGAAAACCTGCAACATCGCAACAACAGGCCGGTTCCCTATGCCCGAGAGTCAATTCGTTCCAGCGCTGCGGAGGAATCAGCCCGCACGGCGACCCGTACGGGCCAGTACCCCCCTCCTCCCGTCCCCACCGCTCAGCCACGCGACCACGCCACCCGCTCACGGCATCCCGGGATTGCTCGACACGTGGCAGAACAGGCGGCGGCAGCGTCAGCACGAGGCGCGCTTCGCCGCACTGCGCACCAAGGCCGCGAGGGCGGCGGAATCTTGGGGCCGGCCACTGCCAGCGGGCAGCCAGGTGCTGCAACTGGGCTCCGCACCCACACTCTTCGAGACGGTCTACCATGCCCTGCCGCAGGCCCTGCAGAACGACTTCAACCGCGCCCTGCTCGCCCAAGAGCTGACGGGACAGCGGCTCGCCGAGCAGGGCCCGAACTTCATCGGTGCCGGGGAACACGTGCTGCCGCAGATCGAGGGCAGCAACATGACCTGGAACTACCGCTGCCGGATACGCATCTCGCTGATCCCGGACGAGCAGCCCCTGCGGGAAATCCAGATGGCGGCCGGAATGAACTACTCACGCCAGACACACGGCACGGTGGCGCGGAACAACGGCATCATCACCGGCCCCACGGTCACCGTGGTCGGACAGCCCGCCGACACGGGAGCTGCCACGGTCGCTTTCAAACGGGAGACCACCAAAGGGTCCAGCCGGAGCCTGGGCTACGACCACATCGACAATTTCACCTTCCCGGACGGGGCGACCGTCGTGGAGACACAGGCCCGACTGCGCATCCGTATCGACTGGGACAAGCAGCACAGACCCCTGTCTCTGTGGGCCCGGGGCAAGGCACACAAGGAGCTCACCTTGGACAGCCTCGGCTACACCAGCTCCGACGGCACCACCGCACGACTCCTCGATCACGAAGACCTCTTCACCAGAGTACCGCTCACCTACGCCGTGCCGAACGCACTGGCCGTACCTCCACCCAACGGACATTGACACCAGTACCAGCAAGGTGGCTTTCTCCACGACTCGTGGTACTGGCGCAGTGCCGGTACCGAACGACGTCACCCGCGCCCGACTCGGCCGTCTTCTACGCCAAGGCCATCTCACGCAGCCCGGTCGGGGCCTCTACGAGAAACAGACTTGACGCCCACTCAGACGTGAAGGCCCGGTATCCACCGGGCCTTCATTGCGTGTCGGGCGGTTCGGGCCTGGTCCTTGGCGAACAGGGCACCCCAGTCACAGAAGGCGTACACGTACTGGGTCTTACCCAACCCGCAGTCCGCCTGGGTAGTCGGTCCCCCGCGGCCCTTGCAGGTGTCTGAGCGTCAGGCCGGATTGGCCCAGTAGTCCGTCAACATCTCACCCGGCCACGCAGGTTGGTGGATTTCCCTGCGGGGTCCCATCGCCGCGAAGTAGGGCGAAAGATCGTAGATCTTCGTGCCGACCACAGCGTCCAGGTCGGTCACGCGCACGCTGAGCCCGTCGACCTTGAGCAACCGCGGAAAGCTCTGCGCCAACTGGTTGGGGCGACGGTGATTACGATGAGCGAACGTGCCGGTGGCCGGCCAGTCCGTGTTCCCGCGCGGGCTGCGGGCGTGGTACTCGACGGCATCGGGTGACGCCTGGTCGAAATGCCACACGACGATCAGGTGCGAGAACTCCTCCAGGCCCTGCACGGAGTCGAGCGGGAACTCTGCCTCGTCGAGCTGAATCACCGACTCGACGCCTCCCCAGTAGTCATCAGCGACGTCCGTACGACTTGGGCACAGCGGCACCCTCCCGCCCGCGCTGCCTCATCTGTCACAGGGCAGGCGTGCGCGGAACCCTTCACATCGCGGAAGAACCCCACCAGTCCCCCGGACACGAGCCGCGGGGCTCGTTCAATCACCCGGCTCGTCGGCCATCGTCCTGCCGACCCGGGCGGCGGTCTCACGGAGCCAGATGTGGGCCGCGTCGTGGGTGTGCACGGGATGCCACCACATGGCCTCCTGCAGGGACACCGCTTCGTAGGGCGGCTCCACCACGCGTACGGCGGCGAGCGGCGTGAGGAGTCGGGCGAGGCGGGCCTGGACGAGGGCGATGCGCCGGGTTCCGCTCACCAGCAGCGGCATGACCTGGAAGCTGTCGACGGAGACCTCCACGCGGGGCTCGATGCCCAGCATGCCGAGCTGGCGGACGGCCGGGGCGTCGTAGGTGCGCTGGTAGGTGACCCAGGGCAGGCGGGCCAGGTCTTCCCGGGTCAGCCGGTCGTCGACACTCGGGTGGTCGTCCGCGACGAGGAAGACCCACCGGTCCTGATACAGGTCGGTGGCGGGGAAGTCACTGATGACGCCGTGCGGCATGAGCAGGCCGTCGGCGGCGCTGAGCAGGGTGTCCGTGGCGTCCACCACGCCGGGCGGCGTCTGCGCGAAACGCAGCCGGATGCCCGGGGCCTCCTGGTGCACGACGCGGGCCAGTTCAGCGCCGAAGACGGCGACCGCGTAGTCGGAGGCCAGGAGCTTGAACTCACGGCTCTCCCTGGCCGGGTCGAAGTCCGCCTGGCTGGCGAAGAGCCGCTCCAACAGATCGTAGGCCGTGGACACGCGGTCGAGGAGGACCTGTCCGAGGGCGGTCAGTTCGTAGTGGCCACCCACCCGGGCGAGCAGGTCGTCGTCGAAGTGCCGGCGCAAGCGGGACAGTGCCGCGCTCATCGCCGGCTGGCTGAGACCGACGCGCCGGCCAGCGCGGGTCACGTTGCGCTCCTCCAGCAGGGCACGCAGAGCCACCACGAGGTTGAGGTCCAGGCGACTGAGATTCACGTCGATTTTCCTAGCTTCCGGCGACGACCTGCGGCAATTCGCGGCATGGATGACCGCCATCCACAGAATCGATTTCCGTGATCACGGGTGACGGGCCCAGATTAGTGCCACCGCAATCAGGAGGACATGTCCGTGAAACCTGAAGCCCCGTCCGCCCTCTTCGCCGGACCCTTCGCCCTCGCCACCCTTTCCGCCGCCGAGGAACCGCTCTTTCCCGCTCTCGTCACGCCCGACGCTCAGGTGACCGACCTGCGATCCGCCCTGGGCGACGCCGAGTTGACCGTGCGGGGGGTCCTGGACGACTGGGGCACGATGCTGCCGCGGCTGTCCGAGCTGGCTGCCTCCGGCGGCGCGCGCCGGGCGTTGACGGAGTTCCGCGTGCACGCTCCGCTCGAACCGCGCCAGGTGTTCCAGTCCGGGGCCAACTACCGGCAGCACGTCATCGATCTCCACGTCGCCCACCGCGCGCCCGGTGACGACCGGCCCGAGGCCGAACGTCGCGCCGAGGCCGCCGAGATCATGGACCGGCGTGCGGAAGAGGACCTGCCGTACGTGTTCATCGGCCTGCCGAGCGCCATCACCGGGCCGTACGACGATGTCGTCCTGCCCGCGTGGGCCGAGAAGCCGGACTGGGAGCTGGAGTTGGCCGCCGTCATCGGCCGCCCCGCGCACCGGGTGTCCGTGGAGGAGGCCCTGGAGTACGTCGCCGGTTACACGATCGCCAACGACCTCACGGACCGGGCGACAGTCTTCCGCCGGGACATGCCGCAGATCGGCACGGACTGGCTGCGCAGCAAGAACGCTCCGGGCTTCACCCCGCTCGGCCCGTGGCTCGTGCCCGCCGAGTCGGTCGCGGACCCCGGCGACCTGCGCCTGCTGCTCAAGCTGAACGGCGAGACCATGCAGGACGAGTCCACCAAGGACATGATCTTCGACATCGCCCGCGTGGTGTCCTTCGCCTCGCAGAGCGCCCGCCTCCTGCCCGGCGACCTGGTCCTGACCGGATCGCCGTCCGGCAACGGCCTGCACTGGGGGCGCCTGCTGCGCGACGGCGACGTGATGGACGGCTCCATCACCGGGCTCGGCGCGCAACGCACCCGGTGCGTGAGCGAGGTGAGGCCGTCATGACCACCGGATCGCTGGAATCTCCGGGGTCTCTGGACCGGAGCGACCCCGAGAGCGCGATCGCCGAGGCCGCCGCAGCGTACTCCAACTGGGGCCGCTGGGGCGAGGACGACCGCATCGGCACCCTCAACTTCCTCGACGCGGCCAAGCGCCGCGAGGGCGCCGCACTGGTCCGCCGGGGCGTCAGCTTCTCCCTCTCGCAGCGGTTCGACATGGACGGCCCGCAGAAGGGCTGGCGGCGGCGCACCAACCCGGTGCACACCATGCTGGACACCGGCACCGACGCCGCGCTGGGCAACCAGGGCTTCCCGCACGGCATCGGCGGCGCCGACGACGTGATCGCGATGCCGCTGCAGTGCTCGACGCAGTGGGACGGGCTCGGCCACATCTTCGACCACGGCAAGGCGTGGAACGGCCGCGCGGCCGAGAAGGTCGTCACCTCCGACGGCGACCTCGTCACCGGTATCGAGCACATGGCCCCGTACGTAGCCGGGCGCGGCGTCCTCCTCGACGTGGGCCGTGTCGTGGGCGAGGACGGTGAACTGCCGGACGGGTTCGCGATCACGCGGGAGCACCTGGCCGCGACCGCCGACGCGCACGGGGTGGAGGTGGGGCGCGGCGACATCGTCCTCGTGCGCTCCGGCCGGCTCGCCAGGGCCCGCCGCGAGGGCTGGGGCGACTACGCCGGCGGACCCGCTCCTGGCCTGTCGTTCACCACGGCCGGCTGGCTGCACGGCACGGAGATCGCCGCGGTCGCCACCGACACCTGGGGCTTCGAGGTCCGCCCGAACGAGTTCGACCACGCCTTCCAGCCGCTGCACCAGGTCGCCATCCCGCACATCGGCCTGCTCATCGGCGAGATGTGGGACCTGGACGCCCTCGCCGCTGACTGCGCGGACGACGGCGTGTACGAGTTCTGGCTCACCGCCGCGCCCCTGCCCATCACCGGCGCGGTCGGCTCTCCCGTCAACCCGATCGCCGTCAAGTAGACCGAGGAACAAGGGAGTCACCCATGCCTCAATCCCCTACTGTCCTCGTCGTCGGCGGTGGCGCGGCCGGCAACGCCATCACGATCCTGTTGCGCCGCGCCGGGTACGCGGTGGACCTCGTCGAGGCCAAGGACGACTGGAACGCGACTGCGGGCTCCGGCATCACCCTGCAGGGCAACGCCTTGCGCGTGCTGCGCGAACTCGGCGTCTGGGAGCAGGTGGAGGCGTCCGGATTCGGCTTCGGCTCGGTCGGGATCACCGCCCCCGACGGGACCGTCCTGCATGTCGCCGAGGACCTGCGCACCGGCGGCGACGACCTGCCCGCCACCGTCGGCATGCAGCGCCCCCGGCTGCAGCAGATCCTCATCGAGGCGGTGCGGGCCGGCGGTGCGTCCGTCCGGCCGGGGACCACCGCCGAGATCCTGGACCAGGACGCGGACGGTGTCTCCGTGCGCTTCAGCGACGGCACCGAGGGCCGCTACGACCTGGTGATCGCCGCCGACGGCATCGGTTCCGCCACCCGCGCCGCCATCGGCATCACGGACAAGCCCGAAGCGACCGGCATGGCCATCTGGCGCGTCGCCGCCCCTCGCCCCGCCGGCGTGACCCGTACCGACCTCTCCTACGGCGGCCCCGCGTACATCGCCGGCTACTGCCCCACCAGCGACGACACCCTCTACGCGTACGTCGTCGAGGCCAACCGCGACCGTGCCTCGATCCCGCCCGAGTCGTACGCGGACGAGATGCGTTCCCTGGCACAGCACTACGGCGGCAACTGGCCCGAGATCACCGCGCACATCACGGACCCGGCCCGGGTCAACTACACCTGGTTCGACCGCATGTTGGTCGAGGGCTCCTGGCACCGCGGCCGGGTCGTGCTGGTCGGAGACGCCGCGCACTGCTGCCCGCCCACCCTCGCCCAGGGCGCCGCCCTCTCCCTGGAGGACGCGTGGGTGCTCGCCCAGATGCTGACCAGGGCCGGCGCCGGCGCGGGGGACGACGCGCTGTTCCAGGCGTACTACGAGCGGCGGATCGCCCGCGTACGCCCGGTCGTGGAGGCGTCCGTCCAGCTCGGGCGGTGGCAGCTCGACGGGGTGCGCGACGCCGACGTGCCCGGACTGATGAGCCGGACGATGACCATGCTCAGGGAGCTTCCGTGACCGCCGTGACACCCGCCACCGTCGATGTGCACGCCCACGTCCTGCTGCCCGAGGCCGAGACGCTCGTCGCCGGTCTGCCCGGGCACGCCGGGGCCAGGGAGCTGGACGCCCGCCGCAACGGCCCGGCAGCCCTCGCCGTCAACGGACCCATGGTGCGCGAACGCGTGCCCCGGATGACCGATCCGATCGTGCGGCTGACGGCGATGGACGCCCAGGCAGTGGACGTCCAGTTGGTCAGCCCCTCCCCCTCGCACTACCACTACTGGGCCGACGAGGCCGCGGCCGAGAAGCTGTACCGGCTCGTCAACGAGGCGACGGCCGCGCACTGTTCGGCCGCCCCCGACAGGCTGCGCGGACTGGGCCTGGTGCCGCTCCAGCACCCGGCGCTCGCGGTCGAAGCGCTCGATCACGCCCTGGCCCAAGGACTGCTGGGCGTGGAGATCTCCAGCCACGCCCCCGGCCGCGAGCTGTCCGACCCCGCCTACGAGCCCTTCTGGGCCAGAGCGGCGAAGACCGGCGCGATCGTCTTCCTGCACCCCTTCGGCTGCTCCCTCGACGAGCGCCTCGACCAGTGGTACCTGTCCAACACCGTCGGCCAGCCCACCGAGAACGCCGTCGCCCTGTCCCATCTGATCTTCTCCGGCGTCCTCGACCGCCACCCTGACCTGCGGATCATCGCGGCCCACGGCGGTGGCTACCTCCCCACCCACATCGGCCGCGCCGACCACGCCTGGGAGTCCCGTCCCGACGCCGGCGCCGGCTGCGCCCACCGCCCCAGCAGCTATCTGAAGCGGCTGTACTTCGACTCCCTGGTCCACGACCCGCACGTCCTGCGGGAGTTGGTGCGCGCCGCCGGGGCCGGCCAGGTGCTGCTCGGCTCCGACTTCCCCTTCGACATGGGCGCCGAGGACCCCCTCGGCGCACTGCGCGCCGCCCGCCTGTCCGAAGCCGACTTCCACGCCGTCCGGGGCGGCAACGCGGCCGCCCTCCTCCGGAAGGACTGACCTCTCATGAGTGACCGTCTCCTCACCCACCTGCGCCACGTCGACCTCGCCGTGCCCGACTACGACAAGCAGCTCGACTTCTACGCCGGCGTCTGGGGCCTGACCAAGGTCGCCGAGGACTCCGGCATCTCCTTCCTGGCCGCCGAGGGCTCCCCGGAGCAGTACGTGGTGCGGCTGCGAAAGGCCGAGGAGAAGCGTCTGGACCTTGTCTCGTACGGTGCCGCGACCGAGGCCGACGTGGACACCCTCGCCGAACGGCTGCTGGCCGGGAACGTGCAGCTGGTTTCGCGGCCCGGAACCCTCGACACCCCCGGCGGCGGCTACGGCTTCCGGTTCTTCGACGTCGACGGCCGCACCATCGAGGTCTCCGCCGACGTGGCGGTCCGCGAGCACCGCAAGATCGAGGAGAAGGAGGCCATCCCGGTCAAGCTCTCCCACGTCGTCCTCAACTCCCCCGACCTGAACAGGACGCGGGAGTGGTACGAGCGGCACCTGGGCTTCGCCCTGTCCGACACGCTCAGCCACCCGAAGATGGGCGAGGCGATGCACTTCATGCGGATCTCCAGCCAGCACCACTCGATGGCGATCGCGCGGGGCCCGCACACCGCGCTGCACCATGTCTCGTTCGAGATGCGCGGCCTGGACGAGTACATGCGCGGCTCGGGCCGGGTGATGCGCGCCGGGTTCAAGAAGATCTGGGGCCCCGGCCGGCACCTCGCCGGTGACAACACGTTCACGTACTTCCTCGACCCGCACGGCAACACCGTCGAGTACACGACGGAGCTGGAGACGCTCGACGAGGACACCTGGCATCCGCACGTCTACGACTTCTCCCAGCCGGAGGTCGCCGACCAGTGGGGCACCGCCAACGCCATGAACGAGTTCGTCGCCAAGGAGTCGTTCAATGACCCCGACCGCGGTGTGTTCGTCGCCCCGCCGGTCTGATCCGCGCCCGCACACCGGGGACGCGGCAGCGGTGTCCACGCCCGGACTCCCGCCGCCGCGTCCCCGGCCCCACCCCCAGGAGCCGCACCATGCGTTTCGCCGCCTACGAACACCGTCACCGCCACCACGTGGCCGTCGTCGAGGGCGACGGCACCCTCCACCCGCTGCCCGGCGTCACCTCGCTCGCCCGCCTGATCGCCGAGGCCGACGGGCTGCCCGGGCTGATCGCCGCCGGACAGGACGCCCTCGGCGTGCCGCCCGGTCCGCACACCTCCGAGGTACGACTCCTCGCTCCGCTGCGGCCCGCGTCCGTACGGGACTTCGTCACCTTCGAGGAACACGTGGAGGGTGTACGCCGCTGGGTCGACGGCGCCGCCGGGGTACCCGAGCAGTGGTACGCGGCGCCGACCTTCTACTTCACCAACCCTCACGCGATCTACGGTCACCGCGACGACATTCCGGTACCGCCCGGTTCGGCCGTCCTCGACTTCGAGCTGGAGGTGGGCGCGGTGATCGGCCGGGAGGGCCGCGACCTCACCCCTGAGCAGGCACGCGACCACATCGTCGGCTACACCGTGTTCAACGACTGGTCCGCCCGTGACCTCCAGGGCGCGGAGATGAAGGTCGGCCTCGGCCCCTGCAAGGGCAAGGACACCGCGACCACCCTCGGCCCGTACCTGGTCACCGCCGACGAGCTGGAGCCCCACCGGGACGCCGACGGCTTCCTGCGCCTTGCGCTGACCGCCGAGGTCAACGGCGAGAAGGTCGGCGAGGACCTGCTGTCCAACATGAGCTGGACGTTCGAGGAGATGACCGCCTACGCCTCCCGCGGCACCCGTGTCGTACCCGGCGACGTCCTCGGCTCGGGCACCTGCGGCAACGGCGGCTGCCTGGCCGAACTGTGGGGCCGACGCGGCGAGCGGACGCCGCCGCCGCTGAAGCCCGGCGACACCGTCATCCTCACGGTGGAGGGCATCGGCAGCCTGACCAACACCGTCGCCCCCGGCACGGTTCCCGTACCGGTGCCGACCGGCCGGCGGCGCGACAGGGAACGGCCGTGAGTGACCCGCGCCCCAAGAGACCCACCGGGGCTGCCCCCGGCGTCGGCTACGCACGTGGTCCAGCCCGGGGAAACACTGCCTGAGCAAGCCCCCGCCCCCGGTGCCGCGCCAGGCGTCGTGGGCCGGCGCCATGGCAGCGGTCCAGCCGAAGGGCGCCACTTCCGCGGGTCCCTTCAGAGATGGCGCCCGATCGACTGCGCGGCGACCCGCAGCGCCCCGTACATCCGCTGCTCGCCCCCCTTGAGCGAGGCGACCACCATCCCGAGCGCGGCGACGACCTCCTCGTCGTGCCGGATGGGCACCGCGATCGAGCAGGCCCCGAGGCTCATCTCCTCGTTCGTGACCGCGTAACCGCGGTCGAGGATCTGGCGCAACTGGCGCCGCAGCACGCCCGGTTGGACGATGGTGTGCCGGGTGACGGGGGTGAGTCCGCCGAGGACCGCGTGCTGGACGTCGGCCGGGGCGTGGGCCAGCAGGACCTTGCCGACGCCCGTGGCGTACAGCGGCAGACGCGTGCCGACCTTGCTCACGACCGGCACGGACCGGTTTCCGCGCAGCCGGTCCAGGTAGACCACGTCCGTCCCCTCGCGGACGGCGAGGTGCACGGTCGCGTGCGTAGCCCCGTACAGGTCGTGCAGGAACGGCTCGGCGACCTGGCGCAGCCCGGTCTCCGCCGAGGACAGATGACCAAGGTCCCACATCCGCCGGCCGACGACGTACTCGCCCGACGACCGGCGCTCCAGCGCGCCCCACTGGACCAGTTCGGCCGTCAGGCGGTGCGCTGTCGCCGGCGGCAGGCCGGCGCGGGCCGCGAGCTCGCTCAGCGACAGCGACCGGTGCTCCTCGTCGAAGGCGCCCAGGATCGAGAGCGCACGGCCCGTCACGCTCGCGCCCGGCTGCCCGGTGTTCCCTGCCATGTATCGCCTCGCCGTCCCTGAACTGAGGGCGCCCCGCGGCCATCATCCCCCGTTTTCACTCAGTGAAAAGGTTTCGATGCGGCCGTCCAGGCCCGCGACCTAGCGTGACGGTGTGACGACGACCACCACCGACGCAGCCCCGGAACCGGTCCCGCAGGCACGGATCACCGCGGAGATCGCCGCCGTCCAGGCCGCGACCGCGCCCGGATCCGCCCAGCCGCGGCTCGACTTCACGCCCTACCGCAGCTCACTCCTGCGCCACCCCACCAAGGACCCGCGCCCCGCCGACCCCGAGGGGATCGAGCTGGTGGCGCCCGTCTTCGGGCACTCCGACGTCGACCCCCTGGAGGCCGACCTCACCATCCAGCACGGCGGCGAACCCATCGGCGAACGCATGCTGCTCACGGGCCGGGTCCTCGACGGCGACGGCCGCCCCGTGCGCCGCCAGCTCGTCGAAATATGGCAGGCCAACGCAGCGGGCCGCTACCTGCACAAGCGCGACCGGCACCCCGCCGCCCTCGACCCCCACTTCACCGGCGTCGGCCGCTGTCTGACCGACGACGACGGGAACTACCGCTTCACCACCATCAAGCCGGGCCCCTACCCGTGGCGCAACCACCACAACGCCTGGCGGCCCGCCCACATCCACTTCTCCCTCTTCGGCACTGAGTTCACCCAGCGGCTCGTCACCCAGATGTACTTCCCGGGCGACCCGCTGTTCCCGCTCGACCCGATCTACCAGTCGGTCACCGACCAGGCGGCGCGTGACCGGATGGTCGCCGCGTACGACCACGACCTGACCACCCACGAGTGGGCCACCGGTTACCGCTGGGACATCGTGCTGACCGGCACCCACGCGACCCTCCTGGAGCGTGACGACCATGAGTGAGGCCCTCGCTGCCACCCCCGGGCAGACCGTCGGACCGTTCTTCCACTACGCCCTCCCGTACGACGGCGACAGCACCCTCGTCCCGCCCGGCTCGGCCGGCGCGGTCCGGCTGCACGGCACGGTGTACGACGGTGACGGCGCGCCCGTGCCCGACGCGCTCATCGAGATCCGGCAGGCCGACGCGCATGGCCGCGTGCCCCGCGTCGAGGGCTCCCTGCGCCGCGACGGCCGCTTCACCGGCTGGGGCCGGGCGGCCACCGACGCCTCCGGCCGCTACGCCTTCACCACCGTCGCGCCGGGCGCGCCCGAGGGTGCCGCCGCCTTCTTCGCCGTCACCGTGTTCGCCCGCGGTCTGCTCGACCGGCTCTTCACCCGCGTCTACCTGCCCGGCGAGAGCGACGCGTTCCTCGCCGGACTGCCCGAGGCCGACCGCGCGACCCTCTTGGCCGTACGCGACGACGACGGCCACCTCCGCTTCGACATCCACCTGCAGGGCGACCGCGAGACCGTCTTCCTGCGCTACCCCCGGCACGCCCGATGAGCGGCCTGCTCCGCCCCGGGGCGCACCGCGCGGCCGGTGTCGCCGACGACGCGGCCGTGGCCGCCGCGCTGCTCCGCGTCGAGACGGCCTGGGCCCGTGCCCTCGTCGCCGCAGGGCTCGCCACGGACGCCGACGCGCGGCGGGTCGCGGACGCCGCCGCCCGACTCGACCCCGACCTCGCCGTGCTCGCCGCCGACGCGGAGGCCGCCGGCAACCCCGTCGTCCCGCTCGTCAAGCTGCTCCGGGCGGCCGCCTGCGACGCGGCCGACGCCGTCCACCGGGGGCTGACCAGCCAGGACGTCCTCGACACCGCCCTCATGCTGCTGGCCCGCGACGCGGTCGCCCGGCTCCGCGCCGACCTCCTCGTCACCGGCGACCGGCTCGCCGGGCTCGCCCGCACGCACCGCGACGACGTCGCCGCCGCCCGCACCCTCACCCAGTGGGCGGTCCCCACGACGTTCGGGCTGCGCGCCGCCCAGTGGCTGGCCGGGGTCGGCGACGCCGTCGACCGCCTCGACACCCTCACCTTCCCGGTCCAGTACGGGGGCGCCGCGGGCACCCGCGCCCTGCTCACCCACCTCGCGGGTGCCGGTGCCGCCGCCGCGCCGGGTACCCTCGCGGCCGAACTGGGCCTCGCGCCCGCCGTGTTGCCCTGGCACACGCGCCGCACCCCGGTCACCGCGATCGGCGACGCGCTGGCCACCGCGACCGACGCGCTCGGCGTCCTCGCCGCCGACGTGCTGCTGCTCGGGCGCCCCGAGACCGCCGAGGTCCGCGAGACCGGGGCCCCCGGGAGCGGCGGTTCCTCCACGATGCCGCACAAGCGGAACCCGGTCCTCTCCGTCCTCGTCCACGCCGCCGCGCACCAGGCGCCGGGCCTCGCCGCCCAGCTCCACCGGTCCGCCGCCCAGGCCGTCGACGAACGCCCGGACGGCGCCTGGCACGCCGAGTGGCCGGCCCTCGCCCGGCTCCTCGAACTGGCCGTCACCGCCGGGTCGCAGGCCGCCGAACTCGTCGCCGGCCTGCACGTCGACACCGCCACGGCGGCGGCCCGTGCCGACAGCGCCGCTACCAGTCTGCTCGCCGAACGAGGCCCCGGCGCCCCGGACGTACGCACGTACCTGGGCGAAGCAGGCGAACTCGTCGACGCCGCCGTCAGCTCCTGGGAGGCACGACGTGCGTGAACCGACCTTTGAGCGCGGGGGCCTTGCCGTCCATACGGTGCCGGTCCGTCAGAAGGCGCACGTGACTGGTCACGCCTTTGCGGTCGGGCCACTTTCCGCCTGCCGGGCGTCGGCCCGCAGCAAAGCGCCTGCGACTGAACTCTCCTTTGCGGACAGGCGACTTGGCGGCGACCGGGCGCTCGCCCGCCCGCAGTCGTCCGTAGCCGGACCGTCCTCCCCGCTCAAGCAGCACCTCGCCCGCCCCGCAGTCCCGGCCCGCCGTCCCGTCACGGTCGCCGACCCCGGCGGCGCCTTCCCTCCCCCGGAGACCTCCCATGGCTGAGCCCACCCTCACCTTCACCCGGCTTGCCGGTGACGACGGCGGGCGGCAAGTGGTCGTGCTCGGCCCCTCCCTCGGAACCGGTGTCGCCGGCCTGTGGGCCCAGTGCGCCGAACTCCTGCCAGCGCACTGGCAGATCGTGGGCTGGGACCTGCCCGGCCACGGGGCGGGGCAGCCCGTGACCGAACCCTTCACGGTCGCCGAACTCGCCGCCGCCGTCCGCACCCGTACCGCCGAGCTCGCCGCCGGGCGCCCCGCCGCCTACGCCGGCGTCTCGCTCGGCGGAGCCGTCGGCTTCGCCCTCGCGCTCGACCCCGGGCCCTTCGACGCCGTCGTCACCCTCGCCTCCGCGCCGAGGATCGGCACCCCCGACGGCTGGCGGGAGCGCGCCGCGTACGTCCGGGGGGCCGGCACCTCCGCCATGGTCGAGGGCTCCGCCACCCGCTGGTTCGCCCCCGGCTTCCTCGACCGCGACCCGGCCTGCGGCTCGGCCCTGCTGCTCGGACTCCCGCACGTGGACGACGAGTCGTACGCCCTGGCCTGCGAGGCGCTCGCCGCCCACGACCTGCGGGACCGCGTCGCCTGCGCGAAGGTGCGGCCCCTCGTGGCGGGCGGCGCGGAGGACACCGTCGTCACCCCCGACCAGGTCGAGGCCGTCCTCGACGGCGTCGCCCACCTGCCGCCCGTCGAGGACCCGGCCGCCACCGCCCGCCTCCTCACCGACCACCTGACGCCCGAGGAGCAGCGATGAACGACCCCTACGACGACGGCATGAAGGTCCGCCGCGAGGTGCTCGGCGACCCGCACGTCGACCGCGCCCAGGCGGCCACGACCCCGTTCACGCAGCCCTTCCAGGACCTCATCACCAGCTACGCGTGGGGCAGCGTCTGGTCGCGTCCGGGCCTCGACCGCAAGTCCCGTTCCGTCGCCGTGCTCACCGCGATGCTCGCGCTCGGCCACTGGGGGGAGTTCGCGATGCACGTCCGCGCCGCCCGCACCAACGGCCTGACCGACGAGGAGATCGGCGAGGTGATCCTCCAGTCGGCGGTCTACTGCGGTGTCCCCGTCGCCAACCACGGTTTCGCCGTCGCCCAGGAGGTTCTCGACGGCCTGGTCGCCTCCGGCACACCTGACACGTCACCTCGTACCGCCTCCGACACACCTGACACGTCACCCCGTACCGCCTCCGACACCGCCGACGCCGCCGACCACCGGCAGGAGCAGCCATGAACCGCACCACCACCGACGTCGCCATCGTCGGCGCGGGCCCCGCCGGACTGATGCTCGCGCACCTGCTCCAGCGGGCCGGCATCCACTCCGTGGCCGTCGACATCCGCACCCGGCGCGCGATAGAGGAGACCCACCGCGCCGGAATCCTCGAACAGGACAGCGTCAGGCTGCTCGTCGAGTCCGGCGTGTCCGACCGCGTCCTGCGCGAGGGAAGCCGGCACGCCGGCATCGAACTCGCCTTCGGCGGCGGCGGGCACCGTATCGACTTCGAGGCGCTGACCGACGCCACCGTGCGGCTCTATCCGCAGACCGACGTCTTCATCGACCTCGCCGACGCGCGTGAACGCGACGGCGGGGACGTCCGGTTCGGCGTCAGCGACGTCAGTGTCGCGGACGTGACCGGCGAGCGCCCCCTGATGCGGTTCACCGACGTCGGCGGCACCCGGCACGAGGTGGCCGCGCGGATCCTCGTGGGCTCCGACGGCTCGCGCGGCATCTGCCGCCACGCGTTCCCCGCGGCGCGGCGCCGGCAGTTCTTCCGCGAGTACCCCTTCGCCTGGTTCGGCATCCTCTGCGAGGCCCCGCCCTCCAGCGAGGAGCTGATCTACAACCACTCGGACCTCGGCTTCGCGCTCATCAGCCGGCGCACCGAGCGCCTCCAGCGCATGTACTTCCAGTGCGACCCGGCCGAGAACACCGCCGACTGGTCCGACGACCGGATCTGGGAGGAGCTGCAGCGCCGCGTCGGCGCCAACGGCCACACCCTCAAGGAGGGCCGTATCACCTCCAAAGTCGTCCTGCCGTTCCGCAGCTTCGTCCAGGAACCCCTGCGGTACGGGAACCTCGTCCTCGCCGGCGACGCCGCCCACACCGTCCCGCCGACCGGCGCCAAGGGCCTCAACCTCGCCCTCGCCGACGTCCGCGTCCTCGCCGAGGAACTCGAACGGCACCTGCGCCACGGGGCCGACGACGCCCTCGACCAGTACACCGAGCGCGCACTCCAACGCGTCTGGAAGGCCCAGCACTTCTCGTACTGGATGACCACCATGCTCCACCGGCTGCCCGACGGGTCCGACTTCGACGTGCGCCGCCAGGTGGGCGAACTCACCTGCGTGACCGGCTCGGACGCGGGCGCCGCCTACCTGGCCGAGTGCTACACCGGCTGGCCGGCCCGAGAGCGGGGCACCCGGTGAACCCGTACATCTGCGCGGCCGTCCGCACCCCCTTCGGCCGCTTCGACGGCGCCCGGGCCGGCGTCCGGCCCGTCCGCACCCTGGCCGTCGTCCTGGAGAACACCTGCTCGGAGAAGAACGTCGCCCCGCGCGACAGGGAGGCCGGCCGATGAGCCGTACGCAGATCCTCGACACGACCGACGAGGCCGTCGCCGGCATCGAGGACGGATCCACCGTCCTGATCGGCGGCTTCGGGCTCGCCGGCATGCCGTTCGCCCTCATCGACGCCCTCATCCGGCAGGGCGCCCGCGACCTCACCGTCGTCGCGAACAACGCGGGCAACGGCGACGTCGGCCTCGCCGCGCTCCTCAAGGCCGGCCGCGTGCGCAAGGTCGTCTGCTCGTTCCCGCGCCAGGTCGACTCGTACGTCTTCGACGAGCTGTACCTCTCCGGGCGGATCGAGCTGGAGGTCGTGCCGCAGGGCAACCTCGCCGAGCGGATGCGCGCCGCCGGGGCCGGCATCGGCGCCTTCTTCTGCCCCACCGCCGTCGGCACCCCGCTCGCCGAGGGCAAGGAGACCCGGGTCATCGACGGCCGCCCGTACCTCCTGGAGTACCCGATCAAGGGCGACTACGCGCTCATCGCCGCCCACCGCGCCGACCGGCTCGGCAACCTCGTCTACAGCAAGACCGCCCGCAATTTCGGGCCCGTCATGGCCACCGCCGCCGCGACCACCGTCGTCCAGGCCGGCGAAATCCTCGACACCGGCGCTCTCGACCCCGAGGCCGTCGTCACGCCGTCCGTCTACGTCGACCGCGTCGTCGCCGTCGAGGCGCTGCGCCACACCGTCCAGGGGGCACGATGACCATCGAACACACCGAGCGCGGCCCGCTGTCGACGGACGAACTCGCCGCCGTGATCGGCCGCGACATCCCCGAGGGCGCCTTCGTCAACCTGGGCATCGGGCAGCCCACCCGGATCGGCGACCACCTCCCGCCCGAGCGCGGCGTCGTCCTCCACACCGAGAACGGCATGCTCGGCATGGGGCCCGCCGCTCACGGCGACGAGATCGACCCCGACCTCACCAACGCCGGCAAGGTCCCCGTCACGGCCCTGCCGGGCGCCGCTTACTTCCACCACGCCGACTCCTTCGCCATGATGCGCGGCGGCCACCTCGACGTGTGCGTCCTCGGCGCCTACCAGGTCGCCGCCAACGGCGATCTGGCCAATTGGCACACCGGCAGGCCCGGCGCGATCCCCGCCGTCGGCGGTGCGATGGACCTCGCTGTCGGCGCCAAGCAGGTCTTCGTGATGATGGCCCTCTTCGGCAAGGACGGCTCCCCGAAGCTCGTCCCCGCCTGCACCTACCCGCTGACCGGCGTCGGCTGCGTCGACCGCGTCTACACCCCGCACGGCGTCTTCGACGTCGGCGGCCCGCACGGCGTCGTCGTCCGCGAGACCTGGGGCGCCGGCGTCGCGGAACTCAGCGAGCGCCTCGGCCTCCCGCTCGCCACCCGCTGAGCCGGGGCGGTACGGGGAAACGCCCCCGCGCTGCTCGGCGCCGGGCCCCGGCGTCAGCCGGATCAGGGGCGCCGCTCCGGCCCCGACGTCAGCCGAACCAAGGGCGCCGCCCCCGAGACCGTCGGGCACCCCGTGCAGCCGCGCGCGGCGAAGACGCAGCCCGCGCAGTCCGGCGTCCCCACCAGCTCCTGCCTGATACGGCCCTTGCGTACCCAGTACTGGGCGAGCGCGGCCGCCTCCGCGGTGCTGACGCCGAGCCGGGCCGCGACCTCGGCAAGGCCGGTGCCCGGTTCGGCCGCCTCGAACTCCCGGAGAAACTCCCTCAGGACGCCGCTCACCAGATCACCCGCACCAACTGGAACGTTCCGACGGCGAGCAGCCACGCCACCGCCAGCTGTATGCCGAGTCCGAGCAGTGTGAGCCGGGTGCCGAGCTCCGTGCGCTGCGCGGCGAGCGTCGCCATGCAGGGCGTATAGGCGAGGACGAAGACCAGGAACGCCAGCGCGGCCGCGTCCGCGTGCCCGCCCGACGACTCGTCGAACGTCGCGTGCAACTGCCGGGACAGATCCGCCCCGCCGACCGCGTCGCCCGTCGTGCCGTAGGTCTGCGCGACCGTCGCCACGACTCCCTCCTTGGCGACGAACCCGGTGGCGAGCGCGGCGGAGGCATGCCAGTCGCCGAACCCGGCGGGTGTCATCACCGGCGCGATCGCCTCGCATACCGTCCCGAACACGCTCTTCTGGACCGGGACATCACCGAACGACCCGGCCGACGCGCCCGCCGGAACCGCCATCAGCAGCCACACCGCCGCCACCGTGGCGACGATGATCCCGCCGGCCGTCCGCAGGAACGACATCAGCCGCTGACGCACCTGCGCCCCGATCACCCGCGGCGTGAGGAGACGGTACGGCGGCAGTTCCAGGATCAGCGGCTCGGGCTTCATGTCCTTGAACAGCAGCGGCCGCAGGATCAGGCCCATCGCCACGACAAGGACGACCGAGAGCACGTACAGGAAGAAGATGACGGTGCCGGAGTGCGCGCCGAAGAAGACGCCCGCGATCATCGCGAAGACGGTCAGACGCGCGGTGCAGCTCATGTACGGCACCAGCAGGCCGACCAGGAGGCGGTGCGAGCGCTGCTTGAGGATGCGGGTCCCGGCGATCGCGGGCACGTTGCAGCCGAAGCCCACCACGAGCGGCAGGAACGCCCGCCCCGGCAGCCGCAGCGCCCGCATGGCACGGTCGGCGAGGAACGCGGCCCGCGCGAAGTACCCGGAGTCCTCCAGGAGCGCGAGCAGCAGGAACATGATGGCCATCAGCGGTACGAACGTGAGGAGTTGGCCCACTCCGTCGATCAGGCCGTCGACCAGCAACCCGTGCAGCCAGCCCGGCGCGTGCACCGCGTCGAGCAGCGATGTCGCCCCGCCGCCGACCGGTCCGGAGACGAAGTCGCCGAGCGCGTCCTGCAACGGCTTGGCCACGGCGGTCGTCGCCTGGAAGACGCCCCACATCACCGCCAGGAAGAACGGGATCCCGAACCACCGCGACAGCAGCAGCCGGTCGACCCGGTCGGTCAGCGTCGCCCTGCGCGCGGCTTCGGACGCGGGCAGTGCCTGTACGAGAACGCGGTGCGCCCACGCGTAACGGGCCTCGGCGACGAGGAGTTCGGCGTCCGCCCCGTCGGGGTCGGCGCGCTCCACCTCCTCGGCGGCCCGGGCGGCCGCGGCGACGAGCTCGTCCGGCGCGTCCGGCACCCGCTCCCCGCACAGCAGGCGCAGCGCCGGCCAACGCCGCCCGCCGGCGGCGGCGACGAGGGGATCGAGAACGGCCGCGAGGCCCGGGGGCGCGTCGAACCCGGCGGGTGGCGCGGCGGGCGCTTCAGCGACCGCCGCAGCGAGTTCCGCAAGTCCCTTGCCCGTGCGCGCCCTTACCGAGATCACGGGCAGCCCGAGCGCTCGCCGCAAGGCATCGGGGTCCGGCGCGGTGCCGCGCTTGGCGGCGACGTCGGTCATGGTCAGCACGACCACCACCGGCACCCCGGTGTCCAGGACCTGCGAGAGCAGATACAGATTGCGCGCGAGGTTCGCCGCGTCCAGCGCGAACAGCACCAGATCGGGCCGCTCGGGCTCGGGCGCGGTGAGCAGATCCCGTACGAGCGCCTCGTCCGGCGACTCGGGCACCAGGCTGTACGTGCCGGGCAGATCGGCGACCCGCAGCCGCTCGCCGCCCGGGAGGCGCCAGTGGCCCTGGGAGACCTGGACGGTCTTGCCGGGCCAGTTGCCGATGTGCTGCTGAGCGCCAGTCAGGGCGTTGAAGAGAGTCGACTTGCCGACGTTCGGATTGCCGACGAGAGCGACCAGCCGGGTGCCGGTGTCGAGCTGCGCGGGCGCGCCGCCGTGACACCCCGCGGTCATCACAGGTGCCGCAATCCGGCCGCCGTCCGCGCGTCCAGCGCCACGCGGGCCTCGCCCACGCCGACGAGTACGCCACCGGTCGCGCCCCGGGCGATGACGGTGACCTCCGCGCCGGGCACGAACCCGAAGGCGAGCAGCCGCCGGCGCTCGGGTCCGGCGGCGCCCGCGACGCGGACGGTGGCGCCGGGGCGGCAGTCGTTCAGGGACGGCACGAGGGCTTTCCCCTTTCCCGGGATCGACGGTTCACGGTCGGCGCCACGGCTGACGGTTACTTAGGTAAGCCTAAGCAGCGTGGGTGGCGGCTCCAGGGGCCGAAGGTCACGATCGACGGGCCTTTGGACCTGGGACGGCCACGGGAAGGCGTCCGCCCGTTGACCTCGTATGTCGTGTCTGGACCGGTCTTGTCGGGGTACGCGCGTTCACCGTGGGCGCCGTGGCGTCCGCCCTGGCGTCCGCGATGGCGGCGAAAGCGGCACAGCGGACATCAGGCCCCAGGAAGCCGACGGAAGAACCAGTACAGGGAGCTGATCGCCATGTCCTCCGGTACGCAGCCTCACAGCGGCCCGGGCCGGCAGACGCCGGCGGACGAGCCGGTGGGAGAACTGGTCCAGCGCGCCTCGCAGCAACTGACCGAACTGGTGCGCAGCGAAATGCGCCTCGCACAGGCGGAGATGAAGCAGAAGGGGAAGCGTTACGGCAAGGGCGGCGGCCTGTTCGGCGGCGCCGGCGTCGTCGGCTTCCTCATGCTCCAGGCGTTGGTGGCCACCGCGATCGCCGCGCTCGCGGTGCCGCTGCCGGTATGGGCGGCGGCGCTGATCGTCACGGCCGTCCTCGGTGTGATCGCCGCGGTGCTGGCCGTGAGCGGGAAGAAGCAGGTCGACGCGGCGGCCCCGCCCACCCCGGAACAGACGGTCGAGAACGTGAAGGCCGACATGGCCGAGATCAAGGAGAGGGCACACCGATGACCCAGCCGCACGACGAACCGACGGCGCAGAGCACCGAGGAACTGCGCGAGCAGGTCGAGCAGACCCGCGCGGAACTCGGCCAGACGGTGGAGGCCCTGGCAGCCAAGACCGATGTGAAGGCCCGCGCGCAGGAGAAGGCCGCCGAAGTCAAGGACCAGGCCGCCGTGAAGGCGGCCGAGGTCAAGGACCAGGCCGCCGTCAAGGCGGGCGAGCTGAAGGAACAGGCCGCGCTTCAGGCAGAGCAGTTGAAGGACAAGGCGGCGCAGGCGGCGGTTCTCGTACAGGAGAAGCTGCCGGACCCCGTCAAGGACACGGCGGTGCGGACGGCCGGGCAGGTGCGGACCACGGCCTCGCGCGCCGCGCACGCGGCACGCGACAACCGTGTGCTGCTGGCCGCCGCCGGTTCGGCGGTCGCGGTGTGGCTGCTGTGGCGGCGGCGGAAGGGCTGACGACGGGCCGCGTCAGGCCGCGTCGACGGAAGGCCAAGGCTGACGAAGGGATGACTCCGTGAAGGCATCGAAGATCGCGTACAAGCCGGTGGGCCTCGCCCTGGGCGCGCTCAGCGGCATGGCGGCCGGGGGCCTGTTCAAGCAGGCGTGGAAGGTGCTCGGCCACGACGAGGACGCGCCGGACGCCACCGACGAGGACCGCCGCTGGGGCGAGGTGCTGCTGGCCGCGGCGCTCCAGGGGGCGATCTTCGCGGGCGTCAAGGCGGCCGTGGACCGGGCGGGCGCATCCGCCACGCGCCGCCTCACGGGTACCTGGCCGGGCTGAGCGATCCGGGGGGCTTGGCGTTGGGTTGGGCCGGCGCCGGTTGGGCCTGCCGCTGGTCCGGCCTGGCGCCGGTCGGGGGTGACGGCGGTCGGGGGCGCTGGCGCGGGTCGCAGGCGGCGGTCGGAAGCCGTGTGTGGCGGTTTGGCGGTCACGGGT
The DNA here is from genome assembly GCF_055639095.1 of Streptomyces sp. NPDC107550. Taxonomy (NCBI): domain Bacteria; kingdom Bacillati; phylum Actinomycetota; class Actinomycetes; order Kitasatosporales; family Streptomycetaceae; genus Streptomyces; species Streptomyces sp. NPDC107550. The sequence continues at coordinate 25,429 of NZ_JBVKBC010000001.1, forward strand.
CCGTGATCCGGGGGCGGTGGTCGCTGGCGCGGGGCGGTGGTTGCTGAGCGCGTGCGGGAGGAAGGGCCCGGCCCGCAACCGGCTTGCGACCGGATGCCCGACCGGCCTGCGCCCTGATACGCGACCCGCGACCGCCTCCCGCATGCGCGATACGCGACCGCGACTGCTACCCGCGTGCGCGACCGCGACTGCCGTCCGCGTACGCGACTGCGACTGCCCTCCGGCTCGTGCCGGGCCCTGGGAAGCCGGGGTGCCGGGCGCGAGCGGGGCCGCGCAGGGCGACCCCGCTCCCTGGGCGCCTCCGGCCCCGGCCGGTTCCGCTCCGGCTCAACCCCCAGCGCCCGCCAGCACCTTGTCGGCCTCACGAACGCGCCACTCCTCGATACGCCGCTGCTGACGGTCGGCGCGTTCGAGCAGGGCGTCCAGCCGCGCCTTCTCCAGCCGCTCGTCGACGGCGGCGACCCGGCGCAGGGTCCGCCAACCGGCCGCCTTGCCCTCGACCCCGATCCGCAGCGCTTCGAGGTCCACGATGATGCCGAGCGGCGAGGGCCGGACGAGATGCCCGTTGAACTTCAGCCGCCCGAGCCGCTCGGCCGCCCATCCCGCGCACACCTTGTAGCGCCGTACGGGGATGCCGAGGTCGCCCATGATGCCGAGCAGCGCCTGACGGTCTTCGGCGATCTCGGCGGCGACGGGACCCAGCGCGCGGCCCAGCGCCGAACCTTCGGCGGTACGCGCCAGGCGTGCGGCGCGCTCGGTACCCGCCGTGGCTCCGGCGAGGTGATCGTTGAGGTAGATGCCGAGCAGCCTGGGGTCGGCGGCCCGCTGGGCAGGGTGGTGCGGGGCGATGTCGGGGACGGGGGCGGGGTGCATGTACGGCTCCTCGGGTCGGCCGGGGTCATCCGGCTCGGGTCGGCCGGTTCATCCGGGTCGGGCGCGGTCGGTGGGGCGACGCGGAGCCCGTTCTCTTCCGGGCGCCGGGCGCGCCGCCCGAGTACCTCGGCAGCCCCGGTGAATGCGCCGATCCGGCCCCAGAACACCCTGTGGTTCCAGAAACGCCCTGCGCTCCAGAACGCCTGTGGCCCGGCACGCGCTCGTGCCGGGCCACACGTCTGCTGGGGGAAGCGGTCAGCGCCCCTGCGGCCGGCGGCGGTCGACCTTCTCGTCGATCTTGCCCTTGGCCTGCTCCAGCCGGCCCTCGGCCTGCTTGCCGTGGTCGCCGGTCACCTTGCCCATGTTCTCCTTCATGGAGCCCTTGACCTGCTTCGCCTTGGCCTTTGCCTTACCCATGAGTGATCTCCTGTTTCGGGGGGCTCCACGGTGTGTGGGGCCTCACGCTCTCCACGGTGCGCCGCCCTCTCACCCTCCGCAACACAGCCGATCACGGTGCGTGACTGTGTCGGTCGCGGCGCCACCACCCGCCCGGCCCCCCACTCACCTCCTACGCCACCACCTGCGGCGCGGTCGACGATCCACAGCCACCCTCACCAAACGTCAAGTACCGGACAGCACACACCGCTTGACGCGGCGGCCCGCCGGGGCGCGTGGGCCGCATGGGTCGCGTGAGAGTTACGGGGTGAACGTCAACACGCACACTCACGATCACCCTCAAGCGATCTTGCCAAGCCGACACGCCTGTGACTTTATGGAATCGTTGCGTAACTGCCCGTAGCGGCGGGTGGTGGACGGCGAAGGGGATGACCATGAGCACTTCTCAGGGGGACGCGGGCCAGGCGGGGACGGCCCCGCCCATCAAGACGCTCGCGGGGACGGGCGCGGCGGGGTTCGCGGGGGACGGCGAGCGGGCGGAAGGGGCCCAGTTGAACCTCCCGTACGGAATCGCCGTGGACAGCACCGGCACGCTGTACGTCTCCGACTACAACAACCACCGGGTCCGGAAGATCACGACCGACGGCAGGATCAGCACGGTCGTCGGGACGGGCGCGGCCGGCTTCACGGGCGACGGGGGCCCAGCCGCGTCGGCGCAGGTCAACCGGCCACGCGGCGTGGCCGTGGACAGCGCGGACAACGTCCTCTTCGTCGACGAGGGCAACAACCGCGTCCGCAGGATCTCGCGGGGCGGCATCATCAGCACCGTCGCGGGCTCAGGCACGGCGGGGTTCAGCGGCGACGGAGGTCCCGCTGTCGCGGCCCGGCTCAACAGACCGCTTGCGGTGGCGGTGGACGGCGACGGCGCCCTCCTCGTCTGCGACGACACCAACAACCGCGTCCGCAGGATCGCCCCGGACGGCACGATCAGCACCGTCGCGGGGAGCGGGACAGCGGGCGCCCGGGGCGACTCCGGGCCCGCCGTCTCCGCCCAGCTGAACTCCCCTTATGGCGTGGCGGTGGGACCCGAGGGCGACTTCTACATCGCGGAGTACGGGAACCACCGGGTGCGCAGGGTCACGGCGGACGGCACGATCAGCACGGTCGCCGGCACCGGCACCGCCGGCTCCGCGGGCGACGGAGGCCCCGCCGCTTCCGCCCAGTTGCGGAATCCGATCGGCGTGGCTGTGGACAGCGAAGGCGGCCTGTACATCGCTGACTTCGGCAATCACCGGGTACGCAAGGTCGCGGCCGACTGCACGATCAGCACGGTCGCCGGCACCGGCACGGCCGGCTCCGCGGGCGACGGAGGCCCCGCAGCCTCGGCGCAACTGAACAACCCGTTCGGACTGGCCCTGGACTGCGTCGACGCGCTCTACATCGCCGACTACAAGAACAACCGTGTGCGCAAGGTCGTCTCGTCGCGCATGGCCGATCTGCCCGAGGCCGGCGCCGTCGTCTCCTGGGCCAACGTCCGCAGCAGACTCCGGGTGGGCGTGGAGCGGGAGTCGACCAAGGACGGCGCCGAGGTGCATCAGGTGCTCGCGGCGGCCCGGGACCATCAGCGCTGGCGGCTCGTCCCCGCGGGCCAGGCAGACGGGGAGGTCCTGTACCGGCTCGAGAACGTGCGCAGCGGCAGGGTCCTGGAAGTCGCGGGCGCGGGCGAGCGGACCGGGGCGGTGGTCGCGCAGCGGTCCTACGAGGGAGGCGGCGCGCACCACCAGCAGTGGAGACTCGTCCCGGTCGGCTCGGCGACCGCCTCCCCACGCGTCTACGAGATCGCCAACCGGCACAGCGGCCTGCTCCTGGGCGTCGACACCAACGCCCGTACGGTCCTCAGGCAGCAGGGCGCGGACGGCGACCACCGGGGCCGCCAATGGCAACTGCTTCCTGTGTAGCGCAAGGCAGTTGACGGGGATGCTGGGGGGCGGTGCGGTGCCCGGTCGGCGCGGATGGTGTAGCGCACGGCATGTGACGCGGATCGGGCGGCGCCCATTCCGCGCGGACCAGTCGGCTGCTCACTCGGCACGGACCAGCCAGTGCCCAGTCGGCGCGGACCAGTCGGCGCTCCGATCGACGCCCGACGATCGGCGCCCGTCAGTGCGCGGCCGCCAGGAGCCGCCTCGGGAGCCGCCCCCGGGGAGCCGATCAGCGGCCGGGTCGGCGTCCCGCTGCTGCACGCTGCCCGCTGCCCGCCCGCGAGGGTGACTGACCGGCATCCTCGCGGGCGGCGCCCGCGCCCGCTACTCGCTGCGGGCCGGCTTGTCCGCGCTCGGCTTGGCCGCTTTCGGGGCCTCCGGGGCCTTGGGCGCGTCGGGGGTCTTCGGGGGCTTGCTGAAGTCGCTCTTCTTCGGCCGGTCCGCGAGGTCCTCGTCCTTCTGGAGGCCGTCGTGCCCGGAGACGGTCGAACTCGCGTCCTCCATCCGCGCGGAGGCCGCCTTCGTCACCGAGCCCGAGTCCTGGGCGTACCGGGCCTGCGCGTCGGCGGACGCCTGCGTGGTCTGGATGAGGGAGCCGAGGAAGCCGAGGACCGCGCGCGCCTCCGGCGAGGTCTCGCGCACGGTCTTCGCGCCGGCGGAGCCGCCGTGGATCGCGCTGGTGAACAGGCTGGTGCTGGTGTCCTCGTAGGTGGAGTCGTCGGAATCCTCGAAGTCGACGCCCTCGCCCGGTGTCGGCTTCGTGCCGTCGGTCGTCACGGAGAAGAGGCCGGCGCCCTTGCCCGCGGAGTGGAAGATGTTGTCGAACACCATGGTCGTCACCTCTGGTCGGGAGGGGGAGCGCGGGGTGCCGCGCGGTCAGGGCTGCTTGTAGAGCGTCTGCGGGCTGAGGGTCAGGGTCTCGATGTCGAGCAGGGAGTGATCGACATCGAGGGCGGAGACGACTTCGGCGAGGCCCTGCATGCGAAAGCCGCCGGGCGCCAGGTCGATGTCGGCGATGTCGCGGGCGACGACCGGGCTCAGGCCGGGGTAGGCGCCGGACTGCGGGGGCGAGAGGACGGCGACCGGCACGGCGTACTCCACCGCGAGCAGTCCGGAGAACGTCACGGGGATCTCGTACGTGTACTGCTTGCGGCTGCGGCGCTGGGTGACGAGGGTCCGCACCCGGGAGTGGGCCGGCACCTTGCCCGAGATCTGCGACTTCGAGGCCCAGCTCGTGGTCAGCGAGCCGCCCACGGTGGCGGCGACGCCGAGGGCCAGTTGGGCGTTGAGCGAGGCGTTGCCGGTGGCGCTGCCGGAGGTCGTGAAGCCCACGGAGTTCGTCATCGTCTGGGAGGAGGAGTTCGTCGCGGAGCTGCTCGCGGAGGACTCGGTGGTGTTGGCGTTGTCGACGCCGACGCTGTCCTTGCTGTTCTTGTTGGTCACCGTGTTCGCGTTCTTGTTGGCCGTGCCGTTCTGGCAGGAGGCCGCGAGCTGTGACTGGAGGTCGAGGCGGAGCTGGTTCTGCAGTTGCAGTTGCAGGGAGGCGCCGACGCTGCCGCCGAACGTGAGCTTGGCGTCACCGTGCAGTGACCAGGTGACGCCGTTGGAGACGGTGAAGTCGACGGAGTCCGTGAAGGTCATCTCCTGGTCGCTGCGGTTCACGTAGGTGCGCGCGGAGAACGTGTCGGGCGGGGGCTGGCCCACGTCGCCGCGCACCTCGATCAGCGGCTCCCCGAGGTTCATGTAGGAGAGCCAGCCGCGCTCGTACGCGGATCCGGAGAAGGTCCCGAAGCTCGACTTGTTCAGGGAGAAGCCGATGGGTTTGTGCTTCGCTCCGGAGGTGTCGACGTAGACGAGGTTCGGGTGGTTCAGGATCGACTGCCAGGTCTGTTCGATGTTGAGTTCCCGCAGGTTCTTCTTCGTCAGCGGCTGACGCATGGCGTCGACCAGGCTGTATGCGGTGGAAGGCATCTACCCGTCCTCGACTGATGGGGGGCCGGAACGCACGCGGTGAAATGCGCGGGGAATCCACGCGCTTCGGCAATCGAAATTACCGTTCACCCGCCGGCCCGGGAAGGGGAATTCACGCGCCCCGCTCCATCGAGTGATCGATTTTCGGAAACCGTTTCCGAAACGCCGATGAAGTGACCTTTCTCCAGACGCCGGCCCGACAACAAGGGGTTTCTGACGGCCGCTTGGGCGGGTAGCGTGAAAGCGGGCGCGACCGCCGACGGCATTCTCGCCCTCCCTTCTTACCGCCCTCTTCCTTCCGGTGCCCTATTCCCGCGCCGTCCGCGCGGGAATTCTCCGGGCGGGCACCGGGTGAATTCTTCTCCTCCGTCCAGATCAGGTGAGGTTCTCGGGATGTACACACAAGAGCGCACGGCGATGTCCAATCTGGTGGTCGGCGGGCCGGTGGCGGTGAACAGCTACGACAACGCGATCGTGGCGGCGCTGGTCGAGAACCGGCCGGTGATGCTCGTCCACGCGTTCAACGGCGGCTACCTGCGCCCCGTCGAGCTGAACGAGGAGAGCCACGACAAGGGCGTGCAGTTGGCGACCGCCCTCGACGAGACCGTGAAGGAGGCCAAGGGCCACCTCTGGTACATCACGCCCGCCGGCTTCTTCGGGCAGCGGCCGCTGTACTTCCTGGAGAGCGCCACGGGCAAGCCGCGCCCCGCCCCCACCGCCCCGGGCACCGCCGCCTCAGGGACCGCGGGTACGGGAGCCGCCGACGCCGGACGCGGCGACGACGGCCTGGCGAAGCCCGTGCGCCGGCGCGTCACCGTCCATCAGGACGCGCCGCAGAACACCGCCGACGTCGTGCAGGTCGGGCTGCCCGACAAGGTGGGCGCCAAGTGGCGCGGGAAGAACGGCGCGCCGGAGGACACACAGCTCTGGGTCGTGACCGTCACCCCGTGGGGCGGCATCACCTTCGTGCCCATCACGCACCCCGACACGATCCTCGGGTTCAAGGACCACGCCGTGACCGCGAACAGCGAGGTGCGGGTGACGCCCAACTGGGGCGGGGACTTCACCGGCACCGTCATCAACACGTTCTACCCGCGCCTGCCCAGCGAGTGGAACGTCCCGTACCACCACGTCTTCACGTGAGCCGCGGCCCCGGGCCCGCCGCCCTGCCCGCCCCGACCCCCAGCCCGTACCGCCTGGAAGAGGCACCACGATGCCCGTGCCCACGGAAGAACTGAAACTGGAGATCGCCCACGCCGTCACGGGCGGAGCCCTCGGCGCCCGGGCCGTGCCCGCCGCCGACGGCACGCTCGTCGTCCACGACCTCCCCGGCGACGGCGGCCCGGGCCCGCACCTGTGGCAGTGCGTCCCCGTCGTCGGCGCGCCGGACGAGCAGGACGCGCGGGTGTACGTGATCCGGGATGCCGCCGACGGCAAGGTCCTGGAGCGGCCCGCCACCGCGACCGGTGCCGTGCGCCGCGCCGCCGCCACCGCCGGGAAGAAGAGCCAGCAGTGGCAGATCGTGCCGGTCGAGGGCGCGGGCGGCCTCTACTTCATCGAGAGCGCGGTCGACGCCGCCGTCCTCGACCTGGACCCCGCCGCGTCCGGCGGCGGGAGCGGCACGCCGGTCGTGCTGCGGGAGTACGACGAGAGCGCCGAGAGCCAGCGCTGGCGGCTGGCGCCCGCCGAGCCCGAGCGGGTCAGCGATCCCGTGCTGCGCTGGTCCTCCCTCGACCACTGGAACGGGCGCAGGTCCTGGCGTCTCGCGCGGTCGGCGGCGCTGCGTCCGGTGCCCGGCGCGGCCCCCGCGTTCAGCGACATGCTGCGTGTCCTCGACCGGTTCGGCGGTGACGCCGACGCGGGCGGCTGGCAGGGCGGGACCCCTCCCCTTCCGTCGCCGGACGGACGGCCGGGCCGGTGGGCCGGGCTGGGGGCGCGGTTCCTCGCCGATGTGAGCGGCGAGGGGCGCGCCGATGTCGTCGGGCTCAAGCCCGGCAAGGGGGTTGTGGCGGCGGCTGGCAGGGGCGACGGCACGTTCGAGGACGAGGAGCGGGTGGTGCAGCGGCCCGGGCCCGGCGCGGCCCCCGCCGACCTGTGGAGCCTCGCGGACCTCGCGGGGGACGGCACACTGTCCGCCGTCGTCCTCGGTGCCGACGGCCTGCGGGTCGCGGCGCGCGGGGCCGACGGGACGTTCGCGGCGGTGGCGGGCGAGCCCGCGCTGAAGGCGTTCGGGCACGGCGACCAGGCGGGCGGCTGGCGGGCCGACGTACACCCGCGTTTCCTCGCCGACACGACCGGCGACGGACGCCTCGACCTCGTCGGCTGCCACGACGACGGCGTGTGGATCTCCCTCCAGGGCGAGGACGGCACCTGGGCGGAGCCCGGCGACGAGCCCGCACTCAAGGCGTTCGGGCAGAGCGAGGAGGCGGGCGGCTGGCGCGCCGACGTACACCCGCGCTTCCTCGCCGACACGACCGGCGACGGACGCCTCGACCTCGTGGGCTGCCACGACGACGGCGTGTGGGTCGCCGCCCAGGGCGAGGACGGCGGATTCGACGAACCCCTGTACGTCCTCGACGACTTCGGCACCGGGCAGGGGTGGGAGTCGGCGGCCGAGCACCCCCGGTACGCCCTGCCGGTCACCGGCGACGGGACGGCGGACCTCGTCGGCTTCGGCCCCCAGGGTGTCGTCGTCGCACGCGGCCGCGGGGACGGCACGTTCGCGCCGGCGCGGCTCGTCCTGAACGACTTCGGCGGCGCGCAGGGCTGGACGGCGGCGAAGCATCTGCGGCTCCTCGCCGACGTCACCGGAGACGGCCTGCCCGACATCGTCGGCTTCGGCGACGAGGGGGTGTGGGTGGCGCACAATCTGGGCGAAGGCCGGTTCGCACAGGCGCAGTTGGTGTGCTGGGGCTTCGGGTACGCCGACGACGCGGGCGCCTGGCGAGTGGACCGCCACCCGCGTTTCCTCGCCGACGTGACCGGCGACGGACGCGTGGACCTCGTCGGGTTCGGCGGGCCGGGCATGTACGTCGCCCGCAACCTGTACCGGAGGTTCCGTACGCGGTGATGCGGTGGCGGGCGCGGCGGACGGCCGGCGGGGCGCGCGGGCGGTGGCGGTGGCGGCCGCCCGCGCGTGCGGCCGCCGGGGGCTATCCTCCGCGCATGTGCGGACGGTTCAGCGGTTGGCCCGAGCAGGCCATGGACGTGCTGTGGAAGCTGCGCGGCGACCCCTCCCCCACGGTCCGCGAGCGGTGCCGCGCGGACCGCGAACGCCTGGTCAGACAGCCGATGATCGACCTTCTCCACGACGTGGCGGACGCCGACGCCCGCTACGAGGACTTCTCCGTGTGGCACTACCGCACAGGCGCCTGGTGGTGGCAGAACCAGAGCGCGGTGATCCGCCTCGGCCGCAAGGTCGAGATCGGCGTCCGCCTCTCCCTCGACGGGCTGCGCGTCCAGGGCGCCTGGTGGTACCCGGACCCGGGCCAGGTGGACCGGTTCCGCGCCGCCGTGGCCGCCGAGGGCAGCGGACGTGAACTCGCCGCCGCCGTAGCGGAGTTGCGCCGCTCCGGCTACGAGGTCGGCGGGGACGTCATGAAGCGTCCGCCGCGTGGCTTCCCGCCCAGCCACGCCCGTACGGACCTGCTGCGCCACCGCTCGCTCATCGCGGCCCGCACCTTCGACGACGAGGCGTCGCTGCACACCCACGCGGGCGTGGAGCGGGTCCTCGCGGCCGCCGCCGCGATGGAAACGATGCTGGAGTGGCTGGTGCGGCACGTGGCGCGCACGGCCGGCCCCTGAGCGATGCCGCACGGTCCGGGCGTACGCGCGCCCGGACCTCGGGGGCCGACACCCGGGTCTCCGGGGCTGACAAATGTCATGGCGGAGTCGTGGGTCAGCTCACTGCCGGGAGGCGGGGGCACGGCGGGATCCTCAAGGCATGACCTCATCTGCCGCACACTCCGAGCCCACTCCCCCTCCGACCCCCGCCACGGCACCGGCCGCGCACGCGCTGCGCCCCGTCAAGCGTCTCGTCGGCGGCTACCTCGCCCTCAGCGCCGCGACCCTCGTCGCCGCCTTCCTGCTGCGCCACCACGCGGGCGCCGTGGACGACGCCGTATGGACCCGCAGCATCATCGTCGTCGCCAGCGCCGCCCTCTGCTTCGCCTTCGCCGCCCGCGCCGCGCGCGGTTCGCGCCGCGCCTTCCTGCGGCTGCGCATCGTCACGGCCGTGATGACGGTGGCCATCGCCGTCGTCGTCGCGCTGCCCGGCCTGTTCCCCCTCTGGCTGCGCGTCGAGCAGAGCGTGTGCGGGCTGCTGCTGCTCTGTGTCGTGGTCCTCGTCAACGGCCGTGACATGCGCGCCCTGTTCCAGGCCCGATGAGCGTCCCGCGTCCCGGCGACGGTGTTAGCGTGCCCGCCATGCAGGCGCCAGGCACAGGCACGGGCACGGGCACCGTCGCGGGCACGGACGCGGACAGGGACGCGGGCATGGGCGCCCCGGCCGGGGGCCGCGATCCGCAGCGCTGGTCCGAGGGCTGGCGGCGGACGCTGCTCGCCGCCGGGATGCTCGCGTATCCGGCCGTCACCGCCGTAGGCGTCGCCCAGTACAGCGCGGGCGGCGCGCGGATCGCCGGGTTCGCCGTCGTCGCCGCGTTCTGCGTCTGCTACGTCGCCGGGGCAATTGCCGCCGCACGGGGCGCGCACCGCCGTACGACAGCGCCGCCGGCCGTGCTGCTGGTGCTGGGCGCGCTGTTCGTCGCGGCGCTGCCGTTCGCGCACGAGTACGCGTTCTTCCTGTGCACGGTCGTCGTCGCGTTCGCCGCGCTGCGCCACCGCCGCCACGCCGTGCCGCTGGTCGCCGCCGGGGCGGTGGCCGCCGTCGTCGTGCCCTGGGCGGTGCCGTCGTGGCGGAGCGGGCCCGGCTGGATGGAGGCGGTGGCGCTGGTCTTCACGGCGCTCACGGTGTCGGCGTTCGGCGAGATCGCGCAGGCCAACCGGGCGCTGGTCGAGGCCCGCGCCGAGGTCGCCCGGCTCGCCCAGCAGGCGGAGCGCGACCGGATCGCCCGCGACCTGCACGATCTGCTCGGCCACTCCCTGACCGTCATCACCGTCAAGAGCGGCCTCGCGCGCAAGCTGGCCGCCGCCGGTTCCGAGCGGGCGGTGGAGGAGATCACCGAGGTCGAGCAGTTGTCCCGGCAGACGCTGGCCGACGTACGGGCCGCGGTCTCCGGGTACCGCGAGGTCACCCTCGCCGGTGAACTGGCGCGCGGGCGCGAGCTGTTGCGGGCGGCGGGCGTCGAGGCGCGACTGCCGCAGGCCACGGACGCCGTGGGGCCCGCATACCAGGAGCTGTTCGGCTGGGTCGTGCGCGAGGGCCTGACGAACGTCGTCCGGCACGCGCGGGCCGGCCGCTGCGAGGTGACGGTGACGGCGGACTCGGTGGAGATCCGCGACGACGGGCCCGGGGACGAGCCGGGCGGCACGGGCGGCACGGGGAGCGGCGGCGGCGCGGGCAACGGGCTCGCGGGGCTGCGGGAGCGGGTCGCGGAGGCCGGCGGCACGCTTGAGGCAGGGCCGCTCGCACCGCGCGGGTGGCGGCTGCGGGTGACGATGTGAGCGGGACGGCGCGGAACGCGGCCAGGGCAGTCCCGCCAGTTCAGGCCCGTACCCCCGGCACGGTCCGGGGACCGGACCCGAGGGCCTCTCGGCCGGATGACGCTCCAGGAGAGGCGACGCGATGACGACCGACCGTACGATCCGGCTGCTGCTCGCCGACGATCAGGACCTGATCCGCAGCGCGCTGGCCGCCCTGCTCGACCTGGAGGACGACTTCGAGGTCGTCGCCTCCGTCGACCGGGGCGACAAGGTCGTCGACGCGGCGCTCGCCACCGCCCCGGACGTCGCGCTCCTCGACATCGAGATGCCGGGCCTCGACGGGCTCGCCGCGGCGGCGGCGCTGGCCGCGCGGGTGCCGCGCTGCCGGGTCGTCGTCCTCACCACGTTCGGCAGGGCGGGCTATCTGCGGCGCGCCATGACGGCCGGGGCGGTCGGCTTCGTCGTCAAGGACGCGCCGCCCGAGGCGCTCGCGGACGCCGTGCGCCGCGTGATGCGCGGCGAGCGCGTCGTGGACCCCGAACTGGCCGCCGCGACCCTCGCCGCGGGCGAGTCCCCGCTGACCCCGCGCGAACGGGACGTGCTGCTCGCCGCCCGCGCGAGCGGTTCCGTCGCAGACATCGCGGGCGCCCTGCACCTGTCGGAGGGCACGGTCCGCAACTACCTCTCGTCCGCCATCGCCAAGACCGGCACCCGCAACCGCATGGAGGCCCAACGCGTCGCCGACGAGCGCGGCTGGCTGTGAACTCCCCCAGTCAGCGGACGACGCCTCAACCGCCGTACGTCACCACCACATCGGGGCGCTTGAAATAGAACCCCCAGAGGGCCGGCCGGGTCGGCGGACGAAGCCGGGGCGGAGGCAGGGGTCGAGGGAGGCGGCTGGGATCCTGTGGCGATCAGGGCCGTGCCGTTCATGACCGGCTTCCCGTCGAAGCAACGCCCCGACCACCCGAAGACGTACGTGCGGCGCAGCCCCAACGCGCGCAGCCCGCAGAGGACTTGACCGGCGGAGACCGCTCGGCCGTCCATGCGGTGCGGGAACCACAGGAAGAAGTTGCTCTTGTGCCGGGCACCCGGTCCGGCCCACAGGCCGACGACGACCCCGTCGCCCTCCGGGTCCGGCACGCACCCGCGTACGCGCCAGGGCCCCGCGAGGGTGACAGCCGCGTAGGGCCGCAGCCGGGCCGTCACCGCCCGCTGGAACCGCGCCGGTTCCCCGTCCTCCTCCATGCGCGCCCTCCGGCTTCCGTCCACTCGACCTGCGGTCCCGCCGCGATTCTCCCCCGCGCCCGGCGGCAGGGCCGTCTCCCGCACCGTGCGGTCTCGGCGGGCGGTGGCGGATCATGGAGGGGCAGGGGCCGTGGTGAGTGGAGGTTCGATGAGTGGCGAGGCGCGGGCGCTCGTGGTGCGGCGGATGCCGGGGACGGCGCCCCGGGCCGCGGTGGTGGTGTTGCACGGCGGGCGTGCCGACGGGCGGACGCGGGCGCGGCCGTGGCAGCTCGCGGCGCTGCGGATGCGTCCGTTCGTACGGGCCCTGCTCACGGCGTTCGCCGGGGAACCGGTGGTCGTCGCGGAGGTCCGCTACCGCGTACGCGGGTGGAACGGCGCGGAGGCGGACGCCCTGCGCGACGCCGAGCGGGCCCTCGCGGAGCTGGCCCAAGTCGTCGGTGACGTACCGGTGTTCCTGGTGGGGCATTCGATGGGCGGCCGGGCCGCGCTGGGTGCCGCGCGGGTGGAGACGGTACGCGGGGTCCTCGCGCTGGCGCCCTGGTGCCCGGACGGGGAGCCGGTGGCGCATCTGGCCGGGAAGGACGTGCTGGTGCTGCACGGCGACCGGGACCGGGTCACGGAGCCGGGCGCGTCGGTGGCGTTCGCGGTGCGGGCCCGCGCGGCGGGTGCGCGGGCCCGGGTGCGGCTGCTGCGCGGCGGCGATCACGCGATGCTCCGGGACAGCGCGGCCTGGCACCGGGCGGCGACGGAGACGGTGACAGCCTGGGTCCGGTCCTCCCTCGCTTCGGCGTAGGCTCCGCCGGGATCGCCGGCCCCCGCTCGCCTCGGTGCGGAGGCATCAGGCTTCGGGCTACCGGTCCAATCCCCGCCAGAATCCGCAGTGGTGGCGGGCGTCCGTGGCGGGCGTCGGGGTGATCGCGTCCGGGGCGAGGGTCTGGACGGTGCGGCGGGGCCAGTGGGGCGCGGCCGGGCCGTTCGGGTCGGCGGTGCGGGCGAACGCCGTCCAGTAGTCGATCATCGCGTCCGCCAGCCGGTGCTGAGCGGGCGTCAGGTCGCGGGGCCGGCCACCGAGGTCGAAGAGATACGGCAGTTCACTCGCGTGCGGCGCCCCGAGCGGGAACGGCGGGGTGCCCGGGGTGAGCGGCGGCGCGTGCTCGTCGGCGAACTCGTAGCGCCATACCGGAACATGGGCGCCCAGCAGGCGCGCGGTGCGGGCGGTGGGACACGCGAAGGAACTGTCGCCGATGGCCGCGCCGAGCACCGGTCCGCCCGCGTCGCCACGCACCGGGTAACGGCGTACGACGGCCTGGGCCTCGCCCGGCGCGGAGAAGAACGTCGCCGCCACCTCCGGCCAGGTCGCGGCGGTGACCGGGTTGCCCGCGGCGACGATGCCGGCCGCCCAGCCGTTGCCCTCGTCGCGGGTCGAGCCGAGCAGCACGGGCACGCGGTGGACGTGCCAGGAGCGCAGCGCCGCCGCCGGGTCCGCGGGCAGCAACGGCGAGCCGTAAATGGTCTGTTGGTCGCCGCTCTGCTCCTTCAGGAGACGGGCGACGGGCACGCGGCGCAGGCAGGCGAGTGCGTCGCGGGCGTGGCCGCAGCCGACGCGCGCGGCGAGGTCGGCGCCCGCGGTGTACGCGGCGCGCGGTGGCACGGAGTACGGGGCGAAGGGGCGTTCCGCGCGGCCGGTGCAGGGGCCGCTCTGGATGACGGCCCGGTCGAAGAGGCGGGCCGCGGCCGGGGCGGCGAGCTGGGCGCAGACGCTGTAGCCGCCCGCCGACTCACCGGCGAGGGTGACTTGGCGGGCGTCGCCGCCGAAGGCGCCGATCTCGGCGCGGACCCAGCGCAGGGCCGCCTGCTGGTCGGCGAGGCCGAAGGTGCCCGCGCCGGGCAGGTTGGGGCGCGCCAGGAAGCCGAGGGCGCCGAGCCGGTAGTCGACGGTGACGACGACCGTGTCGCCGCGCGTGGCGAGGCGGTGGGCGTCGTAGGAGGCGGCGGCGCCGGTCGTGAAGCCGCCGCCGTGCAGCCACACGAGCACCGGGCGCGGGTGTGCGGGCCGGGCGTCGTCGGGTGCGGTGATGTCCAGGTGGAGGCAGTCCTCGTCGGTGCTGCCGCCCGGCACCTCGCCGGCCGGCTGGGGGCAGGCGGCGCCGGGGCGGGTCGCGTCCCGTAGTCCGGCCCAGGGCGCGGCGGGCCGGGGCGGCGCCCAGCGCAGCGGGCCGACGGGCGGCGCGGCGTACGGGATGCCCTGGAAGGTGCGGTAGCCGGGGTGGGCGGCGCCGCGCACCAGGCCGGCGCGGGTACGGACGCTGGCGGTCGCCTCCGCGCGGGCGGCGTGCGCGCCCGGTGCCGGGCGGGGCGAGGCCGCGGGTCCGGCCTGCGCGGCGGGGGCCAGGGCGAGGGTGGCCGCGAGGACGCAGGCCGCCAGGGTCGGTACGCGGTGCATGGTCTTCGTCTCCCCGTGGGATGCGGGCGGCCGGGACGCGGGTCAGCCGCCGCCCATGCCGCCCTGTGCCGCGATCATGGTGGTGGGCAGGTCGCGGACCGTCTTCTCCAGGCCCGGCGCGAGGGTGCCGAGCGCGGCGGCGCAGGCGTCGAGGCGCGTCGCGTACGTGGTGGCGTCCGCGCGGGTGACGACAGTACGCAAGTGGCCGGCGGCGGCGAGCGCGAGCAGGGCGGTGTCGGTGAGCGGCAGGTCGCGTACGGGCGTGTCGGAGTGGAGGGCGGCGGTGATCCTCGCGCGCAGGGCGCGGGCCGCGGCCGGGTCGGTGAGGGTGAGTCGGCGGTGGCCGAGCGGGGTGCGGGGCTCCTTCACCGTGGCGGCGCCCGAGGCGGCGAGGTCGTCCTCGACGTCCGTCAGGGTGCGCTTGCGGTGGGTGCGCACGAGGTGCTTCCAGCCGTGCCGGCCGGCGGCGTCGGCGAGTACGGCGTCGAGGGCGGGGCTGCCGGTGGGGCCGTCGCCGGCCGGGGTGGCGGTGCCGTCGTCGTCGGTGAGGCGGCCGCGGGCGGTGAGGTCGACGAGCGCGGCGGCGCGCAGCAGGAGCTGGGCGCGGGCCCGGTCGTGGGGGCCGTGGGCGGCGTCGTCGTAGGCGAGCAGATACATGAGGCGGGGCAGGTCTTCGGTCACGCTTCGACGCTACGGGGAGGCCGGGCGCCCGGGGATCGGCCGCGCGGGCGGTCTCGTACTGGGAACCCGGGAGGATCGCCGCCCGTTCTCCTCCTTGAGGACGAGACGCGGCCGGGCGGGGGCCGGTGAGGGGGTGTGCGGGGCGGTCATTCGGGGCGGGGGCGCGGGGTGACGAGACCGTGGTCGTAGGCGGCGACGACGGCCTGGACGCGGTCGCGCAGGCCCAGTTTGCGCAGCACGGCGGTGACGTGGTTCTTGACGGTGGCTTCGGACAGGCCGAGCCGTCCGGCGATCTCCGCGTTGGACAGGGCCTGCCCGATGAGGGTGAGCACTTCGCGCTCGCGCCCGGACAGACCGGCGAGGGAGGGCGGCGGGGCGGGGTCGCGCGTGGTGCGCAGGAACCGGTCGAGGACGCGGCGGAGCACGGCCGGGGCCAGCAGCGCGTCGCCGCGCGCGGTGACACGGACGGCGTCGACGAGTTCGGCGGGGCGGATGTCCTTGAGCAGGAAGCCGCTGGCGCCCGCGCGCAGCGCGTCCACGACGTGCGCGTCGACGTCCCAGGTGGTCAGGACGAGGACACGGGCGCCGCCACCGTCCGCGACGATCCGGCGGGTCGCCTCGATGCCGTCCACGCCGGGCATGCGGACATCCATGAGGACGACGTCGGGGGCGAGGTCCCGGGTCAGACGCACCGCTTCGGCGCCGTCGCCCGCCTCGCCGACGACCTCCAGGTCCTCGCGCGCGTCGATGATCATGCGGAAGCCGGTGCGGACGAGGGCCTGGTCGTCGGCGACCACCACGCGTACGGTCATGCCGCCTCCCCGTGCGGCAGGCGCGCCGCCACCTCGAAGCCGCCCCCGGGCAGCGGTCCGGCGCGCAGGGTGCCGCCGACGAGCCGGACGCGCTCGCGCATGCCGACGAGGCCGCGCCCGGACCCCGGGGACGG
Source organism: Streptomyces sp. NPDC107550 (assembly GCF_055639095.1). Lineage (NCBI taxonomy): Bacteria > Bacillati > Actinomycetota > Actinomycetes > Kitasatosporales > Streptomycetaceae > Streptomyces > Streptomyces sp. NPDC107550. The sequence continues at coordinate 41,567 of NZ_JBVKBC010000001.1, forward strand.
TTGGCCGCCGTGCCGGGCGCGGCCGTCGTCGGTGACGGTGACGTCGAGGCGGCCGGCCGCGGCGTGCACGCGGACGGTGACCGCGTGGGCGCCGGTGGCGTGCCGCAGCGCGTTGGTGAGGGCTTCCTGCACGATGCGGTAGGCGGCGAGATCCACCGGGGCGGGCAGCGCGCCGAGGTCGCCGTCGCGCAGGACCCGTACGGGCAGGCCCGTGGCGCGGACGGCGTCGGCGAGGTCGTCGAGGCGGGCCAGGGTGGGGCGCGGGGCGTTCGGCGGACCGGCGGAACCTGGGGTGGCGCCCGTCGGCGGGCCGGTGGCGGAGCCCGGGGTGGCGGCCGTCGAAGTGCCCCGGGGGGCGGTGTGCGCGGCGGCGCTCTCCTCTGCGCCGGGGTCGCCGGGGTCGCCGGGGTCGTCGGGGTCGTCGGGGCGGAACGCTCGCAGCAGCAGGCGCAGTTCGCCGAGGGCCGAGCGGGCGCCCGACTCGATGGCCCGCAGTGCCTCGCGCGCCTGGTCGGGCCGCTCGGTGAACACGTCGTCGGCGGCGCTCGCCTGCACGACCAGCACCGACAGCGTGTGCGCGACCACGTCATGGACCTCGCGCGCGATCCGCGCCCGTTCCTCCGCGACGGCGCGCCGGGCCTCGGCGCGCGCCCGCTCCCGCTGCGCGCGGCGCCACTGGCCGGCGGTCCAGGCGAGCACGACGGTCAGCAGATACACGGCGAGCCCGGCGGCGCCGCCCGCGACGAACGCCAGCGGCGCGGGCAGGCACATCGCGGCCAGCGCCCACGCGGCGAGCCGCCGGGGCCGCAGCGCGGCGAGGACGCACAGGCTGAGCTGCGCGGCGAGCAGGGCGCCCGTCAGCGACACGGCGGGCAGCAGCGCCCAGACGGCGATGCCGGTGACCGCGTTCACGGCGAGGGCGGCCAGCGGCGCCCGGGTCTGCCGGCGCAGCGCGGCGAGCTGGACGAGGAGCAGCGCGAGGGCCGCCGCGAGCCGCCAGGGGCGCCCGGCGCCCGCGACGGGGACCGCCGTACCGAGCACGGCGGTCACCACACCGGCCGAGACCCACCACAGCGCCCGCTCCGCGCGCGGCGGCGTCAGGGCGGTGCCCGGCGAAAGCGGCGGTCCGGCGTCGGCTGCCGCACCGCGCCCGGCTGTCGTGCCGCGCTCGGCTGCCGCGCCGCGCTCGGCTGCCGCGCCGCGCTCGGTTCTCGTACTGCGGTCCACGCCCCGACCCTATCCAGCGGCCGGGGCGCGGGGCGTCACTTGATGAGGGCGTTGGCGACGATGACGACGACGCCGAGCAGCGCGTCGCCGAGGCCGATGAGGGCGGCGCCCGCCCGTCCGCGCCCGCCGGTGCGGCCGACGGCGACGCCCCAGCCGAACAGCAGGAAGGTGTTCATGCCGAGGATGACGTACTCCACGTACGGCGACGGCCACAGGCCCGTGTCGGCGCCGAGCAGCAGCACGACCGAGGGCAGGGTCGCGGCGACGAGGGTCCACTCGTCCAGGAGGCGGCGGCCCAGTTCGCGCGGGGTGTGGCGGTGGCGCGGGGCGTACGAGATGAAGTGCGCGTAGCCGTGGGCGAGGGCGGCGGAGACGCCGGTGACCAGGAGCCACAGCGCGTTGTGGTGCGGGCCCGCGAGGGAGTCCTCGTGGTGGGCGGGCAGCGCGGCGGCCATCGAGCTGGCGAGGACCGTCCCGTACACGCCGCCGAACAGCAGGCGCGGGTCGGCGCCCGCCGGCCGGGCCGGCGCTCGCCCGGGGGCCTGCGGGGCGCTGGGGCGGGGGCGGGTCGGCGTGGTCATGGGGCACCTCGGAACAATGGAACTGTCCGGCATGCGGCGTATGTCCGCATGCCCGCCGGGCTCAACGGCGCGGCGGGCGGGGCCATTCCGGATCCGGGCGGACCGGGTGCGTAAGTCCTTGGCGCGGGGGCTTTCGGCCCGCGGCGCGGGTACGGGCGCGGGCCCGCCGGGGGCACGGACGGCGCGTCAGTCGGACGTGCGCAGCAGGGGCTGGGTGCTGCACCGGAAGGAGCCGCCGAGGGAGCGCGTGATCGAGAAGTCCACGTACTCGACGCCCACGCCGTGCCGTTCCAGGCGCTCGCCCACGGAGGCGAAGGCGGGGTCGGTGACGTAGGCGTCGGGGCCGAGCGGGAGGCCGTTGGTGGCGAGGGCCGTGGCCTGTGCCAGATCGACGGTGACGCGGTCCCAGTCGCGCAGGGAGGCGGGCAGCCCGTCCGGCAGGGCCTCCTCGCACATGACGAGCAGGCCCTCGCGGACGAGGCCGAGCGCGCAGTCCAGGTGCAGCATCCGCTCGTGCAGGCGGACGGTCTCGACGGTGTAGCCGTGCGGGGCGAGGAGCTTGGCGAGCCAGCGGATGCCGAGCGCGTTCGAGGCGAGGCCCGACGTGCCGACGTAGACGTGCTTGCCGAGGACGAGCACATCGCCGCCCTCCAGGAACGGTCCCGCGCCGAGCGTCGCGTCGCCGGGCGCGGCCACCTCGGGCATGGGTACGGCGACGTACGCGCAGTCCGCCGGCAGGACGTGCTCGGTGAGGACCGTGCGCAGCGGCAGCACCTCGCGGCGCCGGTGTAGGAACCGCATCGACGCCTCGACGACATGGTGGCCGACGGTGAAGAAGGGGTCGCGGGCGAAGAAGTTGGCGTAGCCGTCGGCGCCGGCGGCGGCCTTCTCCGCGTCGGTCAGGCGGCGCGGTCGGTGCACCCGTACGCCGTGCCGGGTGAGGACCTCGCGGAACGCGTCCCGTTCCTGCTCCCAGCGGGCCTGCCGGGCGGGGTCGGCGTCGCGCATGTCGCCGACGAACCCGGTGCGGGCCGGGGAGTCGGCGGGCAGGAAACGCATGTCGGCGGAGGACGCGGCCGACGCGGGGATCGCCACCTCGCTCTCGGCGAGCACCACCGTGCGCAGCGGCGCGAACTCGCTCTCCACGAACACCTCGGGCGCGGGGGCCCCGGGGGTCACATCGGACATCTCTGCTCCTTCGACTCGGCTCCCCCCAGGGATACGGGCTTCGGCGGGCGGGCGGGTGACGGCGCGCTCAGGGGTGCGTCGTCGAGACCACGTAGACCATGGGATGGTCCGCGTTGGAGCGGTTCACCACGACGGTCTGGGTGGGCAGCGGGTCCTTCTGGGTGTGGGTCAGGCCGAACCAGGGGCCGGGGCCCGAGAAGTCCCAGCCCGCGACCCTCCGGTCCTTGGCGGTGACGGCGAGGTCGTTGCGTACGAGGCGGCCGCTGTCGGTGCGCATGTCGGTGAGGAAGGCGTCGAGGCCCTTGTCGCTGGTCACGAACTGCGCGTACAGGCGGCTGACCTTGTAGTTGTTCGTCTCGTAGTACGCGACCGAGCGCGAGCCCGCGGGGATCGGGATCTGGTAGAGGCGGCGCTGCACCTTCGAGGGCCAGCCGATGGTCAGGCCCGTCGCCGAGTACTTCGCCTCCTTGTCCTTGCCGCTGTCGCGGCTCTGGTTCGCGGAGATCACGAGGTAGCCGGCCGGGATGCCGATGAGCAGCACGATGGTCAGCAGCGTGAGGGCCCGGCGGCGGAGCACGCGGCGGCGGCTCCCGGCGGGGCGGGGGTCGCCCGCGGGCGGCGAGGGCGGAGGGGACACGGTGGTCATGGCAGGCATCCTGTTGCTGTTCCCGGGCTCAGCCCTCGGCGCCGGTGCGCGCATCCGCGTACCGCTCATAGCGCTCGTAGCGCTCCACGCGGCGGCGCTTGGCGCGGCGGAAGCGGCGGGCGACGAGGCGGGCCAGGTCGGCGGCGCCGACCATGCCGGCCTCGGGGCCGAGCTGGGCGCGGGCGATCCGGGCCTCGGGGCGGTAGCCGCGGCCCGTGAGGTGGCGGCGGAACGCGTCGCGGGCGGGCCCGATGAGCAGGTCGTCGGCGGCGCTCACCCCGCCGCCGATGACGAAGCAGGACGGGTCGAGGGCGGCGGCGAGGTTGGCGATGCCGACGCCGAGCCACTGCCCGATGTCCTGGAGCAGCTCCACGCACATGGCATCGCCCTCGCGGGCCAGCTCCGTGATGAGCGGGCCGGTGATGTCGGGGACATGGCCCTTGACCCGCTCGATGATGTTGTACGCGACCGGGGAGTCGGCGGCGGCCAGCTCGCGGGCCTCTCTGACCAGTGCGTTGCCCGAGCTGTACTGCTCCCAGCAGCCTCGGTTGCCGCACGGGCAGCGGTGGCCGCCGGGCACGACCTGCATATGGCCGAACTCGCCGGCGACGCCGAACTTGCCGCGCTTGACCTGGCCGTCCTCCAGGATCGCGCCGCCGATGCCGGTACCGAGGGTGATCATGACGAGGTGGTCCTCGCCGCGGCCCGCGCCGAAGCGCCACTCCGCCCAGGCGGCCGTGTTCGCGTCGTTGTCGACCATCACCGGGACGGCCAGGCGGCCCGAGAGGCGGTCCCTGAGGGGTTCGTTACGCCAGGACAGGTGCGGGGCGAACAGGACCCGGTTGCGGTCCGCGTCGACCCAGCCGGCGGCGCCGATGCCGACGGCGTGCACGTCGTGCCGGTCGGACAGGTCGAGCACCAGCTCGGTGATGGTGTCCTCGACGACCTTCGGGCTCTTGGACTTGTCCGGGGTCTCCGTGCGCAGGGTCTCCAGGATCTGGCCGTCCGCGTCCACGACTCCCGCCATCACCTTGGTGCCGCCGATGTCGATGCCGACCGTGGGGACGCGGGGGGCGGTCAGATGCGAGCGGCGTTCCCGGGTGCCGACGGTACGCAGGACGGTGGCTCGGGCGGTGCCACGGTGTGCGAGGTCGCGGTAGGTGCTCATTGCGGCGATTCTGCCTCACGGGGGGGCTGCGCCGCATGCCGGGTTTTCTTGTGTGCCGGTGAGGACGTCCCCGGGGCCTTTCCCCTCCCCGGGGGGGTGGGTGGCTCCGGCCGGCGGGGACCCTCGACTCGCGTCGTGGCTGAGGTCGCGCAGTTCCCCGCGCCCCTGGGCAGGTGGTCGGCTCCGCCGGTGAGAATCCTCGACTCGCGTCGTGGCTGATCGCGCAGTTCCCCGCGCCCCTGAGGTGAGTGCCCCTTCGGGCGGGTTCTTTGGCCTCGACTTGCGTCGTGGCTGAGCGCGCAGTTCCCCGCGCCCCTGAAGGGGCGACTGCGTCGCCGCCTCCCCCCTGGGGAAGCTGCACGCAGTGCATGCTTCAGGGGCGCGGGGAACTGCGCGAGAAGCCCCACGCACCCGCAGATGACCACGCACGGTCGTGCCCCGATAGGGGCGCGGGGAACTGCGCGACCAGCCCCCACCGGCCGAAAGGTGACCACGCACAGGTCCGCCCCGACAGGGGCGCGGGGAACTGCGCGACCTCAGCTACAAGCAGCCTCCGCCGGCTAGGCGCCCCGCGCGGGGCCGCCCAGGTGCGTCGGGGCCGGCGCCCGTTCCAGCTCGTGACGGAGGTCATCCAGTTCGGAACCCCCCGCCATCTGCCGGGTCAACTCATCGAGCGTGATCTCCGCCCGCGTATGACTCCCGAACATCGCCCCGCGCTTGAGCAGCACGAACCGGTCCCCGACCAGATACGCGTGGTGCGGGTTGTGCGTGATGAGGACCACCCCGAGCCCCGCGTCCCGCGCCGCCGCCACATACTTCAGCACGACCCCGGACTGCTTCACCCCGAGCGCGGCGGTCGGCTCGTCGAGCACCAGCACCTTCGCCCCGAAGTACACCGCCCGCGCGATGGCGACACACTGCCGCTCACCGCCGGACAGCGTGCCGATCGGCTGGTCGACGTCGCGCAGGTCGATGCCCATGCGGGCCAGTTCCTCGTGGGTCGTGCGGCGCATGAAGTCGACGTCCATGCGCCGCAGCGGCCCGGCGCCCTTGGTCGGCTCGGAGCCGAGGAAGAAGTTCCGCCACACCGGCATCAGCGGCACCACGGCGAGGTCCTGGTAGACCGTGGCGATGCCCTTGTCCAGCGCGGCCCGCGGATTGGCGAACCGGCACTCCTCGCCCTCGATGGAGAGCGTGCCGGTGTCGTGCCGGTGCAGCCCCGCGATGATCTTGATGAGGGTGGACTTGCCGGCGCCGTTGTCGCCGAGGACGCAGGTGATCTCGCCCGCGTTCACGACGAGGGAGACGTCCTCCAGGGCGCGGATGTTGCCGTAGTACTTGCTGACCCCGGCCAGCTCCACGAGCGGGGTGCCGGTGCCCTGCTCGGGCCCCTCGTCCGTACCGGTCGTCACTTGATCGCCTCCGCGCGCTTGCGGACCCACGCGTTGAGCAGGGTCGCCAGGAGCAGCATCGCCCCGAGGAAGAACTTGAACCAGTCCGAGTTCCACTCGGCGAACACGATGCCCTTGCTGGTCATGCCGAAGATCAGCGCGCCGATGGCGGCGCCGACCGCGGACCCGTACCCGCCGGTGATGAGACAGCCGCCGATGACGGCCGCGACGATGTAGATCAGCTCGTTGCCGACGCCCTCGCCGGACTGGATGGTGTCGAACGAGAACAGCAGGTGCTGGCCGGAGATCCAGGCGCCGAGGGCGACGCCCATGTAGAGGCCGATCTTGGTCTTGTTGACGGGGACGCCGACCGCGCGGGCCGCGTCCACGTCGCCGCCGACCGCGAAGATCCAGTTGCCGACGCGGGTGCGCAGCAGGATCCAGGTGGCGACGAGGACGAGGACCAGCCACCACACGATGGTGATCTTGAAGTCGACGCCGCCGATGGTGAAGGTCGAGGCGAAGACGTCCTTGGCGGAGGAGAAGCCCTCCATGTCGGCGATGGACTTCGTGGAGACCGTGCCGCTGATCAGCTTGGTGAAGCCGAGGTTCATGCCGGTCAGCATGAGGAACGTGCCGAGCGTGATGATGAAGCTGGGCAGCTTGGTGCGGGTGAGCATGACGCCGTTGAACGCGCCGATGCCGAGCGTGACCAGCAGCGAGACGCCGACGCCGACCCAGGTGTTCGCCGTCATCTGGTAGCTGAACATCGAGGAGATCAGCGCCGAGGACGTCACCAGCACACCGGCCGACAGGTCGAACTCGCCGCCGATCATCAGCAGCGCCACCGGCACGGCCATGATGCCGAGGGTGGAGGCCGCGTACAGGACGGTGGCGAGGCTGGACGCCTGGAGGAAGCTGTCGGCGAAGACCGAGAAAAAGACGAAGACGGCGACGGCGCCGACGACCGAGCCCAGTTCGGGGCGGCCCATGATCTTCTTCAGCGGGGACGTCTTCAGCAGGCGCTCGTCGGTGCCCCCGGCGGCGGGGCCGGGCTGCTTCTCCGGAGCCGTGGTGCTCATCGTGTCCCCCGCTTCGCGTAGTCCCGCAGCTTGCCGGCCTGGTCCTTGGTCACGATCTGCGGGCCGGTCAGGACGGGCTTGCCGCCGCCGAGCACGTCGGCGTTGTAGCGGTAGAGCCAGAGCAGGTCGACGGCCTCGTAGCCCTGGAGGTAGGGCTGCTGGTCGACGGCGAAGCCGAGGCTGCCGTCCTCCAGACCCTGGGCGACCTTCTCGTTCAGGTCGAAGGTGTCGACCTCGGCCTTGCTGCCCGCGTCCTGCTTGGCCTTGACGGCGGTCGCGGCGAACGGCGCGCCGAGCGTGACGACGGCGTCGATGGAGTGGTCGGACTGGAGCTTGGCCTCGATGGCGGACTGCACGTCGGGCATGTTGGTGCCGGTGACGTACAGGTTCGTCATCTTGCCGTCGAAGGACGACTTGGCGCCGGCGCAGCGCTGCTCGTGGCCGACGTTGCCCTGCTCGTGCAGGATGCACAGGGCCTTCTTGCGGCCCCGCTTGTTCAGCTCCTCGCCGACGGCCTCGCCGGCGATCGTCTCGTCCTGCCCGATGTGGGTGAGCGCGCCGAACTTCTTGGACTCCTCGGAGCCCGAGTTCACCGTGACCACGGGGATGCCGGCCTTCTCGGCGCGGGCCAGGGCGGACTTCATCGCGTCGGGCTTGGCGAGCGTGACGATGATGCCGTCGACCTTCTTGTCGATCGCGGCGTCCACGAGCTGCGCCTGCTGCTGCGCCTCGTCGTCGTGCGAGTACAGGAAGTTGATGTTGTCCTTGACGGCGGCCTGTTTGGCGCCGCTCTGGACGATGTCCCAGAAGGTGTCGCCATCGCCCGAATGGGTGATCATGGCGAACGTCCAGCGGGGCGTGTCGACCGCCGCCCTGCCCTGGGCGGCCCCGGCTTTCCTGGCGTCCTCCGCCCGCTTGCCGCCGGTGCTGCTGCATCCGGCGAGCGTGAGGCCGAGCGCCCCCGCCACAGCGATGCTCACCCAGGTCCGAAACCGTGCCACGAGGCCGTGCCCTTCTTGGTCTGCTGCGTCGAACTCCGGGTCCGGCGCGTGGCCGGCCCCGGAGGACCGTTCACCGGTCCGACAGGACCGCTTTGCGGTCCCAAACGCACAAGTATGGGTCACGGAGATCGTGGATGCGTTCACCGGGTACCGCGCGCGGTGTACTTCTCCAGCTTCGGCACGTCCTTCTCGGTGACGAGCGCGGGCCCGGTGAGGACGGGTCTGCCGCCGCCGAGGACGTTCGCGTTCGTCCGGTAGAGCCACAGTTCGTCGACGGCCAGATAGCCCTGGAGCCACGGCTGCTGGTCGACGGCGAAGGAGACCTGCCTGGCCTTGAGCCGCCGTACGACCTCGGCGTTCAGGTCGAAGGTGGCGATCTCGGCCTTGCTGCCGGCGTCCTGCTCGGCCTTGACGGCGAGGGCGGCGATGGGCGCGCCGAGCGCGACGACCGCGTCGATGGAGTGGTCGGCCTGGAGCTTGGCCTCGATGGAGGACTGGGCGCCGGGGGCGTTCGTCCCCTCGACGTTCAGGTTCCGCACGCTGCCCTTGAAGGTCTTGGCGACGCCCGCGCAGCGCTGTTCCAGGGAGACGTTGCCCTCTTCGTGGATGACGCAGAGGACTTTTTCGCGGCCCTGTTCGGTGAGCTTGGTGCCGACGGCCTCGCCCGCCACGGACTCCTCCTGCCCGATGTGGCTCAGCGCGCCGAAACGGGCGGAGAACTCCGAGCCGGAGTTGATCGTGACGACGGGGATGCCGGCCGCCTTCGCTTTGGCGAGCACCCCCCGCATGGCCTGCGGTTTGGCGAGGGTGACGACGAGCCCGTCGACCTTCTTGTCGATGGCGGCCTGCACCAGCTCGGCCTGCCCCTTGGCCTCCTTGTCGTTGGAGTACAGGAGCGTCGCGTTGTCCTTGGCGGCGGCCTGTTTCGCGCCGCTGCGCACGATGTCCCAGAAGGTGTCGCCCTCGCCCGCGTGCGTCACCATGGCGATCTTCATGCGGGGTGTGCCGGCGGCCTTCGCGCCGCCCGTTCCCCCGCCGCCGTCCTCGGCGTCCTTGCCGCCCGAGCCGCTGCAACCGGCGGCGAGGGCGAGCACCGCGGCGAGCGTCGCGGTGGTGCGGGCCGTACGGGTGGTGCGGGTCGTGCGCCGGACCTCGCGCATGGTGGAGCCACCTGCCCTTCGGCCGCCCGGTGCGGCTGGAGGTGTTTGTAGCGGGGCGCCCACGGCAGCGTCAATGAATGTGTCAGAACATCCGGACCTCGTACGCGAAAGCCCTCACCCGGCGCGGCGGCGGTGCCGGGGCTGGTCGGGGGGCGGGTCAGGAGCGTACGAGGAGCTGGAACTCGAAGGAGTAGCGCGACGCCCGGTACAGGTGGGAACCGTATTCGACGGCCCGGCCGGTGTCGTCGAACGTCGTGCGGCGCATCGTGAGCAGCGGCGCGCCCGGCTCCTCGTCGAGCCGCGCCGCCTCCTCGGCGGCTGCCGCCCTCGCGCCGACGGACTGGCGGGCGCTGTGCAGGGTGATCCCGGCGGCCCGCATCAGGCGGTACAGGCCCGTGGCCTCCAGGCGGGCCTCCTCCAGCGGGAGGAGTCCGGCGGGCAGGTGGTTGCACAGGTGGGCGACGGGTTCGCCGTGGGCGAGGCGCAGCCGCTCGACGCGGAGCACCTGCTCTCCGTCGGCGACGCGGAGCGCGGCGGCGACCTCGGCGGACGCGGGCTCGAGGGCGTACAGCAGGACGCGGGTCGCGGGGCGCTGACCTGCGGCTTCGAGGTCGTCGTAGAGGCTGCTGAGTTCGAGGGGCCGTCTGACCTGGCTGTGGACGACCTGGGTGCCGACGCCCCTGCGGCGCACGAGGAGCCCCTTGTCGACGAGGGACTGGATGGCCTGGCGGACCGTGGGCCGGGACAGACCGAGCCGTCCCGCGAGCTGGATCTCGTTGCCGAGCAGGCTGCCCGGGGTCAGGGCGCCCCGCTCGATCGCCGCCTCCAACTGCTGGGCGAGCTGGAAGTAGAGCGGGACCGGGCTGCCGCGATCGACGCCGAGTTCGAGCGACGTGGTCGGGTCGGGTACGGGTTTGGCCACGGGAGCGAGCGTAGCGGCGGGGGGTGTTGACGGGAAGTCCGGTCGTCCGGAAGTCCGGTTGTCCTGACATGCGCGGGCTTGCACGGGCTTCCGGAGGGACGTCCGGCACCCGGGGGGTTTGTCAGGACAAAGGATTGACAGCGTGGGGGTGGGGCGGCACGTTGGGTCCATGCGCATCGGACTGATCGGGACGGGACGTATCGGCACCTTCCACGCGGGCGTGCTGGAGCGGTACCGGGAGGTGGGCTCGCTCGTCGTCACCGACGCGGAACCGGCGCGCGCCGCCGCCCTCGCCGACCGGATCGGGGCCACGGCGGCGCCGAGCGTGGACGACATCTTCCGGTGGGGCGTGGACGCGCTCGTGATCACCGCCGCGACGGCCGCGCACGCCGAACTGATCGGCCGGGCGGCGCGCGCCGGGCTGCCCGTGTTCTGCGAGAAGCCCATCGCCCTCGACCTGCCCGGCACGCTGGCCGCGCTGCGCGAGGTGGAGCGGGCGGGGACGGTGCTCCAGCTCGGCTTCCAGCGGCGCTTCGACGCGGGCTACACGGCGGCGCGCGAGGCCGTGCGCGCGGGGCGGCTGGGACGGCTGCACACCGTGCGCGCCCTCACCTCGGACCCCGCGCCGCCGCCCGCCGCCTACCTGCCGCTGTCGGGCGGGCTGTACCGGGACTGCCTCGTGCACGACTTCGACGCGCTGCGCTGGGTCACGGGCCGTGAGGTCGTCGAGGTGTACGCGGCGGGCGCGGACGCGGGTCCGGAGATGTTCCGCGAGGCCGGTGACGTGGACACGGCCGCCGTGGTCCTCACCCTGGACGACGGCACCCTCGCCACGGCGACGGCCACCCGGTGCAACGGCGCGGGGTACGACGTGCGCATGGAGCTGTCCGGCGAGCGCGACACCGTCGTCGTGGGCCTCGACGACCGCACCCCCATCGCCTCCACCGAGCCCGACGGCCCGCCCGCCGCCGCCAAGCCCTGGCCGGGCTTCCTGGAGCGGTTCGCCCCCGCGTACGAGGCCGAACTGAAGGCGTTCGTCGACGTCGTACGCGGGGTCCGCGACAACCCGTGCGACGGCTGGGAGGCGCTGCGGGCGCTGCGCGTCGCGGAGGCGTGCGAGCTGTCGCGGCGCGAGCGGCGGATGGTCCGGATGGCGGAGGTGCCGGGCGCGGACCCCGCCGCCGGCTGAGTCCCGCGACCCCGGCCGGGACTTCCCCGGCAAGGTCCCGCACTCCGGCGACCCTCGCGCCCGCCTGGCTGTCCCGCCCTCTTCCGCGCGGGGCAGGGAGCGGGTCAGCGCTGGTCGGCGGTGAGGATCGTGCCCTGCGCCACGGCGACGATCCGCTCGGCGCCCGCGTCGTCGACGGTGAGCAGATCGCAGCGGACGGTGGCCTGGCGGCGGCCCGCGTGGACGGTCTCGGCGCGGGCGACGAGGGTGCGGCCGACGGCGGGGCGCACGTACTGCACGGTGAAACCGCCGGTGAGGACGGCGGGGCCGAGAGCGGCGCCCCCGGCGAACGTCAGCGCGTTGTCCGCGGCGTAGGACAGGACGCCGCCGTGCACGAACCCGTTCTGCTGGAGCAGGTCGGGCCGGATGTCGAGTTCGAGCGTGGCGGCGCCGTCGCCGAAGGCGGTGACGCGGGCGCCGAGCAGCACGCTGAACGGCTGGGCGGCGAGGACGCGTTCGGCCTCGGCGAGACCGAAGGCGGCGTCGGCGGGGGTGCGGGAGGTCATGCGGGGCGACTCCTCGGGTGCGGTCGGCTGCCGGAGCACCCGCAGTGTACGGACGCCCGGCGCGCGACCCGGGCCAGGGGGCCCAGGCTCAACTCCCCTCCCCCGTACGGCACTTCCAGGGGCGGGAAGCTCCAGAGGCTCAGGACGGGTCTTCGAGGAGGCCCGCGTCGTGGACCAGGAGGGCGATCTGGACTCGGTTGTTGAGGTCGAGCTTGCTCATGACGCGCGAGACGTGCGTCTTGACGGTGGGGACGCTCATGTAGAGGGTCGCGGCGATCTCCGCGTTGCTCTTGCCGCGGCCCACCTCGACGGCCACCTCCCGTTCCCGCTCGGCGAGTTGGGCGAGGCGCCGCCGTGCGCCGCCCGCGCGCACGTCCCGCTCGGAGGCGGCGGCGTGCGTCATCAACTGGCGGGTGACGGCGGGCGAGAGGACCGGGTCCCCGGCGGCGACGCTGCGGACCGCGCCGAGGATGTCGGCGGGAGACGCGTCCTTGAGGACGAAACCGGCGGCGCCCGCGCGCAGCGCCCGTAGGACCTGCTCGTCGGCGTGGAAGGTGGTGAGGACGACGATCTGCGGGGCGTCGGGGGCCGCGCGCAGCGCCTCGGTGGCGGTGAGGCCGTCCATGACCGGCATGCGGATGTCCATGAGGACGACGTCGGGGCGGACGGCCGCGGCGGTGTCGAGGGCCTCCTGCCCGTTGGCCGCCTCGCCGACGATCTCGACGTCGGCGGCGCCGCCCAGCATGAAGGTGAGGCCGGAGCGGACGAGCGGGTCGTCGTCGACGAGCAGCAGACGGATCGCGTTCATGGGCCCACCGTAGCCAGCCGGGCGGCGGGGGCGCGCCGCGCGGTCAGCCGTTCCACGGCAGCCAGGCGTCGACGGTGAACCCGCCGTCGGGGGCGGCCCCGTGGCTGAGCCGGCCGCCGGCGAGCACGGCGCGTTCGGTGAGCCCGATGAGCCCCTGCCCGGAGCCGGGCACATGCGGGACCTCGCCGGGCGGCGCCGGGTTGCGGACGGTGACGGTGAGCCCCTTGCCGGGGGCGCCCTCGACGGTGACGCGGACCTCGGCGCCGGGGGCGTGCTTGCGGGCGTTGGTCAGGCCCTCCTGGGCGATGCGGTAGGCGGTGCGCCCGGTGGAGGCGGGCACCGAGCCGGGGTCGGTGACGTGCTGGTCGAGGTGGACGTCCATGCCGGCGGCGCGCGACTCGGCGACGAGGGTGTCGAGCGCGGCGAGGGTGGGCTGCGGGCGCCCGGACTCCTCGCCGTGGTCGCCTGCGCGGAGCACGCCGATGATCTCGCGCAGGTCCTGGAGGGCCTCGTGGGCGCTCTCGCGGATGACTCCGGCGGCGCGGGCGATCTCCGGCTCGGGCGCGTCGGGCCGGAACTCCAGGGCGCCCGCGTGCACGCTGAGCAGGGTCAGCCGGTGCGCGAGCACGTCGTGCATCTCGCGGGCGATGGCCTCGCGGGCGAGGCGCTGGGCGCGCTCGGCGCGCAGTTCGGCCTCGGTCTCGGCGCGCCGGGCGCGGTCGCGCAGGGACATCAGGAGCTGGCGGCGGGAGCGTACGTACATGCCCCAGCCGACGACCATGACAGTGAAGCTCACGGCCCAGGCGATGGCGGTGAGGTAGGAGGACTCGGGGTCGGGGCGCAGCCAGTAGAACAGCGGCAGCAGCGCGATGTCGGCGGCGCCGACCCAGGCCACGTACCGGAACGGCCGGTGCACGGCGAGCGTGAACAGGGCGATCATGGCCGCGCCGCCCGCCGTGTTCGAGACGAACGCGGCCGGGACCATGGCGACGGCGAAGCCGAGCGGCCAGCGCCGGCGCAGCCAGACGGCGGCGCAGGCGAGGGCGCCGACCGCCTGGTCGAGGGCGACGACGACGCGGGAGGTGTCGGGGTCGTTGTCGACCTGTTCGGCGAGGATGAAGCCGAGGAAGACGGCGATGAGGAAGCACGTGAAGTCGACGGCCCAGTCGCGGGCGGTGCGCCTGCGGCGGCCGGGGCGGCCGTCCGGGTCGAGGTCGAGTTCGTCGAGGAGGGCAGAGGGCAGCAGCCACCGCCGCCAGGGCCACGGCCGCTCCTGGGCCGCCCGCACGGTCTCGCTCTGCTCTGTCGCCTCCATGGTCGACAAATCTACGCACCCCGGGCCCCCGGCACCGTCCGGCGGGGGTGTCCGCTACCGAAGTCGACAAGTCCGCGACTTCGGTAGCGGCCGGGCGGGCCCGGACGCGACCGCGGTCGGTCATGCCTCGCCCCGCGGCCGATGTGCGTGGGGGGTCCGCGGGGCGAGAGTGCGGTGCATGAACAAGACGCGATGGTGGGAGCTGGTCGAGCTCCTGAGCGGGTTCGTGCTCGTGCAGGGCGCGGTCGGCCTGGTGCACGAGTTCACGGGCTGGCTCGGCTGGGGGCTGATCGAGCGCGTGGGGTTCCTCCACGGCCGGGAGGTGTACGGATCGATCGCGCTGATCGTGTTCGCCATCGCCGTGCTGGCGGCGGCGGACAGCCAGAAGAAGAAGTAGGCCCCCCGGCCGGGGTGCGGGGTCAGCAGCCGTAGTCGATCAGGGCGAACGTCGCGTAGTGGTCGGCGGTGTAGTAGTCCTCGACGTGGTCGGCCTCGGCGCCGCCGGTCACGATGCGGCGGGCGCCTCGGTCGGGCGAGCCCGGGGTGACCACGGTGAACTCGTGGTAGTAGCCGGAGGACTTGGCGGGCAGCACGCCTTCGCGGTTGCTGAAGACGGTGCCGTCCTGGGAGTACGGGTACGGGCCGCCCCGCGCGATGAGGTCCAGGGTGTCGTGCGCCTGGGAGGGCAGGGCCGAGGTGCAGACGTGGCCGATGGAGGCAGCGGCGGAGGCGACGGGTGCGGGGGCGGCCTGCGCGGTGAGGGCGGCGGGGCCGCCGAGGAGCAGCGCGGCGGCCAGGGCGGTGACGCTGATGAAGCGTGGGGGGATCTTCATGCCTCCACTGTGACGCGCGTAGACGGGTCCATGTCAATACCAACTCCCGCATGTTCGCCATGAGTTCACCCGCTCCCCCACACTTCCTCACGGCCTCGCGCGGCTCAGAAGGTGCCCGCTCCCCGCCCGCCGATCTACGTGTCCGTTTGCCGCCGGTCCCGGGCGCCGCCGGCGGCTGTACTCGATGCGTCAAGGCAACACGGCACGGCTCTGGGAGACGACATGAACGGCAAGGTGGCCCTGGTGACCGGCGGCTCGCGCGGGATCGGCGCGGCGACGGCGGTACGGCTGGCACAGGACGGCTTCGACGTGGCCGTCACCTACGTACAGAACCAGGAGGCGGCCGCGAAGGTCGTCAAGCAGGTGGAGGCGGAGGGGCGGCGCGGGCTCGCGGTGCGCGCCGACTCCGGGGACGCGGACCAGGCGGCGTCGGCCGTGGAGCGCACGGTACGGGAACTGGGGCGGCTCGACGTCCTCGTCAACAACGTCGGCGTCGGCGTCCTCGGCCCGTTGGACGGCCTCACCACCGCCGACGTGGACCGGGTGCTCGCGGTGAACGTGCGCGGCACCTGGCTCACCACACAGGCCGCGGCGTCGGTGCTGCCGTACGGCGGGCGGATCATCACGGTCGGCACCTGCATGACGCAGCGCGTCCCCGGCCCCGGTGGCACGCTGTACACGATGAGCAAGTCCGCGCTGACCGGCCTGACGAAGGCGCTGGCCCGGGAGCTGGGCGGGCGCGGGATCACGGCGAACATCGTGCACCCGGGCCCGATCGACACCGACATGAACCCGGCGGACGGCCCGTACGCGGCCGGGCAGGCGGAGATGACCGCGCTCGGGCGCTACGGCACGGCCGGCGAGGTCGCCGCGACGATCGCGCACCTCGCGGGCGAGGGCGGCGCGTATGTGACGGGCGCCGAGTTCGCCGTGGACGGCGGCCACGCGGCCTGACCGTACGTGCCCGTACGCGCGCGTGGGCACGTGTGGGGTACGTGTGCGGGGCGCGCCGGTGCTGTCAGGCCGGCGCGCCCCGCCGTTCGTGGCCCTCGCGGGCGCTCGGGTGGCCGCGTGTTACGCGCCGGCCTCCGCGTGGCGCGCGGCGAGGCGCTGGGCGCCCTCCTCGGTCAGCGAGCCGTACAGGCGCAGCCGGGAGATGCCGCCGTCGGGGAAGATGTCCACGCGCGCGTGGGTGCCGACGGCCGGGGTGTCGAGCACGAACCGGTGGTTGGTGTCGGGCTGCATCCGCGTACGGGGAAGCACCTCGACCCACTCGCCGTCCTCGCCGTCCTTGACGGAGACGGAGGCCCAGCCGGCGCTGTTGCCCTTGAGGTAGGCGGTGTCGATCTCCAGGGCGCGGATCTCGGACTGGGCGACGAGCTGGTAGCGGATCCAGTCGTTGCCGGTGTCGCGGCGGCGCCGGGTCTCCCAGCCGTCGTCCATCTTGCGGGAGCGGCCCGGCTGGATGGTGTTGGTGGCGGGCGAGTAGAACAGGTTGGAGGCGTCCTCGACGCTGCCGCCGTTCTCCAGGGCGACGACGTCGAACGTGCCGAGCGTGGCGAGCCACTTCGGGTCCGGGACGACCTCGCCGTACACGCGCAGGCGGGCGATGCCGCCGTCGGGGTGCTGGTTGACGCGCAGGTGCGTGAAGCGCTGCTCGGCGTCGACGGCGAAGCCGTTGGCCGCGTGGCCGCCGACCGCCGTGCGCGGGACGAGGGTCACCCACTTCACGTCGTCGGCAAGCAGTTCCTCGGGCGTCGGCGCGCCCTCGACGGTGGTCGCCTCCACGGACACGGCCTGCGGGTAGTTGCCGCGGAAGTGGGCGGTGTCGACGACGATGCCGCGGACGACACCGGGGGCGCCGAGGCGGACGAGGGCCCAGTCGTGGTCGTCGGCGGTGGGCCACGGGTGGTCGGCGCCGGTGCCGCGGCGACGGCGGGTCTCCCAGCCGTCCATGATCTTGCCCTTGTGGCCGAAGTGCTCGGGGTCGAACTCGGCGCGCTCGGGCACGAGCAGGTTCTCGCGCTGGGCGAAGAACTCGTCGTTGGCGGCGATCACGCCGGCGCCGAGCTGGCGGGCGGCGAGGTCGGCGTACTGCGTGAAGGGGAAGTCGGCGGTGCGGTAGTCGGCGTACGGGTCGCCGCCGCCGTACGGGCTGGCGTCACCGGTGAAGCGGGGTATCTCGGCGTTCGCGGTCACGGGTCAGTTGTTCCTCTCCAGAAGCTTGCCCTGCGGGGCGGTGAACTCGCCGTCGGCGACGATGCGCTCGCCGCGCAGCCAGGTCGACTTGACGACACCGTGCAGCGTCTTGCCCGCGTACGCGGTGACGCGGTTGCGGTGCTGGAGGCGGGCCGGGTCGACGGTGAAGGTGGCCTCGGGGTCCAGGACCGCGAAGTCGGCATCGCGGCCGGCGGCGATGGCGCCCTTGCGGTCGTCGAGGCCGACGAGCGCGGAGGTGCGCTCCGACATCCAGCGCACGACGTCCTCCAGGGAGTGGCCGCGCTCGCGGGCGGCGGTCCACACGGCGGACAGGCTGAGCTGGAGGCCGGAGATGCCGCCCCAGGCGGTGGCGAAGTCGTCGGTCTTCAGGTCGGCCGTGGACGGCGAGTGGTCGGTGACGACGCAGTCGATCGTGCCGTCGGCGAGCGCCTGCCACAGCAGGTCCTGGTTGGCGGCCTCGCGGATGGGCGGGCAGCACTTGAACTCGCTGGCGCCGTCCGGGACTTCCTCGGCGGTGAGGGTGAGGTAGTGCGGGCAGGTCTCGACGGTGAGCTTGACGCCCTCGGCCTTCGCGGCGGCGATCAGCGGCAGCGCGTCGGAGGAGGACAGGTGCAGGATGTGGACGCGGGCGCCGATCCGCTTCGCCGTGTCGATCAGGCCCTTGATGGCGACGTCCTCGGAGACCCGGGGGCGGGTGGCGAGGTAGTCGTCGTAACGGGGGCCGCTGCCTGCGGGCGCCACGTCCAGCTCGTGCGGGTCCTCGGCGTGCACGATGAGCAGGCCGCCGAAGCCGGCGATCTCCGCCATGGAGGCGGTGAGCTGGTCGCCGTTCAGGTGCGGGAACTCGTCGACGCCGGACGGCGACAGGAAGCACTTGAAGCCGAAGACGCCGGCGTCGTGCAGGGGGCGCAGGTCCTTGACGTTGTCGGGGAGCGCGCCGCCCCAGAAGCCGACGTCGATGTGGGCCTTGGCGGCGGCGACCTCCTGCTTGGTGTGCAGGTTGTCGACGGTCGTGGTCGGCGGCAGCGAATTGAGCGGCATGTCGACCAGCGTGGTGATACCGCCGGCGGCGGCGGCGCGGGTGGCGGTCCAGAAGCCCTCCCACTCCGTACGGCCCGGGTCGTTCACGTGGACGTGCGTGTCGACGATGCCGGGGAGCAGGACGTCGTCGCCGAAGTCCTCCAGGCGGGCGCCCTCCGGTACCTCCGCGTCGTGCGCGAGCACCGCGACGATCTTCCCGGCGGCGACGGCGACCGACGCGGGCCGCGTACCGTCGGGGGTGATGACACGCGTCGAGCGCAGTACCAGTTCGACGTCCGACACCTGGACCTCCTCAATTTCAACGTTCTGTTGAAGGAGTTTTCACTCCCGCTTCGCGGTCCGTCAAGGGTCAGCGGCGCGCACCCGGTGCCCGGCGGACTCTCTGGACGTTTCCACAAAGTGAAATTACAATTCCGGTACGCAGAACGTAGCTACCGACGAACTTCGAGGTCAAGACATCACTGGTCACCAGGCCGCCGGGTAGGCTGCATCACTGCCTGCCACCCCGAAAGGAACGCCTCGTGCCGACGTCCAGCGCCAGCACCACTGATACCGCCAAGTCCGCGCCGACCGGCGGTGTCCAGTCCCTGGAGCGTGCCTTCGACCTGCTCGAGCGGATGGCCGACGCCGGCGGCGAAGTCGGTCTGAGCGAGCTGTCCGCGAGCAGCGGCCTGCCGCTCCCCACCATCCACCGCCTCATGCGCACGCTCGTGGCCTGCGGCTACGTCCGCCAGCAGTCGAACCGGCGCTACGCACTCGGGCCGCGCCTGATCCGGCTCGGCGAGTCCGCGTCCCGCCTGCTCGGCACATGGGCCAGGCCCTATCTCGCGCGGCTCGTCGAGGAGACCGGCGAGACGGCGAACATGGCACTGCTCGACGGCGACGAGATCGTGTACGTGGCCCAGGTGCCGTCCAAGCACTCCATGCGGATGTTCACCGAGGTCGGGCGGCGGGTCCTGCCGCACTCCACCGGCGTGGGCAAGGCGCTGCTCGCGGACACGCCGGCCGACGAGGTGCGGGCGCTGCTGGCGCGGACCGGGATGCCGGCCGCCACGGAGAAGACGATCACCACGCCTGAGGGGTTCCTCGACGCGCTGGAGGACGTGCGGCGGCTCGGGTACGCCGTCGACGACAACGAGCAGGAGATCGGGGTGCGGTGCCTCGCCGTGCCGGTGCCGGAGTCTCCGACGGCTGCGGCCATCTCCATCTCCGGGCCTGCCGGGCGGGTCACCGAGGCGGCTACGGAGACGATCGTGCCGGTGCTTCAGCAGGTGGCTCGGGAACTTTCCGCGGCGCTGGCCAACACGGCCTCTTCTTCCTGACCCCCTTCACCTTCCCGGCGCCCTCGGGTGAGCGGGCCTGCCCGTGGTCTTTGATCCTCGACTCTCGTCGTGGCTGAGCGCGCAGTTCCCCGCGCCCCTGGAGGGGCGACTGCGTCGCCACCTCCATCGGGGGAAGCAGGGGCGAAGCCCCGCTTCCCTCTGGGGAAGCTGCACGAAGTGCATGCTTCAGGGGCGCGGGGAACTGCGCGGAGCGGTCACTGCAAGCGGCCTCCGCATGGAGAACTCCCCAGGGGCGCGGGGAACTGCGCGATCAGCCACCATCCACCCGCAGGTGACCACGCGCGCGTAGTGCCCCGATAAGGGGCGCGGGGAACTGCGCAAGACGGTTACTGCAGGCAGCCCTCGCTGGAGACGCGCTCCGGGGTCAGGTGGCCGTCGGTCAGGGTGACTACCTGGTCGGCGATACCCAGATGCCCGCGATCATGCGTGACAAGCACCGTCGCCGCCCCACACTCCCGAGTGAGCCCGGAGATCAACTCCAGCACCCCCACCCCCCGCTCATGATCCAGCGCACTGGTCGGCTCGTCGACCAACAACACCCGAGGCCCGTTCATCAGGGCCCGCGCGATATTGACCCGCTGCCGCTGCCCGCCGGACAGCTGATGCGGCCGCCGATGCCCCTGCGCCGCAAGCCCCACCGCCGCCAGCAACTCCCGAGCCCGTTCCCGTACGCCCGCGACGGCCCGCCGCCCCCCGAGGTGCGCCATGACCTGGAGCTGCTCCAGCGCGGTCAGCGACGGCAGCAGATTCGGCTGCTGGAAGACGATGCCGATCCGCTCCCGCCGCAGCACGGCCGCCTCGGCCCGCCCGAGCCCGCCCGCCTCGACCCCGTCGATGACGACCCGCCCGCTGTCGGGCGTGACCAGCGTCGCGGCGACGGCGAGCAGGCTGGACTTGCCGGACCCGGACGGCCCGACGACCGCGGCGAGCGACCCCGCGGGCACGTCGAGCCGGACCCGGTCGAGCGCGGTGAGCCGCCCGTCGCCGTCGGGGTAGGTGAGGGTGATGTCGTCGAGCAGCAGAGTCATCGGGCGCTCCCGAGCGCGGTGAGGGGGTCGACGGCGGTGATCCGCCGGATGGACAGCGCGGCGCCGACGATGCCGAGGACGCTCATCACGGCGGCGGGCCCGAGCGCGGTGAGCGGATCGAGGACGAACGGCACGCCGTCCGGCACGAACGCCCCGACGCCCCACGCGAGCCCGGTCCCCACGGCCGTACCGGCGACGAGCATGACGACGGCCTGCCCGAGCGCGTCGCGCAGCAGGTTCGCCGTGGAGGAGCCGAGCGCCTTGAGGACGGCGATGTCGCCGCCGCGCTGGATCGTCCAGACGGTGAAGAAGGCGCCGACGACGAGCGCCGAGATGACGAAGAGGAACCCGCGCATGAGCTGCAAGGAGCCGTTCTCCGCCTGGTAGGAACCTATGGCGGACAGGGCCCCGTCGAGGTCGGTCGTCTCGGTGCCCGCGGCGCGGTCCGCGGCGGCGAGATCCGCGCCCGGCGCCGTGCGCAGCGCGACGACGGTGGCCCGCTCCCCGGTGCCGGCGGGCGCGATCCGCTGCCAGTCGCCGAGGTCGGCCCAGACGACGGGCGTGTGACTGTACGAGGCGTCGCCCGCGACCGCGCCGACGGTGAGCCGTACCCGGCCGAGGGCGACCCGGTCCCCCACGCCCGCGCCGAGGTCGGCGGCGGCCTTGCGGGACAGGACGACCCTGCCGGACGCGGTCGCCTCGGGCGCGAGCCCGGAGTCCGGGCGCACCCCGAACACGGAGACGGCGGCGGTCTGCCGCCCCGCGTCCGCGTTGACGGTGCCGATGCCGAGCGGTTCGGCGGCGCGCACACCGGGCCGCTCCGCGAGCGCGCGCCACTGCGCGGGGCGGACGGTGGAGGCGGTGAAGGACACCGACTGGCCGTCGGCGGGCCGGGCGAAGGCGAGGTGGTCGGCGGGCAGCGCGGTCAGCGCGGACGTGTTGTCCCGGGCGAGCCCGGCGGTCAGCCCCGACAACAGCCCCACCAGCAGCGTGATCAGTACGATCACGGTCCCCATGAGGGCGAACCGGCCCCGGGCGAACCGCAGATCTCTCCATGCGACGAACATGCCCCCACCCTGGCGCCCCGGCCCCCGCGCGGGCATCGCGCCACAGCACGCTTCACCCGGATCGAAGGGGTGACGCGGCTTTCCACCTTTTGATTGACCGGCTCGCGGCGGACGGCTCCGTACGCTGGAGAGGTCATGGATCCACGTTCCCTCACCCCTGTCCTGCGCGTCCTGCGCCTGTGCCTGCATCTGCTGATGGCGGCCCTGCTCACGCTGGTCGTGGCGCGAGCCCTGACCGGCCGCTCCGAGGAGCCGGCCGCGGCGGTGGTGGCGGTGAGCGTGCTGCTCGGCGCCGTGTACGCGGCGGGCCCGCTGCTGCGCCCGGTGCGGGACACGCGCGCGGGCGCCGCGTGCTGGCTGGCGGGACTCGGCGCGGTGTGGGCGGCGCTGCTCGCGCTGTCGCCGGACGCGGTGTGGCTGGCGTTCCCCCTGTACTTCCTGCTGCTGCATCTGCTGCCCGCCCGCTGGGGCGTGCCGGCGGTGGCCCTGGCGGCGGGTGCGGCCATCGCCTCGTACATCGGGCACGCGGGGACGCTGGACGCGGGCGCGTTCATCGGGCCGCTGCTCGGCGCGGCCGTCGCCGTGGCGACCGTGCTCGGCTATCAGGCGCTGTACGGGGAGAGCGAGCGGCGCAGGCGGCTGATCGAGGAGCTGATGGCCACGCGCGCGGAGCTGGCGGAGGCGGAGCGGGCGGCGGGCACGCTCGCGGAGCGGGAGCGGCTGGCGCGCGAGATCCACGACACGCTGGCGCAGGGCCTGTCGTCGATCCAGTTGCTGCTGCGGGCCGCGCAGCGCGATCTGCCGGACGGTTCACCGGCCGCCGAGCACATCGAGCGGGCGCGGGCGGCGGCGCAGGACAATCTGGTGGAGGCCCGCCGCTTCGTGCGCGCGCTGACCCCGCCGGACCTGGCGAACGGCTCGCTGACGGCGGCCCTCGACCGGCTGTGCGCGACGGCCGCGCCGGGTCTGACGGCCCGTTTCACGCTCAGCGGTACGCCGCTGGACCTGCCGACCCCGTACGAGGTGGCGCTGTTGCGGATCGCGCAGTCGGCGCTCGGCAACACGGTGCGGCACGCGGACGCGGGCCGCGCGGAGATCACTCTCAGCTTCATGGAGACCTCGGTGGCCCTGGACGTGGTGGACGACGGGCGCGGCTTCGACCCCGCGCGCGTGGCGGGCGGTGACGGCGGCTTCGGCCTGCCGGCGATGCGGGCGCGGGTGCGGGCGCTCGGCGGCACGTTCACGGTGGAGTCGGCGCCGGGGCGGGGCACGGCCGTCGCGGTGACGCTGCCGGTGCCTGCGGGGGGGCCCGCGTGATCCGGCTGCTGCTCGCCGACGACCATCCCGTCGTACGGGCCGGGCTGCGGGCCGTGCTCGCCGCCGAGGAAGACTTCGAGATCGTCGCGGAGTCGGCGACGGCCCGGGGGGCGGTGGATCTGGCCGCCGCGGGCGGTGTCGACGTGGTCCTGATGGACCTCCAGTTCGGCTCCGGGATGCATGGCGCGGAGGCGACGGCGCTGATCTCCGCGCTGCCGGACGGGCCCCGGGTGCTGGTCCTGACGACGTACGACACGGACGCGGACATCCTCGCGGCGGTCGAGGCGGGTGCCTCCGGCTATCTGCTGAAGGACGCGCCGCCGCAGGAGCTGGCGGCGGCCGTGCGCCGCTCCGCGTCGGGCCGCTCGGCGCTCGCGCCGTCGGTCGCGGACCGTCTGATGGACCGGATGCGTACGCCGTCGGAGGCGCTGAGCCGGCGCGAGCTGGAGGTCCTGCGCCTTGTCCGCGACGGCCTGTCCAACGCGGCGATCGCCCGCGAGCTGTTCCTCAGCCAGGCCACCGTGAAGTCCCATCTGGTGCACATCTACGCCAAGTTGGGCGTCGACTCGCGCACCTCGGCGGTGGCCGCGGCCGTCAACCGCGGTCTGCTGCGCCCCCTTTGAGCGTTACGCGGCGAAGTCGGCGGCGCTGACCCGGCGCAGGGCGCGCAGCGCGGCCCGGTCGAGGGCCGGGACGGGCACGGACAGGACCGCGCAGCGCGCGCGGCGCCGGATGTGGCGGCGTACGGCGGCGCGCCGGGCGCGCGGGCGCATGCCGACGACGAGCAGGTCGTCGGGGCGGGCCGCGTGCTCCAGGAGCGCCGGGCCCGGGCGGTCGCGTACGACGCGCAGGGTGACGTCGATCCCGTACGGGAGCCCGCCGAGGGCGTCGGCGAAGGCGCGGGCGAGGGTGGCGCGGGCCTCGCGCTGCCAGTGCGCGGCCCACTCGGGGTCGGGGCGGCGCCGGTACAGGACCTCACCCTCGGGCGGTTCCCAGGCCAGGACGGCGACCAGTGGCCTGGACGAGCGGCGGGCCTCGGCGACGGCGTGGCGCAGGGCCGCGTAACTCGCCGGGGAGCCGCTGACGCCGACGACGACGCGGGGCGCCCGGCGCGGCACGGGCGTGACGCGGCGGCCCCGCCCGCGCGGGAACCGGTGCGTACCGCCCTCGGCGTGGCGCTGTAGATCGCGTTCGAACCGGTCGTTGAAGCCGCTCCGATCGCGGTGCATGACGTGCCCCCTCCTCATCGCTCCACCAGACCACTTCTGGTCGGCCATGGGCAGTCTGTACGCTCATTGGCCTGGGTTGCAGGGCCAATTTCGGAGATGTGGCATGGCGAGGGACGCGGTGGTCCACGAGGTGGACGGCAGGGGCCAGGGGCCGGGCAGCCGCCGGCTCGCCGAACTGGTGACGGCGGTCGCGGGGCGGCGGCCCGGCTACCGGGCGCTCGCGCAGGGCGTTAGGACGTTGCTGCTCGACGGGCGGGTCGCGCTGCACACGCGGCTGCCCGCCGAGCGCGAGTTCGCGGCGGCCCTCGGGATCAGCCGGGCCACCGTGACCTCGGCGTACGACCTGCTGCGCGAGAGCGGGTACGCGCGGTCGCGGCGCGGCGCGGGCACCTGGACGCGGCTGCCCGAGGGCGCCCGGCCGACGAGCGTGGCGACGCCCGCCGCCGGTGACGGGGTGATCGACCTGGCCATCGCGGCGCCCGGCGCGCTCGCGGACGAACTCTCGGCGGCGTACGCGGCGGCCGCCCCCGACCTCGCCCGGCACGCGGCGACGCCCGGCTACCACCCGTACGGGCTGCCGGAGTTGCGGGCGGCCATCGCCGAGCGGTACACGCGCCGGGGCCTGCCGACGCTGCCCGACCAGATCCTCGTGACGACGGGCGCGCAGCAGGCGGTGTCGCTGACGCTGACGCTGCTCGGGCGGCCCGGCGACCGCATCCTCGTGGAGAACCCCTCGTACGCCAATGCCCTGTCCGTCATCCGGCGGCTCGGGCTGCGGACGGCGCCGGTGCCGGTGACGGAGGACGGCTGGGACGCGGAACTGTTCGGGCGATGCTGCGGCAGGCCGCGCCCCGGCTCGCCTACCTCATCCCCGACTTCCAGAACCCGACGGGCCGGCTCATGCCGGGCGAGCAGCGGCGGCGGCTCATCGCTCAGGCGCGGGCCACGGGGACCTGGCTCGTCGTCGACGAGACGGTCGCGGACATCGCCCTTGACGTGGCGACGCCGGCGCCGTTCGCCTCGCTCGCCGGGCCCGGCGGGGGTGAACAGATCGTCACCGTCGGGTCGTTGAGCAAGGGGCACTGGAGCGGGCTGCGGGTGGGGTGGGTGCGGGCCGGGACGCGGCTGATCACGGAGCTGACCGCGCTGCGGGTGACGGCGGACATGTCGGGGTCGGTCCTCGACCAGTTGGTCGCGGGGCGGCTGCTGGAGCGCGAGGAGGAGATCCTGCGGCGGCGCCTGCCGGTGCTGCGCGGGCGGCGGGATCATCTGGCGGAGCTCCTCGCGCGGGAGTTCCCCGAGTGGCGGTGGCGGGTGCCGCCGGGCGGGCTCTCCCTCTGGATCGATGTCGGGCGGCCCGTCGCCTCCGCCTTGTCGCAGGCGGCGTTGCGGCACGGGGTGCGGATCGAGGGCGGGTCCCGGTTCGGTGCGGATCCCGGTACGTTCGAGAACCGGGTGCGGTGGCCCTTCACGCAGCCGGAGGATATCGCCGGGGAGGCGGTACGCCGGGTCTCCCGCGCGGTGTCCTCAGGCCTACCGCCCCTGCCGGACACCCCGGGCCGCCCCTACTGGGTCGCGTAGCCGCAACTCCGACGCCCCTCCGAGACTGGCCTCAACCCCAACTCCCGGCCTCCGGCCCGGGCGGGCCTGGAAGCCGGAGCTGGGCTCAGCGCCAACTCCCGACCTCCGGCCCTGGCGTGCCTGGAAGGCGGAGCTGGGCTCAGCGCCAACACCCGGCCTCCGGCCCGGGCGGGCCTGGAAGGCGGAGCTGGGGGCAGCGCCAACACCCAGCCCCTCCGGCGATTGAGGAGCGGGGCCTGGGGCGGAGCCCCAGAGTGCCGGGTACGCCGTGGCTGGTCGCGCAGTTCCCCGCGCCCCTTACGGGGCTGGCCTCAACCCCAACTCCCGGCCTCCGGCCCGGACCTGCCTGGAAGGCGGAGCTGGGCTCAGCGCCAACACCCAGCCCCTCCGGCGATTGAGGAGCGGGGGCTGGGGCGGAGCCCCAGAGTGCCGGGTGCGTTGGGGCTGAGCGCGCAGTTCCCCGCGCCCCTGGCGGGGCTGACCTCAGCGGCGAATTCCAGTTGCCCTGGCGGGGCTGGACTCAGCGGTCGCTGTGGAGGAAGGCGTCGACCTCCGTGCGGACCCGGGCCAGCGCCGGCGACAACGCGCTCACGGACCCGATCGCGGCGGCGATCAACAACAGGGACCGCCGCAGCCGAGGCACCTCCGGCACCCCACCCCGAGCCATCGCATCGAGCGCCGCCAACTCCTCCTCCGCGATACCCCGGTCAGGGAATTCCGCCGGGTACGCCGCAAGCTCCCGCCGCAGCCGCGACACGGCCGCCCGCAACCGCGTCACCCGCGCATCCTCGACGCCACCGGTCACCGGCCCCACCGGCTTCTGCTCCACACTCCGCAACACCGTTCTCCCCCTCGCACGTCCTTGTGCAACCCGGCCCGCACGGTGGTCAGGCGCCCAACCCGGGTGTGTGGCGGACCAGTTAACTAGGCGATCCGCCGCTCCGCCAGTCCGTTGCACACACCACCTTCCACCGCCGCGCGCCCGGCCCCCGCGTGCGATATGCAGGGGGCATGACGACGGAGGAAACACCGAAGGAAACGTACGAGGTGGCGGGGCTGCTGCTGGCGGCGGGCGGCGGCCGGCGGCTCGGGCGCGGCCCGAAGGCGCTGCTGCCGCACCGGGGCGGGCTCTTGGTGGAACGCGCGGTACGGGCGCTGCGCGCGGGGGGATGCGCGCCGCTGCACGTGGTACTCGGGGCGGGCGCGGCCGACGTACGGGACCGCGCGCGACTGGAGGGATGCGTGCTCGTGGAGAACCCGGAGTGGTCGGACGGCATGGGGTCCTCGCTGCGGGCCGGCCTGGATTCGCTGGCCGGGACGGACGCGGACGCGGCGCTGGTGATGCTCGTGGACCAGCCGGGCATCGGCGCGGACGCGGTGGCCCGGGTGCGGGCGGCGTACCGCTCGCCGGGGACGCTGGCGGCAGCCTCGTACGACGGTGAACGCGGGCACCCCGTGCTGTTCGGCCGTGCGCACTGGGCCGGGATCGCGGCGAGCGCCGACGGGGACCGGGGGGCCCGCGCCTACCTGAAGGAACACGCCCGGGGCATCCAACTGGTCGAGTGCGGCGACATCGCGCGGGCGTATGACATCGACACCCCGGCCGACCTCGGCCACCTGGAGTGAGAGGCGTGGCACCGAGCGCCACGTTCTGTCGACTCAGAGAATCTCGACATCAACAAACCATTGAACTTCCACGATAAGGAAACTAGTATCCACTGATCAGAAGGGCCGGTCCCCCGTAGCGGGGCCACCAGTCATACCCCGGTGCGCGCGGCACCCGGTGCCGCCCCCGCCATCCGCTCGCTGAAGGAAGTGACAGCCTCATGTCCGCACCAGCGCCGTCCCCGCTGGCCATCGTCGACGCCACGCCCCTGCCCCGGCAGGACGAGGTGCTCACCGATGCGGCCCTCGCCTTTGTGGCCGAGCTGCACCGGCTGTTTACGCCCCGGCGTGACGAGCTTCTCGCCCGCCGCGCCGAGCGCCGCGCCGAGATCGCCCGCACCTCCACGCTCGACTTCCGCCCCGAGACGGCCGCGATCCGCGAGGACGACTCCTGGAAGGTCGCGCCCGCCCCGGCCGCGCTGAACGACCGCCGCGTCGAGATCACCGGCCCCACCGATCGCAAGATGACGATCAACGCGCTCAACTCGGGCGCCCGCGTCTGGCTCGCCGACTTCGAGGACGCCTCCGCCCCCACCTGGGCGAACGTCATCGGCGGCCAGCTCAACCTGACGGCCGCCTACGACCGGTCGATCGACTTCACCGACGAGCGCACCGGCAAGTCGTACGCCCTCAAGGACGCCGACCAGCTCGCCACCGTCGTCATGCGCCCGCGCGGCTGGCACCTCGACGAGCGCCACCTCGTCGACGCCGACGGCAAGGCCGTGCCCGGCGCCCTCGTCGACTTCGGCCTGTACTTCTTCCACAACGCGAAGAAGCTCATCGAGCTGGGCAAGGGTCCCTACTTCTACCTCCCGAAGACGGAGTCGTACCTGGAGGCCCGCCTCTGGAACGACATCTTCGTCTTCGCCCAGGACTACGTCGGCATCCCGCAGGGCACCGTCCGCGCCACGGTCCTCATCGAGACGATCACCGCCGCGTACGAGATGGAGGAGATCCTCTACGAGCTGCGCGACCACGCCTCCGGGCTGAACGCGGGCCGCTGGGACTACCTCTTCTCCATCGTCAAGAACTTCCGTGACGGCGGCCAGAAGTTCGTCCTGCCCGACCGCAACGCGGTGACGATGACCGCGCCGTTCATGCGCGCGTACACCGAACTGCTCGTGCGCACCTGCCACAAGCGCGGCGCGCACGCCATCGGCGGCATGGCGGCCTTCATCCCGTCCCGCAAGGACGCCGAGGTCAACAAGGTGGCGTTCGAGAAGGTCCGCGCCGACAAGGACCGTGAGGCCGGCGACGGCTTCGACGGCTCCTGGGTCGCGCACCCCGACCTCGTGCCGATCGCCATGGAGTCCTTCGACAAGGTCCTCGGCGACAAGCCCAACCAGAAGGACCGGCTGCGCGAGGACGTCTCCGTCGCCGCCGGTGACCTCATCGCCATCGACTCGCTCGACGCGAAGCCCACGTACGACGGTCTCGTCAACGCCGTCCAGGTCGGCATCCGTTACATCGAGGCGTGGCTGCGGGGGCTCGGCGCGGTCGCCATCTTCAACCTGATGGAGGACGCGGCCACCGCGGAGATCTCCCGTTCGCAGATCTGGCAGTGGATCAACGCCGGGGTCGTCTTCGAGAACGGGGAGCCGGCCACGGCGGAGCTCGCGCGGAAGGTCGCGGCGGAGGAACTGGCGAACATCAAGGCCGAGATCGGCGAGGAGGCGTTCGCCGCGGGCAAGTGGCAGCAGGCCCACGACCTCCTCCTCCAGGTCTCCCTTGACGCCGACTACGCGGACTTCCTCACGCTCCCCGCCTACGAACAACTCCCCTGACCCCCCCCCGAAGGGCCCCCGCCACGCACAGCGCCGGGGGCCCTTCGCCATCGCCGCGTAGGCCGGAAACATGCGCTGAACCCAGCCCCACAAGGGGCGCGGGGAACTGCGCGCCCAGCCACAACGCACCCGGCACTCTGGGGCGCTGCCCCAGCCCCCGCTCCTCAATCGCCGGAGAGGCTGGGTGTTGGCGCTGAGCCCAGCTCCGCCTCCCAGGCAGGTCCGGGCCGGAGGCTGGAAGTTGGCGCTGAGCCCAGCCCCGCCCCCCAGGCACACCCGGGCCGGAGGCCGGGAGTTGGCGCTGACGTCAGCCCCGGCAGGGGCGCGGGGAACTGCGCGACCGGCCACGACGGCGCCGCACTGGACGCACGACGGTCACGCCCCCGGGGGGCCGAAGAGGCCCGGCGCTGAAAACCCCGCCCCGCGCGGAGCGCGACGTCAGTCCAGGTGGACCGACCAGTCCGACCGAGCCGCCGGCTTGCCATGAAGATCCGGCACCCGCTTGAGCCACCCCGGCCGCCCCCGCTCCACATCGGCCGCCCGCACCGCATCCGCCCGAGCCAACTCCTCCCGAGAGGGAAACTCCGTAGGCAACCACGCCGCCGAGGCCCGCGCCCGCGCCAGCAGGAACGACACGTACGCCTCCCGCACCGCCTCCGCCCCGGAGAACCCCTCCTCCCCCGCGAGCCACGCATCCGGCACGAGCGCGACGACCTCACGGAGCAGTTCCTCCGTCACCAGGGGCGCCAGCTCCGCGTCGGCGGCCCGGGTGTCGGGCCCGTACCCCCCGAGCGCATGCCGGCGGAAGTCGTACGCCTTGTCGGGGCTCGCCCCGCCCCACCGGTGATGGAAGACGAGCGCCGCGCCGTGGTCGATGAGCCACAGACGCGGCTCGGCGGTGCCGAACGTGGGCCACACCATGAGGTTCGAACTGTGCACCGTCCGGTCGACGTTGACGGTCAGCGCGTCGAGCCAGACGATCCGCCCGGCCTCCACCGGGTCCACGGGGAACTCCGCCGCGATCTCGGGCGTGAAGTCGACCGCGCCGGGCAGGAAGTCCATCCCGAGGTTGAGCCCGGCGCTGGCCCGCAGCAGGTCCTGGACCTCCTGGTGGGGCTCGTCGACGGCGATGGCGGGGTCGAAGTGCGCGAGCACCAGTTCGGGGAAGCGCAGCCCGAGCCGCCGCGCCAGCTCCCCGACGACGATCTCCGCGACGAGCGCCTTGACGCCCTGCGCGGACCCGGTGAACTTGAGGACGTACGTGCCGAGGTCGTCCGCCTCGACCACCCCGGGCACCGACCCGCCGGTGTGCAGCGGCGTGACGTAACGGGTCGCCGTGATCTGTCTCAGCATGCCCGTGACCTCTCGCCCTCAGCCGTCAGCCGTCCACCGCGCCGGCCCGTCCCCGCCGCCGGGCGGTCCCGCCATCGTATCCGCGCCCCGCCGCGACCACCCGCCCGCGCCCCGCGCTCCTCGCCCCGCGCTCAGGAGTCGGCCCGGCCCGGTGGCGTCCGTACGCGGGGGCCGGGCGGCGGCCGTTTTGGCCCCGGGACCCTTCGGTCCATAAGATCCGCCGATGATCATCAGACAACGGCTGGCGGCGGGTCTGTGCGCCCTCCTCGCCTCCTTCGCCGTCGGCGGCCTGTCGCCCACACAGGCGCACGCGGACGAGACCGGCAAGAAACCCGCCCCGCAGGTCGAACTCGTCCTGGACGTCAGCGGATCCATGCGCACCCGCGACATCGACGGCGGTTCGCGGATGGCGGCGGCGAAGCAGGCGTTCAACGAGGTGCTGGACGCGACGCCCGACGAGGTCGAACTCGGCATCAGGACCCTCGGCGCCAACTACCCCGGCAACGACCGCAAGGCGGGCTGCAAGGACACCGCGCGGCTCTACCCCGTGGGCCCGCTCGACCGCACCGACGCGAAGACGGCCGTGGCCACGCTCCAGCCCACCGGCTGGACCCCGATCGGCCCCGCGCTGCTCAAGGCGGCCGACGACTTCTCCGGCGAGGGCACCAAGCGCATCGTGCTCATCAGCGACGGCGAGGACACCTGCCAGCCGCTGGACCCGTGCGAGGTGGCGCGCGAGATAGCCGCCAAGGGCATCGGCCTGACCATCGACACGCTCGGCCTGGTCGCCGACGCCAAGACCCGCGCGCAGCTCTCCTGCATCGCGGACGCGACCGGCGGCACGTACACCTCCGTACGCCACAAGAAGGAACTGACGGACCGCGTCGGCCAGTTGGTGGACCAGACGGCCGATCCGGTGGTGACGCCGGTCGCCGTCGACGGCGCCGCGCAGTGCGCCTCGGCGCCGCAGCTCAAGCCCGGCCTGTACACAGACCGTGAGACGTTCGGGCAGCACCGCTACTACCGCGTCGACGTGGAGCCCGGCAAGGAGCTGCGCGCGTCGGTGAGCGTGTCCGCCGACCGGGCCGTCGACCGTGACTACGGTGTGCTGCTGCGCGCGATGACCACCCATGACCGGGAGATCGTGCGCGGCCAGGAGTCCGGCGACGGGCGTACGGACGTGATCTCGACGGGGCTGCGCTATCCCAAGCCCGAACTCGACGACGACCGGGCCGAGGCCGAGACGGTCTGCCTCCAGGTGTCGAACTCCTTCTCCGCGCCGGCGTCCGTCAAGCGTGAGCCGGGGCTGCCCGTCGAGCTGACGGTCGAGGTCGTGGACGGCCCGGACCAGGCGTCCGACGTGGCCTCCTTCGGCCTCGGCCGGGGCTGGTGGCTGCTGGGCGCGCTCGTCGTCATCGGCTTCCTCGCCGGTGTGGTGTGGGGCTGGCTGACGCGCTGGCGGATCTCGGTGTG
Organism: Streptomyces sp. NPDC107550; assembly: GCF_055639095.1. Taxonomy (NCBI): domain Bacteria; kingdom Bacillati; phylum Actinomycetota; class Actinomycetes; order Kitasatosporales; family Streptomycetaceae; genus Streptomyces; species Streptomyces sp. NPDC107550. The sequence goes on from NZ_JBVKBC010000001.1 coordinate 73,724, forward strand.
GAGGACGAACTGATGCGTGCCAGAAGGTTCATGACGGGTTGTCTGCTCGCCGCGACGGCGGTGCTCGGCCTCGCGGGGCCGGCCGGAGCGGCCGGTGACGACGGCGACGGCGACGCCGCGCAGAAGGCGCCGACGCGGGCGGGCACGTCGTTCCGTACGGCTGTCTCGTTCGCGCAGGGGCAGAAGGCGACGGCCCAGGCGTCCACGGGCGACTACCTGTACTGGTCGTTCGCGGCGGACGCCACGCAGCGCCCGACGGTGCGGGCGGAGGTGGAGCTGCCGAAGGCCCGGCACGGCGCGCAGACCTGGCGCGTCGACGTGTACGACGGGCTGCGGCGCCGCCAGTCGTGCATGTACGGGATGCAGGCGCGCACGGTCGCGGCGGACGCCGGGCGGGTCGAGTTGGCGTGCACGCTGCGCACGGTGCGGGCCTGGTCGGAGGCGTGGGCGAACGATCCGCTGCCGGGCACGTACTACGTGCGGCTGACGGTGACCGGCCTCGACTCCGCCGACCTCGGCCTGCCGGTGTCGGCGTCCGCCGAGGCGACGTCGAAGGAGATCGGCGGCGCGGCGGCGGTCGGCGGGAAGCTGGCGACGCCGCTGACGGCGGGCGCCGCGTCGGCCACGTCCGACGACCACGACTGGGCGTCGGGCTGGTGGTCGGACCGATGGGTGTGGACCGGCGTCGGCGCGATCCTCGCCGCGCTCGCGGGCATCGGCGGCTACGCCCTGACGCGCGGATCGGGACGCCCGGCACGGGTGTGACCCTTCGTCAACTGACGTGAGGGGACTGAGGGGCGGAGGTCGAGAGACCTCCGCCCCTTCCCATTTTCCCGCTACGCCTCGCCGGCGCGCAGGGCCTTGGCGAGCGGTCCTTCGCCTTCCGCGACCGCCCGGCCGGTGCGTACGGCCTCGGCCACGCCGAGCGCGCCCCGGGCGAGCTCCGCGCCCGCCCGCGCGTCGAACGTCAGACGCACATCGGGCTCGCCGTCCGGGTAGGCGCCCTCGCCGTACACCGGCTCCCCTCCCCCGGCCCGTACGTGGAACAGCCCCTCCTCGACGCGGACTTCGACGGTCCCGCTCTCGCCGAGCGCGTCCAGGTGCCGCAGGACGGGCAGCGCGAGCCAGTGCGCCCGGACGGCGTCGGTGGGCCTGCGCTCGGCCAGCTCCGGGGCACCCCACTGGCCGAGGGCATGCAGGACGGGCAGCAACTCCCGCCCTCGTACGGTGAGTTCGTAGACGTACGCCGATGCGGGCGGGGCGAGCTTGCGGCGTACGGCGATGCCGTCGCGCTCCATGTCCTTCAGCCGCGTGGCCAGCATGTCCGTACTGACGCCGGGGAGGTCGGCGTGCAGGTCGGTGTAGCGGCGCGGCCCCGCGAGGAGTTCCCGCACGATCAGGAGCGTCCAGCGGTCGCCGACGGCGTCGAGGGCGCGGGCGGCGGCGCAGAACTGGTCGTAGCTTCGACGTGGCATGCCGCGCAGTCTATGCAAGTTGTTGGACTTTCCAAGCACCTACTTGGTAAAACCAAGCGACAACAGGGAGCCGGCAGTCCTCCGGCGCCCGGACGGCCTGGAGGCACACGCATGGAGTTCCGGCAGTCGAGCAAGCTCAGCGAGGTCTGTTACGAGATCCGCGGCCCGGTGATCGAGCACGCCAACGCCCTTGAGGAGGCGGGCCACAGCGTCCTGCGCCTGAACACGGGCAACCCTGCGCTGTTCGGGTTCGAGGCGCCCGAGGAGATCGTCCAGGACATGATCCGGATGCTGCCGCAGGCGCACGGCTACACCGACTCGCGCGGCGTCCTCTCCGCCCGGCGCGCCGTCGCGCAGCGCTATCAGGCGCTCGGTGTCGAGGTCGGCGTGGACGACGTGTTCCTCGGCAACGGCGTCTCCGAGCTGGTGTCCATGGCCGTCCAGGCGCTGGTGGAGGACGGCGACGAGATCCTCATCCCGGCGCCCGACTTCCCGCTGTGGACGGCCGTCACCACCCTGTCCGGCGGCAAGGCCGTGCACTACCTGTGCGACGAGCAGTCCGACTGGTACCCGGACCTCGCCGACATGGCCGCGAAGATCACTGACAGGACCCGCGCGGTGGTCCTGATCAACCCCAACAACCCGACGGGCGCGGTCTATCCGAAGGAGGTCGTGGAGGGCGTCCTCGACCTCGCCCGGCGGCATGGCCTGATGGTCTTCGCCGACGAGATCTACGACCAGATCCTGTACGACGACGCCGTGCACCACAGTGCGGCGGCCCTCGCCCCCGACCTCGTCGTGCTGACGTTCTGCGGGCTGTCCAAGACGTACCGGGTGGCCGGGTTCCGGTCGGGCTGGCTCGTGGTCTCGGGGCCGCGTCAGCACGCGCGCGACTACCTGGAGGGGCTGACGATGCTGGCGTCCATGCGGCTGTGCGCCAACGCGCCCGCCCAGTACGCGATCCAGGCCGCGCTCGGCGGGCGGCAGTCGATCCGCGAACTCACCGCGCCCGGCGGCCGGTTGCGGGAGCAGCGCGACAAGGCGTGGGAGAAGCTGAACGAGATCCCGGGCGTGAGCTGCGTCAAGCCGAAGGGGGCGCTGTACGCGTTCCCGCGCCTGGACCCGAAGGTGCATCCGGTCGTCGACGACGAGCGGTTCGTCCTCGATCTGCTGCTGCGCGAGAAGATCCAGGTCGTGCAGGGCACCGGCTTCAACTGGCCCCGCCCCGACCACTTCCGTATCCTCACCCTGCCCCACGCCGACGACCTGGACGCCGCGATCAGCCGCATCGCCCGCTTCCTGAACGGATACCGCCAGTGACCGTGGGCCCACCCTGAACTCGGCCACGGGGAAGCTGCACGAAGTGCACGCTTCAGGGGCGCGGGGAACTGCGCGACCAGCCACCCACCGGGCCGCAGGTGAACGACGGCCCCGGGGGCAGCGCCCCGACAGGGGCGCGGGGAACTGCGCAACGTTCAGGGCAGCGGGCCGCAGGTGAACGACGGGTTCTTCGCGGGCCGCGCGCCTGTCAGTCGCCGGTGAGGACGGAGTCGAGGGCTGCGAGGGGGTCCGGGGAGGGGAGGCCGCGGGGCCACCAGTCTTCGCGGCCCGGGTCGGACTCGTAGCCGTACCAGAATCCGTCGCGGCCGAGCCGGAGTTGGAGCGAGGGCGTGGTCAGGTGGTTGCGGCGGGGGCGGAAGTCGGGGTGGCCCGCGGCGAGGAGCGCGGGGCGGGCCCGGTCGAAGGGGCCCGCGGGCGGATCCCACTCCTCCTCCAGGACCGTGAGCCCGTCGAGGCCCCCCTGGCGCCACGCGGCGACGGCCCGCGCGAGATCGACGGGGGTGCGGCCGGTACCGCGCGCGAGCGAGGCGTACAGCGCGCGGGTCGCGGCGGTCAGGCCGGAGCCGGGGTGCGCGGCGGCCAGCCGGACCGCGTCCTGCCAGGGGGTGAGGCCGGCGATCGGGTCCGCGCCCGTGGTCAGCAGGGCGTGGGCGCGGGCCGCCGCCTGCCCGGCGAGCAGGTCGAGGGCGAGCGGGTCGGGCGCGTCCGGCGCCTGCGGGTAGGACGGCGGGCGCTCGGGGTGGGCCGGCGCGGGGAATTCCGGGGGCAGCGGCGGCCGGGTCCTGGCGCTGTCGGCGTACACCTCGCGGGCGGGTACGGTCTCCAGGTCGGGGCCCTCGCCGGGGGTACGCTCGGCGGCCTCATGCGCGGCGTTGCGCCGGGTGAGGGCGGCCAGCAGGTCGTGCTCGCCCCGCCCGCGCAGCAGGAACAGCACGAACGGGTCCTCGTCCAGCAGCCGCGCCGTCTGGTAGCACAGGGCCGCCGCGTGCTTGCACGGCTCGGCGTGGTCCGGGCAGTTGCACGAGGGCACGACGTCGTCGGCGACGGGGAGCAGGTCGACGGCGGCGGCCAGCGCGTGCGGCACGTCCTTGTCGAGCAGGGCCGCCATGTGGTCGGGGCGGGCGGCGGCCGTGTCGAGGAAGCGGTCCCAGGCGTCGTCGCCGAGGGTGCGCAGGCGCAGCTCCGCGCGGTAGGGCCGGGGCCGGGAGCCGTGGACGTAGGCGACGACGCGGCCGGGGGTGACGGTGATGGCGTCGACGTGACCCCGGTCGGCGTAGCCACGGCCGCGCTCCAGTCGGGCCGGGTCGAGGGCGGTGTCCTCCAGGGCGTGCACCCACGCGTTCCCCCACCAGGTCAGGGCGAAGGGGCCCGTCGGTTCGGCGCGGGGCGGCAGCGGCGGGAACGTGCGCCGGTCGTCGGCGTGCCGGGCGCGCGCCTGCTCGCCCGCGCCGGCCCGGCCGGGGATGTACGGGCCGCTGCCCGGGGCGCTCACCCGGTGTCTTCTCCTCGGGACGCTCATCGGCCCGCCTCCCTGCGCAGTGACACGAGGTCCGCAAGATCGCGGTCGCTCAGCTCGGTGAGGGCGGCCTCGCCGGAGCCGAGTACGGCGTCGGCCAGCGCCCGCTTGGTGGCGAGCAGTTCGGCGATACGGTCCTCGACCGTGCCCTCGGTGATCAGGCGGTGCACCTGCACGGGCTGGGTCTGCCCGATGCGGTAGGCGCGGTCGGTGGCCTGCTCCTCGACCGCCGGGTTCCACCAGCGGTCGAAGTGGACGACGTGGGACGCGCGCGTGAGGTTGAGACCGGTGCCGGCGGCCTTCAGGGAGAGCAGGAAGACGGGGACCTCGCCGGACTGGAAGCGGTCCACCATGCGCTCCCGCTCGGCGACGGGCGTGCCGCCGTGCAGCAACTGGCTCGGGATGCCACGGGTGGTCAGGTGCGCGGAGAGCAGCCGGGCCATGGCCACGTACTGCGTGAACACGAGCACCGAGCCGCCGCGGCCCGCGCCGCCCGCGCCCTCGGCCGGCGGCTGTCCGTCCTCGTAGAACTCGGCGAGGATCGTGTCCAGCAGCTCGTCCAGCAGGGCGAGCTTGCCGGAGCGGCCGGCGAGGCGGGGGCGGGCGCCGGGTGTGTCGGCCTCCTTGAGGTACTGCGCCGGATGGTTGCAGACCTGCTTGAGGGACGTGAGCAGCTTCATGACGAGGCCGCGCCTGCCGATGCCCTCGGCGGCCTCGATCTGGGCCATGGACTCGCGGACCACGGCCTCGTACAGCGACGCCTGCTCGCGGGTGAGCGGCGCGGGGTGGTCGGTCTCGGTCTTCGGCGGCAGCTCGGGCACGATGCCGGGGTCGGACTTCTTGCGGCGCAGGATGAACGGGCGTACAAGCCTGGACAGGCGCTCGACCGCCTCCGGGTTGACACCGCCGTGGCCCTGGAGCGGCACCTCGCCCTCGACCGCGCGCGCGTGCCGGGCACGGAACGCCTTGAGGGGGCCGAGCAGTCCGGGCGTCGTCCAGTCGAGCAGCGCCCACAGCTCCGACAGGTTGTTCTCGACGGGGGTGCCGGTGAGGGCGACGCGGGCGGGGGCGTCGATGGTGCGCAGGGCCTTGGCCGTCGCCGCGTTCGGATTCTTGACGTGCTGGGCCTCGTCGGCGACGACCATGCCCCAGGTGTGGGCGGCCAGCTCGGCGGCGCGGCTGCGCAGGGTGCCGTACGTGGTGAGGACGAAGCCGCCGCCGAAGCCTTCGAGGTCGCGCTCGCTGCCGTGGAAGCGGCGCACGAAGACGCCGGGGGCGAACTTCTGGATCTCCCGCTGCCAGTTGCCCAGCAGGGAGGCGGGGCAGACGACGAGGGTGGGCTCCGGCCTGTTCCTGCGCAGGTGGAGGGCGATGAGGGTGACGGTCTTGCCGAGGCCCATGTCGTCGGCGAGGCAGCCGCCGAGGCCGAGGGAGGTCATGAGGTCGAGCCAGGCGAGGCCGCGCAGCTGGTAGTCGCGCAGGGTGGCGTGCAGGCCCTCGGGCTGCTCGACGGTGTCGATGCCCCGGGTGAGGCGGTCGCGGACCTCGGCGAGCAGACCGGTGGGCACGACGGGCACCTGCTCGCCGTCGACCTCGGCCTCGCCGGTGAGGGCGACGGCGAGCGCGTCGACCGGCTCCAGCAGCCCCAGTTCGCGCTTGCGCGCCTTGCGGACGAGGTCGGGGTCGACGACGACCCACTGGTCGCGCAGCCGGACGACCGCGCGGTGCGACTCGGCCAGCCGGTCCATCTCGCTCTCGGTGAGCGGGTCGCCGTCGAGCGCCAACTGCCAGTTGAACGAAAGCAGTTCCTCGCTGTCGAAGAACGGCGTGCCGTCCGTCGCCGAGCCCGGGGCCGTCTGCGCGCGGACCACGGCGGTGGCGGTGAGGGAGCGGGCCAGCTCGCGCGGCCAGTGCACGGTGACGCCCGCGCGCGCGAGGTGGGCCGCGCCGGGTCCGAGCAGGTCGATCAGCTCGCTCTCGCCGAGGGCGAGGACGTCGGGCACGTCCTGCTCCAGGAGGCGGCCGAGCGGGGCCCAGGCGGCGACGGCCCGGCGCACGGCGAGGACGGCGTCGATCCGGGCGCGGGGCCCGAAGTGCTCGTCGGCCTCCCCCGCCCACAGCGCGGCGGCGTCCACCACGCGGGTGGGGTCGGCGAGGCTGTGCACCTGGACGACGGCGGCGCCCGCCCGGCGCGCGGCAGGTTCCTCGGCCCCCGGGGTGTCCTCGTCCGCGCCCACGGCGGCGCCGTCCTCCTCGGCCGGGTCGAAGAACGACTGGTGGGACAGGTCCACGCGCAGGGAGACCTTGACGCCCGCGTCCAGCCCCGCCGCCGCCTCGACGGCCCACGGGCGGGCGCGCGGGATGTGCTGGGCGGCGCTCGCGGCGAACGGGGCCCCGGCGGCGTGCGCGGCGGCCGGGGTGCGGGGCAGCGCGTCGGTCACCGCGTCCACGAACGCGCGGACCAGCGCCAGCGGCTCCGGCAGGGCGAGCGGCTTGCGCCCCGGCACGGGCGTCGCGTACCCCTCGGGCGGCAGCGCGGCGGCGATCCCCCGCAACTGCGCCATGTCGTCCTCGTCGAGCGGGCCGGCGCGCCAGGCGTCGTGATCGGTGGGAGTGAGCCCGGGCAGCAGACGGCCCCGGGCGAGCAGGTGCAGGGCGTGCGCGGCGGCGGCGCCCCAGGCGGCAGCGGCGGGGTGGGCGCCCCGGGTGCGGCGGGCGCGCAGGAGGGCCGGCAGCGCGTCGGCGACGGGCACGATCAGCGCGGGCACGGTGCGTCCGCGTACGCCCTGGCCGTGCGGGCGGACCACGGTCAGGTCCTGGCCCGCTCCGGGCGGCGGCGGGCCGTCCGGCGCCCAGAACGCGATCCGGCCCTCGCGGGGCAGGGCAGCGGGCAGGAAGACGGCGGCGGCGCCCGGCGGAACATGCGGCGGCTGCGACACCCGCGCCACCTCCCTCGTCTGCTGGTCCTTCGATCGTGGCGGCCCTCGTCCGAGGACCGTCTACGACCTTACGGGCCGGGTCTGACAATCCTTGATCCGCGGCTCGGGGAGAATGGCCGGCGCACGTGACGACCCCTTCGAGAACAGGCGTGGACCTTGGGTGATCTGCTGCTCGTCCGGCACGGCGAGACGGAGTGGGCGCTGAACGGCCGGCACACAAGCTGGACGGACATCCCGCTCACCGAGAACGGCAAGGAGCAGGCGCGCCGCGTGGCGCCGCTCGTCGGGAGCTATCACATCGGGGCCGTGTTCACGAGCCCGATGGAGCGCGCCCGGGACACGGCCAGGCGCGCGGGCCTCGACGGCGCGTTCGTCGACCCTGACCTGTGCGAATGGGACTACGGGGCCTACGAGGGCGTCACGACGCGGGAGATCCAGCGCACCCGCCCGAACTGGTTCCTGTTCGACGACGGCGTGGAGCCGGGGCCGCCCGAGCACCCGGGTGAGTCGCCGCAGGAGGTGGGCGACCGGGCGGACCGCATGCTGTCGAAGGTCGACGCGGCGCTCGCCAACAACGAGGGCAGCGTCGTGCTCGTCTCCCACAGTCATTTCCTGCGCGTGCTGACCGCCCGCAGGCTCGGTCTGAGCCCGGCCGACGGCGCCCACTTCCTGCTGGCGACGGGCACGGTCAGCCGGATCAGCACCGAGCACGGCAGGCCGGTGATCGCGGGCTGGAACCTGCGGCCCTGAGCCCGGCCTCAGGCCGTGGTCCCTCGCGTCGAGCCGTCCGTCGCGTCGGGCCGTTGTCAGTGGCGTGGTGCACCATCGGGAGCAGGTGGGGTGACTGCCCTGGGGAGGTGCGCCATGACCCGACCGCCGACCGCCGCGCAGCGGCGCATCATCGAGGCCGCGGACCCCGGCACGGGCCGGATCAGCGGCAGTGAGACGCAGCTCGCCCGGCTGGTGAAGCTGAAGCTGGCGTTCCGGCATCCGCGGCCGCCGCACGACCACTTCCTGACGCCCGAGGGCCATCGGGTGCGGGAGTCGCCGCCTACGGACGAACCACTGCCCGCAGCGCCACCGGCCGCGCAGGACGGGGTGTTCGCCGCGCGCCTCGGCGACGAACCCGGGGCGTACGAGCCGACACCGGCGCGGGCCCGCGAGGTGCGCACGGCGTGGCAGGGCCTGCTGGAGATACGCCGGATGACGAACGCGGACGGCGCGCTCGACCGCCCCTGCGCCTGGGAGCGGGGCCGGCTCACGCACGCGGCGGCCCTCGCCCTGGAAGCGGCGGGCCTCGCCCCGGCGAGCACGTCAGGGCCGGGGTACCGGGTGGAGGAGACCCCGCAGCCCGAGGCCGTCGCCGTCCACCACCCCGATCCGGCGGCGCTCACGGCGTGCGCGGCGGCGCTGACCGGCGCGGGCTGGCAGGTCGGCACGTACTCCGCGCCGGGCCGCACCGCGCGGCGCTATCTGCTGGCCTCGCCCAGACGCGCGTAGCGCCCGTACGGGGTGGAGGGCGGCCGGAATTCCTGGCCCGGGCCCCGGAGTTGTCCCCACGGCGGTACTGAGCACGCGCTCAGGGCCGTCGTCGCGGGCCGCGCACGCGTCCCGCGCCCCTCGTCGAAAGGCACGTCGTGGCAGAGCCGTTTTCCGTCCGGATCGAGGTCCGCGGTTACGAGACCGACTCGCAGGGCCATCTCAACCAGGCCGTCTACCTCCAGTACGCCGAGCACGCCCGCTGGTCGATGCTGCGGCACGCCGGGGTCGAGCAGAGCGATCTGCTGGCGCACGGGGTGGGGCCCGTCGCGCTGGAGACGACGATCCGGTATCTGCGGGAGCTGCGCGCCGGGGACGAGGTGGACGTGACGTGCGCGTTCGAGTGGGGCGAGGGCAAGACGTTCCGGATCGCGCAGACGGTACGCAAGAGCGACGGCACGGTGTCGGCCGAGGTGAGCGCGGTCGGCGGGCTGCTCGATCTGAGTGAGCGGCGGCTGGTGAAGGACCCGAAGGAGGTCTTCCGGAAGCTGGCGCGGAACCCGGAGGCGTTCGGCCTGTAGTCGCCCGCCGAGTCTCAACTCCCTGTAACGGACTGCTCCTTGGTGGGTGTACGGCGTCCCGAAACTCTGGTAGGAAACCTTCCTAACAGTCGACGGAACGACGAACTCCCCCTAGGAGGAACCGTGTCCACCCCCCACTCAGGCACTTCCCGTCGCACTCTCCTCACGTTCCTCGGCGCCGCCGTCGTGGCCGCGCCGCTGCTCACCACCCAGTTCGCCGGGGCGGCCACCGCCTCGGTGAGCGGGGGCGGGCTCGACGACCCGGCGAAGAAGGAGATCGCCATGCAGTTGGTGTCGAGCGCGGAGAACTCCTCGCTCGACTGGAAGGCGCAGTACCGGTACATCGAGGACATCGGTGACGGGCGCGGCTACACCGCCGGGATCATCGGTTTCTGCTCCGGCACCGGCGACATGCTCGACCTCGTGAAGCTGTACACCGACCGCAAGCCGGGCAATGTGCTCGCGCGCTATCTGCCCGCGCTGCGCAGGGTCGACGGCAGCGATTCGCACGCCGGGCTCGACCCGGATTTCCCGAAGGACTGGCGGCGCGCGGCCCAGGACCCGGCGTTCCAGCGGGCGCAGGACGACGAGCGTGACCGCGTGTACTTCAATCCGGCGGTACGTCAGGGCAAGGCGGACGGGGTCGGCGTCCTCGGCCAGTTCGCGTACTACGACGCCATCGTCATGCACGGCGACGGGGGTGACGCGACCAGTTTCAGCTCCATCCGGCGCCGGGCCCTCGGCAAGGCGAAGCCGCCGGCCTCCGGCGGGGACGAGGTGGGGTGGCTCAACGCGTTTCTGGACGCGCGTGTGTGGGCGATGAAGCAGGAGGAGGCGCACAGTGACACGAGCCGGGTCGATACGGCTCAGCGGGTTTTCCTGCGGAAGCGGAACCTGAATCTTGATCCGCCGCTCGACTGGAAGGTCTACGGCGACCCGTACCACATCGGCTGACGCCTGATCCCCAGTTCCCCGCACCCCAACTCCCCATGGGCGCGGGGAACTGCGAGTCCATCGGACTTCTCGCGCCGTTCCCCGCGCCCCTGACGGGGCGCACCTCAACGCCCCAAAGGGGCGCGGGGAACTGCGCGACCAGCCCGCCACAAGCCGCACCCGCCATGGCACCTCAACCCGGCAGACGCGACCGCGACTTCGTCGGACTACTCGCGCCGTTCCCCGCGCCCCTGACAGGGCGCACCCCAACTCCCCAGGGGCGCGGGGAACTGCGCGGCCCGCCCGCCACGAGCCGCACCCGCCGTGGCAGCTCAGCCCGGCAGACGCGACCGCGAGGTCCGTGGGGGTTCTCGCGCAGTTCCCCGCGCCCCTGACGGGGCCCGTTGAGGGGCAGGGGTCAGTGGACGCCGGCTGTCGATGTCCCCGTCCGCTGCGCAGCAATCGCATCGCCCGATTCCATCGGCGCCGTGACCTCGTCGTCCTCGCGGCCCCGGCCGACATGGTTGAACAGCAGGTTCAGGACGACCGCCGCGACACACCCCGTAGAGATACCGGAGTCCAGGATGATCTTCGCGTTCTGCGGGAACGCGTGGTAGAAGCCCGGGGCCGCGATCGGGATGAGGCCCACGGCCAGCGAGACGGCGACGATGAGGACGTTGTTGTCCTTCTCCAGACCCGCCTTGACCAGCGTCTGGATACCGCTCGCGGCGACCGACCCGAACAGCACCACACCGGCACCGCCGAGCACCGGCCGCGGCACGACCGCGATGAGCGACGCGGCCATCGGGCACAGGCCCATCAGGACGAGGAAGCCGCCGCCCGTCGCCACGACGAACCGGCTGCGGATCTTCGTCATGGCGACCAGCCCGATGTTCTGGGCGAACGCGCTGCACATGAAGCCGTTGAACAGCGGGCTCAGCGCCGAGCCGAGCGTGTCGGCGCGCAGCCCCGCGGCGATGGTCTTCTCGTCGGCGGGCCGGCCGACGATCTCACCGAGCGCCAGCATGTCGGCGGTCGACTCGGTCATCGACACGACCATGACGACGCACAGGGAGACGATCGCCGCGCCCGCGAACTGCGGCGCGCCGAAATGGAACGGCGTCGGGAAGCCGATGATGTCCGCCTCGCCGACGGGCGAGAAGTCCGTGACGCCGAACGGGATGGCGATGAGCGTGCCGACGACCAGGCCGAGCAGGACCGCGATCTGCTTGACGAACCCGCTGGTGAAGCGGCGCAGCAGCAGCACGATGACGAGGGTGATGCCGGCGAGCGCCAGATTCTTCATCGAGCCGTAGTCGGCGCCCTTGGGGTTGGGTCCCTGGGCCCACCCGAAGGCGACGGGCATCAGGGAGACACCGATGAGGGTGATCACCGTACCGGTGACGACCGGCGGGAAGAAGCGGACCATCTTCGAGAAGAAGGGGGCCGCGATGAAGCCGAGGACACCGGCGACGATGACCGCGCCGAAGATCAGCGGCAGGGCGTTCGTCTTGTCCTTGGTGGAGGCGACGACGGCGAGCATCGGGGCGACGCCCGCGAACGTCACGCCGTTCACGAACGGCAGCCGGGCGCCTATCTTCCATATGCCGAGCGTCTGGAGGAACGTGGCGAGGCCGGCCGTGAAGAGGCAGGCGCCGGTCAGGAACGTGAGCTCCTTCGGGCTGAGGCCGATGGCCGCGCCCACGATCAGCGGGGGTGCGACGACTCCCGCGTACATCGCGGCGACGTGCTGGAGACCGGTCGTCGCCATCTTCAGCGGCGGCAGCGTCTCGTCGACCGGATGTTTGGTATGCGTCCCCGGGGCGTCCGCGGTCTGCGCGGACTCGTCGGGGGTCGTGCCTTGCTTGGTGAACCTGGGCTTCGTCGCCACTGCGGCTCCTCCGGTTGTTTTCCAGCCCCGGACGGTCGCCGGCGCTTTTCGCTTCTGGGAGGTGGTGCAAGGTGGTGCTGTGGTGCTCGGTATGGAGTTGTCGTGCGCCCAGGTAGTACTGACCGCCCCGGGAACGTGAGGCTTTGGGCCACGTTCCGGGGCGGCACTCGAGCAGCCCGCTCGGCTGCTCGAGCCCCCGGTCAGGGGCCGTCCCCCCTGACCGGAGTCTTGGAATCAGTCCCGCGCGGCGATCCGCGCGAGGCGCTGTGCCTCGTCCCGCGTGGAGCGGGCGATGGCGTCCTCATCGACGTGCAGCAGGCGGCTGTCCTCCACCACCGGGCGGCCGTTGACGAGGGAGAGGGTGACCGGTGCGGCCGCGCCGAAGACGAGCGCGGTGACCGGGTCGGCGATGGACGAGTGGGCCAGGGTGTCCAGCTTCCACAGGACCAGGTCCGCCAGCTTGCCGGTTTCGAGCGACCCGATCTGGGTGGCCCGGCCGAGCACCTGGGCACCGCCGTACGTGCCGAGGCGCAGCGCCTGGCGGGCGGTGAGAGCGGCCTCGCGGTGGGCGCCGAGGCGGTTGATGAGCAGCGCGTTGCGCAGTTCGGTGTGGAGTTCGCCCGACTCGTTGGAGGCCGTGCCGTCGACGCCGAGGCCGACGGGGACGCCCGCGGCCAGCATGTCGGGGACGCGGGCGATACCGGCCGCGAGCCGCGCGTTGGAGGACGGGCAGTGGGCGACGCCCGTCTTCGTGCGGCCGAACGCGGCGATGTCGGAGTCGTTCATGTGGACGCTGTGCGCCATCCACACGTCCTCACCGAGCCAGCCCGTCGACTCGAAGTAGTCGGTGGGGCCCATGCCGAACAGTTCGTGGCAGAACTTCTCCTCCTCGACGGTCTCGCTGCCGTGGGTGTGCAGCCGTACGCCGAGCCGGCGCGCCAACTCGGCGCCCTGCTTGAGGAGTTCGGTGGAGACGGAGAACGGCGAGCAGGGGGCGACCGCCACCTGCGTCATCGCGTCGAAGGAGGCGTCGTGGTGCTTGGCGACGGTCTCCTCGGTCGCCGCGAGGGCGCCTTCCAGCGTCTCGACCGCGAAGTCGGGCGGCAGGCCGCCGTCCTTCTCGCTGCGGTCCATGGAACCGCGGGCCAGAGTGAAGCGCACGCCCATCTCGGAGGCGGCCCGGATGATCGATCCGGAGAGGTCACCCGACCCCTTGGGGAACACGTAGTGGTGGTCCATGGCGGTGGTGACACCGCCGCGGGCCATCATCGCGAGCGAGCCCTGCGCCGCCGCGTACGTCATCTGCTCGTCGATGCGCGCCCAGGTCGGGTACAGCGCCACCAGCCAGTTGAACAGGTTGTGGTCGGTGGCCAGGCCCCTGGTGATCCACTGGTAGAAGTGGTGGTGCGTGTTGACCAGGCCGGGCGTGGCCAGGTGGCCGGTGCCGTCGATACGGCGTACGACGTTCTCCAGTCCCTCGGGCGCGCTGCCCGCGCCGATGGACTCGATCTTGTTGCCATGGACGACGATGTGGCCCGAGGCGTACTCGGTGTCCTGGGCGTCGACCGTCGCGATGGCGACGTTCTCGATGACGATGCGGTCTGCCGAAGAAGGTGCCATGGTGCTTCCTTCATTCATTTCGTGTGGCGATGTGGGCACGGCAGGACCCTAGGAGGATTTGAGTGCCGCGGCGGTGTTGGCGCTGCCGCGGGTGCCGAGATGGTGGAAGAAGAGGTTCAGCGACACGGCGACGAGCGCGCCGGCGCTGATGCCGGAGCCGAGCACGGTCTGCGCCCAGGCGGGGAAGTCGGCGTAGAAGGTGGGCGCGGCCAGGGGGATGATGCCGGCGCCGAGCGAGACGGCCACGAGGATGATGTTGGAGCTGTCGTCGAGGCCCGCTTCGGACAGGGTGCGGATGCCGCTGACGGCGATCGAGCCGAACAGGACGATGCCCGCGCCGCCGAGGACCGGCATGGGGACCAGGGAGACGACCGCGCCGAGGACGGGGAAGGCGCCGAGGACGAGCAGGGTGGCGCCGGCGACGGCGACGACGTACCGGCTGCGCACCTTGGTGAGCGAGACGACGCCGACGTTCTGGGCGAAGGCCGAGGTGGGGAAGCCGCCGAAGACCGGGCCGAGGAAGGTGGCGATGCCGTCGGTGCGCAGGCCACGGGTGATGGTCTTGCCGGTGCAGTCGCGTTCGCAGATCTCCCCGATGGCGAGCATCCCGGCGCTGGACTCGGTCATCAGGACGAGCATGACGAGGCAGAGCGAGATGATGGCCGCGGGCTGGAAGTCGGGGGTGCCGAAGGCGAACGGCGTGGGCAGGGCCGCGACCGGCGCGGACTCGATGGCGCTGAAGTCGGCCATGCCGAACGGGATGGCGGCGAGCGTGCCGATCAACAGGCCGAACAGCAGGGCGACTTGCTTGACGAAGCCCCGGCCGAAGCGCTGGATGAGCAGGATGACGACGAGGGTGAAACCGGCGAGCGCGAGATGGCGCATGTCGCCGTAGTCGGCGGCGGTCTTGTCGCCGCCCTGGGCCCAGCTCACCGGCACGGGCATCAGCGTCACACCGATGAGGGTGATGACGACGCCGGTGACCAGCGGCGGGAAGAAGCGCAGCAGCCGTCCGAAGAACGGTCCGATGGCGAGGCAGAAGACGCCCGCGACCATGACCGCCCCGTAGATGGCGGGGAGTTGGTCGCCTTTGGCGTTGGTCTCCGCGATGGCGAGCATCGGTGCGATGCCGGCGGAGGACGCGGCGTTGACGAAGGGCAGCCGGTTTCCGACGAAGCCCTTGACGCCGAGCGTCTGCAGGAGGGTGGCCACACCCGCGATGAGCAGCGACGCGGCGATCAGCCGGGTCTGGCCCGCGGTGTCGAGGTGGACGGCCTGGCCGATGATGAGCGGCGGGGTGACGACGCCGGCGTACATGGCGGCGATGTGCTGGAGCGCGGCGGGGACGAGCCGCGAGAAGTGGAGCTTTTCGTCCACCGGGTGGACCTCGATCGTGCCGAGGCCGTCGGACGGTGGGGTGGAACACGGGCCTTCGGCTTCCGCCGGCCCCTTTGCAGGCACTGCCATTGCGATGTTCCCTCCGGTGTGGCGCGCCCCCGCCGACTGCGGCGGGCGGGGGCGCGCGCCCCGCGTCAGAGGTTGGTCATGTCGACCGGGATGCGCTGGTCGGCGCCGTCCCGCAGGATCGTGGCCTCGATGAGGCCGTAGGGGCGGTCGGCGGCGTAGTACACGGCGCCGTCCTTCGCCTCGTTCTCCAGCCCGCAGAACGACAGGTCCTGGCGGAAGTGGTGCTTGTTGGGCGCGGAGAAGCGGATCTCGTCGATCTCGCTGCGGTTGTTGATGACGCGCGAACCCATCTGGAAGAGGGTCTGCTGCAGCGAGAGCGAGTACGTCTCGACGAAGGCTTCGAGGATGTGCTTCTTGGCCTGGTCGTAGGACTTGTTCCAGTGGGGCGTGCGCTCGTCGTCCTCGCCCGTCCAGGTGTGACGCCACCAAGTGGACAGCGACGTGGCGAGGATGCGGTCGTAGTCCTCCTGGAGCGTCGTGTACTTGTCCTTGATGTAGCCCCAGAACTCGGAGTTCGTGGTGTTCATGACGGTGAGGTCCTTGAGGCCGGTGAGGACCTCGAACTTCTCGCCGTCATAGGTGATCTGGGCGAGGCGCGTCTCCTGGCCCTTGCGGACGAAGGAGTGCTTGACCTCGTCGGCGCCGATGAACTTGGAGCCCGCGTCCGAGCCGGCGATGCGCTCCCAGGAGTACTCCTCGATGCGGATGCGCGCGCGGTGGATGGAGGGCTGGCTCTCGACGAAGTGGCGGGCCAGCTCGATGCCGTACTGCTCCGCGGACTCGATGCCGTATTCCTTGGCGAAGGCGAAGCAGGTGTTCTTGGTGGTGTCGGTCGGCAGGCAGTTGGCGTTGGACCCGGTCAGGTGCACGTCGGAGAGATCGCCGCTGAGGGCGACCGAGACGTTCAGGTCCTTGATGTGGTGGGTGTCGCCGTCCCGCGTGATCTTGACAACGCGGTTCTCCGCCTTGCCGTACTGGTTCTGTCCCAGGATCGTGGGCATGTCTGCTAGCTCCCTCGGTAAACGGAGTAGCCGAACGGGTTGAGCAGCAGCGGTACGTGGTAGTGCTCGCCCGGGACGACGGCGAACGTGATCGCCACCTCCGGGAAGAACGCTCCCCTCGCGCCGCTGTCCCGATTCGCGGGGGCGTCCTGCTGCGCATCGGCTTGCTGGTTCGCGGACTTCTTCTGGAAGTACGCCTCGGTCTCGAAGTCGAGGCGTACATGGGTGGTGCCCTCCGGCAGGGCCGGCAGGTCCTTGCAGCGCCCGTCGGCGTCGGTGGCGCTGCCGCCGAGCGCGACCCAGGCCGCGTCCGAACCGGCGCGCGCCGCAAGGGAGATGGCGACGCCCTCGGCGGGGCGTCCGATGCTGGTGTCCAGGATGTGCGTGGACACCGATGCGGTGGTCTCGGTGCTCATCGGGCGTTGTCTCCTTCTTCCACGAGGCGCGTCAGGCGGATGCGGTTGATCTTTCCCAGCTCGGCGCGGACGATCTCGCGTTCGCGCTCGGGCGTGTTGCCGATCCGGTCCTTGAGTGCCGCGAGCATCTGCTCCCCCGTGGCGCCGGTGGCGCAGATGAGGAAGACGTGCCCGAACCGCTCCTGGTAGGCCAGGTTGAGTTCGAGCATCTGTGCCTTGAGCTCCTCGGAGGCGCCCGCCATGCCGCGCTGCTCGCGCGACGAGGTGGGGTCTCCCGGCTTCGGGCGGCCGATCGGCGGGTGGCCGGCCATCGCCTCGGCGAGGTCCTGTTCGGTCAGTTCGGCCATGGCGGCGTCGCTGGCCTGGAAGAGGGACTCGACGGTGGCGAAGGGGCGCTGGGCGAGGATCTTGCTCCCCCACGCCGATGAAGCACACACCTCGTGGAGCGCGGCCGTGGCCTCGCTCTCGTCCGAGGCGTTGAACCGGGTGAGCCCCGGCGTCGAACCTGAAGTCACGGGGTGCCTCCGTGGCCTTGTGCTGGACGGGCTGCGGATAGCTAACGCCCTCGGAAACACTGCGTCAACACTTTGTTGAAAACTTGGAGCGACAAAAAGCCGCCGTCCGATATCCGGACGGCGGCTCGGGGATCGCGCCACACGAAGCGAGTTATCGCAGGTCAGGTGGCCTTGTCCCGGTTCAGGTAGTTGTAGACGGTGAAGCGCGAGACACCGAGCGCGCCGGCCACGGTCTCCACGCCGTGCCGTACGGAGAAGGCGCCGCGGGCTTCGAGGGCCCGGACCACCTCCTGCTTCTCCTTGCGGTCGAGGGAGGCGAGCGGCATGCCCGCGGTGCGCTCCATCGCCGCGAGGATGTGGTCGAGGGAGTCGGCGAGCTGCGGCAGGCGTACGGCGACGACGTCGGCGCCCTCCCAGCTCAGTACGACGTCGTCCTTGCCGGCCTCGCCGGGCGGCAGCATCTCGGCGCCCATGGCGTCCACGAGCGGCTTGACCGCTCTGACGAAGGGGTCGTCCCCGATGGCGGTCACTTATCGCCCTCCCCTGCTCCGGCGGCGCCGTCGAGCACGTTGACCTGGAGGGAGACGCGGGTGGCGCCCGCTTCCAGGGCGCGCCGCAGCAGCCCGTCCACCGCGGTGAGCACGCGGTCCGCCTCGCCCTCGGCGGTGTTGCCGAACGGGCCGACGTCGACCGCGTCCAGCTCGGCGCCCTGGATGACGTCCCGGGCGACCACCGCGTGCGGGGGCGCCTCGTCGAGGTCGAAGGGCTCGGTCGTGAACTCCACTCTCAATCGCACAGCGTCAACCTAACGCCGTTCGGGGTTTTTCCGGCAGCCCCTCTTGACAGCTCCCCCGAGTCGGGGGCAACCTTCCATCAAGCAGAAACGAACTTCCGCAATACGGAATTACCCAGGTGGCCGCCCGGCGGCCCCGGACTTCTCCGTACGGAACACGAACCGGAAGGGAGCGCCGACCCCGATGGGATTCGCAGACCAGCGCTTCAACGTCAACCTGTCGATCCTCTTCACGGAACTCCCGCTCCTGGAGCGCCCGGCGGCTGCCGCCGCGGCCGGCTTCACCGCGGTCGAGCTGTGGTGGCCCTGGGTCGACGCCCCCACCCCCGCGCAGTCCGAGCTCGACGCCCTGCGGGACGCGATCAAGGACGCGGGCGTGCAGCTCACCGGCCTGAACTTCTACGCGGGCCAGCTGCCCGGCCCGGACCGGGGCGCCCTGTCGATCCCCGGCGAGGAGAGCGAGAAGTTCCGCGCGAACATCGACGTGGCCGCCGACTTCGCCGCCTCCCTCGGCTGCAAGGCGCTCAACGCGCTGTACGGCAACCGCGTGGAGGGCGTCGACCCGGCGGTGCAGGACGAACTCGCCCTGGAGAACCTGGTGCTGGCGGCCCGCGCTGCCGACCGGGTGGGCGCCGTCGTGCTGATCGAGGCGCTGAACGCGCCGGAGTCCCCGGCCTGCCCGATCGTGAGCGCGCCCAAGGCGATCGAGATCGTGGACAAGGTGAACGAGGCGACCGGCCTCGGCAACGCCAAGTTCCTCATGGACCTCTACCACCTGTCCATGAACGGCGAGGACCTGCCGCAGATCATCAGCGCGTACACCGACAAGACCGCGCATGTGCAGATCGCCGACAACCCGGGCCGCGGCGCGCCGGGCACCGGCTCGCTGCCGCTGGAGGAGCTGCTCGACCAGCTCACCAAGGCCGGGTACGAGGGCTATGTCGGCCTGGAGTACAAGCCGGGCGACCGCCCGAGCGCCGAGGCCTTCGACTGGCTGCCGCGCGAGTCCCGTTCCTGACGACGCCGCCCTGACGACGCCGCTTCGACGGCACGGCGACGTATCACCGCTTTACTCAGTCTTTGGAGTCACCCTCATGAGCAACAACCTCCCCAAGGTCGCGTGGATCGGTCTCGGCATCATGGGCTCGCCCATGTCGGAGAACCTGATCAAGGCCGGTTACGACGTCACGGGCTTCACCCTGGAGCAGGACAAGCTGGACCGCCTCGCCGCGGCCGGCGGCACGGCGGCCGGCTCGATCGCCGCAGCCGTCAAGGACGCCGACGTCATCGTCACGATGGTCCCCGCCTCCCCGCAGGTCGAGGCCATCGCCTACGGCCCCGAGGGCATCCTGGAGAACGCGAAGTCCGGCGCGCTGCTGGTCGACATGTCCTCGATCACCCCGCAGACCTCGGTCGACCTGGCGAAGAACGCCAAGGAGAAGGGCATCCGCGTCATCGACGCGCCCGTCTCCGGCGGCGAGGCCGGCGCCATCGAGGCCGTCCTGTCCATCATGGTCGGCGGTGAGCAGGCCGACTTCGACGAGGCCAAGCCGCTGCTTGAGGCCCTCGGCAAGACCATCGTGCTGTGCGGTCCGCACGGCTCGGGCCAGACCGTGAAGGCCGCCAACCAGCTCATCGTCGCCGTCAACATCCAGGCGTGCGCCGAGGCCGTGGTCTTCCTGGAGAAGTCCGGCGTGGACCTGAGCGCCGCGCTCGACGTGCTCAACGGCGGCCTCGCCGGCTCGACCGTGCTGACCCGCAAGAAGGACAACTTCCTGAACCGGGACTTCAAGCCGGGCTTCCGCATCGACCTGCACCACAAGGACATGGGCATCGTCACCGACGCCGCCCGCAACGTCGGCGCGGCCCTGCCCGTCGGTGCCGTGGTCGCCCAGCTCGTCGCGTCGCTGCGCGCCCAGGGCGACGGCGGCCTCGACCACTCCGCCCTGCTGCGCGCCGTCGAGCGCCTGTCGGGCGAGCAGGTCGCGTAACCCGCACGGGAAGCGCAGGCCCACAGACTTCCGGGCCGCGGCGGCGTTGACACCTGTCCTGTCGCGCCCAGGCGCCGCCGCGGCCCGGAACACCCTTACCCATAGGTTCAACAAAATGTTGAACAAGCACCACCCAGAACTTCAACAAACTGTTGACGTGGCTGTTCAGGGGTCCTTACGCTCCCCCACATCGACAGCTCCATCGCCAGCAGCCACTGCACGGAAGGTCGCCTCGAATAATGCCGAAGCGTGTGCTCACGACCGAGTCCGGCGCGCCTGTCGCCGACAACCAGAACTCCGCCACCGCAGGCGTGGGCGGCCCGATCCTGCTTCAGGACCAGCACCTGCTGGAGAAGCTCGCCCGCTTCAACCGCGAGCGTATCCCGGAGCGCGTGGTGCACGCCCGGGGCTCCGGCGCCTACGGCTACTTCGAGGTGACCGACGACGTCACCGACTACACGTACGCCGACTTCCTGAACACCGTCGGCAAGCGCACCGAGGTCTTCCTGCGCTTCTCCACGGTCGCCGACAACCTCGGTGGCGCGGACGCGGTCCGTGACCCGCGCGGCTTCGCGGTGAAGTTCTACACCGAGGAGGGCAACTACGACCTCGTCGGCAACAACACCCCGGTCTTCTTCATCAAGGACCCGCTGAAGTTCCCCGACTTCATCCACTCCCAGAAGCGAGACCCGTTCACGGGCAAGCAGGAGCCGGAGAACGTCTGGGACTTCTGGGCGCACGCCCCCGAGGCCACGCACCAGGTGACCTGGCTGATGGGCGACCGCGGCATCCCGGCCTCGTACCGGCACATGAACGGCTACGGCTCGCACACCTACCAGTGGACCAACGAGCAGGGCGAAGCCTTCTTCGTGAAGTACCACTTCAAGACGAACCAGGGCATCCGCTCCCTGTCCACCGAGCAGGCGCAGGAGATCGCGGGCAAGGACCCGAACTCCCACCAGACGGACCTGCTCCAGGCCATCGAGCGCGGCGTCAACCCGTCCTGGACGCTGTACGTGCAGCTCATGCCGGCGGCCGAGGCGGGGGACTACCGCTTCAACCCGTTCGACCTGACCAAGGTGTGGCCGCACAAGGACTACCCGTTGCAGCGCGTGGGCCGGCTGGTCCTCGACCGCAACCCCGACAACGTCTTCGCCGAGGTCGAGCAGGCCGCGTTCTCCCCGAACAACTTCGTTCCGGGCATCGGCCCCTCCCCCGACAAGATGCTCCAGGGCCGCCTGTTCGCCTACGCGGACGCGCACCGCTACCGCCTGGGCGTCAACCACACCCAGCTCCCGGTCAACGCCCCGAAGGCGACCAGCGCCGACAACTACGGCCGCGACGGCCTCATGGCGACCAACGCCTACGGCCGCGCCCGCAAGAACTACGAGCCGAACTCCTTCGACGGCCCGACCGAGACCGGCCGCCCGCTGAGCGCCCCGCTCGCCATCGCCGGCCACACGGGCACGCACGAGGCCCCGGCCCACACCAAGGACGACGACTTCTTCCAGGCGGGCGAGCTGTACCGCCTGATGTCGGAGGACGAGAAGCAGCGCCTCGTCGCCAACATCGCCGGCGGCCTCTCGCAGGTCTCCCGCGACGACATCGTGGAGAAGAACCTCGCCCACTTCCACGCCGCCGACCCCGAGTACGGCAAGCGCGTGGAGGAAGCGGTCCGCGCCCTGCGCGAGGACTGATCCCCCAGGCTGCGTACGGGGATTGACGGGAGGTCAGCTCCGTACGCACAAGCCCGCGCCTGCCGCGCCGCCCGGATGAGGGGTGGCGGTGCGGCGGGACGCGGGAGACTGCGCCGGCTTCGCGGCCGGCGCCGCGTGGGGTCCGCGGCGGCTCGTGCGAGCCAGTGCGGTGGTGAAGGCCCCCCGGCCGCCCTCTCGACCTGAGGGAGGGCACCGGGAGGGCTGTCGCTCAGCCGCCGCGGCCCCCACCAACTCCCTCACGGGACACCGGAATCCGTCCGGCGGCGCGCATGCATGTTTCGCCAGTCGCGCACCGTCGGACGGCCCAACCTCCCAGCCAGAACGCCGAGCCCGGACGGTCCCGAGCTCGGCGTTCTTCGTTTTCTCGGTGTTCTCCGTGTGCCCGGCCCCCCTGGCACCCCTTCGCCCCGACCGCGAGCGCTCCCCTACGGCGCCTACCGGTGGGGGCCAGGCCCCGACGAGGCAGCAGCCTCTTGCGGGGCCTTTCGCGCGTTCGGAGCGTTCGCCCCTGTGGAGCCCACCCCCGGTGGGGCGGAACAGGCCGTGACCGGGGCGGCTGCGGGTCGGCTACGGAACCGCCGTGCCGTACGCCCCTCCCCCACCCGCCGGCGCAGGTACGGCCTTGAAGTAACTGCGGTCGCGCGCCTGGGCGTTGGCGCTGGTGCACGCATATACGCACGCGTAGGCGGAGAGGCAGGCGCGGGCGCATGAGACCGGGCGCTGACGCGTGCGCAGGCGCGGACAGGCCCACGCACGCCGAAGGGGCGGCCGCCCGGGGTTCCGGGGGCCGCCCCTTCGGGGTGGGTCGGGTCAGGTCGGTCAGACCTTCAGCGGGCGGATGGACGTGGGGGCGTGGCCCGGTTCCGTGGCCAGTTCCTCGAACTCCTTGACCGCGGAGATGTCCGCCGTCGGGCTCATGGAGATGTTGGTGATGCGCTCCAGGATCGCCTCGACGACGACCGGCACCTGGTGCTCCTGCGCGAGCTTCTTGGCCTGCTCCAGGGCCTGGCCCAACTCGCTGGGGTCGGTGACGCGGATGGCCTTGCAGCCGAGGCCCTCGGCGACCTTCACGTGGTCGACGCCGTAGACGCCCAGCTCGGGGCTGTTCTGGTTCTCGAACTCCAGGTTGACCTGGAAGTTGATGTCGAGGCCGATCTGCGCCTGCCGGATCAGGCCCAGGTAGGCGTTGTTGACGAGGACGTGGACGTACGGGATGCGGTGCTGCGCGCCGACCGCCAGCTCCTCGATCATGAACTGGAAGTCGTAGTCGCCGGAGAGGGCGACGACCTGCGTGTCCGGGTCGGCCTTGGCGACGCCGAGCGCGGCCGGGATGGTCCAGCCGAGGGGGCCTGCCTGGCCGCAGTTGATCCAGTGGCGCGGCTTGTAGACGTGCAGCATCTGCGCGCCGGCGATCTGGGAGAGGCCGATGGTCGTCACGTACCGCGTGTCACGGCCGAACGCCTTGTTCATCTCCTCGTACACGCGCTGCGGCTTCATCGGGATGTTGTCGAAGTGCGTACGGCGCAGGAGGGTCTCCTTGCGCTCCAGGTGCGAGGCGACCCAGGCGCTGCGGTCGGGCAGTTCGCCCGCGGCCTTCAGCTCGCGCGCGACCTCGACGAACAGTTCGAGCGCGGCCTTGGCGTCGGAGGTGATCCCGTAGTCCGGGGCGAAGATCTTGCCGATCTGGGTCGGCTCGATGTCGACGTGGACGAAGGTGCGGCCCTCGCGGTACACGTCCAGCTTGTAGCCGGTGTGGCGGTTGGCCCAGCGGTTGCCGATGCCGAGGACGAAGTCCGACTCCAGGAACGTGGCGTTGCCGTAGCGGTGACCGGTCTGCTGGCCGACCATGCCCGCGTTCAGCTCGTGGTCGTCGGGGATCGTGCCCCAGCCCATCAGGGTGGGCACGACCGGGGTGTTGGTGATCTCGGCGAACTCGACGAGCAGGTCGGACGCGTCGGCGTTGATGATGCCGCCGCCCGCGATGATCAGCGGGCGTTCGGAGGCGACGAGGAGCTTGATCGCCTTCTCGATCTGGGCGCGGGTCGCGGTCGGCTTGTAGACCGGCAGCGGCTCGTACGTCTCCGGGTCGAACTCGATCTCGGTCTGCTGCACGTCGACGGGCAGGTCGATGAGGACCGGGCCCGGGCGGCCCGAGCGCATCAGGTGGAACGCCTGCTGGAAGACGCCGGGGACCTGCGCGGCCTCCAGGACGGTGACAGCCATCTTGGCGACCGGCTTGGCGATCGAGGCGATGTCGACGGCCTGGAAGTCCTCCTTGTGCAGCAGGTGGCTCGGGGCCTGGCCCGTGATGCACAGGATCGGGATGGAGTCGCCGGTGGCCGAGTACAGACCGGTGATCATGTCGGTGCCGGCGGGGCCGGACGTGCCGATGCACACGCCGATGTTCCCCGGGTTGGCCCGCGTGTAGCCCTCGGCCATGTGCGAGGCGCCCTCGACGTGGCGGGCGAGCGTGTGGTCGATGCCACCGCTCAGCTTGAGCTCCCGGTAGAAGGGGTTGATGGCGGCACCGGGCACGCCGAACGCGTTCGTGACGCCCTCGCGCTTGAGGATCTCAACGGCCGCGCGGGCGGCGGTCATACGAGCCATGAGTGCTCCCGACTTGTGCTGTGTGGCTGTCTACGGCGGTCGGATTCGCGCTCCCGTCGCGCCCCGCGGCGAGCTGTGAATTCCGTGGTGAAGCTGTGTCGTACGCACCCGGCGGGCCGCCTGCGACCCCCCGGGCAAACTTTCACTATGCGGAAACTAGGTTCTGCTATATGGAAGCAATGTAAGGGGGCCTCTCCGGGGCCGTCAAGGTGGATGATGAGACCGAGACCGTTCGAAACCGGCCGCCCTGGGGGGAAGTGCCATGGCCAAAGCCGTGCGCGTGCAGTGCCCGGCATGCCGCCGGGAGCACGACTACATACCCGCGGCGCTGCCCTGCGCGTGCGGCGCCCCCGTCGCGCCCCCGCTGCGCCGCGACGCCGCCGCCGAGGCGGTCAGCGCCCGCACCTGGGCCGACGACTGGGTCACCCTGCGCTGCCCGATGTGCGGCCGCCACGACCGCTGGCCCCGGCCCGAACTCGGCTGCCCCTGCGGCACCGTGCTGCGCGTCCCCGTACACAGCGACGACCAGGCGCCCGCGCAGGCCCCCGCGCCCGCGCACATCCCGCTGCCGCGGACCGCGCCCGTGCCCCGGCCCGCGTTCCAGCCGGTCGCCGTGCGCTCCGCGCGGGACGCGGTCACCGCCGCCGCGCTCTATCTGCGCTGGCTCGGCTTCCGGGACGTGCGCCGCGCCGACCAGCGCCCGCCCTCCGGCATAGGGCTCGCCGCGCGGGGCGTCGTCGCCGGGATCGAACCGTCGGTACGGCCCGCGGACCTGCGCGACGTGGAGTGCCTGTGGCTCCAGTCCATGACCGAGTCCGCGGCCTGCGCCTACTTCTCCCTCGCCGGGTACGCCGACGCCGCCCGCACCCGCGCCGACGAACTCGGCGTCCCCCTCTTCGTCCTCGACCTCGCGGGCGTCCCCCAGCCGGTCAACGGGCCGGCCGACGAACTGATAGCGGCCGGCGCCACCCCCTGACCCGACCCTTGGGCTGGGACCCGACCCTTAGGCTGGCCGCATGATCATCCGCGCCGCCGTCCCCGCCGACCTCCCCCGCATCCAGGAGATCGAGGTCGCCGCGGGGGCCGTCTTCCGGGACGTCGGGATGGACGCCGTCGCCGACGACGACCCGCCCGCCCTCGCCGACCTGGAGCGCTACCGCGCGGCCGGGCACGCCTTCGTCGCCGCCGCCGAGGACGCCCCGCACCACACCCTCGCCTACCTCGTCGGCGAACCCGTGGACGGCGCCTTCCACATCGAGCAGGTCACCGTCCACCCGGACGCCGCCCGGCGCAAAGTGGGCCAGGCCCTGATCGCGTACGCCGCCGACTGCGCGCGCGACCAGGGCCTGGCCGGTCTCACTCTGACCACCTTCACCGACGTGCCGTGGAACGCCCCCTACTACGAGCGTCTCGGGTTCCGCCGGCTCACCGGGGACGCGCTCACGCCGGGGCTGCGCGCGATCCGCGCGGCCGAGGCAAAAGCCGGCCTCGACCGGTGGCCGAGGGTCTGTATGCGACGCGAGCTGTGAACCGGGACGCGAGCGCCCCGAGTGTCACAACTCCCCGTATCCTTCGCGGAGTTCTACCTTCCGGACCTTCCCGCTGACCGTCATCGGAAACGAGTCGAGCACCCTCAACCTCGTCGGGATCTTGTAGTGGGCGAGCCGGTCGCGGCAGAACTCCCGCAGTTCCTCCAGGGTGAGCGGCTCGTCCGGGTCCCGCAGGATGACACAGGCGAGCACCTCCTCCCCGTACCGCTCGTGCGGCACGCCCACCACCTGCACGTCGGCGATGCGCGGATGCGCGTACAGGAACTCCTCGATCTCGCGCGGGTAGATGTTCTCGCCGCCGCGGATGATCATGTCCTTGATGCGGCCGACGATCTGCCCGTAGCCGTCCTCGCGCAGCACGGCGAGGTCGCCGGTGTGCATCCAGCGGCCCGCGTCGATGACCTCGGCGGTCTTCTCCGGCTCCTCCCAGTAGCCGAGCATCACGCTGTAGCCGCGGGTGCACAGCTCGCCGGGCTCGCCGCGCGGCAGGGTGACGCCGGTGACCGGGTCGACGACCTTGACCTCGATGTGCGGCAGGACCCGGCCGACCGTGCCGGTGCGGCGCTCCAGGTCGTCGTCGCGGCGCGTCTGCAACGACACCGGGGAGGTCTCCGTCATGCCGTAGCAGATCGACACCTCCGCCATGTGCATCTCGGCGACGACCCGCTTCATGACCTCCACCGGGCACGGTGAGCCGGCCATGATGCCGGTGCGCAGGGTGCGCAGATCGTACGAGGCGAAGTCCGGCAGGTTCAGCTCCGCGATGAACATCGTGGGCACCCCGTACAGCGACGTACACCGCTCCTGCTGGACCGCGCGCAGGGTCGCGGCGGGGTCGAAGGAGGGGGCGGGGATCACGATGCAGGCGGCGTGGGACGTGGCTCCCAGGTTTCCCATCACCATGCCGAAACAGTGGTAGAACGGAACGGGCAGGCACACCCGGTCCTGCTCCGTGTAGCCGACCGTCTCGCCCACCCAGTAACCGTTGTTGAGGATGTTGTGGTGGGAGAGCGTGGCCCCCTTCGGGAAGCCCGTCGTACCCGAGGTGTACTGGATGTTGACCGGGTCGTCGCACGACAACTCCGCCTCGCGGGCGGCGAGCTGAGCACCCGTCACCGACGCGCCCGCCGCGACGAGCGCGTCCCAGGACTCCTCGCCGATGAAGACCCGCTCGCGCAGCGCGGGGCACTCGGGCGCGACCTGGCGGACCAGCTCGCGGTAGTCGGTGCCCTTGTGGCCGGTCGAGGAGACGAGCACGCTGACACCGGACTGCTTGAGCACGTACGCCAACTCGTGCGCCCGGTAAGCGGGGTTGATGTTCACCATGATCGCGCCGACCCGCGCGGTGGCGTACTGGACGAGGACCCACTCGGGGCAGTTGACCGCCCAGATGCCGACCCGGTCCCCCTTGCCGACCCCGCGCGCGAGCAGCCCGCGCGCCAACTCCGCGACATCGGCGCCGAACTGACGGTACGTCCAGCGACGCCCGCTCACCACGTCGACCAGGGCCTCGCGGTCCGGCCAGGCGTCGACGGCGCGCTGGAGGTTGGCGCCGATCGTGTCGCCGAGGAGCGGTGTCGTGCTCGTCCCGTGCGTGTACGACAGTGCGCTCACCGGAAGTCCTCCTCGCGGTACTCGGCGGCCGACCCCTTCGCCGTGGCCTCGCGCAGCTCGATGCGGCGGATCTTGCCGGAGACCGTCTTGGGCAGCTCCCCGAACTCGATGCGGCGCAGCCGCTTGTACGGGGCGAGCGTGGCCCGCGAGTGCTCGAACAGCAGCTTCGCGGTGTCCGGGCCCGGCTCGTAGCCCTCGGCGAGGACCACGTACGCCTTCGGGACGGCGAGCCGCAGCTCGTCGGGGGCGGGCACGACGGCCGCCTCGGCGACCGCCTCGTGCTCAAGCAGCGCGCTCTCCAGCTCGAACGGGCTGATCTTGTAGTCGGACGCCTTGAAGACGTCGTCGGCGCGGCCCACGTACGTCAGGTAGCCGTCGGCGTCGCGGGAGCCGATGTCGCCGGTGCGGTAGTGGCCGCCGGCCATGGCCTCGGCGGTCCGCTCGGGGTCGCCGTGGTAGCCGGCCATCAGGCCGACCGGGTGCGCGGACAGGTCGAGGCTGATCTCGCCCTCGTCGGCGCCGGGCGCGCCGGTCACCGGGTCGAGCAGTTCGACCGTGAAGCCGGGGCTGGGGCGGCCCATGGAGCCGGTCTTCAGGAGCTGGCCGGGACTGTTGGAGACCTGCACGGCCGTCTCGGTCTGCCCGAAGCCGTCGCGGATCGTCACGTTCCAGGCCCGCTTGACCTGCTCGATGACCTCCGGGTTCAGCGGCTCGCCGGCCGCGACGACCTCGCGCGGCGGAGTACGCAACTGGGTCAGGTCGGCCTGGATCAGCATGCGCCACACGGTCGGCGGCGCGCAGAACGAGGTGACGCCCGCCCGGTCCATCGCCGCCATGAGCCGGCCCGCGTCGAAGCGCGTGTAGTTGTAGAGGAAGACCGTCGCCTCCGCGTTCCACGGGGCGAAGAAGTTCGACCAGGCGTGCTTGGCCCAGCCGGGCGACGAGATGTTCAGGTGCACGTCGCCGGGACGCAGCCCGATCCAGTACATCGTCGCCAGATGGCCGATCGGGTACGAGACGTGCGTGTGCTCCACGAGCTTGGGGCGGGCCGTCGTACCGGACGTGAAGTACAGCAGCAGCGGGTCGTCGGCGAGGGTCTCACCGTCGGACGTGAAGTCGCCGCTCGCCTCGAACGCCTCGTCGAAGTCCCGCCAGCCGGGCACCGCCTCGGCGCCGGGGTTCTTGACGGCGATCCGGGTGTAGTCGCCGGGCACCTCGTCGAACTTGGGCGTGTCCTCCGCGCGCACCAGGACGTGCGCGGCGCGGCCCCGCTCGATACGGTCACGCAGATCGGCCGGGCCGAGCAGCGGCGTCGCCGGGATGACGACCGCGCGCAGCTTCATCGCGGCGAGCATCGTCATCCACAGTTCCTGCTGGTTGCCGAGCATGAGCAGGATGCGGTCGCCCGCGCCGACGCCCTGCGCGCGCAGCCAGTTCGCCACCTGCGCGGAGCGCAGCGCCATCTCGGCGTACGAGACGGTGATCTCACGGCCGTCCTCCTCCACGATGTGCAGGGCGGTACGGCCGTTGCCCTCGGCGACGACGTCGAACCAGTCGAGGGCCCAGTTGAACCGTTCGGGGCGCGGCCAGACGAAGCCCTCGTACGCCGTCTCGTAGTCGTGCGCGTGCTGCAACAGGAAGTCCCGGGCCGTGCGGAACTGCTGCGTCGGGCCGTTCGCCGTCGTCATGTGTGCTCCTGGGAGTCCTTCTTGTCCCGCGTCGTCGCGGACCGTATCTGTCATCGTGTAGGCGTGACGCAGGTCTCACCACCCCCGAACGGGGGTGACCGGAGCACGGCGAGGGGATCGAGGGTGAGCGCAGACACCTCGGAGGCGGTCGAGATGCGCGCGGCGCTGGTGCGGCTGCGCCGGGGCACGGGCCTGCCGGTGGCGTTCGGCGGGCTCACGGCCGGGCCCGGCCAGGTCCGCCAGGTGCGCATCGCGGAGCTGAGCGGCGCGTCCACGCACGCGTTGCGGGGCCTCGCCATCGCGGCCGGCAGCGGCCTGGGCGGCAAGGCCCTCAGCCTCGCCCGGGCGTGCGCGGTCACCGACTACCACGGCTCGCGCCACATCTCCCACGAGTACGACAGCGCCGTCGCCGCCGAGGGCCTGCGCGCGGTGCTCGCCGTGCCGGTGGTGGTACGGCGCCGGGTACGCGGAGTCCTGTACGGGGCGCTGCGCACCGCCGAACCCCTCGGCGACCGGGCCCTCGCAGCGGCCATGGCGGCGGCCCGCGACGTGGAGCAGGCCCTGGTCGTACGGGACGAGGTGCGCGCCCTGCTGGCGGCGGCGAGCGCCCCTGCCGTGGCCGGGGGCGGCGCCTGGGAGGAGGTCCGTGAGGCACACGGGGCGCTGCGGGCCCTCGCGCCGCGCATCGTGGACCCGGCGCTGCGCGCGGAACTGCTCGCGGTGTGCGGGCGGCTGGCATCGGCGAGCGCCCCGCCCGAGCGGGAGGCGGCGGCGGTGGTGCTCGCGCCGCGCGAGGTGGACGTGCTGGCGTGTGTGGCGGGCGGCGCGACGAACGCGGCGACGGCGGAGCGGCTGGGGCTGCGCCCGGAGACGGTCAAGGGCTATCTCCGGGCGGCGATGCGCAAGCTCGGGGCGCATACGCGCGGGGAGGCGGTGGCGGCGGCGCGGCGGGCGGGGGTGCTGCCGTGAGGTGGCCTGGCGGGCGGGCGCCGGGGGGCGGGTCGGGGCCGTTGTCAGTGGGGTGGGCTTCAATGGAGGAGTCACGCTGACGGGGCGGTGACGGTGAGGCGGTGGGGGTAGCCGTGGCCGTGGCCGTGACGGAGTTACGACGGGGGGAAGTACATGGTGTCGACGGACCGGCTGCTGGCGTTCGCGGCGATGTCCTTGCTGGTGATCGTGATCCCGGGGCCGAGCGTCCTGTTCGTGATCGGGCGGGCGCTGGCCCACGGCAGACGTACGGCGCTCGCCACCGCGTTCGGCAACCTGCTCGGCTCGTATCTGCTGGTGGTCGCGGTGGCGCTGGGCGTCGGGTCGCTGGTGGAGCGCTCGGCGGAGGTGTTCCTCGCGGTGAAGCTGGCCGGGGCCGCCTACCTGGTGTACCTGGGGGTACGGGCGTTCCGGCACCGGCACGCGATGAAGGCGGCGGACATACGCGGGCCCGCGGGTCCGGCGCGCGGTGATCTGCGGACCGTGTTCGACGGGCTGCTCGTCGGGGTGACGAACCCGAAGGGCGTGGTCTTCTTCGCGGCGGTGCTGCCGCAGTTCGTGAACCATGACGCGGGTCATGTGCCGACGCAGATGCTGTTGCTCGGGCTGGTGCCGATCGGCATCGGCATGGTCACGGACACCCTGTGGGGGCTCACCGCGTCGGCGGCACGGGACTGGTTCGCCCGCTCGGACCGGCGGCTGTCCCTGATCGGCGGGACCGGGGGGTTCGCGCTGATAGGGCTCGGGGTGACGGTGGCGGCGACGGGCCGCGCGGACTGAGCCCGGGGCCTTCGGCGTACGGGGGCGGTATGCGGGCGGGGCGGGGCTGCTTCGGGCGCCGGCGCCGGGTCGGACCCCCGCCGGACCGTGACCCGCCGGGTCACGCGTCGCGTACCGTGCCGAAGTCGACCGTGACGGGGCCCGGGGCCTCCAGGACGGTGGCGGTGTGCTCCGCCTCGGCGACGAGTTCGGCACGCTGGGCGCGGGTGAGGGCCCCGTACGGTTCTAGGGTGAGCCGGCTGCCCGCCTTCGCCTCCTTCATGGACCACAGCCCGGCGAGGTAGCCGTCGACGAGGAACGTCGAGTAGGCCGTGTTGACCCGCCAGTGCCGTCCCCGGTGCTCGTCGTGGACGACGCGCGTGCGGTCGGCGTGCGACAGCAGCAGGTTGTCGAACTGGCCGAGCAGCCGGGGCGGCGCGGGCGTGTCCTCGTCGGGCCGCGCCGCGTCCGGCAGGTCGAACAGCTCGGTGCCGTCCGCCGCGGAGCGGAACGTCACGAGGCGCGGGCGCAGCCGCTCGAAGGCGTCCTTGGTCCGGGTCAGCCCCGACCACTGCTGGAAGTCCCGTACGGAGGCGGGCCCGAACGCGGCGAGATAGCGCAGGACCGTGTCGTCCGGCGCGGGTGCGGGCGCGGCGTCCCTGCCGAACCAGTGCCGGGTCGTCGTCAGGCGGACGCTGCCGCTGCGCCGCCACAGGCCGCGCGGGGTGGCCTGGACGAGGGGCAGGGCGCAGCGGACGGTGATGATGAGGTCGTGCGGGTCGGCGTCCGGCCACCGGGCGAGCAGGAGTTCGCGCAGTTCGCCGGGGGTGCGGGGCTCCTTCTCCACGGCGTCACGGGCGAGCGCGACGAGCTGGTCGACGTCGGCGTCGGCGAGGCCCTTGCGGTAGACGCGGGCCTGGCGCTCCAGCGTGGACTGGACGAGGGGGCGCAGGGTGAGGCAGTCGTCGGCGGTGTGCAGATGGACGGTGGAGCGCATGGTGGCGATGCGGCCGACGCGGCGCTCCTCCAGGGCCGCCGACAGGTCGGCGGGCCGGAAGCCGGCGAGGCGGGCGGCGAGGGCGACGTACGGCGGCCGGATCTCCTGCGCCTGGAGGCCGAGCAGATGGGTGACGGCGTCGTCGACGCTCGACTCGGCGCGTTCCAGGAGGAGTTGCCGGTGCAGGGTGGCGCGGCCGAGGGCGCGGGCGGTCAGCGGCTTCGTCGTCATGGGGGGACGGTACCGGCCCAGTAGGTCAGCGGGTGTCCGCGATGCGTTCCGCGTGGCGGTCACTTCGTCTCGTTACCCTGCCCGGACGGGACCGGCGGAAGGAGGCGGCGATGCCGCGACGGCAGGACAGGAACGACCGGGGCGGCGGGCGCCGCTACGCCTGGCGCCGGGGCGCCGACCCGCGCCCGCCCGCGCCGGACCCCGAGGTCACGCCCGACGAGGACGCCCGGGGGTCCGCGCCGGAGACCGGCAGTGTCGTACACGCGGCGCTGTACCGCGACGGGGTGCGGGTGGCGAGCCCGGAGTCGCTGACGGAGACGTACCGGCAGTTGCGCGAGGCGCCCCGCACGATGGCGTGGATCGGTCTCGCCCGCCCGACGGAGGCCGAGCTGAAGTCCCTCGCCGCCGAGTTCGACCTGCATCAACTGGCGGTCGAGGACGCGCTGGAGGCGCATCAGCGGCCGAAGCTGGAGCGGTACGGGGAGACCCTGTTCGTCGTGTTGCGGGCGGCCCGCTACCTGGACGCGCCGGAGGAGGTCGACTTCGGCGAGCTGCACGTCTTCGTCGGCCCCGACTTCGTGATCACCGTCCGGCACGGCGCGGCACCCGACCTGTCGGCGGTCCGGCGCCGCATGGAGGACACCCCCGATCTGCTGCGCCGGGGCCCGGAGGCGGTCCTGTACGCGATCCTCGACGCGGTCGTCGACGGGTACGCCCCGGTCGTGGACGGCGTGCAGAACGACGTGGACGAGATCGAGACCGAGGTGTTCTCCGGCGCCCCCGAGGTCTCCCGGCGCATCTACGAACTCTCGCGCGAAATGGTCGAGTTCCAGCGCGCGACGCGTCCGCTGGTGTCGATGCTGCACGGCCTGATGGCGGGCTTCGCCAAGTACGGCACCGACGAGGAACTCCAGCGCTACCTGCGCGATGTCGCCGACCACGTCACGCACATCAGCGAGCGCGTCGACGGCTTCCGCCAGGCGCTCAGCGAGATCCTGACGGTGAACGCGACGCTGGTGACGCAGCAGCAGAACGCGGAGATGCGGGCGCTCGCCGAAGCGGGCTTCGAACAGAACGAGGAGGTCAAGAAGATCTCCTCATGGGCGGCCATCCTCTTCGCCCCGACCCTCGTCGGCACGATCTACGGCATGAACTTCGACCGCATGCCGGAGCTGCACTGGACGCTGGGCTACCCCTTCGCCCTCCTCCTCATGGCAGCCGTCTGCACGGGCCTCTACGTAATCTTCAAACACCGCGACTGGCTGTAGCGGCGGCTACGACGCCGTCAAGCACATCCGGCCCGACGGCCACAGGGACATCACCGTACGGATCAACTGGATCGAGGGAGTCTGTGTACCGAATGAGGAGCGGGCGGCGTGCGCTTCTCGCCGTCTCCGTCTCCGCCTTCCTCGTCACGGGAACGATCAGTTGCGCAGAGCAATCGGAGTCTTCAACTACTGCGGACTCCGCTTCGGACTCTGTTCCGAGCGATGGAGAGATCGTCGGCTCGTGGAAGAACAACGGCGGTGACTGGATCACCTTCGCCAAAGGTGGCAGAGGAGTCATCTCCGACGGCGCACAGCTCCAGCTGAGCGACCTGATGGAGAAGGCCGACACCAAGCCGGAATGCCCCTTCTCCTGGGGAGTGGACACCGTCCCCGCGGGCGGCGACACATGGGTAGCCGTCAATTTCGCGGCGGGAGAGTGCGGGCCGAAACCGGGCGAGTTCGGCCTGTACCCCTACCACGTCGGGAAAACTAGTGAATTGCGCCTCTCCCCGGCCGTGGAACACCCGGACGCCGGTGAGATCTACGTGCACTCCTCCCGGCCCCTGGGGCTGTCAAGCCTGGGTCGCCAGGACGGGGAGGGATGTCAGGCCTCGGACCAAGCGGGTGTGCAGCCAGGTTAGTTCGGGGTCTGAGACCGCGAGGGTGAGGGTCGGGAAGCGGGTGAGTACCGCCTCCAGGGCGATCTCCATCTCCGCGCGGGCGAGCGCCGCCCCGGCGCAGCGGTGGATGCCGTGGCCGAAGGCGAGGTGGGCGGTGGCGTCCCGGTCGGGGTCGAGGGCGTCGGGGTCGGGGAAGCGGGCCGGGTCCCGGTTGGCGGCGCCGAGGGCGACGAGGACGGGCGCGCCGGCCGGGATCTCGGTGCCGCCGAGGGTGACGGGCTCGGTGGTGAACCGGAACGTGGACGTGCTCACCGGCGAGTCGTGGCGCAGCAGTTCGTCGACGGCGGCGGGGATCTCGTGCGGGGCGCGGCGCAGCCGGTCGAGGTGGTCCGGGTGGCGCAGCAGGGCGAGGAGGGCGTTGCCGAGGGCGTGCGTGGTGGTCTCGTGTCCGGCGACGAGCAACAGGGCGGCCAGGGAGACGAGTTCGGGCTCGCTGAGCCGGTCGTCGCCTTCGCGCGCGGCGATGAGCCGGTCGAGGAGGGTGTCGTCGGCGGGGGTCCGGCGGCGGGCGGCGATGAGGTCCGTCATGTACTCGGCGAGCGCGTGCGAGGCCGCGTCGATGACCTCGGGCTGCCCCGCAGCGAACAGCTCCGCCGACCAGCGGCGGACGTCGGCGCGGTCGGTGTGCGGGACGCCGAGGAGTTCGCAGATGACGGTGACGGGCAGCGGCTCGGCGACCCCGGCGACGAAGTCGAACGGTTCGTCCAGCCGCCACGCGTCGAGGAGTTCGTGCGTGACGCGGGTGATGAAGGGACGCAGCCGGGCGACGGCGCCGGTCGTCAGGGCCTTCGTGACGTGCGCGCGGAGCCGGGCATGTGCGGGCGGGTCGGTGGCGAGCAGGGTACGGGCGAGCGCCGGGTGCAGGTCGCGGCGGGAGTCCGCTCCCGCGAAGAAGGCGGCCGTGTCCTTGGAGAGCCGCGCGTCGCGCAGCGCCTCGCGGGCCGCCTCGTAGCCCGTGACGACGTAACTCGTGCGCCCTGCCGAGCCGGTGGGCACGGCCTGTACCGGGCAGGCGGCGCGCATGGCCGCGTACGCCGGGTACGGGTCCCGGAGGAAACGGGGGTCCTGGGTCGGGTCGCTCATGCCCCAAGGCTCCACCGGCGGCCGGGCCCGGACGGGCGGCGACACGCGGCGACTCCCGTCCGATGGCCGCAACGCGGCGCCGGGCGCGTGATCGTCGTACGTCCGGGCCGGCTCGGGCGGGGCGTGGACCTGTTCGGAACGGGCTCTGCCGCCGCAGCGATCCGCCCGCGTCAGACCTGCTCGAAGTGGAACGCCTTGATGAAGCAGTCGCGGGGCTGGGACAGCGCGAAGACGACGCACTCCAGGACGGACTGCGCGGTCAGCGCGTCCCCGGACCCGCGCGGCGTGTCGTCCCAGCCCGGCGAGAGCGGGTCGGGGTTCTCGAAGTCGGGCGGGTACAGGGAGATGACGCGTACGCCCTGGGGCCGCAGTCGCCGGGAGAGGATCTCCGTGAAGCCGGCCTGGGCGTTCTTGGCCGCGTAGAAGGCGTCGTGCGCATCCGAGCGGTGGTGCCCGGCCTCGCCGCACGCGGAGACCATCGTCACGATGTCGGGCGTGCTCGAACGCAGCAGCAGGGGAAGGAAGTTCTTCACCGCGAGGACGGTCCCCGTACCGCCCGAGGCGAGGGTGTCGACGACGTCGGAGTCGGACACGGACAGCAGGTCGGGCCCTTCGAGGTAGCGCGAGCCGTTGTTGACCAGCACATCCACGTGCCCGGTGCGCGCCGCGACGTCGTCGGCGAAGCCCCGGATCGAGGCGGGGTCGGTCAGATCGCAGGCGAACGCGTGCGCCATCCCGCCCCGCGCCCGGATCTCGTCCCGCACGTGCGCGGCGGCGGCGAGGGTCCGCGCGGACAGGAACACCTCGGCGCCGAGTCCGGCGAGGTGCAGGGCGAGGGTCCGTCCGAAGTCGCGCCCGGCGGCGGTGATCACCACACGACGATCATCAAATCTCATACCCCCCGATCCTGCCATCCTCCGCTCACAACCCTCTCCCCCGCCCGCCGAGACCGCCCGCCGGGGCCGCCCGGCGCCCCGCTCGACACACCCGTTCCAACTCCCCTCTCAAATAACCCTGTTCAAAGCATTCCCCTGCGTCGTGGGGACCGGTAGAACCTCGTGCGACACGTCGTTGATCAGGCGTCGCCGGTCCGCGGAGCGGGGTGGGGGCGGCTGGCATGTTCGCACCGTGGAGTCCGCCTTGCTGCGTGTGACCCTGGTGGCCGCCCTGACGGCCGCCCTGCTTCCCGTGACGGCCGTGGCCGCCGCCGAGAGACCGGCCCGCACCCCCGCACCCGCGCCCACCGCCCCCGCGCCCGCCGTCACGGACGCGCAGGGGCGGACGCTGACGCTGCGCGGCTGGAACGTGGAGGACAAGGAGCACCGGGGCGACGCCGCGCTCTCCGCGATCACCGAGAAGACGTTCCGTGACATGCGGGCGAAGGGGTTCGGGTTCGCGCGGCTGCTCGTGTTCTGGGACGACCTGGAGCCGACGCGTGGGCACTACAGCGAGGGCTATCTGAGGAAGATCCGGCGGGTGCTCGACTGGGCGGACCGTTACGACGTGAAGGTGGTGCTTGACGCCCATCAGGACGTGTTCGGGCCCGCGTTCGGGCACCGGGGCATCCCGGAGTGGGCGACGCGGACGGACGGGCTGCCGTTCCAGCGCGACCCCGACGACTGGTTCGCGGAGTACTTCCAGCCGGCGGTGCAGCGCGCGTTCACGCATCTGTACGAGGACGCCGACCTGCGGCGCGCGCAGGAGCGCATGTGGCGCGAGCTCGCCGACCGCTTCGGGCATCACCCGGCGGTCCTCGGCTACGACGTCATCAACGAGCCGATGGGCGAGCTGCGCCCCGGCGAGGACCTGCCGACGTCGGCCCGGCGCATCGAACGCGACCAACTGACGCCCATGTACGACCGGGTGGCCCGCGCGATCCGCCAAGTGGACCGGAAGGGCTGGGTGTTCATCGAGCCGACACCCATCGTCGGCGAGGGCGTGCCGACGGGCCTCGGCCGCGTCCACGACAAGAAGGTGGTGTACGCGCCGCACTTCTACAACACGGCGATGGAGGCGGGCGCCGACTACGATCCGGCGGCCGGCTGGGTCGACACGTACGAGAAGGCGGTGACGCAGTACCCGCGCCAGTACAAGGTGCCGGTCGTCGTCGGCGAGTGGGGGCCGCTGAACAACTCCCTGCCGAACATGCGCCGTTTCTACCGTGACGCGATGGCGTCGCTGGCCCGCTACTCCTCCGGCTGGGCGGGCTACGTGTGGTGCTACGGCGGCGGTTACTGCGCCGTCGACGACAAGGGCGCCCTGCGCACCAACAAGGAGCTGACCGCCGAGCCGTACGGGGAGGCCGTCGCGGGGACGGTGCGCTCCTCCACGTACGACGCGGGCAAGGGCGTGTTCCGGCTGACGTACGACGCGGCCGGGCGGCGGGGCGCGCGGAGCACCGAGGTGTCGCTGCCGTCGCGGAGTTGGACGGTGACCGCGCGCGGCGGCATCGTCGTACGCC
The DNA here is from genome assembly GCF_055639095.1 of Streptomyces sp. NPDC107550. Lineage (NCBI taxonomy): Bacteria > Bacillati > Actinomycetota > Actinomycetes > Kitasatosporales > Streptomycetaceae > Streptomyces > Streptomyces sp. NPDC107550. The sequence continues at coordinate 111,325 of NZ_JBVKBC010000001.1, forward strand.
ACCGGGACAGCAACCGGGTGCGGGTGCTCGCCGCGCCGGGCGCCCGCGTGACCGTGACCGCCACCCGCCGCTGAGCGACCGCCCGAGCTGAAGGACCGCCAGTCGCTGAAAGACCGCGCGCGGGTCAGGCGCGGCGGGAGCCGGTGAGCGGGGCGGGGGCATCCGGGGCGGGGGCATCCGGGGCGGGTGTCGCCGCCGGGTGTTCCTCGGCGCGGGGCGGACGGGCCGCCGTCCCCGCGACGGCCTTCTGGAGCAGGCTGTAGGCGAGGATCGGCAGCAGGACCGCCGGGCGGTGCGGGAACCAGCAGGCGGCGAGGACGGCCGCGGCGCTGCTGTTGTTCATGCCCGTGGCGAACGTCAGCGAGATGCCGTCCGCGCGGTCGCCGCCGGTCCACCGCGACAGCCGCCGCCCGCACGCGAACGTCAGCCAGCACACGCTCCCGGCGAGGACCAGCGCGGCGGCGAGGAGGTCGGGGTCGGGGTGCGCGAGGGCCTGCCCGAGCGCGCCCGCGGCATTGACGTAGCAGAGCAGCAGGATGTTCACGAGGTTGACGGCCTTGACGACGGGCAGGGTCCGGCGCACGCGGCGCTCGCCGAGCAGGCGGCGCACGGCGATCCCCGCGAGGCACGGCGCGACCACCGCGACCAGCGCGAACACCCCCGCTCCCGTACGGGCGATGAGGTCCACCTTCGTCGTGTCGTCGAGGGTGCCCGCGCCGTCGGGCCCGACGAGCAGCCCGGCGAGCCGCATGCCGAGCGGCACGGTGAACGGGCTGAGCAGGGTGGAGCCGATGACCATGGCGACGACCAGCGGCACGTTGCCCCCGGCGTTCTGGCCCCAGGACGCGGCGCCGCCCGCGATGGGCATGGCGAGGACCAGCATCAGGCCGACGACGAGCCCCTCCGCCTCGCCCCGGTCGTGCCAGCCGCGCAGCGCGAGGGCGACGACGGGCAGCAGGACGAGCGGCAGCACGGCGTTCGCGGTGATGCCGAGGACGAGGCGCAGCGGGCGGGCGAGGACGCCGCGCAGTTCGCCGACGCGCACGCCGAGCCCGGCGTTGAACAGCATCATCGCCAGCAGGCCCATGGGCAGGGTGAGTCTGACGTGGTCGTCCGGCACGCGCGGGGCGAGGGCGCGCAGCGCTTCGCCGGGGCCGGGGAGGACGGCCGCGAGTACGTAGCAGGCGCCCATGAGTGCCAGAAGCCGGCGCTGGGCCAGCGCGATCACCTTTGTCACCCAGCAGAGCCTATCGGTCACGGTGAGCGACATCGGGCGGGGTGCGGCGGGGCCGTCGCCGGGGCGTTCTATCTTGACCGGCATGCAGTCATACACGATCGGCCAGACGGCACGGCTGCTCGGCGTGAGTCCGGACACCGCACGACGGTGGGCGGACGCGGGCCGGGTGGCGACCCACCGGGACGAGAGCGGGCGGCGCCTCGTCGACGGCAAGGACCTCGCCGCGTTCTCCGTGGAACTCGCCAAGGGCGGCGACGAGGAGGAGGTGCCGCGTACGTCGGTGCGCAACGCGTTCCCCGGCATCGTCACCGCGATCAAGCTCGGGGACGTGGCCGCGCAGGTGGAGATCCAGGCGGGCCCGCACCGGCTGGTGTCGCTGCTGACGCGGGAGGCGGTGGAGGAATTGGGCCTGGAGGTCGGCATGGAGGCCACGGCCCGGGTGAAGTCGACGAACGTCCATATCGACAGGGCCTGACCCCCGCTCGCGCCGGCGGCACATGGCGTACGCACCCGCCTGGGAACCGGCGTACGCACCTGCTGGCACATGGCGTACGCACCCGCCTGGGTTCCGGCGTACGCACCTGCCGGGACCGTATGTACGCACCCGCCCGGGCCCCACGTACGCATCTGCCGGCACAAGCCGTACGTACGAACGCACATGCCACCCTCACAGATCATCAGCCGCGCTCATGCGATGAGACAGGAGACTTCCCCCTGGCATCTGCGGCATTATCATCGGCGCATGCCCTCGGCCGGTCCCGCTCGGTCGCGCCGGAGGTGAGGACGCAGGTCTCGCGCCGTCGCGGCGCGAGCCAGAGGTGAGGAAGTGGACCCGTGATGACCCGTTCCGCGCGCCGGACCCGTCGGATACTCGGTGCGGCCGGCCTGGGGGCCGCCGCCCTGCTGACCTTGAGCGCTTGCGGCTCCTCCGACTCGGGCTCCGGCTCCGGCTCCGGCTCCGACGCCTCGACTTCGCCGTCGTCCGCGTCCGCCTCCTCGGGCAAGAAGCTGACGGGCAACGTCACCGTGTTCGCGGCGGCCTCCCTGAAAGAGAGCTTCACGACGCTCGGCAAGCAGTTCGAGAAGGAGCACCCGGGCACGAAGGTCACCTTCAACTTCGGCGGCAGCGACAGCCTCGCGGCGGGGATCACGGGCGGCGCGCCCGCCGACGTGTTCGCGGCGGCCAGCCCCAAGACGATGAAGATCGTCACGGACAAGGGCGACGCGGCGGGCGCCCCGGCGACCTTCGTGCGCAACCAGTTGGAGATCGCCACCCTGCCGGGCAACCCCGCCAAGGTGTCCTCGCTGAAGGACCTCACCGGCTCCAAGCTGAAGGTCGTGCTCTGCGACAAGAGCGTGCCGTGCGGCGCCGCCGCGCAGAAGGCCCTGGACGCGGCGAAGCTCAAGCTCACCCCCGTCAGCTACGAGCAGGACGTCAAGAGCGCCCTGACCAAGGTGGAGCTGAAGGAGGCCGACGCCGCCGTCGTGTACAAGACGGATGTGAAGGCCGGCGGTGACAAGGTGGAGGGCGTGGAGTTCCCCGAGTCCGAGGACGCGATCAACGACTACCCGATCGCCCTGCTGAAGAACGCGCCGAACGCCGAGGCGGCCAAGGCGTTCATCTCCCTGGTGCGCTCGGACGCGGGCCAGAAGGCGCTGACCGGGGCCGGGTTCCTCAAGCCGTGACCTCGCTCGACACGTCCGGCGGCGCGGCCGACACCCTCGGGGGCGGTCCGCGCCGCCGTGCGCGTGGGCGCGGGGCGCCGCTGCCGCTGCTCGTGCCCGCGCTCGTCGCCCTCGCCTTCCTCGTCGTACCGCTGGTCGCGCTGCTCGTCCGGGCGCCCTGGCGGGAGCTGCCGCAGCAGTTGACCAGCGCGGAGGTGTGGGAGGCGCTGCGACTGTCCCTGGTGTGCGCGACGTCGGCGACGCTGGTGAGCCTGGTGCTCGGGGTGCCGCTGGCCTGGCTGCTGGCCCGCACCCGCTTCCCCGGGCGCGGTCTCGTACGGGCGCTGGTGACGCTGCCGCTGGTGCTGCCGCCGGTCGTGGGCGGTGTCGCGCTGCTCACGGCGCTCGGGCGCAACGGCATCGTCGGGCAGTACCTCGACCGCTGGTTCGGGCTGACGCTGCCGTTCACGACGACGGGCGTGATCATCGCGGAGGCGTTCGTGGCGATGCCGTTCCTCGTGATCAGCGTCGAGGGCACGCTGCGCGCCGCCGATCCGCGGTTCGAGGAGGCGGCGGCGACGCTCGGCGCGTCCCGGTTCACGGCGTTCCGGCGGGTGACGCTGCCGCTGATCGCGCCGGGGATCGCGGCCGGTTCGGTGCTGGCGTGGGCGCGGGCGCTCGGCGAGTTCGGCGCCACCATCACCTTCGCCGGGAACTTTCCCGGCCGTACGCAGACGATGCCGCTGGCCGTCTATCTGGCGATGCAGAGCGACCCGGCCGCCGCGATCGCGCTGAGCCTGGTGCTGCTCGCCGTGTCGATCACGGTCCTCGCGGGCCTGCGCGACCGCTGGATGACCACGTCATGACGCCTTCCGATCCGCCTCCCCGTCCGCCTTCCGATCCGCCTCCCCGTCCGCCTTCCGATCCGCCTTCCGATCCGCCCCGCGACGACGCCCCTGGAGCAGTGCCCGTGACGACGCCGGTGGAGCAGGGCCCGTACGGGGGCGACGGTGGCCCGGGCGCGGCGGCGGGGGCCGGGCTGGACGCGCGGCTCGTCGTGGAGCGCGGTACGTTCCGGCTCGACGTGGCGCTGAGCGCGGCGCCCGGCGAGGTCGTCGCGCTGCTCGGGCCGAACGGCGCGGGCAAGACGACCGCGCTGCGCGCCCTCGCGGGCCTCGCACCGCTCGACGGCGGGCATCTGCGGCTGGACGGCGCCGCCCTGGAACGCACCCCGCCCGAGGCGCGGCCGGTCGGCGTCGTCTTCCAGGACTATCTGCTGTTCCCGCATCTGACGGCGCTGGACAACGTGGCGTTCGGGCCGCGCTGCCAGGGCAGCTCCCGCGCCGAGGCGCGCGCCGTGGCCGCGCGCTGGCTGGAGCGGATGGACCTCGCCGCGCACGCGGGCGCCAAGCCGCGCCGCCTGTCGGGCGGTCAGGCGCAGCGCGTCGCGCTGGCCCGCGCGCTCGCCACGAGGCCCCGGCTGCTGCTCCTGGACGAGCCGCTGGCCGCGCTCGACGCCCGTACGCGTCTGGAGGTACGGGCCGAACTGCGGCGCCACCTCGCGGAGTTCGAGGCGGTCGCCGTGCTCGTCACGCATGATCCGCTGGACGCGATGGTGCTGGCGGACCGGCTCGTCGTGGTGGAGCAGGGGCGCGTGGTGCAGGAGGGGGCGCCGTCGGCGGTGGCGCGCCGCCCGCGCACCGACTACATCGCGCGGCTCGTGGGCCTGAACCTGTACCGGGGCCGCGCCGAAGGGCACTCCGTGCGCCTCGACGACGGGCCCGCGATCACGACGACGGAGGAGCTGACGGGCGAGGTGTTCGTGGCGTTCGCGCCGGGCTCGGTGACGCTGCACCGGGAGCGACCCACCGGGTCGAGCGCCCGCAATCTGTGGCGCTGCGCGGTCGCCGGCATGGAGACCCACGGCGATCAGGTGCGGGCCGCGCTGACCGGTGAACTCCCGCTCGCCGCCGACCTGACGACGGTCGCCGCCGCCGAACTCGGCCTGCATCCGGGCGTCGAGCTGTGGGCGACGGTCAAGGCGGCGCAGACGCACGCCTACCCGGCCTGACCCACCGGCGCCCGCTCACCCCCCAGCGTGCGCCCGCACAGCGCTCAGCCCCACAGCGCTCCGGCCGCGCCCGCGCCGAGAAACGCGGCGCCGAGCCCGGCGACGAGCGTCCCGGCGACGTTGGCGACGGCGGGCAGCCGGGCGCCCGTCTCCGCGAGCCGCAGACTCTCGTACGAGAAGGTGGAGTACGTGGTGAGGGCGCCGCACAGGCCCGTGCCGAGCAGGAGTTGTACGTGCGAGGAGGCGGCGCCCGCGGCGAACGCGCCGGTGACGAGGCCGAGGACGAAGGACCCGGCGACGTTGACGGTGAAGGTGCCCCAGGGGAACACGGTGTCGCGGCGGGCGCGCAGGCCGCGGTCGGTGAGGTAGCGCAGCGGGGCGCCGACCATCGCGCCCGCGATCACCAGGAGCCAGTTCAGGGCGTTCACCGGACACCGCCTTCCCGGGCGCCGCGCGTGAGGCGGCGGGTGGCCGCGGCCCCGGCCCACACGGCGAGCAGCGCCGCGCACACCGTCAGCGCGAGGTAGCCGAACGCGGTGGCCGCCTCGCCCGCGTGGACGAGCCCGCGGATGTCGACGGCGTACGTGGAGAACGTGGTGAAGCCGCCGAGGACGCCCGTGCCGAAGAACGGGCGCAGCAGCGGGTGCGCGGTCCACCGCTCGGTGACGAGGACCATGAAGGCGCCCATGACGGCGCAGCCGGCGACGTTGACGACGAGGGTGGTCGCGGGGAAGGCGCCGGGCGCGGTCGGCCACAGCAGGCTCGCGCCGTAGCGGGCGCACGCGCCGAGGGCACCGCCCGCCGCGACGGCGGCGATGACCGGGCCCTGGCCGCGCAGCCACGCCGTACCGGAGCCGGGCGACGGCGGGGGCGGCGCGAGGTCGGGGTCGACGGGTTCGCCGGGTGTCCGGCCCGCGCCGGTGCTGTCCGCGCCAGTACGCTCCGCGCGGGTGCTGTCCGCGTCCACGGTGGTGTCTCCTACTCGCCGTATCACCCGTGCCGCACGAGGGCACGGGTGGTCATCGTCGCAAGCAGGGACCGTTGGCGGCGCCTTCGCCGCGGTTGGGGTGCGGCGGGCCCCACCGCCGCGCGGCACCCGCGCACGGGCACCGCGCTTCCATGGTAACGACCGGGCGGAGCGGCGAGGCTCAGAGGTCGGCGCCGCCGAACCCGATGCCGCTGACGACGTAACTGCACTGCGTGTACGTGTAGCCGGGCTGGATGGTGCCGCCGTCGGCGCGGCTGCGCGCGCTGCTGCTCTTGCCGCCGGGCTTGTGCAGGAAGTGGTACGAGCCCGCGGGCAGCCACAGCGTCTTCTTCGGGTACGCCTTGCCGGCCTTGCACGCCTTCGCCGCCGCCGGCCGGCCGGCGAACTCCCTGCAGGAGCCGCAGCCGCGGATGGTGATCCGGCCCGTGACCGGGCCGGTGTAGAGGATCTCGACGGGGTCGGGGCCCGCGTTGCTGATCACCATGCTCATCCGGGTGCCGCCGGGCGCGTGGGCCGGGGGCAGGCTCCGGCCCGCCTGGGGGCGCTGCTCGGCGATCTCGGCGGCGACGGCGATCTGCCGGGCGCGGGCGCGGCGGCCGTCGCCCTTGTAGCTGCCCGCGAACCCGGTGAGGGTCGTGCGTGCCTCGCTGAACTTCTTGTCCTTGAACTGGTCGACCCCGCACGCGTACACGCCGTCCTTGATCCGGCCGTCGACCGTCCCCTTCAGATGGGCGGGGGCCGGGTCGGGGAGCTGGGCGACGGTGGTGGCGATGCGGCGCAGTTCGTCGGTGGCGTCGCAGGGCTGCCCGCCGCGCAGCGCGCGGGCCCGCCGGTCGACGGCGTCGCGGACGGCGCCCTCGACCTCGGCGGCCTGCGGCGACTTCGGGAACGTCCGTACGAGACGGCCGAGTTCGCCGCCGCGCTCGTCGGTACGGGTCCCGCCGAGACGGGCCTGGCCGCACGCGAGGAGCGACTCGGCGAGGGGCTGGTCGGGCCACGCGGCGAGGTCGCGGAGGACGGCGCGGTCGATGGACTTCGGGACCTCGCGCAGCGCGTCGAGGGGCGCGATGGACTCGCAGGCGTCGCCCTTGGCGTAGGGCGCGGAGACCGCCTTGTAGTAGGCGACGAGACTCGTGTGGACGCGGTCGGCGGCGCGGGACCCGGGGTGGTTCTCGGCGAGATCGCGGTAGGCGGTGAGAACGGTGTCGTACGTGGGGCGCGCGTCGGCGAAGTCGCGCCGGGAGGCGTCCTTCACGAGGGCGTCGGCGGTGTGCAGCCGCTTCAGCAGCATCGCCTCGACGGCGTCGTCCCGCATGCCGCCGTACGTCACCCACGCCCCGGCGGGCACAGCGAGCAGCGCGAGTCCGACCGCCGCGGCGACGGCGGGGCGTACGCGGGCCGCCGTCGCGGGCGCGCGCAGGCCGCGCCGGGCCGCGTCGGCGGCGGCGCCGAGCAGCAGCACGAGGTAGCCGGTGAGCGCCCAGGCGGGCACGCCGTCGGCGTCGGCGGGCAGCGCGACCAGCAGGAACAGGCCGGTGGCGACGGCACAGAGCGCAGCGAGCAGCCGCCGCCCGAGGTACAGATGCCCGAGCCCGAGCCCGCTCAGGTCGAGCAGCGCGGCGGCCGTGGCCCGCACGACATCCCGGGGCCCCTTCGGCACCGGCCCCTGCGAAAAGAAAGGGGCGGGCTGGAAGGAGGCGTACGGGGGCGCGCCGGACGGGGCGCCGGGGGGCGGTGGCGGCGGGGCGTACGGGTTCGGGGTCCCCGGGGCGGGCGACTGCGGCGAGGCGTACGGGTTCGGGCCGCCCAGGGCGCCGGTGGGCGGCGCGGCATACGGGTTCGGGCCGCCCGGGTCGGTCGGCTGCGGTGGGATCGACGGGGGCGCTGCCGGCTGCGGCGCGGCATACGGGTTCGCGTCGGTCGGCGCCGCCGAGGCCGGGGTGTGCGGCACCCCCATACCCGCACCCGAGCCCGTACTCCCGTCCGCCCCACCGCCCGCGTCTCTGTCACCCGCATCGGAACGCTCGCCCGGCCAGCCCATCGCGGTCTCCCCCAAGCCGTCACATGTCCTCTACAGGGGTCAGATTCGGGGGCCGCCACGACGGCTGTCAATCGCCTTCCGCCCGCCGGGCGCGCGACCCCGCGCCCCACGGCCCGCCCCGCACCCGGCCCGCGCCCGCCCCACGTCCCGCCCGGACCGCAAAAGCGCAGGCCAAAGAGCTATACACCCTGTGTATAACCTGTGTGTATAGTGCCCGTATGCCTGCTGCGACTACGAAGATGAAGAAAACGCGGAGGGGGTTCCGCGCGCTGACCGTGCTGGCCGCCGCCGGGGCGGTCTCGCTCGGCCTGACCGGCTGTACGAAGTACGAGACGACCAAGCCGAGCGCCGCGCGCAAGGCGCCCGCCGAGGCCCGGGGCAAGGGCGGCGCCCAGGCGGAGGGCAGCCCGTACGGCACCGTCGACTGCCGCAAGGCCAAGTGCGTGGCGCTCACTTTCGACGCGGGTCCGAGCGGGAACAGCCCCCGGCTGCTGGACATCCTGAAAGAGAAGAAGGTCCCGGCGACGTTCTTCCTGCTCGGCAAGAACCACATCGCCAAGCACCCCGACCTCGTCAAGCGCATGGCACGCGAGGGCCACGAACTGGCGAGCCACACCTGGGACCACAAGATCCTCACGGACATCAGTGACGACGACATCCGCGACGAGCTGCGGCGCACGGACGACGCCGTGGAGAAGCTGACCGGCAAGCGGCCCACGCTGATGCGCCCGCCGCAGGGCCGCACCGACGACCACGTGAGCGAACTCGCCCGCAAGGAGGGGCTCGCGCAGATCCTGTGGGACGTGACGACGAAGGACTACACGCTGCCGCCGTCGAAGACGATCACCGAGCGGGCCGTGAGCCAGACCAAGCGGGACTCGATCATCCTGCTGCACGACATCTACAAGAACACCGTGCCCGCCGTCCCCGCGATCATCGACCGCCTGAAGGAACGCGGGTACGTGTTCGTGACCGTGCCGCAGCTCCTCGCCCCCGGCAAGGCCGAGCCGGGCAAGATCTACAAGCCGTGAGCACGCGCGGGCCAGGAGCCGTGAGGGCGCGCGCCGGGGGGCTGTTCTAGCGTGGGCGCATGACCGCTTCCGTCCGGCTCGTCCGGGACACCCCGCTGCCCGCCGCCGAGTCCTGGCGCCGGCTGACCGCCTGGGAGCGGCACGGGGACACGGTCCCGTTCACCCGGGTCGCCCCGCGCACGCCCGGCCCGACGGACCTCGGCACGGTGTTCGTGGCCCGCACCGGGTTGGGGCCGCTGGGGTTCGACGACCCGATGGAGATCACGGCCTGGCAGCCTCCGCGCCACTGCCGGATGGTCAAGCGCGGCCGGGTCGTGACCGGCTGGGCCGAGTTCGACGTCCGCGCCCTGCCCGGCGGCGGCTCCCGGGTCGAGTGGCGCGAGGACATCGCCGTACGGGGACTGCCGCGCGCCGCCGATCCGCTGCTCGCGGCGGCCGGGCGCCGGATGTTCGGGCGCGCGCTGGACGCGCTGCTGGCCCGCGACGACTGACCCCGCGCCGAGCGGCCCGCTGACGGCGCCGGTCGCCGGGGCGGGCGCCGCCGTGCGGGTGGTTGCGGGGGGCCGTGGGCGCGTCCCGCGGGGCCGGGGCGGCGGGGCGGCGAGCATGCCGGTGTGACGATCGGACGATTCCTCGCCTCGCTCGCGCCCGCCTTCCCCCGCCGGCGGCTGCTGATCGGCCTGTGCCTGGCGACCGGCGGGCTGCTCGCGGCGGGCCCGGTGACGGCCGACGGCCCCGACGCCCACGGTCTCGCCCTGGACGTCCTCGTGAACGCCCTGCCGGGCACCGCCGCCACCGGCCCCGGCGTCCGCACCGGCGACCCGGTCGTCGTCACGTACGAACTGCGCAACCGGGGCGGCTCCGACCTGTACGACGTCCGCGTGCGCGACCCGCTGCTGCCCGGGGTGCGCCCGCGCTGCCCCGGCGGCGGCGACGCGGTACGGATGCTGACCGGACTGCGGACCGCGCGGTGCACGGCGATCGGCCGGGCGCTGCCGGGGCGGCGGTCGGCGACCGTGACCGCGGCGGGCAGCCAGCCGTATCTGCGGGCGATCGTGCAGGCCACCGCGCAGGCCGGGTACACCGGGGTCGGCGCGGCCCTCGCCCTGCGGGAGAGCGCCCGCCCGGCGGGCCCCGGCCGCGCCGAGGCCCGCTACGCCCTCACCAACACCGGCAACCGGCCCGCGTACGGCATCCGGCTCACCGATCCCGGGTTCGCCCCGGACCGGATCGGCTGCCCCGGCGGCGACGCCGTCGTGCCGCGCCTCGATCCCGGCCGGACCGTGACGTGCGCGGCGGGGCTGCGGCGGGCGCCGGGCGTGTACGAGGGGCGGGGGCTCGCGGTCGGCGGCGACGGGCTGCGCACCCTCGGGCCGGGCGGACAGCGGCTCGCGCCGCCCCGGCTGACGGCGCGGGCGAGCGCGCGCGTCGTCGTGCCGGGGGCGCCCGGGACTCCCCCGCCGCCGTCCGGGCCGCGACCTCCGCACGGGCCCCCGCCGGGTGTGCCTGCCGTTCCGCCGCCGCACGGGCCCGCGCCGGGGCGGCCGGTGCCCGGCGGACTCTCCCCACTGCTGCCCCTGGCTCCCCCGGCGCTGCCGCCGCCGCCCGCCGCGCCCCCGGCCCCGGCCGACCTCATGAACCAACCCGCGTATCTGGCACCGCCCCTGACGTCCGGTCAATTCCCGGGTGGCGGGCAGGTGTTGCCGCCGGGGGCGGGACAAGTAGGGCCGGGGGCCGGTCAAGTAGGGCCAGGGGCCGGTCAAGTGGCGCCGGGTAACGGGCAGGTGGCGCCGGGTACCGGGCAGGTGGCGCCGGGGCGTGGGCTGCCGCCGGGTGCGCTGCCGCCGCCCGCGTCCCGTCCGGCGCTGCCGCAGACCCGGCCGAACGCGCCGGCGAGCACCGCGCCCCCGTCCCGTCCGACGCCGAAGGCCGCGCGTCCGCTGCTCGGGCGCTTTCTGCACGCGTCGGGGCGGCCTACCGGGCTCGGCCTCTCGACCGTCCTCTTCCTCATCCTGATCCCGGCGGTCGTCGCCGCGCTGCTGCTCGGCACGCGCCGCCGCTAGCCCGGCCCCTCCCCTCCCCCGCCCCCGCCTCTCCCTGTCACCGGCCGCGACCCACGGAGCTGACCTGATGATCGAAAGCCTGGCCATCGTTCTCGGCGTCGCGCTGCTCGCCGCCGCGGTCGTCCTCGTCAAACACCGCTTCTGGCCGCTCCGCGAGGACGAGGAACCCCGCGAGGACGTCGCCGAGTACATCTCGATGATGGTCGGCGTGCTGTACGCGCTGATCCTCGGGCTCGGCCTCGTGTCGGTGTGGGACAACCACTCCGGCGCCGACGACCACGTCGCCGCCGAGGCGGGCGCCGCCCACCAGATCCATCTGCTCGCCGACGGGTTCACACCGCGCCAGGGCCAGGACGTGCGGGATGCCGTCGAGACGTACGTACGGCATGTCGTGGACGTCGAGTGGCCGGTCATGGCGGACGGCGGGGTGCCGGACGCGGGCGGCTGGCAGTTGCTGAAGCAGGTGCGCGCGGCGGCGCAGATCGGGCCGGACGCGGGCCCGGCGCAGCAGGCGACGGCGCAGGAGACGCTGGCGCAGCTGAGCGTGCTGGACGAGGCGCGCCGGGGCCGGGAGTCGGACGCGGGGCAGCGCCTGTCGCCGGTGCTGTGGCTCGGGCTGATCGTGGGCGGGGTGCTGACCGTCGCGTTCATGTTCATGTTCGGGGTGCGGCGCAGCTTCACGCACGTGGTGATGGTGATGGGCCTGTCGGCGCTCATCACCTTCACGGTGCTGCTGATCTACCAGCTCGACGGGCCGTTCTCGGGCCTGCTGGCGGTGGACTCGGGCCCGTTCACCGCGCCTTGGTGAGCCCGGCGTTCTGGTGAGCCCCGCGCCCTGGTGAGCCCGCGTCCAGGTGAGCCCCGGGCGGCCGACGGCTCAGACCACCGGCGGCCGACCGCTCAGACCACCGGCCGACCGCTCAGGCCACCGAGCCGATGCGGCGGGTGGCCCCCGGCTCGTGGTGGATCGGCGTGTGCGCGCCGGTGAGGGCAACGCCGCTGCCGCCGCGCCGGGCGGCGACGATCTCGGAGGCGATGGAGACGGCGACCTCCTCGGGGGTGCGGGCGCCGAGGTCGAGGCCGATCGGGGAGCGCAGCCGGGCCAGTTCGAGGTCGGTGACGCCGACCTCGCGCAGCCGCTCGTTGCGGTCGAGGTGGGTACGGCGGGAGCCCATCGCGCCGACGTAGGCGACGGGCAGGCGCAGCGCGAGGCGCAGCAGCGGCACGTCGAACTTGGCGTCGTGGGTCAGCACGCACAGCACGGTGCGACCGTCCACGTGGGTGCGCTCCAGGTAGCGGTGCGGCCAGTCGACGACGATCTCGTCGGCGTCGGGGAAGCGGGCGGCGGTGGCGAAGACAGGGCGGGCGTCGCAGACGGTGACGTGGTAGCCGAGGAACTTGCCCATGCGCACGAGCGCCGACGCGAAGTCGATCGCCCCGAAGACGATCATGCGGGGCGCGGGCACGGAGGACTCCACGAGCAGCGTGAGCGGTGCTCCGCAACGTGAGCCCTGCTCTCCGATCTCGACGGTGGCGGTGCGTCCGGCGTCCAGCAGGGCCGCGGCCTCGCCGGCGACCGTGCGGTCCAGTTCGGGGTGGGCGCCGAAGCCGCCCTCGTGGCTGCCGTCGGGGTGGACGAGGAGCGCGCGTCCGAGCAGGTCGTCCGGGCCTGAGACGATCCGCGCCAGGGCCGCCGCCTCCCCAGTGGCGGCGGCCCTGAGCGCGGCCGCGATCACATCCCGTACGGCCGGGTCCGCGGCGCGTACCGGTGTGACGAGGATGTCGATGACGCCGCCGCAGGTCAGGCCCACGGCGAAGGCGTCGTCGTCGCTGTATCCGAAGCGCTCCAGGCGCGTGACGCCGTCCTGGAGCGCTTCCTGGCACAGTTCGTAGACCGCGCCCTCCACGCAGCCGCCGGAGACCGAGCCGATCGCGGTGCCCTCGCTGTCGACGGCGAGGGCCGCTCCCGGCTGGCGGGGCGCGCTGCCGCCGACGGCCACGACGGTGGCGACGGCGACATCACGTCCCTGCTCGACCCACCGGCCCAGTTCTTCGGCGATGTCCAGCATGTCTGGGTCTCCTTAGCGGTTGCGTACGGGAGGTGACGAGGCGTCAGTGGACGCCCAGCCAGCCCTCGATCGGGTTGAGGGAGAAGTACACGAGGAAGATGACCGTCAGGCCCCACATGAAGGCGCCGATCTCCCGTGCCTTGCCCTGGGCGATCTTGATGGCCACCCAGGAGATGACGCCGGCGGCGACACCCGTGGTGATCGTGTACGTGAAGGGCATGAGGACCACGGTGAGGAACACCGGGATCGCGGTGGCACGGTCGGCCCAGTCGACGTGCCGGGCGTTCATCATCATCATCGCGCCGATGACGACGAGGGCGGCGGACGCGACCTCCTGCGGGACGATCGCGGTCACCGGGGTGAACAGCAGGCACGCGGCGAAGAACAGGCCGGTCACCGCGGAGGCGAGGCCCGTACGGGCGCCTTCGCCGACGCCGGTCGCGGACTCGACGAAGACGGTCTGGCCCGAGCCGCCCGCCACGCCGCCGATCGCGCCGCCCGCGCCGTCGATGAACAGGGCCTTCGACAGACCCGGCATGCGGCCCTTGTCGTCGGCGAGGCCGGCCTCGGTGCCGACGCCGATGATGGTGGCCATCGCGTCGAAGAACCCGGCGAGCACCAGCGTGAAGACGATCATGCCGACCGTCATGGCGCCGACCTGGCCCCAGCCGCCGAACTCGACCTTGCCGAACAGCGAGAAGTCGGGCGTGGAGACCGCGCTGCCGTGCAGGGCGGGGGCGCCGTTGGCCCACTGCTTGGGGTCGACGACGTCGGCCGCGTTGAGGATCATCGCCACGACCGTGCCGGAGATGATGCCGATGAGGATGGCGCCGGGCGTGTTGCGGGCCTGGAGCATGAAGATCAGCAGGAGGGTGCCCGCGAACAGGAGCACGGGCCAGCCGGCGAGTTCGCCCGCCGGGCCGAGGGTGAGCGGGGTGGCCTTGCCGACGTGCACGAAGCCGGACTTGTACAGGCCGATCAGGGCGATGAACAGGCCGATGCCCATGGTGATGCCGTGCTTGAGCGCGAGCGGGATCGCGTTCATGATCATCTCGCGCAGGCCGGTGACGACCAGCAGCATGATGACCACGCCGTAGATCACGCACATGCCCATCGCCTGCGGCCAGGTCATCGCGGGTGCGACCTGCGAGGAGATGACACCGGAGACGGACAGGCCGGCGGCGAGCGCCAGGGGCACCTTGCCGACGAAGCCCATCAGCAGGGTGGTGAGGGCGGCGGCGAACGCGGTCGCGGTGATGACGGCCTTCTGGCCGAGCGTGTCACCTGCGGCGTCCTTGCCGGACAGGATCAGCGGGTTGAGCAGGAGGATGTACGCCATCGCCATGAAGGTGGTGACGCCACCGCGCACTTCGCGCGCGACGGTGGATCCTCGGTCGGATATGTGGAAGTACCGGTCGAGCCAAGACCGCCCGGCGGGAACGCGCGAGCCGGAGCCCGCGTCGTCCGCGGTGGTCTTCGGCTCCACTGACTGCTGGGTCATGGTGCCTCGTTTCCCAAGGTTCACAGGGGCACCCGCTGAGTCGCCGGCGGCGCGCGGGATTTGGGATGACGCACGACCCGGGGGACGGCCCGAGGCGCGGATTCCTGGAGCGGGCGCCGCGTGGCGCGCGTCCGGAGTTCGAGAGGTGAGGGCGCTCTCCCGGGGAGAGGAGAGCCGCCCTCGGCGGGAGCGGGGCGGGGCGGTGGTGCGCCGCGCGGTCCGCTCCCGGGGCCGGCGCCCGGTGGGGGCGCCGGCCGGGTTCCGCGGCCGGTCAGGCCGAGGCGGTACCGGTCAGGTGTTCCGGGCGGACCGGGGTCCGGTTGAGCTCCAGGCCCGTCGCCGCCCGGATCGCCGCGAGGACGGCCGGGGTGGACGACAGGGTCGGGGCCTCGCCGATGCCGCGCACGCCGTACGGCGCGTTCGGGTCGGCCAGTTCGAGGTAGTCGACCGGGATGGTCGGGGTGTCGAGGAGCGTCGGGATCAGATAGTCCGTGAAGGACGGGTTGCGCACCTTCGCGGTCTTCGGGTCGACGATGATCTCCTCCATCACCGCGACGCCGAGGCCCTGGGTCGTGCCGCCCTGGATCTGGCCGACGACGGAGAGCGGGTTGATCGCCTTGCCGACGTCCTGCGCGCAGGCCAGCTCGATGACCTTGACGAGGCCGAGTTCGGTGTCGACCTCGACGACCGCGCGGTGCGCCGCGAAGGCGTACTGCACATGGCCGTTGCCCTGTCCGGTGCGCAGGTCGAAGGGTTCGGTGGGGCGGTGCCGCCACACCTCCTCGATCTCGACGGCCTCGTCCTCCAGGACGTCCACGAGGGACGCGAGGGCCTCGCCGCCGTCGGTGACGACCTTGCCGCCCTCCAGGAGGAGTTCGGCGCTCGCCCACGCCGGGTGGTACGAGCCGAACTTGCGCCGGCCGATCTCCAGCACCTTCTCGCGCACGAGGGAGCAGGAGTTCTTGATGGCGCCGCCGGTCATGTACGTCTGGCGGCCGGCGGAGGTGGAGCCGGCCGAGCCGACCTGGGTGTCCGCCGGGTGGATCGTGACCTGCTGGACGCCGAGTTCGGTACGGGCGATCTGCGCGTGGATCGTGACACCGCCCTGGCCGACCTCGGCGGCGGCGGTGTGCACGGTGGCCACGGCCTCGCCGTTGATGACCTCCAGGCGGATCTTCGCGGTGGAGTAGTCGTCGAAGCCCTCGGAGAAGCCGACGTTCTTGATGCCGACCGCGTAGCCGACACCGCGTACGACGCCTTCACCGTGCGTGGTGTTGGACAGGCCGCCGGGCAGCGCGCGCACGTCGGCGCCCTCGCTGGACTCCCACTGGCGCTCGGGCGGCATCGGGCGGGCCTTGACGCGGCGCAGCAGTTCGGCGACCGGGGCGGGCGAGTCGACCGGCTGCCCGGTCGGCATGATCGTGCCCTGCTCCATGGCGTTCTTCTGCCGGAACTCCACCGGGTCCATGCCGAGTTTCGCGGCGAGCTTGTCCATCTGCGCCTCGTACGCGAAGCACGCCTGGACCGCGCCGAAGCCGCGCATGGCGCCGCACGGCGGGTTGTTGGTGTACAGGCCGATGGCCTCGATCTCGACGTCGTCGATGACGTAGGGGCCGACGGACAGCGAGGAGGCGTTGCCGACCACCGACGGCGTCGACGACATGTACGCGCCGCCGTCGAGGACGATCTTGCACTTCATGTGCGTGATCTTGCCGTCCTTGGTGGCGCCGTGCTCGTAGTAGAGCTTCGCCGGGTGCCGGTGGACGTGGCCGAAGAAGGACTCGTACCGGTTGTAGACCATCTTGACGGGCTTGCCGGTGCGCAGGGCGAGCAGCGAGGCGAGGATCTGCATGGAGATGTCCTCGCGGCCGCCGAACGCGCCGCCGACTCCGGCCATCGTCATCCGCACCTTCTCCTCGGGCAGGCCGAGGCAGGGCGCGATCTGCTTGAGGTCGGAGTGCAGCCACTGGGTGGCGACGTACAGGTCGATGCCGCCGTCCTCGGCGGGCACGGCGAGGCCGGACTCGGGACCGAGGAACGCCTGGTCCTGCATGCCGAACGTGTACTCGCCGGTGACGATGACGTCGGCGCGCTCGGCGGCCTTCGCCGCGTCGCCGCGGATGATCGGCTGGCGGTGCACGATGTTGGGGTGCGGGGCGTGGCCCGCGTGGTGGTCGCCGCGGTTCTCGTGGACGAGGATCGCGTCGGGCGCGGTCGCGGACGCCTCGTCGGTGATGACGGGCAGTTCGCGGTACTCGACGACGACCTTGGCGGCGGCGCGGCGCGCGGTCTCCGGGTGGTCGGCGGCGATCAGGACGACGGGCTCGCCGTGGTGGCGGACCTTGCCGTAGGCGAGCACCGGGGTGTCCTGGTACTCCATGCCGTAGTTCTTCTTCGCCGGCAGGTCCTCGTGCGTCATGACGGCGTACACGCCGTCCATGGCGAGGGCCTCGGAGGTGTCGATCGAGACGATCTCCGCGTGCGCGACGGTGGAGCGCAGGACCTGGCCCCACAGCATGTCCTCGTGCCACATGTCCGACGAGTACGCGAACTCGCCGGTGACCTTGAGGGTGCCGTCCGGGCGGAGCGTGGACTCGCCGATGCCGCCCTTGGTCTGCGCCCCCTGGGTGACCTTGCCGGGGATTCCTGTCGTACCCATGCTGTTCAGACTCCCTCGGGCTGCGACTGCCGCGCGGCGGCGAGCCGGACCGCGTCCATGATCTTCTCGTAGCCGGTGCAGCGGCAGAGGTTCCCGGACAGCGCCTCGCGGATGTCCGCGTCGGACGGGGTCGGGTTGCGCTCCAGCATCTCGTCGGCGGCGACGAGCAGGCCGGGCGTGCAGAAGCCGCACTGGACGGCGCCCGCGTCGATGAACGCCTGCTGGATCGGGGAGAGTTCGCCGCCCTCGCCGGTCTGCGAGTCGGTGCCCTTCGCGGTCCAGCCCTGCGCCTCTTGGAGCGAGGTGCCCGAGCCGCAGGCGCCGGTGCCGCAGGCGCGCTGGGCGGCGTGGTCGGCGAGGCCCTCTACGGTGACGACCTCGCGGCCCTCGGCCTGACCGGCGGCGACCAGACACGAGCAGACCGGCACGCCGTCGAGGCGGACCGTGCACGAGCCGCACTCGCCCTGCTCGCAGGCGTTCTTGGAGCCGGGCAGGCCGAGCCGCTCACGCAGCACGTACAGCAGGGACTCGCCCTCCCACACGTCGTCGGCTTCCTGCTTGCGGCCGTTGACCGTGAAATTGACGCGCATTACGCGGCACTCCCCTTCTGCGTGCGACCGTCGGTGCGGTAGGACTCCCAGGCCCAGGTGAGCGTGCGGCGGGCCATGACGCCGACCGCGTGACGGCGGTACGAGGCGGTGCCGCGTACGTCGTCGATGGGGTTGCAGGCGCCGGCGCACAGGTCGGCGAACTGCTTGGCGACCGACGGGGTGATGATCTTGCCGTTGTCCCAGAAGCCGCCCTCTTCGAGCGCCGCGTTCAGGAACAGCTCGGCGTCCTTGGCGCGGATCGGGGTCGGCGCGGCGGAGCCGATGCCGGTGCGCACGGTCCGCGTCTCGGGGTGGACGGCGAGGCCGAACGCGCACACGGCGATGACCATGGCGTTACGGGTGCCGACCTTGGAGTACTGCTGCGGGCCGTCCGCCTTCGGCAGATGCACGGCGCGGATCAGCTCGTCCGGGGCGAGCGCGTTGCGCTTGACGCCGGTGTAGAACTCGTCGATCGGGATGCGGCGCGAGCCGCGTACGGACTCGGCCTCGACCTCGCAGCCGGAGGCGAGCAGCGCGGGGTGCGCGTCGCCGGCCGGGGAGGCGGTGCCGAGGTTGCCGCCGACGCCGCCGCGGTTGCGGATCTGCGGCGAGGCGACGGTGTGCGAGGCGAGCGCCAGCCCCGGCAGCTCGGCCCGCAGATGTTCCATGATCTTGGTGTACGGGACGGAGGCGCCGAGCCGGACCGTGCCCTGTGCTCCCTCGCCCACCTCCCACTCGCTCAGCTCGCTGATGCGGTTGAGGTCCAGGAGGTACTCGGGCCGCCGGTGGTCGAAGTTGATCTCGACCATGACATCGGTACCACCCGCAATCGGCACAGCCGTGGGGTGCTCGGCCTTGGCGGCGAGCGCCTCCTCCCAGCTTGCGGGGCGAAGGAAGTCCATGAGCGGCTCTCTTCATTCGTCGTTCGTGGATCGTTCGATGCGATCGAGCCACGGGATGTGCGGATCACGGAGGCTCGTTCATGTGCTGTTCACGCGGAGTGGGCTCAGTACACCGCCCTGTGCTCCGCCTGCATCAGTCACGGAAACCATGAAGGAGTTGGCTGCCCACGAATGGTGTCTTGTAGATTCGTATGAACGGAGGGCATCACCAGGCTCTCCGTTTCCCCGAAGACACCCAAGCAACAGTTCGAGACAGATCGGCGGCGAGGACGACATGCGGCTGCGCGCATTGCTGGACACGGACGCGCTGGGCCTCAGGCTCCTCGGCGGCGAGGACGAGCTGGACCGCACGGTCCGTGGCGTGATGACCACGGACCTGCGCGACCCCAGCCGGTACCTGTCGGGCGGCGAGCTGGTCCTGACGGGCCTGGCCTGGCGGCGGGACGCGGCGGACTCCGAGCCGTTCGTCCGCATCCTCCAGTCGGCCGGGGTCGCGGCCCTCGCGGCGGGCGAGGCGGAGCTGGGCGCGGTGCCCGAGGACCTGGTGGTGGCCTGCGCCCGCCACCGCCTGCCCCTGTTCGCGGTGAACGAGTCGGTGGCCTTCGCCACGATCACCGAACACGTCGTACGGCAGGTCTCCGGTGAGCGCGCGGGCGACCTCGCGGCCGTCGTGGACCGCCACCGGCGCCTGATGACGTCCGGCCCGACCGGCGGCGGCCCCGACGTCGTCCTCGACCTGCTCGGCAGCGACCTGGACCTGCGGGCCTGGGTCCTGTCCCCCGCCGGGCGCACGGTCGCCGGGTCCACGGTCGGCGGGCCCGAGCTGCCGCCCGCCGTCCGCGCCCGCCTCGCCGGTGAGCACCTGGCGGCCACCCGCGCCGGGCGGCGCGCCCCGCACCGGGTCTCCGTCGACGGCACGGCGTACTCGCTGTTCCCGATCCGTACCGGCGCCAGGGGGCCGGCCCCGGCCCACCGGGACGTGCGCGAGACGGTGCTCGCGGACTGGCTGCTCGCCGTGGAGGCCGACGCGGGCGACTGGCCCGAGGAGCGGCTCGACCTGCTCCAGGGCGTCACACAGCTGATCTCCGTGGAGCGCGACCGGCGCGACGCGGCCCGCACCGTGCGGCGCCGGCTCGCCCAGGAGGTCCTGGAGCTGGTCCAGACGGGCGCCGCGCCCGCCGAGATCGCCGCGCGGCTGCGGGTGGCGGCGCCGGTGCTGCTGCCGGGGCTCGGCGCGGCCCCGCACTGGCAGGTCGTCGTCGCCCGCGTCGAATGGGAGGGCGGCGCGATCGAAGGCGGCCCGGTCGCGCAGTCGCTCCTGGAGGAGATCCTGCTCGACCCGCTCTCCACGGGCACCGAGCCCTCCGACCGGATCGCCGTCGCCCATACGGGTGACGAGGCCATCGCCCTCGTACCGCTGCCCGCCGTGCCCGCCGACCACGACGGCCCCGAGCAGGGCCTGATCGCGGACAGCCTCCTGGAGACCGTACGGGAGCCGCTGTCGGCGGGGCTCGCGGACGACGGGCGGCTGACCATCGGGGTGAGCGCGGCCGTGCACTCGGCGGAGGGGCTGCGCGGTGCCCTTGAGGAGGCCCGGCACGCCCGGCGCGTCGCCGCCGCCCGCACCGGCCTGGTCTGCGCGGCCGGGCACCAGGAGCTGGCATCGCACGTGCTGCTGCTGCCGTTCGTGCCGGACGACGTGCGGCGCGCGTTCACGGCCCGGCTGCTCGACCCGCTGCGCGACTACGACCGCAAGCACCGGGCCGAGCTGATCCCGACGCTCGAGGCGTTCCTCGACTGCGACGGCTCCTGGACGCGCTGCGCCTCCCGGCTCCACCTGCATGTGAACACGCTGCGCTACCGCGTCGGCCGGATCGAACAGCTCACGAACCGTGATCTGTCGCGCCTGGAGGACAAGTTGGACTTCTTCCTGGCCCTGCGCATGAGCTGACGCGACGTCAGTCCTTTAGCGGTTACGGGTGCCGACCGGAACCCCATCCCTTTGTGAAATCTTTCACCCACCCTCTTGGCCGGGCCCGGTGATCCGTGCTGAGATGCCCTCCATCAACTCGGCTCGACGGCGTGCTCGGGGAGGGCAACGTGGCGCATACCGCCATGTCTGGTACGGGAACGAACGCAGGGCACGATCCACTCCAGACCGCGGTATGGCGGCTGCGCTCGCGCGGCTGCTGGGCCGACGCGGCGGCACTGCTCGAACCGCACGCGGCGACGGACCCGGCCGCGGCGCTCCAGCGGGCGGCGCTGCTCGTCGAGCGGTGCCTGTACACCGAGCGGGGCTGGCCCGAGGCGGAGGACGCGCTGCGGGCGGCGGAGGCGCTGGCCGGCACCGACGAGGAGCGCGGCGCCGCCGCGTGCGAGCGGGGTCAACTCGCTTATGCGGCTACGTTGTTGAAGGTACGGGACCGGGTGGACGAGGCCCGTTCGGCGTTCGGCCGCGCGGCGGCGCTGATCGCGCCCGGGGCGGCGCGGCGGGCGGTCCTCGACTTCCGGCGGGGGCTGATGGCGGAGAACCTCGCGGACTCTCCGCAGGCGGCGCGGTCCGCCTACCGGCGGGCGCATGCGGGGGCCACCGCGCACGGGGACACGCTGCTGCTCTCCTTCACCTGGCGACAGCTGGCCGGGCTCGCGCTGCGGGAGGGGGAGGTGGCGGAGGCGCGGCACGGGTTCGCGGAGTCGTTGCGGCTGCGGGAGGAACTGGGGTTCCTGGTGGGGACCGCGCCTGCGCTGATCTCCTTGGCGGAGGCGGAGGGGGAGGCGGATACGAAGGCGCGGCTGCGGGCGGAAGCGGCTCGTCTCTTCCGCCTCCTGGACGGAGTCCCCACCTGGCTGGCCCCCTCCCTGACCTGACCCGGCACTCTGGGGCGCTGCCCCAGCCCCCGCTCCTCAATCGCCGGAGAGGCTGGGAGTTGACGCCGAGGCCAGCCCCGTCAGGGGCGCTGGCGGCTGAGGAGTTGGCGCTGAGGCCAGCCCCGTAAGGGGCGCGGGGAACTGCGCGAGAAGCCCCACCGGGGCTGCACCCGAGGCACAACGTGCACTCACCCCGCGCTGGCGTGCCGTCAGAGAATGAACCCCCGGTCAGAGGGTGTAGTGGGCCTGGACCGTGGACTGGACGGAAAGCAGGTCACCCCGCTCCAACGCGTCGACCAGCGCGACATGCTCCGCCGCATCCACCCGAAGATCCCCCGGCACCACCCCCACCCGCCCCCAAAGATCATCCGCAACCCGCACCAACTGCTCATTCCCCGCAAGGGAGAGCAGCGCCCGATGAAACGCCCGGTCCGCCACCGCGTACCCCGCGAGATCCCCGGCGACGGCAGCCCGTACGGTCTCCTCGGCCCCCGCCCGCAACGCCCCCCACCGCCCCGCCGGCACGACCCCCGCCCCGGCGAGCCGCAACACGGTCGGCGCCTCGATGAGCGCCCGCACCTCCGCCAGCTCCGCCAGCTCCCGCGCCCCCCGCTCGGCGACCCGGAACCCCCGGTTGGGGACGACCTCGACGGCCCCCTCCGCCGCGAGCCGCTGCATGGCTTCCCGCACGGGCGTGGCGGAGACGCCGAACCGCTCCCCGAGGGCCGGCGCCGAGTAGACCTCGCCGGGCACCAGCTCTCCGGCGACGAGCGCGGCCCGGAGCGCGTCGAGGACCTGCCCGCGCACGGACGTCCGGACGAGCGGGGCCCGCGGCGCGGGCGGCTCGCCGTGGGTGTGCTCGCCCCGGCTGCGCTCGGCCGACGCGGCCGCGCCGCGCTGCTCGGGCACGCCGTGGCCCGGCGCCGCGCGCCACCTCGTCTGCTCCACCCCGGTCATCCCGTTCGCCGCCGTTCCTCGCCGTTTGTCCGAAGCTCAACGAAGAACGATAGGCGGCCGGGCTCCCAGTTCAAACCCCTCCCGTTTCGGATAAGGTAAGGCTTACCTGCAAACGATCGGGATGCGGTGGTCCTTGCATGAGCCTTCTCACCCCGGCGGCGCCCGCCGCGACACACCCCGCGGTGTCGGCCGCGTACGCCCGTCTCACCGAGGTGTTCCCGAGCCTGCGCGTCGACCTCGCCGGGCCCGGCGCCCCGCTCCCGGGCGGGGCGGGCTGGGTCGGGGCCGGGGAGCTCGCCGAGGGCGGCGGCGCGCTCGACGCGTTCCTCGCCTGGGACGAGGCGCAGGTGCTCAGGGACTACGGGACGCGGGCGCGCCCGGACGTGATCGCCAGCTTCGGCCTGCACCGCTACGCGTGGCCCGCCTGCCTGCTCGTCACGATCCCCTGGTTCCTGGAGCGGCGCGTGCCCCGGCTGCCCACCGCGCACGTCTCCTTCCACCGGGCGCTCGGCCGGATGGCGGTACGCGTCACCGACTTCGCGTGCCTGCCCGGCGACCCGGCCGCCGCACTGCCCGGCGCCCGCGTCGTGGACGGCGAGGAGGCGCTGCGCGCCGAGGTCCGCGCGGCCGTCGCCGAGCACCTGGAGCCGGTGCTCGCGGGCTTCCGCCCCCGGATGCGGCGCGGCCCGCGCGCCCTGTGGGGCATGGCGACGGACGAGATCGTCGAGAGCCTCTGGTACGTGGGTCATCTGCTCGGCGAGGAGCGGCGCGCGATGACCGACCTCGAGGAGTTGCTGCCGGGCACGACCGAGCCGTACGTGGGCCGGGCCGCCTTCCGGGAGCTGACCGGGCCGGAGGGCGAGCCGCTGCCCACCCGCGACCGCGCGAGCTGCTGCCTATTCTACACGCTGCGCCCCGAGGACACCTGCGTGACCTGCCCGCGCACCTGTGACGCGGACCGCGTGCGCAAGCTGACGGCCGCCACCGCTGCCTGAACACAAGAGGCCGACGCCCGAACCACCCGTACGGGTGACGTAAATAGAACGCAACTTCCCTTTCCGCTGCGGGAGTTCGAGCGTACGGCCGCTTTGCGCGCCCCCTTGCACTCCAATGGCGTTCTCTTGTCCCGAAACCCCCGTGCGGGCCGGGGCGGCTGGGCCACTATGGCGCCCGAAACGCCCTACCGCGATGCAAGGGACCCCAGATGAGACTGACCGATATATCGCTTGACTGGCTGCTTCCGGGCGCCGTACTGCTCCTGGGCATGCTGGCGGCGGTGGCGGTGCTCGCGCGCGGCAGGCGCGCCGGGGGGAAGGGCGGCTCGGCCGACGACTCGTGGGAGCGCAGCGAGGAGCGCCGGCGCCGCAAGGAGGCCGTGTACGGCTCCGCCTCGTACGTGCTGCTGTTCTGCTGTGCCGCCGTCGCCGCCGCGCTGTCCTTCCACGGCCTGGTCGGCTTCGGCCGGCAGAACCTGAGCCTGTCCGGGGGCTGGGAGTACCTGGTCCCCTTCGGGCTCGACGGCGCCGCGATGTTCTGCTCGGTGCTGGCGGTGCGCGAGGCCAGCCACGGCGACGCGGCCCTCGGCTCGCGCATACTCGTATGGACGTTCGCGGGCGCCGCCGCCTGGTTCAACTGGGTGCACGCGCCGCGCGGGCTCGGCCACGCGGGCGCCCCGCACTTCTTCGCGGGGATGTCTCTCTCGGCGGCCGTCCTGTTCGACCGCGCCCTGAAGCAGACGCGCCGCGCGGCACTGCGCGAACAGGGCCTGGTGCCGCGGCCGTTGCCGCAGATCCGCATCGTACGGTGGCTGCGCGCGCCCCGGGAGACGTACAGCGCCTGGTCGCTGATGCTCCTGGAGAACGTGCGGACGCTGGACGAGGCCGTCGACGAGGTGCGCGAGGACAAGCGGCAGAAGGCCCAGGACCGGGTGCGCCAGCGCGAGCACCAGAAGCTGGAGCGGGCGCAGCTGCGGGCGCTCAGCCGGGGCCACCGCCCCTTCGCCGGGCGCGGCGGCACGCAGGTGGAGGTGCCGGCCGTGGCGGCGGGCACCGGCGCGGGCCAGGGCGGCGCGGAGCCTGCCATATCGCCGCCGGAGACGCCCTCGCAGGAACAACAACTGCCGGTGCGCGCCCGTCCCTCGCTCCAGGCCGTCAAGAACGGTGAGGGCGCCGCGCCCTCGGTCGCCGTCGATCTGACGGCGGAGGACGACACCCAGGCGCTGCCCCGGCTCGACACCCTGGAGCAGAAGCTCAAGGACCTGGAGCAGCAGTTCGGCTGACGGTCCGTCATAGGTGGGTGTGTGCGGCGGCGCCGCGCGGTCTCAGGGCCGCGCGGCGCCGCCGTCGAGTTCGAACCACACCACCTTGCCCCCGCCGCCCTCGGCGAGCGGGCGCACGCCCCACGCGTCGGCCAGTGTCTGCACCAGCATCAGCCCCCTGCCGTGCGTACCGTCGTCGGCGTGCGGTACGCGCGGCCGGGGCCGGTGCGCCGCGTGGTCCCTGACCTCGACGCGCAGCCCGTGCGGGCCGACGGTCGCGGTGAGTTCGGCCTCGCGGTCGGTGTGCACCAGCGCGTTCGTGACGAGTTCGCTGGTGAGCAGTTCGGCGATCTCCGTGGTGTCGGCGGGTCCTTCCCAGTGCCGCAGCAGGTCCCGCACCGCCCGCCGGGTCCGGGCGACCGCTTTCAGGTCGCGCTTCTTCACCGTGCATCTGAGCTGGGGGCGCGGCCCGCGCGGCGGCCGCGTCCCGATGTCGTCCGTCTCTCGCGTCGTCCCTTTCATGACCCCCGCCCACGCACCGGCCCCGGGGTCTTGACACCCCGGGCCGTGCCGTCCGGCCTGATTCTCGAACGCGTACACGCAATGCATGCCCCATCGGCCGGGCGGCACTCTTGTGGGTTCGTCCACCGTGGGCCGGGCGAGGGCGGCCACATCCGGCCGTCGTAGGGATGCGGACGCGTCGGCGCGGCACGGCAAGGCGCGGCGGCGCGGCGCCGGGATTTCCCGAGTCCGCGTAGGTATATCTACTCGCGTGTGCGCGCAGCAACGTTTGTGCAATTCCTTTCCGCATTTCCTCGCCCCGGAGAGAACGCGTTTGTCGCGGCTTCGACACACGCCCCGTTCCCCCAGGTCAGACGGTCACTCAAAAGGTAAATCGGGGTGACGTCCGAGAGGAATGGTTTCTTTGCTCCCCGTGCGCCGGGGGCGCGCACCAGGACATTCCTCCTTTGTCGCGCGGGAAAGTCAGGGACCCCGCTCCGGAGGCGAATGATGGCCGCAGACGGCACGCCCGTGGCTTTTCGGGGAAACGCACGGCGACGGGCGCGCCGTCGCTCCGCCGGCGGGTCCTGGCCGGCGGGACCCGTCACGTGAACAAGGAAGTGAAGTTGTGGCTCAGCAGCAGCACACCCGCCGTGTGGAGAAGGTCCTGGTCATCGGCGCCGGGGTCAGCGGTCTGACGACCGCGCTGGAGCTGTCCCGGGCCAAGGACGGCAAGAACCCCCGCTATCAGGTCCAGGTCGTCGCCGAGCGCCCCGCCGACCAGACGGTGTCCGTGATCGCGGGCGCCCTGTGGGAGTTCCCGCCGGCGGTCTGCGGCCAGCACGGCAACCAGCTCTCCATCATGCGGTCCAAGCGCTGGTCGGTGGAGTCCTACAAGGAGTTCGCCAAGATCGCCAAGGAGCACCCGAAGGCCGGGGTCCTCATGGCGCAGTCGAACTTCTACTTCGGCATCAAGATCGAGGACGACTGGCTCGAACGCACGAAGATGCAGGAGCTCAAGAAGCTGGCCGACGAGGGCCACATCCAGGGCTTCAGGCGCATGACCGAGGCGGATCTGAAGAAGGTCCCCGCCTCCTTCAAGGTCAAGGACGGCTACCAGCTCACCGTCCCCGCGATCGACACGCCCATCTACACCCGCTGGCTGCGCGACCAGCTCAAGAAGCAGCCCAACGTCACGATCACGTACGGCAAGCGCATCACCGACCGCCTGGTGCCGCAGAGCGCGAAGCTCCGCGCGGAGTACAAGGTCGACGCCATCGTCAACGCCACCGGCATGGGAGCCGCCGAACTCGCCGGGGCTTGTATGGTTCCGCTGCGCGGCGCCCTGGTCCGGGTCCCCGTCGACCGCTTCCCCGAGCCGCCGAAGACCGCGTACGCCATCTCCAAGACCGCCCACCAGCAGGACATGGTCTTCATCGTCCCCCGCAAGACCCACCTCATCCTCGGCGGCCTGGTCGAGCCGAGCGAGTACGACACCCACCTCACCAAGGACTACCCGCCGATCAAGGACATGTTCGCCCGCAACAAGCGCTTCGCGCCCGAACTCCTCAAGGACATCTCGCTGGAGGACACGGACGTCGAGGTCATCACCGGCCTGCGCCCCTACCGCGTCGAGAACGTCTGCGTGGAGCGGGAGTACGGGTTCAACATCGTGCACAACTTCGGCCACGGCGGCAGCGGCTTCAGCCTCTCCTACGGCTGCGCCCGCGAGACCATGGGGCTCCTGGAGAGCATGGAGGGCGCCTCCTTCCGGGCCGTCGACCTCCAGCCGGCCGCCGTGCATCTGCACCCGGAGGCGTACAGCGGCCTGGCCGAGCCCACCTTCGAGTCGTTCCAGCTCGACGGGCAGCGCGTCGGCGTCGAGCAGCCCGTCTACAACTGACGACCGGGCCCCGGCGCGCCGGGACGGCACGGCGCCGCCCCCGCACCCGGCCTGCGAGGGCCGGGTGCGGGGGCGGGTCGGGCGCCGATGATTCCGCGCGGACGGTCCGTCAGGGGCGGGGCATGTTGCGCAGGTTGGAGCGGGCCATCTGCACCATGCGGCCCACCCCGCCGTCCAGCACGATCTTGGAGGCGGACAGCGCGAACCCGGTGACCATCTCGGCGCTGACCTTCGGCGGGATCGACAGCGCGTTGGGGTCGGTGACGATGTCGACGAGCGCCGGGCCCTCGTGCTTGAAGGCGTCCTTGAGGGCGCCCGCGAGCTGCTTGGGCTTCTCCACCCGCACCCCGTAGGCGCCGGCGGCGCGGGCGACGGCCGCGAAGTCGGGGTTCTTGTTCGTCGTGCCGTACGAGGGCAGGCCCGCGACCAGCATCTCCAACTCGACCATGCCGAGGGAGGAGTTGTTGAACAGGACGACCTTCACCGGCAGGTCGTACTGGACGAGGGTGAGGAAGTCACCCATCAGCATCGAGAAGCCCCCGTCGCCGGACATGGAGATGACCTGGCGCTCGCGGTCCACGAACTGGGCGCCGATCGCCATCGGCAGCGCGTTGGCCATCGAGCCGTGCGAGAACGAACCGATCACGCGGCGGCGGCCGTTGGGCGAGATGTAGCGGGCCGCCCACACATTGCACATGCCGGTGTCGACGGTGAACACCGCGTCCTCGGAGGCGAGTTCGTCGAGGACGGAAGCCACGTACTCGGGGTGGATCGGGACGTGCTTGTCGACCTTGCGGGTGTACGCCTTGACGACGCCTTCGAGGTTGTCGGCGTGCTTCTTCAGCATCTTGTCGAGGAAGCGTCGGTCGTCCTTGGGCCGCACGCGCGGCGTCAGACAGCGCAGCGTCTCGCGCACGTCACCCCACACCGCGAGGTCCAGCTTGGAGCGCCGCCCGAGGTGCTCGGGCCGCATGTCCACCTGGACGATCTTGACGTCCTTCTGCGGCAGGAACGCGTTGTACGGGAAGTCCGTGCCGAGCAGGATCAGCAGGTCGCACTCGTGCGTGGCCTCGTAGGCGGCGCCGTAGCCGAGCAGTCCGCTCATGCCGACGTCGTACGGGTTGTCGTACTGGATCCACTCCTTGCCGCGCAGCGCGTGCCCGACCGGCGACTTGATCTTCCCGGCGAACTCCATGACCTCGGCGTGCGCGCCCGCGGTGCCGCTGCCGCAGAACAGGGTGACCTTGTCGGCCTCGTCGATCATCTCGACGAGCCGGTCGATCTCCGTGTCGCCGGGGCGGATCGTGGGCCGCGAGGTGACGATGGCGGTCTCCACGGACTTATCCGGGGCGGCCTGGTCGGCGATGTCGCCGGGCAGCGTCACGACACTCACGCCGGACTGCCCGACCGCGTGCTGGATCGCCGTCTGGAGCACGCGCGGCATCTGCTGCGCGCTGGAGATCATCTCGCTGTAGTGCGAGCACTCGGTGAACAGCCGGTCGGGGTGCGTCTCCTGGAAGTAGCCGAGGCCGATCTCGCTGGAGGGGATGTGCGAGGCGAGCGCGAGGACGGGCGCCATCGAGCGGTGCGCGTCGTACAGGCCGTTGATCAGGTGCAGGTTGCCGGGCCCGCAGGACCCGGCGCACGAGGTCATCTTCCCGGTGATCTGCGCCTCGGCGCCCGCGGCGAACGCGGCGGTCTCCTCGTGCCGTACGTGGACCCAGTCGATGGCGCTGTTGCGGCGGATGGCGTCGACGACCGGGTTGAGGCTGTCGCCGACGACGCCGTACATGCGCTTCACACCTGCGCGGACGAGGATGTCGACGAACTGCTCGGCGACGTTCTGCTTGGCCATGGACGCGCGTCCCTTCGGCGGTCGGTGCTGCTGTCTGCTCCTCCCATCCATTCATACACCTCGCGCTCCCGCCTCCGGGAACGTCCCGCTCCGCATCGTCCGACGCCGGGTCAGCCCTCCCAGAGCGCCGCCAGCGTGCGGTCGTCGGCATAGCCCTTGACGCGGACCTGGGCGTCCCCGAGGAACGCGGCGAGGCCCGGCGGCTCGCCGCTCCACCGCTCGGCGAGGTGCGCGCCGAGCGCGGGCTCGCCGCGCAGGGGTTCGGCGAGGCCCGCCGAGCACAGCAGCAGCGTGTCGCCCGGACGGGCGAGGGAGGCGCGGAAGCGGAACGGGTCGCGGGCCGGGCGCGGCGCGGGTTCGTAGGGGCTCGGCGGCGTCGTGATCTGGAGGTCCATGGTGAGCCGGTCGCCCTCGGGGGTCTCGGCGGGCGGGGAGCCGTAGCCGACGACGGGCGCGCCGCTCTGCTCGCCGGCGCTGGGCTCGATGTCGTGCCAGGCGCCGCCGCGCAGCCGGAACAGTCCGCCGCCGCCGACACCGAAGAAGACCCGGGTGCGGCACTCGGGGTCGGCGGGGACCAGCAGGCAGCGCAGGGTCGCCGTGTACTCCTCTGGGTCGAGGCCGCGTTCGCCGGCGCCCGCGCGGAGCTTGCCGAGGCTGCGGTCGGTGAGCCGGTGCAGGCCCGACTTGAGGTCGCCTCGGCGCCCGGCGCGGATGTCCTCGGCGAGCCGGGCGTGGCTGAGTCCGACGGCGCGGCCGATGTGGGCGCACGCCTCGGCGGCGGCGCGGTGGGCGCCGGGGGTGGCGCGGGCGCCGGTCGCCATGGCGACGAGGAGCAGGGCGCCGGTGCCGCTGCCGAAGCGGGCGGTGAGCAGGCTGTCGCGGCGCGGTTCGCCCCGGTAGCGGGCGGAGTCGCCGCGCAGGGAGGCGGCGCGCAGGGTGCTGCCGCCGTAGCGGGCGCCGTCGAGGACGGTGTCGGCGACGAGGTCCGCGAGGTCCTCCGGGTCGGCGGCGGGCAGCGCGGTGGGTTCCGCCTCGTAGGTGGGCGGGCCGTCGCCCACGTACGCGGTGGCCGGTTCGTCCGAACGGGCGATGCGGGGCGCCTCGGCCTCCGCCCGGTCCGCCGGGAGGTCCGGGCGCGGGTGCGCGGCGGTCCGCTCCAGCCGCCTCGCCCCGGCGGGCGGCGCGAGCGGTGGCACGGCGGGCGGGCGCGCGGGCGGCGGCGGCACGTACGAGGTCGTGGGCCCGACGGGCGGCGCGGGCGGCTCCGGCGGGCGCACGGGTTCGGGGGGCGGTACGGGTCCGGGCGGTGCCGTCTGCGCGGGCGGGCGTACGGGGCCGGCGTCCCGCCCGGGTTCGGGGGGTCGCGCGGGGTCACCGGGTCGTACGGGGGCGGGGGTACGCGGGGGCTCCGGACGGTACTGCTGTGGTTGCGGGGGCTGTTGGGGCTCCGGGGCGGTGGGCTGCGGGGGCTGCGCGGGCCGTGGGAGTCCCGCCTCCGCCCCGCGATCGGGCTCCGGCGCGGAGGACTGCGGGGGCTCCGGCTCCGACCGGCGTTCGGCCTCCGGGGGCTGTTGGGGTTCCGGCGACTGCCGGGAGGCCGGGGTTTCGGAGGGCGGCGGGGGCGAACCCCAGGGTTCCGCCGGGGCCGGTGGGCGGAGGTGTTGCAGCGGGTTCGGCGGCGGCGCCGGCGGCACCGCCTCCCCGGCGGCACGCGGGCCGGGGATCTGCGCCCCGGAGGCCGGAACTCCCGTGTCCGGCGCGGGAGTCCACTCGTCCGGCGTTCCACCGGGCGGCTGCCCGCCGGGCTCCGGGGACATCACCGCGCCCGCCGAGGCGAACCGGTCGTCCAGGGTGTCCGGCGCGGGCGCGGGCCCGGTGTCCTCGGTGGCGTCGTCGTACAACTGCTGCCACCAGTCGTCCTCCTGGGCGCGGCGACCGGCGGGCCTCTCCCCCTGATGACTCATGTCCTTATTGTCCACCGATGTGGCCCGGCGGAAACGGCGGTTCGGTGAAAAAGGTCCGCCGGGCGGTCCTACCCCCCACAGGAGGACCACCCGGCGGACCGGTCTTTCAGGGCCGCGCGGTCAGCGCACGTCGTACGCCCGGGTCACGGTCTGCGTGACGGTGTTCCCGAGGTCGTCGGTGAGCTTCGTGCGCAGGGTGACCTGCTTGCCCGACGCCCCCGCGTGGTCCACGGTCGCCACCCAACGGCCGCCCGTGTAGGCGGTCTTGGCCGACTTCCACGTGGTCCCGCCGTCGTAGGAGTACGCGACGTCGGCCGCGGTGAGCCGGCCTGGCGTGTACCCCTGCTGGCCGGTCGCAGTCACGCCGATCCGCTGCCCGTCGGCGGCGGCGAGCGTCTTGTCGCCGTCCTCGGGGAGTTCGTACTTGGGGAACATCAGCGGCAGGCTCTGCGAGTAGACGTCCTTTTTCTCCTCGGAGGAGAAGCCGAAGACGGTCTTCACCGCCGACGACCGCTGGAACATCCGTGCGGGCTGCCCGGTCTTCATGGTGTTCAGTTCGATCTCGTACGCGGCCTTGCCGGGCGTGACCTCGACGACGCCCGCGGGGAAGCCGGTCGAGCCCAGCTCCTCGCCGTTCTTGCGGACCGTGAGGCCGCCGAGGTCGCCGAACGAGCCCGGCATGCCGTAGTGGCTGCCGTCGCGCCAGAACGCGCCCGCGAAGCTGACGCCGATCAGATTGCCCTGCCGCTCGCCGACGAGGACGGGGGCGCCCTTGTCGTCGGTGGGCGCCATCGGGGCGAGGACGCCGTCGTACCACTTCTCGGTGCGGTGCTCGCCGGCCTTGTACGTGGTGGGCAGGCCGACCATCGCCTCGCCCCACGGCAGCGAACTGGTCAGGAAGCGCTGCCAGGTGGTGGCGCCGCCCGTGTAGTACTCGGTGCGCTTGCCGGGGACGCCGAACAGCGTGTAGCCGAGCGGCGACGCGGTGGCGCCGGAGGCGAGGGTGACGCTGGACAGCTCCGAGAAGTCGCCGCGGACGCCGGCCGAGGTGTAGGAGGCGTCGACGCGGGCCAGTCGCCGGTCCTTCGCCGTGTACGTACGGGCCGAGGTGACGGGCCCGTTCTCGTCGTAGGCGAGGTTGTAGACGTCGGGGCTGTTCGCGTGCGCCTTCCACGTCACCTCGGTGGGCGCGGCGAGCAGTGCCTCGGCCTCGGCCGCGGGCAGCGCCAGCATGGGCAGGGTGCCGCTGGTGAAGCCGGTGGCGGGCACCCAGCGGGCGGCGCTGTCGTGGTAGCCGATGACGGCGAGGGCGCCGGCGGACTTGGCGGCCGTCGCGGCGCGGGACAGGTCGCTGCTGTCGTCGGGGAGCTTGACCAGGGCGAGCTTGCCCTTGACGTCGGCGGCGGCGAGGTCGGCGGCGGTGCCGGTGCCCGCGTCGACGACCTTCGCGCGGCCGGTGCCGTCGAGGTTGACCGAGCCGACCGAACCGGCGTACGGGTGCAGGACCGTTCCGTTCGCGGTGCGGAAGTCGCTGATCAGGGGCGTGGCGAGGCGCCACACGCTGCTGAAGCCGAAGTCGCCGTCGGTGACGCGGCCTTGTACGTCGGCGTAGTAGCCCTTGATGGAACGGGCGCCGGAGACCGACCCGGAGTGCAGCCAGTAGTCGTCGAAGGAGCGGCCGTAGGCGAGGGCGGCGCCGCGCGTCTCGGTGGTCCGGTCGGCGGTGACGGCGCGCAGCCGGTGGGCGCGGCGCGCGTCGAGGACGACGGTGGTGTCCTTGGTGAGCGCGAGCTGCGGGCGGCCGAGGTAGGAGACCGAGTCGTAGAGCGTGGCGCCCTGCCCGGCGTCGAGCGTGGTGACGAACGCGGACAACTCGTAGTTCCCGGCGCGCAGTTCGTACGTCTTGCTCGCGGCGCCGTCGAGGGACTCCATCGTGCCGGAGGCGGTGTCGGTGCCGATGACGGCGAGCGAGGACGCCCCGTCGGCGGCGGCTCCGGCGCGGTCGAGGACGCGGACGGTCAGCTTCACCGTACGGGCCCCGACGTACAGGGAGAACGGGGTGGAGACGCGGATGCCGCCGGGGCCCGTGGCGAGGACGCGGCCGGTGACGTCGCCGTACTGGGCGGCCTTGAGGGAGGCGGCCGGGTCGACGGTGAGCGGGACGGTGACGGTCTTCCCGGCGGGGACGGTGACCTTGCGCCGCTCCAGGGAGGCGACGGAGGCGCGGACCGGGGAGCCGTCGTTGCCGGTGACGGCGGCCACGTCGAGGGAGAGGGTGACGGGCTTGTCGCCGGTGTTGGTGTAGGGGACGCCGACGGTGGTGCGGTCGGCCTTGGTCTGCGGCCAGTCGTAGGTGCCGGCCTGGACCGCCGGGGAGCCGAGGACGGTCTGGGCGAGGGCGCGGTCGACGCGCATGCTGCCGCCGCCCACCTCGCGCACGTCGCCGCTCACGTCCGACTTGGCGGAGGAGACGAGGGCCTGCTTGATGCGGGCGCCGGTCCAGTCGGGGTGCTTCTGCTTGAGCAGGGCGGCGGCGCCCGCGACATGGGGCGTGGCCATGGAGGTGCCGGACATGTTCTGGTACGAGTACAGGCCACGGCCGCCCGCCGCGGCGGCCTTGATGGCGACGCCGGGGGCGGCGATCTCGGGCTTGAGGGTGTGCGAGCCCCACACCGGGCCCCGGCTGGAGAAGGACGCCGTGTCGTCCTTGGCGTCCACGGCGCCGACCGTCAGCACGTCGGGCGCGCAGCCGGGCGCGGAGACGGTGTTGAAGGCGGGGCCGGTGTTGCCCGCGGCGATGACGAACAACGCCTTGGAGGACGAGGCGAGTTCCTGGGCGGCGGCGCCCATCGGGTCGGAGCAGTCGGAGAGTTGGGTGGAGCCGAGGCTCATGGAGATGACGTCGGCGCCGGAGTCGACCGCCCACTGCATGCCCGCGATGATGCCGGACGTGGAGCCGGAGCCGCCGTCGCCGAGCACCTTGCCGATGAGCAGGCCCGCGCCGGGCGCGACGCCCTTCTCCTTGCCGCCGCTCGCCGCGCCCGTACCGGCGACCGTGGAGGCGACGTGCGTGCCGTGGCCCTGGAGGTCGTCGGTGCCGGACGAGGAGTCGGTGAAGTCCTTGGCGGCGGCGACCTTGCCCTTGAGGTCGGGGTGGTCGGCGTCGATGCCGGTGTCGAGGACGGCGACCTTCGCGCCCTTGCCGGTGTATCCGGCGGCCCAGGCGAGGTCGGCGCCGACCTGCTTCGTGGAGTCGGCGAGCGTCGAGGTGGCCTTGGCGTCCAGCCACAGCTTCTTCACGGGCGCGCCGGCGCGGGTCTTGCGGTCGGTGACGTCGGCCCAGAACCCGGCGGCCTTCTTCTTGTCGGCGTGGAAGGCCGCCGCGCCGATCACGTCGAGGGTGCGCACGCGCTCGGCCCCGCGCGGGGCGGGCGGCGCGGAGCGGGCGAGGGCGGCGGACTTCGCGTAGGTGGCGATGACGGGGACGCTGTCGGTGTGCGCGTCGTCGTAGCCCTGCCGGACGAGCCCGGTGACGTTGAACAACTGCTCGTCGACGAGGCCCTTGCCGATCTTCTCCAGGGCCCCTTCGGGATAGACGTACAGGTCCTTGCCGTCCTGGCGGGTGGTGACGACGGGCTCGGAGCCGTCCTCGCGGGGCAGGACGCTCGCGGCGGCGCGGCCGTCGGCACCGGTCGTGACGCGGACCCGGTCACCGGTGACGAGCGTGACGGTGGCGGCGGCCGCGCGGGCGGTGGAGGCGGCGCCGGCACCGACGATCGGGCGGCGGGCGGCGTCCTCGGGTCTTGGTTGCGCTGCTCCTGACGGCAGGGCCGCGGTGGCGGCCAGGACGGCGGCGGTGGCCGCCACCAAGGCCGTTCGGGATATCGGGCGCATGGCTCTCCCCTGGAAGAAGACGCAGGTGAATACGGGCCAAAGGCCGTATTACCGGCGGGCGTTGGTGTCGCGGTGGCGCCACATTGGCAGAGAGACGGGCGGTGCAGGGAAGATGGACGAGGCGGGAATGCGCCGTGGCTCTTTCCCGCCACGGGTGGGACGGAACGCGCAACCGGGGAGGGACGTCGCGCAATGCTGACTGCGATAGGTCTGGACGAGACGCACGAGAGCGCGTACCGCGCGCTGGTCTCCGTGGGAGCCGCGGAGATCCCCGACCTCGCGCGCCGTCTCGCCCGCCCCGAGCACGACACCGTACGGACCCTGCGCGCGC
The DNA here is from genome assembly GCF_055639095.1 of Streptomyces sp. NPDC107550. Lineage (NCBI taxonomy): Bacteria > Bacillati > Actinomycetota > Actinomycetes > Kitasatosporales > Streptomycetaceae > Streptomyces > Streptomyces sp. NPDC107550. The sequence continues at coordinate 146,672 of NZ_JBVKBC010000001.1, forward strand.
TGGAGCGGCACGGGCTCGCCGCGCAGTCCTCGGCCCGGCCCGGGCGCTGGGTGGCGGCGCCGCCCGGGGTGGCGCTCGGCGCGCTGCTCACCCAGCAGCGGCACGAACTGGAGCAGGCGGAGCTGACGGCGGCGCTGCTCGCCGAGGAGTACCGGGCACACGCCGCCGAGCCCGCCGTGCACGATCTCGTCGAGGTGGTGACCGGCGCGGACGCGGTGGCCCAGCGCTTCCTCCAGATCCAGCTCGGCGCGACGAGCGAGGTGTGCGCGCTCGTGACGGGCACGCCGATCGCCGTCCGCTCCTGTGACAACGACGCCGAGGAGCGGGCCGTCGGCCGGGGCGTCAGCTACCGCGTGGTCCTCGAACGGGAGGTGCTCGCCGCCGCCGAGGGGCTGACGGAGCTGGCGGCGGCCATCGGGCGGGACGAGGAGGTACGGGTCGTGGACCGGGTGCCGACCAAGCTCGTCATCGCGGACGGCACGCTGGCGCTGGTGCCGCTGACGGCCGCGCGGGCGGCGGAACCGGCGGCGCTCGTCGTCCACGCGAGCGGGCTGCTCGAATCACTGACCGGGCTGTTCGAGGCGGTGTGGCAGCAGGCGCTGCCGTTGCGGCTCGGGGAAGGCGGTACGGGCGTCGAGGAAGCGGGGGGCGGCGGGCCGGACGGTGTGGACCTGGAGGTCCTCTCCCTGCTGCTGGCTGGGCTCACCGACGCGAGCGTCGCCAAACAGCTCGACCTGGGCCTGCGGACCGTGCAGCGCCGGGTCAAACGCCTGATGGAACTCGCCGGGGTCTCCACCCGGCTCCAGCTCGGCTGGCACGCCTACGAGCGGGGCTGGGTGGCCCGCTGACCGCCGCGCGGAAGGGGGTGGGGCTCGTTCGGGCTGCGCTGATCTGCGGTTTCGGGCCGCTTGGGGGACCCTGGGCAGATGGGAGCGTGGGAACTCCTGCTCGTCGGGGCCGTCATGGCGCTCGGCCTGTGCGGGGTCTTGGTGCCGGGTGTGCCCGGGTCGTGGCTCGTCTGGGCGGCCGTCGCCGTCTGGGCGCTGCGCGAACCGACCGGCCTCGCCTGGGGCGTCCTCGTCGGCGCGAGCGTCGTGCTGCTCGCCGCGCAGGTCGTGCGGTGGCTGCTGCCGCCCCGGCGGTTGCGGCAGGCCGGGGCGACTCGGCGGCTCGCCGTGTGGGCGGGGGTGGGGGCGGTGACCGGGTTCTGCGTGCTGCCCGTCGTCGGGGCGCTGCCGGGGTTCGTGGGCGGGATCTACCTGTGTGAGCGGGTGCGGCTCGGTAGCCATGGGGATGCGGTGGCGTCCACGCGGACGGCGATGCGGGCGGGGGGTTCGAGTATCTTCGCGGAGTTGTTCGCGTGCCTGTTGATCGCGGGGGCGTGGGCAGGCTCCCTCATCTGGGGCTGACGCCGGACTGTTCTTCGTCCTCGACTCGCGTCGTGGCTGATCGCGCAGTTCCCCGCGCCCCTGGGTGACAGCCCCTTCGGGCGGGTTCTTCGTCCTCGACATTCGTCGTGGTTGCTCGCGCAGTTCCCCGCGCCCCTGGAGGGGCGACTGCGTCGCCACCTCCCCCCTGGGGAAGCAGGGGCGAAGCCCCGCTTCCCAAAGGGGAAGCTGCGCGAAGCGCATGCTTCAGGGGCGCGGGGAACTGCGCGGGAAGCCCCACCGGCCCGCAGAGAACAACGCACGGGTGCGCCCCGTCAGGGGCGCGGGGAACTGCGCGACCAGCCCCCACCGGGCCGCAGGTGACCACGCACGGTCGTGCCCCGAAGGGGCGCGGGGAACTGCGCGAGAAGCCCCACCCACCCGCAGACAACCGACAACCCAGGGGCGCGGGGAACTGCGCGATCAGCCCGCACCGGGCCGCAGGTGACCGGCGATGCGCCCCCCGCGCTCAGGGAAGCGCTCCCTCCAGCGTCAGGAGGCGGACCTTACGCGGCAACCCCGCCGCATACCCGGTCAGCGCCCCACCCGCCCCGAGCACCCGGTGACAAGGCCGCAGGATGAGCAGCGGGTTCGCCCCGACCGCCCCACCGACCGCCCGAACGGCGGCACGAGACGCCCCGATACGCGCGGCGACCGCGCCGTACGTCGTGGTCGCGCCGTACGGAACCTCATCCAGCGCATCCCACACCCGCCGCCGGAATTCACTGCCCTCGGGCCGCAACTCCAGCCGGAACTCCTTGAGTTCACCGGCGAAGTACGCGTCGAGCTGCCGCACCGCCTCCGCGAACGGCCCCGCGTCCCGCACCCACCCGGCCACCGGCTCCCGGCCGCCCTTCTGCCCGGGCAGCGACAGCGAGGTCAGCCCGCCGGCCGGTCCGGCGGTCAGCAACAGCTCCCCCACAGGGCTCGGAACCCGGGTCCAGTACACGGTGTCTTCTTCACTGGGCTTCACAACTGTCCTTCCACGATGAGGTGTTGACGCCCGTACGAGCGCCAGGGGCGCCACGCGTCGGCGGCGCGGACCGCTTCGCCGGGCACGGCGACGTCCGGGTCGCCGAGCGCGCGCAGCCGGATCAGCGCGGCGGTGCGCGCGCCGATGCCGGGCAGCGCCCGCAGGGCTTCCTCGGCGTCGTCGCGGTCCGCGCCCGGGTCCAGGCGCAGGGTGCCGTCCGCGAGGGCGCGGGCGAGGACCCCGAGCGGCCCGGGTTCGTCCGCGAGGTCGTCGGCGGCCGGGAAGACCCGGTCGAGGGCGCCGCAGGGGGCGTCGAGCTGTTTGCCGTAGCGGGCGACGAGCCGGGCCGCCTCGGCGGGGCCGGCGAGCAGCCGCACGGCGAGTTCACCGGGGTCGGCGGCGCCCGGCGAGCGCAGGCCGGGGCGGGCGGCGACCAGCGGGGCGAGCGCCGGATCGCCGCCGAGGCGTTCGTCGACGGCGTACGGGTCGCAGTCCAGGTCGAAGAGGCGGCGCAGCCTGCCCACGGCGGTCGTCAGATCGCGCAGGTCGGTGAGGTGGATACGGGCGTCGAGCCAGCCGCCCCGGTGCGCGGCGCCGGACCCGGGCTGCTCGTGTCCGGCCTCGTCGACGGAGACGATGCCGGTGCCGTACGGCAGCCGCAGGGTGCGCCGGTAGACGCGGGCGCCGGGCTCTCCGGTCAGCTCCTCGATGCCCTCGACCAGCTCGGCGCCGAGCTGGTCGAAGACGGGGCCCGACGGGTAGGGGCCCCGGTGCGCGAGGCGGAGCGGGATGCCGGCGGCGGAGGCGAGGGTGCGGCGGTCTGCGGCGCGGCCGGGGGCGTCGGCGCGCAGCTCCGTGGGGGTACGGGCGTAGACCTCGCGGATCGTGTCGTTGAACTGGCGCACGCTGGCGAACCCGGCCGCGAACGCGATGTCCGTGATCGGCAGCGGGGTCGTCTGGAGCAGCAGGCGGGCGGTGTGGGCGCGCTGGGCGCGGGCGAGGGCGACGGGGCCCGCGCCGAGTTCGGCGGTGAGCTGGCGCTGCACCTGGCGGGCGCTGTAGCCGAGGCGTCCGGCGAGGCCGCCGACGCCCTCGCGGTCCACGACGCCGTCGCCGATCAGGCGCATCGCGCGGCCCACGACGTCCGCGCGGGCGTTCCACTCGGCGGAGCCGGGGACCGCGTCGGGGCGGCAGCGGCGGCAGGCGCGGTAGCCGCCGCTCTGGGCTGCGGCGGCGGTGGTGTAGTAGCGGACGTTCTCGCGTTTGGGCGTGACCGCCGGGCAACTGGGGCGGCAGTAGATGCCTGTCGTCCGTACGGCGAAGAAGAACTCGCCGTCGAACCGGGCGTCGCGGCTGCGGACTGCCTGGTAGCGGGTGTCTTCGGTGGGGGGCATGTCTCAATTGTGCGGGGTGCCCTGGCGGGCGGCTCGCGGTTTTCGGACAGGGAGTTCCTTTCGCGGGGCTGCCCCCTGAGGTTGTCGACCACCTGCGGCCCGGTGGGGCTTCTCGCGCAGTTCCCCGCGCCCCTGAAGCATGCACTTCGTGCAGCTTCCCCCAGAGGGAAGCTGGGCTTCGCCCCAGCTCCCCAGGGGAGGAGGTGGCGACGCAGTCGCCCCTCCAGGGGCGCGGGGAACTGCGCGACCAGCCACGACGAAAGTCGGGGAAACCCACCGGCCGGAGCCACCCACCCACCTCAGGGGCGCGGGGAACTGCGCGACCAGCCACGACGAAAGTCGAGGAACCCCACCGGCCGGAGCCACCCACCCACCTCAGGTCACCGGCGGCGGCGCCCCGCGGATCTGGCGGCGCGGCGGGCCTGCTCCCGCACAAGCTTGCGGTAACTGTCGAACCGCCGCTGAGACAATTCCCCGGAGCCCAGCGCAGCGACCACCGCACAGCCCGGCTCCACCCCATGCCCGCAATCATGGAACCGGCACTCCCCCGCCAGTTCCGCGATCTCCGCGAACACCCGCTCGACCCCGTCCTCCGCGTCGTAGAGCCCGACGCCCCGCAGCCCGGGTGTGTCGATGAGGACGCCGCCCTGGGGCAGCACGAACAGGTTCCGGGTGGTCGTCGTGTGCCGCCCCTTGCCGTCGACGTCCCGCACCGCCTGGACACCGGCGACATCCGCGCCGACCAGCGCGTTGGCCAGCGTGGACTTGCCCGTGCCGGACTGCCCGAGCAGCACCCCCGTACCGCCCGCGACGAGCCCCCGCACGGCGTCGATCCCTGCGCCGGTCCGCGCGCTGACGGCGGCGACCGGCACCCCGGGCGCGCTCGCCTCGACGTCCGACACCAGATACGACAGGCCGGTCGCGTCGGGCACGACATCCGCCTTGGTGAGCACGATCAGCGGGCGCGCCTCGCCCGCCCAGTGCGCCGGTACGGGCGCGGGCCCGGGTTCGTCGTGCAGCAGCGCCTCCCCGCCGGCGCTCGCGTGGGCCAGCGCCACGAACCGTTCGATCCGTCCGAGGTCGAGTTCGGCGGCGAGGGAGACGCAGATGACGACGTGGTCGACGTTGGCCCCGAGGACCTGGCCCTCGGAGCGCTTCGACGACGTGGAGCGGACGAACGCGGTCCGGCGCGGCAGCAGCGCCCGTACGTAACGGGGGTCGCCGCCCTCGGGATCGACGGCGACCCAGTCACCCGTACAGACGACCTTCATGGGGTCGCGCGGCACGACGAACTCGGTGTCGGCGCGCACCGTCCCGTCGGCGGTGACGACATCGCACTGGCCCCGGTCCACGCGGACGACGCGGCCGGGCAGCAGCCCCCGCTCGGCGAACGGCGCGAACCGCTCCGCCCAGCCCACGCCCCACCCGTACCGCACGAGCGGCGAAGGGGAGGAAGCGGAAGGAGTAGCGGACGGGGAAGGCAAAGAGAGAGACAACGTGGGGCCCTTCACAGGGTGGCCCCGGCGGCGCGCTCGGCGCGCGGAGTGGGTGTCAGCCGGTGGCCACGGAGGTGGACGTGACGTACGTGCGGATGCGGGCAACGCCCGTCGCGGTGACAGTCATCGATCGACACCTCCCAGGAACCTGCGCGGCGGCGGCCCCGTACCCCGTACGGACCCGCTTGGACACGGCCGACCCTAGCGATGCGCCGCTCCCCCGCGCCAGGGGTTTTCCGCGCGCCCGCCGGGCCGTCCGCCCGGGGTCAGACGGGCAGGCCCTCCGATTCCTTCACGCGCTTCATGATGATCTGCGAGTTGACCTCGGTGACGCCGCCGAGCGTGGTCAGGCGCTCGATCCACAGCCGCTCGTACGCGGCGAGGTCCGCGACGGCGATCCGCAGCAGGCAGCCGGGGCTGCCGAACAGCCGGTACGCCTCGATGACGTCGGGGATGTCCTGGAGCGCCCGCTCGAACGCCTCGACGGACTCGCGGTCGCGGCGGACCTCGATGGAGACGAGCACCTCGAAGCCCCGGCCGACGGCCTCGGGGTCGACGATCGCGCGGTAGCCCTGGATCACTCCGTCGGCCTCCAGCTGGCGCACCCGGCGCAGGCAGGGCGAGGGGCTGAGGCCGACGCGCTGGGCCAGCTCCTGGTTGCTGAGCCGCCCGTCGCGCTGTAGCTCGCGCAAGATGTGGAGGTCGATTCGGTCCATGGCGCAATTCTATGCCTCGGCAGACGCGATCATGTGCCAGGATTCGCAATCGGATTGCGCGAGGGCCGTCCTATCCTTGCGGGAGTTCGAACAAGTGATTCCCGTGTACCCCTCGTGAGGCCGCCCCCATGGAAACCGTCCGCAGCGACGCGCCCCGCCGCGTCACCCTCATCAGCACCGGCGGCACCATCGCCAGCCGCTGGCAGGGCACCGGATACGCCGCCGACGCGGGCGGCGACACCGTGCTGGCCAGCGCGGCCGTGCCGGCGGGCGTCTCCGTCGAGGTCGTCGACCTGTTCAACGTGAACAGCTCCCGTATGACGACCGAGCTGCAACTGACGCTGCTGCGTACCGTCCGCGAGGTCCTCGCCGACCCGGACGTCGACGGCATCGTCGTCACGCACGGCACGGACACCCTGGAGGAGTCCGCGTTCCTGCTGGACCTGTACCACGACGACCCGCGCCCGGTGGTGTTCACGGGCGCGCAGAAGCCGCTCGGCGCGAGCGACGGCGACGGGCCGGGCAACATGTACGACGCGCTCCAGGTCGCCGCGACCGTGCGGGACCTCGGCGTGCTCGTCGTGTTCGACGGCGCGGTGCACGCCGCGCGCGGCACGGTCAAGACGCAGACGCTCGCGCTGAACGCGTTCGCGGACCCCTCCGGCGAGCCGCTGGGCCGTCCCGGGTTCGGCCGCGTCGACCTCAAGGCCACCCCCCGCCGCCCCGCCCCGCTGCCCGCGCCGCCCGCCGGCACCCCCGTACCGCGTGTCGATGTCGTGATGCACCACAGCGACGCCGACCCCGCGCTGTTCGAGGCGGCGCTCGCGGCGGGCGCCCGGGGCATCGTGCTGGTGGCGACCGGCGCGGGCAACGCGACGCCCGCCTTCGTGGACGCCGTGGCCGACGCGGTGCGCCGGGGCGTCCTCGTCGCCGTCAGCACGCGCGTGCCGGCCGGGCCGCTGGCCGAGCTGTACACGGGTGGCGGCGCCGTCGATCTCGTCGCCGCCGGGGCGGTCCTCACCGGTACGCTGCGCGCCGCGCAGTCCCGGATCGCGCTGCTCGCCACGCTGATGGCCGGGGAGTCGTCGGCCGCCGCCCGCACCGATCTGCTGCGCCGCCTGCTCGCGGTCCCGTCCGGCGCGGAGACCGCCGGGGCCTCGGGGCGGGCCCGGGACGCGGCCTGAGCGTACGACCGCATGACCGCATGACGGAGGCGGGGGGCCGTGAACGGCCCCCCGCCTCCGTCATGCGTGCGCCCCGCGCGGGAGCCCTGCGCGCGCTCCGCGCGGCACGCGTCAGACCTCGACGCTCTCCTCGTTCGGCGCGAGGCTGTCCATGAAGGAGCTGACGGAGAAGACGGCGCGGCCCGCGCCCGCCGGACCGTATCCGGGCGGGGACGACAGCCCGTACTCGTCCATCGTGTTGCGGTACGCGTCGAGCAGGCGGATGTGGTACTCCAGCGGCGCGCCGTCCGGGTTCTCCTTGCCGAGCGGCGTCGTCGGCTCGGGGCACCACGTGGTGAAGCGGGGCGTGATGCCGTTCGACATGAAGAAGCGCAGGCCCTCGGTGGTGGAGGCGATGGCCTCGTCGACCGTCTTGAAGCCGAAGGGGGCGGCCATCTCGACGCCCGCGACGAAGTTCGGGATGACGTTGCGCGCGCCGAAGACGTCACGCGAGTCGAGGATGCGGCGGTGCCACTCGTCGCGGCCGACGTAGCGCTCCTTGCCGGGGCAGTACATCTTGAACAGGTACTCGTCCCAGACCTCGAAGTTGGGGTGGTAGATCTGCACCCCGTAGTCCTTGAAGCGCTGGACGTCGGCCTTGGGCAGCGCCTGGGCGACGACCTTGCCGATCCAGCGGCCGGGGAAGTGCTCCTCGATGGCCTTGGCGTAGCGGCCGTAGAAGTCGGCCTCGTCCAGGCCCTGCACCTTGGAGGTGATGGCGCCGCCGGTCAGGGTGTACGCGGTGGACGCCTTCGCGGTGTCGTACTGGTCGATGATCGACAGCGCTTCGAGGACCTCGTCCACGTCCTTGACGCCCGTGTAGGGGCGCCCGGCGGCCTTGTGCTGGCGCCAGTTGTGGTTGATGTCGCAGTACTGGCACTCCTCCTTGGCGCCGAAGTACTGGCAGACGCGAAAGGCCGTCAGATAGATCAGGTAGCCCCACTGGATGGTCGGGGCGACCTCCATGACGGACTTGCCGTTGGAGAGCTTGTGCCGGTAGTACTCCGGCATCGGCGGCACGCCGACGTCGGCGATGCGCTTGCCGTCGAGGTAGAGGCCGAGCATGCCCTCGTCGTTTGCGGCGACGCGGTAGGGCGAGTTCGGGTTCACGCGGACGGAGACGACCGTGCGGCGCAGGTCGTAGGGGCCGCCGGTGAGGACGATCTCCTCGGGCGGGCGGCGCAGCGCGGCCTCGCCCAGCTCCGGCAGGGTGCCGTGGTCGAAGGAGAAGATGAAGTAGGACTTCGGCTTGACCTCGCCGTCCTCGTTGTCGCTGAGGGCGGACGCGTCGAAGGCCACACCGCCGCGCAGCAGGTCCTCCTTGAAGACCGCTTCCCTCGGAACGTGCGGGAAGCGCTCCATCAGGTCCTCTACCAGCGCCGTACGGCTCTGCATCCCGTTCTCCTTGCCCTTTCGACGGTCACAGCTCGACACCTCACGGTATGCCCCCGCGTCGGGCTCAGCCCTGCCGGGTCCCCGCTCGGGCCGTGATGTGGGCGGGCGCGGTGATCCCCCGGGGCAGCGCGGGGTCGGCCGTGGGGGCGCCCCAGCGGGCGGACAGGGGCAGGGTGCCGGCCCACAGGCCGAGGGCCGCGTCCGGCGAGCCGGCGTCGTCCGGGGGGCCCGCGCTGACCTTGACGGACGCCTCCGCGAGCGGCAGGGCGAGGACGGCGGTGGCGGCGAGTTCCTTGCGGCTGGGGCGGCGGGCGTAGTCCCACTGGCCGGGCGTGGCGTGCTCGGTCAGCACGCGCAGCGCCTCGGTCTTCTCGGCGTCGTCGGTGATGCGGCGGGGCACGCCGTAGATCATGGCGCTGCGGTAGTTGACGCTGTGCTCGAACACGGAGCGGGCGAGGACGAGGCCGTCGATGTGGGTGACGGTCACGCATATCGTCGCGTCCGGGTCGGCGGCGAGGCTGCGGCCGGCGACGGACCCGTGCACGTACAGCTCGTCGTCGGTGCGCCCGTACACGGTCGGTACGACCATGGGGGCGCCGTCGACGACGACGCCGAGGTGGCAGACGAAACCGGCGTCGAGGATCGCCTCCAGGTCGGCGCGCTCGTGGCGGCCGTTCTCCTTCATGCGGCGCAGCCGGGTGCGGTCCGTGGGGACGAGGGGGCGCGACGACGGTTCGGGGTGGGTGTGCGTCATGCGCCGGAACAGTACTCCCGCATGATCGTCTCCGGCCGTCCGCCCCGGGCGGCGCCCCGGGCGCTGGACTTTCGCGCGACTTGTTGGACTTTCGGCCGCGTCCGGGGCCCGCGCCCTGTCGCCGCCGTGAGCGGGCGCCTTAGCGTGAGGGCGCGCCCGCCGGGCCCCGGCCACCGGCACCCCCGTAGGACCGCACCCCCGCAGGACCGCATCCCCGTAGGACCGCACGCCCGTACCGCCAGGAGAGTCATGTCCCCGCAGCCCGCCCCCCGTTCACCGCTCGCCCCGCAGGCGCCCTCGGACCTTTCCTACCTCACCGATCCCGGGCCCGGCGAAGGGGCGCTGCCGCCGCGCGCCTGGTACGCGGCCTCCTCCGCCGCCTCCCTCAGCCTGAACGGCACCTGGGCGCTGCGCGTCGCTCCCACCGCCGACGCCGAGGACACGTCGTTCGCCGCCGGCGGATACGCGCCGCAGGGCTGGGCGGAGGTCGAGGTGCCGGGGCACTGGGTGCTCCAGGGGCACGGCGCGCCGATCTACACCAACGTCACCTACCCGTTCCCCGTCGACCCGCCGCACGTGCCGACGGAGAACCCCACCGGCGACCACCTGCGCGCCTTCGACCTGCCCGCCGACTGGCCCGCAGGGGACGCGGTGCTGCGCTTCGACGGCGTCGAGTCGTGCGCCCGGGTGTGGCTCAACGGCACGGAACTCGGGCAGTTCAAGGGCAGCCGTCTGCCGCACGAGTTCGCCGTGGGCCCGCTGCTGCGGCGCGAGGGCAACGTGCTCGCTGTCCGCGTCCACCAGTGGTCGTCGGGCTCCTACTTGGAGGACCAGGACCAGTGGTGGCTGCCCGGCATCTTCCGCGACGTGACGCTGCTGCACCGCCCCGAGGCCTGCGCGGGCGACTTCTTCGTGCACGCCTCCTACGACCACACCACGGGCACCGGCGCCCTCCGCGTCGACAGCGAGGTCCCGGCCCGCGTCACCGTGCCCGAACTCGGCATCGACGTCCCGGCGGGCGAGGAGGTGAGCGTCCCCGTCGAACCGTGGACGGCGGAGACGCCCCGGCTGTACGCGGGCACGCTCGACACCGGCGGCGAACAGGTCCCGCTGCGCGTCGGGTTCCGTACGGTGGAGCTGTCGGACGGGCTGATCAAGGTGAACGGGACGCCCGTGCTGTTCAAGGGCGTCAACCGGCACGAATGGCACCCCGAGCGGGGCCGCGCCCTCGACGTCGCCACGATGCGCGCGGACGTCGAGCTGATGAAGCGCCACCACGTCAACGCGGTCCGCACCGCCCACTATCCGCCGCACCCCGCCTTCCTCGACCTGTGCGACGAGCTGGGCCTGTGGGTGATCGACGAGTGCGACCTGGAGACGCACGGGTTCGAGGAGCAGGACTGGCGCGACAACCCGGTCGACGACGCGCGCTGGACGCCCGCGCTGCTCGACCGCGCGGCCCGCATGGTCGAGCGCGACAAGAACCACCCGTCGGTCGTCCTGTGGTCGCTCGGCAACGAGTCGGGCACCGGGCGCGGCCTGACCGCGATGGCCGAGTGGATCCACGCGCGCGACACCTCGCGGCTCGTGCACTACGAGAGCGACTTCGGCTGCCGCGACACGGACGTGTACGCGCGGATGTACGCCGACCACGCGGAGGTCGAGCGGATCGGGCAGGGCGTGGACGGCGGCCCGGTGAAGCGGCGCGCGCTGCCGTTCATCCAGTGCGAGTACGCGCACGCCATGGGCAACGGACCCGGCGGACTCGCCGACTACCAGCGGCTGTTCGAGTCGTACGAGCGGCTCCAGGGCGGCTTCGTATGGGAGTGGATCGACCACGGCGTCGCCGACGAGCGGTACGGCTATGCGTACGGCGGCGACTTCGGGGAGGAGCTGCACGACGGGAACTTCGTCTGCGACGGCCTGCTGTTCCCCGACCGCACCCCCTCGCCGGGACTCGTCGAGTACGCGAAGGTCATCGAGCCGGTGCGGATCGCGGTGGACGCGGCGGCGGGCACGGCCACGGTCGTCAACCGCTTCGACTTCCGCGACCTGTCGGGCCTGACGTGCGCGTGGTCGTACGCCGTCGAGGGCGAGGCCGTCGCCTCCGGGCAACTGGAGCTGCCGCCGCTCGCGCCCGGCGAGCACGCCCGACTGAAGCTGCCCGCGCCGCCGTCCGCGCCGGGCCGGGGCGCCGCGTACTGGACGGTGTCCGTCACGGACGCGCACGGCACCGAACTGGGCTGGGGGCAGGCGGAGGTGCCCGCGTCCCCGGCGCGGCGCCCGGTGCTCGCGGCGGCACCGGTGCGCGGACCGCTGACGCTCGCGCTCGGACCCGGCGTGTTCGACGCGCGCCGCGGGGAGCTGCGCGCCCTCGGTGACGTGGAGGTGGTCGCACCCCGGCTCGACGTGTGGCGGGCGCCCACCGACAACGACAACGGCATGAGCTGGCGCGACGAGCCCCGGCTCGGCCCGCTCTGGCGGGAGCTGGGGCTGCACCGGATGCAGCACCGGCTTGACGGCGTGGACGCCGACGCGGACGGGCTGAGCGTGCGGACGCGGGTCGCGTCGGCCGGCAGCGACCTCGGGCTGCGCGCGCACTACCGGTGGAGCGCGGACGCCGAGCGGCTGCGGCTGACGGTGTCGGTCACCCCGGAGGGCTCCTGGCCGGTGCCGCTGCCCCGGCTCGGGGTGCGGCTTGGGCTGCCGGGCGGCGCGGACGCCGTGCGCTGGTTCGGCGGCGGGCCCGGGGAGGCGTACCCGGACACGTGCGCGGCGGCCCGGCTCGGGCGCTGGGAGGCGGACGTGGACGCCCTCCAGACGCCGTACTTGCGCCCGCAGGAGAACGGGGCGCGTGCCGATGTGCGGTGGGCGGAGCTGGGCGGGCTGCGGATCGAGGGCGAGCCCGCGTTCGCGCTGACGGCGCGGCGCTGGACGTCCGAGGAGCTGGACGCGGCCCGGCACCGCACGGACCTCGTCGCCGGGGACACCGTGTGGGTCAACCTGGACCACGCGCTGCACGGCATCGGCTCGCACTCCTGCGGGCCCGGGGTGCTGCCCACGTACCGGCTGATCGCGCGGCCGGCGGCGTTCTCGTTCGTGTTCCGCGCCGCCGGCTGAGCGGGGGCCGGCGGGCAGGTGCGCGGGGACTTGCGCGCAAGTGCTCGGGGGCTGGCGCGCAGGTGCGCCGCACGGTTGACATGATGGACGGGTGAACTTCCGGTCGATCTACAGCCATGGTTTCGCGCGGGTCGCCGCGTGCACCGGCCACGCCGCCGTCGCCGATCCGCCCGCGAACGCGCAGGCGGTGCTGCGGCAGGCCCGCCGGTGCGCGCAGGACGGCGTCGCGCTCGCCGTCTTCCCCGAACTCTGTCTGACGGGCTACTCGATCGAGGACCTGCTGCTCCAGGACGCGGTCCTCGACGACGTGGAGCGGGCGCTGCGCACGGTCGTGGACGGCTCCTCCGACCTGCTGCCGGTACTGCTCGTCGGCGCCCCGCTGCGCCACCGGGGCCGCGTCTACAACTGCGCGGTCGCGGTGCACCGGGGCCGGATCCTCGGCGTCGCCCCCAAGTCGTATCTGCCGAACTACCGCGAGTTCTACGAGAAGCGGCAGATCGCGGCGGGCGACGAGGAGCGCGGCGGGACGCTGCGGCTGCTCGGCGTGGAGGTGCCGTTCGGTCCGGATCTGCTGTTCGCGGCGGAGGACGTGCCGGGGCTCGTGGTCCACGCCGAGGTCTGCGAGGACATGTGGGTGCCGGTGCCGCCGAGCGCGGAGGCGGCGCTCGCCGGGGCGACGGTCCTGGCGAACCTGTCGGGCAGCCCGATCACCGTGGGCCGCGCCGAGGACCGCAAGCTGCTGTGCCGTTCGGCGTCCTCGCGCTGCCTCTCGGCGTACGTGTACTCGGCGGCGGGGCTCGGCGAGTCGACGACGGACCTGTCCTGGGACGGGCAGACGCTCGTCTACGAGAACGGCGTGCTGCTCGCGGAGACCGAGCGGTTCGCGCAGGGCGACCAGTACGCGGTCGCGGACCTCGATCTGGACCTGCTGCGCCAGGAGCGGCAGCGGATGGGCACCTTCGACGACAACCGGCGCACCCACGCCGCCCGCACCGGCTCCTTCCGCACGGTCCCCTTCCGGCTCGGCGCGCCGGACACGGACCTCGGGCTGCGGCGGCGCGTGGAGCGGTTCCCGTTCGTGCCGGCGGACGCGGAGCGGCTCGCGCAGGACTGCTACGAGGCGTACAACATCCAGGTCGCGGGCTTGCAGCAGCGGCTCGGGGCGATCGGCGGCCCGAAGGTCGTCATCGGCGTGTCCGGCGGGCTCGACTCGACGCACGCGCTGATCGTGGCGGCGAAGGCGATGGACCGGGCGGGCCGCCCGCGCACCGACATCCTCGCCTACACGATGCCGGGCTTCGCCACGAGCGACCACACGAAGTCCAACGCGCACCGCCTGATGGACGCGCTCGGCGTGACCAAGGCGGAGCTGGACATCACTTCGACGGCGACGCTGATGCTCAAGGAGATGGGCCACCCCTTCTCCGCGGGCGAGCCGGTGTACGACGTGACGTTCGAGAACGTGCAGGCGGGCCTGCGCACCGACTATCTGTTCCGGCTGGCGAACCAGCGCGGCGGCATCGTGCTCGGCACCGGCGACCTCTCGGAGCTGGCGCTCGGCTGGTGCACGTACGGCGTCGGCGACCAGATGAGCCACTACAACGTGAACTCGGGCGTGCCGAAGACGCTGATCCAGCATCTGATCCGGTGGGTGGTGAGCACGGGCGAGTTCGGTGACGAGGCGGGCCGCACGCTGACCGCGATCCTGGACACGGAGATCAGCCCTGAGCTGGTGCCGGGCGAGGAGTTGCAGTCCACGGAGTCGAAGATCGGCCCGTACGCGCTGCACGACTTCACGCTGTTCCATGTGCTGCGGTACGGGATGCGGCCCTCGAAGATCGGCTTCCTGGCGTGGCACGCGTGGCGGGACAAGGACGCGGGGGCGTGGCCGCCCGGCTTCCCCGAGGCCGACCGCACGGCGTACGACCTGGGGCAGATCCGGCACTGGTTGGAGTACTTCTGCCGCCGCTTCTTCGCGTTCGCCCAGTTCAAGCGGTCCGCGATGCCGAACGGGCCGAAGGTGTCGGCGGGCGGTTCGCTCTCCCCGCGCGGCGACTGGCGGGCGCCCTCCGACGGCAACGCGCGCGCGTGGCTGCGGGACCTTGAGCGCTGGGACTGGCCGGTGGACGGCCGCGACGACTGACGTACGGGCGCCGCGTACCGCCCCCCGGGGGCCGCTGACGGGAGATCCCGTCGGCGGCCCCCGTCGTCGTCTCGTCAGCCGGTGGCGGCGGGGACGGTGGCGGTGGTTCAGGTCGCGGTCACGGGCGCGGTGGTGGCCGAGGTCGCCGTCGCCGTCCCCGTCGTACGGAAAGTGCGGCGGTAGGCCGCCGGGGAGACGCCGATCGCCGCGTGCAGATGGCGGCGCAGGGAGGCGCCGGTGGCGAAGCCGACCTCGGCGGCGATCCGGTCGACGGACAGCTCCGTGGACTCCAGCAGGTGCCGGGCCCGGTGCACGCGCTGCTGGACGAGCCAGCGGCCGGGGCTGGTGCCGGTCTCCTCCTGGAAGCGGCGGGCGAAGGTGCGCGGGCTCATCCGCGCCCGCTCGGCCAGCTCCCGCAGGGCGGGCGCGCGGTCGAGGTGGGCGAGCGCCCAGGCGCGGGCGGCGGCCGTGCCGTCGCTGCCGTCCTCGGGCACGGGCTGCTCGATGTACTGCGCCTGCCCGCCCTCGCGCCAGGGCGGTACGACACAGCACTTGGCGACGAAGCCCGCGACCGCGCTGCCGTGGTCGCGGCGCACCACGTGCAGGCACGCGTCGAGCCCGGAGGCGGCGCCCGCCGAGGTGATGATGTCGCCGTCGTCGACGAACAGGACGTCCGCGTCGAGGGCGACGCGCGGGAACATCCGGCGGAAGCGGTCGGCGAGCGCCCAGTGCGTCGTCGCGGGCCGCCCGTCGAGGAGCCCGGCGGCGGCGAGGGTGAAGGCGCCGGTGCAGATGGAGACGAGCCGGGTGCCGGGGCGGATCCGGGCGAGCGCGGCGGCGACCTCGTCCGGGAGCCGGTCGCTGATCCGGTCCAGGGAGTACGGCGGCACGACGACGGTGTCGGCGCTCTCCAGCGCCTCGGGGCCGTGGGCGAGGTTCACGGTGAAGTCGGCGTCGGTGGCGACCGTGCGCTCCTCGCTCGCGGCGCAGGTGAGCACCTCGTAGCCGTCGCCCGCGCCGCCGAAGACGCGGCGCGGGATGCCCAGCTCGAAGGGGTAGACGCCGTCGAGGGCGAGGACGACCACCCGGTGCGGCGGTCCTGAGGGGAGCTGCGGCATGACCATGGCACGATCGTATCGGTGACTGTCCTTCTTGCCATTGCCGCGTACGGGCATCCGGCGCAGGCTGGTGACCATGAACGACGACAAGCGACCCGAGACCATGAAGGCGATCCGGCAGAGCACGCTCGGCGGGCCCGAGGTGCTGGAGGAGGTGGAGCGCGCGGTGCCGCGCCCGGGCGTCGGCCAGATCCTGGTCGCCGTGCACGCGGCGGGCGTCAACCCGACGGACTGGAAGCACCGGCGGTGGGGCGCCTACCTGGGCGAGCCGCCGTTCACGCTCGGCTGGGACGTGTCGGGCACCGTCGTCGCCGTGGGCAACGGCGTGGCGCTGCACCAGCCCGGCGACGAGGTCTTCGGCATGCTGCCCTACCCGTACGGCGCGGGGTCGCACGCCGAGTACGTGACCGGCCCGGCCCGCGCGTTCGTGCCGAAGCCCGCCGGGCTCACCCACACGCAGGCCGGCGCGGTGCCGCTGGTGTCGCTCACCGCGTGGCAGGCGCTGGTGGACCTCGCGGACGTGCAGCCCGGGCAGCGGGTGCTGGTGCAGGCGGCGGCCGGGGGCGTCGGGCACGTAGCCGTGCAGATCGCCAAGGCGCGCGGCGCGTACGTCATCGGCACGGCCTCCGCGCCCAAGCACGCGTTCGTACGCGGCCTCGGCGCCGACGAGGTCATCGACTACCGCACGTCCGACGTGACGCGCGAGGCCCACGACATCGACGTCGTCCTCGACACGCTGGGCGGCGACGAGCGGCTGCGCTCCCTCGACGTGCTGCGCCCGGGCGGGATGCTGGTGTCGCTGCTGCCGATGGACTTCGAGGCGGTCGAGAAGCGGGCCGCCGAGCTGGGTGTGCGCGCGGCGGCGATGCTCGTGGAGCACGACCAGGCGGGCATGCGCGCGGTCGCCTCGCTGGTGGAGTCGGGGCAGTTGACGGTCCATGTGTCGGGTACGTACCCGCTGGCGCAGGCCGCCCGGGCGCACGAGGAGGGCGAGACGGGCCGGGTCACCGGCAAGCTGGTCCTCACGGTCCGCCCCTGAGGCGAGGGGCCGGGCGGCCGGGGGCGGGCGGCTGGGGGCGGGCGGCTGGGGGCGGGGATCGGTTAGCGTCGCCGTATGAGCAGCGACGACTTCGGCGGGGACCTCGCCCGCGCCCTGACCTCGGCCGCCCGCCCGCTCGTCCTGGACGGCGGCCTGTCCAACCAGTTGGAAGCCGCCGGCCACGACCTCAGCGACGCCCTGTGGTCGGCGCGGCTGCTCGACGAGGCGCCGGAGGCGATCGTCGCGGCGCACCGCGCGTACTTCGAGGCGGGCGCGAGCGTGGCGATCACCGCGAGCTACCAGGCGACGTTCGAGGGGTTCGCCCGGGGCGGCATCGACCGCGACCGGGCGGCCGCACTCATCGCCTCCAGCGTGGAGTTGGCCCGCGAGGCGGCCCGCCAGGCGGACACCGGGCGGCCGCTGTGGGTGGCGGCGTCGGTCGGCCCGTACGGGGCGATGCTCGCCGACGGCTCGGAGTACCGGGGGCGGTACGGACTGAGCGTCGAGGAACTGACGGCGTTCCACCGGCCCCGGATCGCCGTGCTCGCGGCGGCGCACCCCGATGTGCTGGCCCTGGAGACCGTCCCGGACGCCGACGAGGCCCGCGCCCTGCTGCGGGCGGTGCGCGGGGCGGGTGTCCCGGCGTGGCTGTCGTACAGCGTGGCGGGCGGGCGCACGCGTGCCGGGCAGCCGCTGGAGGAGGCGTTCGCGCTCGCGGCGGACGCGGAGGAGATCATCGCGGTCGGGGTGAACTGCTGCGACCCGGACGACGTGGACGAGGCGGTCCGGGTCGCCGCCCGCGTCACCGGCAAGCCCGTCGTCGTCTACCCCAACAGCGGGGAGAGCTGGGACGCGGACGCCCGCGCCTGGCGGGGCCCTTCGACCTTCGACGCGGAGCGCGTGGCGGGGTGGGCGGCGGCCGGGGCGCGGCTGGTCGGCGGGTGCTGCCGGGTGGGCCCGGAGGGCGTCGCGCGGATCGCGCGGGCGCTGGCCTGAGCGGCGCGGGACGTGTGTCCGTTCCGTACAAGACCGGCGGCGGGCGGGCTGGCTAGCGTGGCCGCATGAACGACTACCCGCACGTCCGGATGGACGCCATCGGCATCTCCTGCACCGACCTGGCCGCCTCGCTGGCCTTCTACCGCGCCCTCGGGCTGACCTTCCCCGAGGGCGCCGAGCGGCAGCCGCACGTGGAGGCGGAACTGCCCGGGGGCCTGCGCCTGATGTTCGACCCGGAGCCGGCGGGCGCCGGTACGGACGCGGCCGGTGCGGGGCGCGGGCGGATCGCGCTCGCGTTCCACTGCGGGGACGCGGCCGGGGTGGACGTGGTGTACGCGCGGCTGACGGGGGCCGGGCACCGGGGCGAGGCGGAGCCGTGGGACGCGGTGTGGGGGCAGCGGTACGCGGTGGTCAGGGACCCGGACGGCAACCAGATCGACCTGTTCGCCCCGGACGGGCGGGCGTAAGGCGCGGGCGCCGGGCGGCCGTCGGCTCAGCGGGCGATGAGCGCGCCGAGCGTACGGCCCGTCAGATCCCGTACGTCACGGGCGAGATGGGGCTGGTCGCTGTAGCCGGCGCGGGCGGCGGTCTCGGCGAACGGGACGCCCGCGCGGGCCAGCGCCAGAGCCCGCTGGAGGCGCAGCACGCGGGCCAGCGTCTTGGGTCCGTAGCCGAAGGCGGCGAGTGAACGGCGGTGCAGGAGACGGGCGCCCAGACCGACCTCCTCGGTCGTCTCGCGGACGGTGCGGCCCGCGTCGAGGGCGCGGACGACGCGGGCGAGCAGCGGATCGGGCGCTTCGGCCTCGGAGGCGAGGCGGAGGGCGGCGGCGTCGAGGGCGGCGGCCGGGTCGGGGGCCGCGTCGAGGCGTTCGGTGAGCCTGCGGGCCTCGGGGCCGGGCCGGAGGCGGTCCAGGTCGACGCGCTGGTCCCGCAGTTCGTGCGCGGGCACGCCGAGGTAGGCGGGGGCGGTGCCGGGTGCGAAGCGGATCCCGGCGTAGCGGCTGCCGGGCGCGGCGCCCGCCGGGTGGGCGCGGGTGTCGGGCCCGGCGACGAAGACGCGGCCCTCGCTCCAGATCAGGTCGATGCAGCCGTCGGGCAGCACCGGCGTCTCGGCCGCCGGGCCCGTGCCGACGGTCCGCGTCCACACGACGGACCCGGGCACGCGGCCCGCCCGCTGCCGGTACGCGTCGGCGCCGCCGCTCACGCCCGGTACTCCTGGGGGCTGACCCCGTACTCACGCTTGAACGCGGTGGACAGGGCGAACGCGCTGCCGTAGCCGACCTGGCGCGCTATCGACGCCACCGTGCGGTCGCCCTCGCGCAGCGCGTCGCCGGCAAGCGCGAGCCGCCATCCGGTCAGCTCGCCGCGCATCTGGTAGGTGCCGATGAGCATCTTGGCGGGGGCGTCCGGGTGTTCGCCCCACTCGCGCACCCCGAGCGGCTTGTACCGTCCGGCGTGCGCGGGCCCGAGCGGGCGGCACTCCTGCCCGGGGCCGATCTCGGCGCGCGGCTCGGGCGCGGGGTCGTCGCAGCACACGTACGGTGCCGGGCCGCGGGCGACGGCGATGTCGCCGGGACGGATCCGGCGGGGCGCGGCGCCCTCGGCCATGATCATGACGGAGAGAGGAGTCTCGTCGGCGATGCGCACGGCCCAGGGCGCCTCGAAACCCGCCCGGATCATGAACGCCCCCCGCGCCCGCGGCCCTCCCAGCAGCCCAGCCAGTACGTCCATGCCGGAAGCCTAGGCCGTGTCCGCACCGTCTCGCCTGTCCCGGAGGGGAGAGGTCCTGGACGGACGCGTATGCCGGTGAGCGGGTCGGAGGGGGTCGGCGGCGGCGGTTGGGTGGGGGTATGACGGACACGGCGGTGTACACGGAGCAGGGCATTCGGGGTGGGGTGCTGCTGGTGACCGGGGCGCGG
Organism: Streptomyces sp. NPDC107550; assembly: GCF_055639095.1. Classification (NCBI taxonomy): domain Bacteria; kingdom Bacillati; phylum Actinomycetota; class Actinomycetes; order Kitasatosporales; family Streptomycetaceae; genus Streptomyces; species Streptomyces sp. NPDC107550. The sequence goes on from NZ_JBVKBC010000001.1 coordinate 166,385, forward strand.
GGGCGCACCGGCAGCCGGGTCGCGGCGGCGGGGCCGCGGGTGCGGGCGGCTTCCGGACGGGCGCGGTGCCCTTCGACTGGGCGAGCCCGGCGACCTGGGACGCGGCGTTCGCGGGCGCCGACGCGGCGCATCTGGCGTACCCCTCGGACGTGGGGGCGCCCGGCGCGGCGGAGGCGGTCGGGGCGGTGGCGCGGGTTCGCGCGGCGGGCGGCGTGGGACGGGGCGTGGGGCTGACCCCCGCCGACCTCGCTGCTGCGGGCGCCGGTTCCGCCGCGCTCATGCGGACGCCCCCGGGGCTGTGTTCCCCGGGGGCGTGCCGTCAGCGGTGGTCCTCGTCGTCGTCCGGCGTGCTGTCCTCCGCCCGCCGGCCGTGGGCGCGCAGCCGGGACGTGACGTCCTCGGGCGGCAGGAACTTCGACCAGCGCTCCGGGAACTCCGACGGCATGTCCGGGTCGCCCGTGTCGTCGGGGTCGTGGGCGCCGTCGCGGGGGGCGCGGCGGGCGACGTACTCGGCGGCGGCAGCGGTGCGCACCCGCTCGTTCGTGGCGCGGGCGGCGGCGGTCGCCACGGACGGCCAGACCCGGTCGATCGCCGCGTTCACGGCGGCGCCGACGAGGACCGCGAACGCGGACACGCCGATCCACAGGAGCACGGCGACGGGCGCGGCGAGGGAGCCGTAGATCGTGGGCCCCTCGATGGTGTTGGTGATGTAGAGGCGCAGCAGGAAGCTGCCGGGGATCCACATCGCCAGGGCGACGAGCGCGCCGGGCACGTCCTCGATCCACGGCGACCGCACCGGCACCGACACGTGGTACAGCGTCGTCAGGAACGCGACCGACAGCACGAGCACGACCGGCCAGTACAGCACCTGCACCACCGTCCGCGACCAGGGCACGAGCCCGATCACCGCGTCCGGCCCTGCGATCATCAGCGGCAGCGCGACCGAGCCGACGACGAGCCCGACGAGGAACAGCAGGAACGCGAGGAGGCGGGTGGTGACGATGCCGCGCACCCCGTCGAGGCCGTACATGACGGTGACGGTGTCCACGAACGTCGACACCGCCCGCGACCCCGACCACAGCGAGATCAGGAAGCCGATGGAGATGACGTCGGGGCGGCCGCCCTTGATGACCTCGTCGAGGATGGGCTGCGCGATCTCCTTGACGCCCTGGTCGGTGAGGACCGTACGGGACGCCTCCAGGATGTTGTCGCGCACACCGGCGATGGTGTCGGCGCCGGTCCACCCGTCGACGTAGGCCAGCAGCCCGACCAGGGACAGCAGCAGCGGCGGCACCGACAGGAGCGTGAAGAACGCGGCCTCGGCGGCCAGGCCCAGGATCCGGTACTCCATGCAGGAGTTGACGGTGTCCTTCAGAAGCAGCCAGGCGGTCCTGCGCTTGGAGACGTTCTTGTAGAGCACGCGTGCCCGGTGGAGACGGCCGGACGGCGGTTCGGGGGATTCACTTGCTGGCTGCACGCCCATAAAGGTATCCGCCACATCCGACAGCGCGTGCGGTACCCGTCCCCGGGCCCGGTCCGCGCCGGTAGGTTCGCAGCATGGCACGCAGCACGCACACCGTCACCAACCAGCCCCCGCCGCTCACGGGCTACGACGTCTTCGCGGCCGACCAGGTCCTCACCGCCGGACTGGAGCGCCACCTCGCCCCGGAACTGCTCGACGAGGCCCGCGCCGAACTCGGCGTACTCGGGCGGGCGGCGGGCAGCGCGCAGGCCGCCGAGTGGGCGCGGCTCGCCGACGAGAACCCGCCGGTGCTGCGCACCCACGACCGGTACGGGAACCGGGTGGACGAGGTCGAGTTCACGCCCGCCTGGCACCGGCTGCTCGGCAAGGGCGTCGGCGCGGGACTGACGGCGGCGTGGACGCGGCCGGGCGGTCATCTGCGGCGCGCGGCCGCGTTCCTCGTGTGGTCGCAGGTGGAGGCGGGGCATCTGTGCCCGCTGTCGATGACGCACGCGGCGGTCCCCGCGCTGCGCGCCGAGCCTGACCTCGCCCGCGTGTGGGAGCCGCTGCTGACGTCCACCGTCTACGACGCCGGGCTGCGGCCCGTCGGGCGGAAGGCCGGCGCGCTGGCCGGCATGGCGATGACGGAGAAGCAGGGCGGCAGTGACGTACGGGCGAACGCGACGCGGGCGCGGCCCCTGGCCGAGTCGGGCGCGTACGAGCTGACCGGACACAAGTGGTTCTGCAGCGCCCCGATGTCGGACGGGTTCCTGGTGCTGGCGCAGGCCGCTGAGGGGCTGAGCTGCTTCCTCGTACCGCGGGTCCTCGACGACGGCACGCGCAACGCGTTCGCGCTCCAGCGGCTCAAGGACAAACTGGGCAACCGGTCGAACGCGTCGGCTGAGGTCGAGTTCGACGGTACGTGGGCGCGGCGCGTCGGGGACGAGGGGCGCGGGATCGCCACGATCATCGAGATGGTGGCGGCGACCCGGCTCGACTGCGTGCTCGGTTCGGCGGCGCTGATGCGGCAGGCCGTCGCGCAGGCCGTCCATCACTGCGCGCACCGCGAGGCGTTCGGCTCGCTGCTCGTCGACCAGCCGCTGATGCGGTCGGTCCTCGCGGACCTGGCGCTGGAGTCGGAGGCGGCCACGACGCTCGGCCTGCGGCTCGCGGCGGCGTACGACGCGGCGCGGGCCGGGGACGCGCGGGAGCGGGCGCTGCTGCGGCTCGCGCTGCCCGCCGCGAAGTTCTGGGTGACCAAGCGCTGTACGCCGCTGGTCGCGGAGGCCCTGGAGTGCCTCGGCGGCAACGGGTACGTGACCGAGTCGGGCATGCCCCGGCTGCTGCGCGAGTCGCCGCTGAACTCGATCTGGGAGGGCGCGGGCAACGTGCAGGCCCTCGACGTGCTGCGGGCGCTGCGCCGCGAACCGCGCGCGCTGGACGCGTTCCTGCTGGAGATCGGCGTGACGCGCGGCGCGGACCACCGCCTGGACGCGGCCGTCAAGGACCTGCTGACCGAACTGGGCGACCTGGAGGGCGTCGAGGGGCGGGCGCGGTGGATCGTGGAGCGGATGGCGCTGGTGCTCCAGGCGTCGCTGCTCGTACGGTACGCGCCCGCCGAGGTCGCGGACGCGTTCTGCGCGGCGCGGTTCGGCGCCGGGCGGGGCGCCGCGTTCGGCACGCTGCCGCGCGGCCTCGCCACCGACGTGATCGTGGAACGGGCCAGGCCCGTGGCCTGAGCGGCCCGCCGGCGGGGGCGGGGACGGTGACGAGGCGAGGATGGTGATGAGGCGGGGATGGTGCCGCGCCGACACGGCGCCATCCCCGCCTCCAGGCCCCTACAGGAGCACGGACGCCGCCTCGGCGGCGTTGCTGCCAGTCTCCGCCGGTGTGCGGGTGTTCGCCAGGGTTGCAGGGGGTTGCAACGGTCCGCGTCAGGACGCACGCTGTGCGGGGCCCGGAGGCGCACGGCACGCGCGACTTCCCGCCCGACGAGGAGTGCAGGCATGAACGAGGACGCGACGATCGATCTGGCACGCCTGTCGGCGATGGACACGGTCCTCGCCTCGCGGCTGCTCCAGGGCGTACGCGAGGCGACCCTGTCGGGGCGCAGACCGCCGGTGCTGCCCCGGCCGGAGATAGGCGAGTCCTGGCGGCGGATGCTGCGCGAGGGCGTCGACCCCGACCGGGACGTGCGGCGCGGCCTGCTCGCCGCCGACGAGGTCGAACGGCGGCGCCGTGCCTCGCCGCTGCTGCCGGTGCTGCCGCTGTTGCGCGAGGCGCTGCTCGCCGTCGCCGACGCGGCCCGGCACATCATGGTCATCAGTGACGACGAGGGCCGCATCCTGTGGCGCGAGGGTCATCCGGCGGTGCTGCGCAAGGGCGACCGGCTCGGGTTCGAGGTGGGCGCGCAGTGGGCCGAGGACGTCGTCGGCACCAACGGCGTGGGCACGCCCCTCGTGACGCGGCGGCCCGTGCAGGTGTTCTCCGCCGAGCACTTCGTGCGCTCGCACCACCCGTGGACGTGTACGGGCGCGCCGGTCCTCGACCCGCGCGACGGGCGGCTGCTGGGCGTGGTGGACGTGAGCGGGCCGCTGGAGTCGATGCATCCGGCGACGCTGTCGTGGGTGACGTCGGTGGCGCAGCTCGCCCAGGCGCGGCTGCGGGAGCGGCATCTGGCGGGGATCGAGCGGCTGCGGTCGGTCGCGGCGCCGGTCCTCGCGCGTACGGGCGGGCGGGCGCTGGCCGTCGATCCGTACGGGTGGACGGCGGCGGTGACGGGGATGCCGTCGCCGGACCGGGTGGCGTTGCCCGCGTCGCTCGCCGAGGGGACCTGCTGGATACCGGCGCTCGGGACGTGCCGGGTGGCTCCGCTTCCGGGCGGGTGGCTGCTGCGGCTGGACGGGGTGGCGGGGCCGGCCGGGGCTACGCGGGTCACGCTGGACGTCAGCGGGGGGCGGGGGTGGACGTTGCGGGTGTGCGGGGACGCGGGGGCGTGGACGCATGAACTGAGCCCACGTCATGCGGAGTTGCTGTTTCTGCTGGCGCGGCGGCCGGCGGGGCTGAGTGCGGCGGGGCTCGCCGGGGAGTTGTTCGGGGATCCCGGGCGTACGGTGACCGTGCGGGCGGAGATGTCCCGGGTGCGGCGCTATCTGGGGGCGCTGCTCGCCCATCGCCCGTATCGCTTCGCGGAGGACGTGGAGGTGGAGTTGGTCCTGCCGGCGGACCCCACGGCGCTGCTACCGCACTCAACGGCCCCCGGGGTGACGTCAGCGCGGCTGCCTCCGGCGGACGGCTGATTCCCCGCCCCTGGGTGGGTGGGTGGCTCTGCCGGTGGGTCACCTCGACATTCGTCGTGGCTGGTCGCGCAGTTCCCCGCGCCCCTGAGGGAGCGGGGCTGCGCCCCAGCTCCCCGGGGGAGGAGGCGGCGACGCAGTCGCCCCGACAGGGGCGCGGGGAACTGCGCGACCAGCCCCCGCCCGCCCGCACACGAAGTACAACCCAGGGGCGCGGGGAACTGCGCAAGTCGCCGGTGAGGAAGGGTCAGGGGGTGTTGAGGGCGCCCACGGTGACCGGGGTGCCCGGGGTCAGCGCGCGCCCCGCGTAATCCCGCGACCCGGCGTCAGCCAACCGCACACCCGCCCCCCGCGCAGGCGACCCCGGCAACAACGCGTACGCCCGCCCCGCGTCACCCCACCCGCTCGCACTCCCCGCCCCCGCGAACAGCGGATCCGCCAACACCAGCCCCGGATGCCCCGGCACCCCCGTGACCCCGTACAGCACGTTGTGCGTCAGGCTCACACTCCCCGAGCGCAGAGCCATCGAAGCCGTACCGGCGCCCACCTTCCGCACGATGTTGTCCGCGAAGACGATCTCGTGCCGGTTCGCGGTGTTCTCGTTGACGACGGTCTGGCTGACGCCGTCCCCCACGGACAGGGTGTTGTGCAGGAAGCGCACGTTCCGGAAGGCGCCCCGGCAGGTCTCGATGCCGCGGAAGTGGTCGTTCTGGCTGATGTTGAAGCGGATGACGGCGTCGGTGAGGGTGCCGTCGGCGGTGCAGACGAGGAAGAAGCCGCCCGCGTTGTCGTGGCTGTAGTTGTACTGGAAGACCGTGCCGGACGTGCCCTCGTCCACGTCGTAGGCCATGCCGTCGCGGGTGGTCTCGCCGCCGGACGTGTCGTTGTACTGGAAGACCGTGCCGTCCGCGTTGTACGGCCACATCCCGGCGTTGTAGCCGGCGGAGCGGCGCTGGAAGCCGCGCAGGGTGTTGTGCTCGACGAGGGCACCCCGGGTGACGGTCATGACGATGCCGTCGCCGCCGAGGTCGGACAGCGTGTTGCCGCGGACGACGACGCGGGTGGAGGGCGTCCAGGCGGGCCCAGCCGGGTCGTTGCTGCTGATGCCCGCGCGGTTCTTCCACGTCGAGGCGACGCGGATGCCGCCGCGGTCGATGTGGTCGAGGGTGTTGCCCTCGATGCGTACGTCGTCGAAGCGGGTGGGGACGCGGTCGCCGGTGGCGGCGAACAGGATGCCCTCGGAGCCGTCGGCGTCCTTGGTGTCGTCGCCGAGGACGTCATGGATGGTGAGGCCGGTGAGCCGGTAGTGGGTGCCGGTGCCGTAGTCGTCCAGGACGACGCGGACGCCGCCGCGCTTGGTGCCGGGGTGCGCGGCGTTGGTGAGGTCGAGCCCGGACACCTCGATCCACTCGGTATTGCGCAGCAGGACGGTGTCGCGGGCTCCGACGCCGTCGATGACGGGCTTGGCGGCGTGCGGGTTGCCGTAGGCGCCGATGGTCAGGGGGCGGCCGGGGGCGCCGGCGCCCTGCGGGGCGAGGGTGCCGGCGCAGCGCGTGCCCCGCTTGAGGCGGACGGCGTCGCCGGGTTTCAACTGGAGGGCGTTGACGGCGGCGAGGCTGCGCCAGGGCGCGTTCTCGGAGCCGTTCTCGCGTCCACCCGGCGGCGCCTGGCAGTCCACATGCTGGACGCGCGGGGCGGGGGCGGCGTGCGCGGGCGCCCCGGTGAGCAGGCAGCCGCCGAGGGCGAGCAGCGCGGTCGTCGTCCGCTTCAAGGTCATCCGTCTCATGCGCCCCAGGCTGACGCCGCCCGCCCGCACCGGGCCATGGACTAACGCGCCCGCTTGATGGACTGGGGTCGCCGGGGCCTCGCGCGCGGCCCCGGCGGCCGGGAGCGGTCAGATGCCGGGGATCTGCCGGTCGGCGAACGCCTTGCGGACCGTCTCCGCCGCCTGCGTCCCGTACATGGAGCGGGCGGTGTCGACGGTCGCGCGGGCCGCCGCCGCGAAGCTCGTGTCCGGCGCGAAGCGGAACTGCGCGTTCACGATGATGCGGTCGGCGGTGCGCGCCCCGAGCGCGCGGCGCACGTCGAACAGGGCCCGCGACCAGATCTCCCCGTCCGCGTGCACCTCGCCCACCTTGTCCGCGTACGTCTTGGTGGTGTCGAGGCGGCGCAGGCAGTGCGGGGCGCTGTCGGTGTACGCGGTGGAGTCCCAGTCGGCGACGCAGGCGAGGTCCGTCTTCATGGGCCAGCCGTAGCGGTCGTCCGCGTGGGCGCCGACCTCGACGGCGAGATAGTCGCCGAACGCCTCGCCGATCGCCCCGGCCTCCGGCGACGTACCGAAGCCGGGGACCTGGGCGTTGTGCACGGCGTGGCCGTACTCGTGGACGACGACCTCCGCGTCCTCGGCGTCGTCGACACCGCCCTTGCCGAAGCGGATCTCGGCCTTCTTGTCGGTGAAGAAGGAGTTGTCGGCGCCCCACTGGTCGACGCGGACGGGCTGGGCGCGGTCGTTGGCGCCGGGCAGGTCGCCGCCGAAGCCGAGCGACTGGAGGTACTCCTGCGCCTCGTTGACCCAGAAGTAGGCCATGACCTGCTCGAACTGGTCGTCGCCGCGGTCGTACGAGGAGGCGTCCGCGACCTTCGCGGCGGAGCCGGTGCTGGAGCGGACGACGGCCCACTTGCCGGACAGGCCGCCGCTCCCGTCGAGGCCGCGCAGGGCGGCGGTGGCGTAGGCGGAGGCGGGCACGGCGCTCGCCGCGTCCTTGGCGTCGGTCAGGCTCTGGTCGCCGGAGGACTGGACGGGGTTGACCATGAAGACGCGGGCCTGGGGCAGCGCGGCGGGCGCGGCGGCGAGCGCCGGGGAGGCGAGCGTGGCGAGGGCGACGGTGAGGGTGGCCAGGGCGAGCGGAGCGCGGGGTGTGCGGTGGGACATCGGTACATCCTCCGGGTGGGTCGGATGCGGGGGGTGGTGGCGCGAGCGGGATCTTCCCGCATCCTGAACACCCTTGGCCAGAGCGCGGCGGGCATGATCCGATGAGCCGCATGAGCAGCAGCACCGAGCCCGTCACCATCTGGCACCTCGAACAGACCTCTCCGGCCGATCTGCGGCCCGCCTCGCCGCCGCCCGGCGACGACGTGCGCGTCGTGCGCGCCGAGGTGCCCTCCCCCGAGTTCAGCCGCTTCCTGTACGCGTCGGTCGGCGGCGACATCCAGTGGACCGACCGGCTCGGCTGGTCGTACGCGCGGTGGCAGGAGCAGGTGTCGCGGCCGGGCGCGGAGACGTGGGTGGCGTACGAGCGGGGCACGCCCGCCGGGTACGTCGAACTGGAGGCGCAGGACGACGGGGTCGTGGAGGTCGTCTACTTCGGCCTGATCCCCGCCTTCCGCGGCCGGCGCATCGGCGGCCACCTCCTCTCGTACGGTGTGGCGCGCGCCTGGGATCTCGCGGAGCGCCGGCCGGACCGGGCGCCGACGAAGCGGGTGTGGCTGCACACGTGCAGCCGGGACGGCGCGCACGCGATGGCCAACTACGAGCGGCGCGGCTTCCGGCTGTTCCGCACGGAGGAGACGCGGGAGCCGGTGGCGCCGACGCCGGGTCCCTGGCCGGGGGCTTTCTGACGGTTCCTCTTTCCACCGCGGGTGGCTCGGTCCAGCGGCCGGCCGCCCGCGGTGGCCAATCTCCGCATACGGGACGTACGGCCATGACCCGTGCCACATCTGCCCACTCTTCGAGACAGACTCGTCCACTATGCGGACGACGGTGGACCGGGCGCGAAACGTCGTGCCACGCTTCCGTCATGTCTCCTGCTGGAATCGCCTTGGTGAGTCGACGACACGTCGACTTCGGCCGCATGTCCAGCGCCATCTGTCCGGCGCGCTGACCGACCCCGGTCCCCACGGAGCACCGCTCCCGCACCGCCGACACCCACCTCGCCCGATCCCTGCGCACCGCCGCGCCGCAGCGCGAAGTACGCAGGCCGGAGCGGTGCGCCCGGCCCCTGACCGCCCTAGTCACGAGGCGCCGCGCGCCGCCCCGTCGACACCCCCTGCCCTGAAGGACGTCACCCATGGCTGCCACCCCGGAAAACCCCGCCACCGCCGCGCCGCGCCGCAAGGTGAGCCGTCACCGTGGCGAGGGCCAGTGGGCCGTCGGCCACCACACCCCGCTCAACGGCAACGAGCAGTTCAAGAAGGATGACGACGGTCTCAACGTACGGACACGTATTGAGACGATCTACTCGCAGCGCGGCTTCGACTCCATCGACCCCAACGACCTGCGCGGACGCATGCGCTGGTGGGGTCTGTACACGCAGCGCAAGCCCGGCATCGACGGCGGCAAGACGGCCGTCCTGGAGCCGGAGGAGCTGGACGACTCGTACTTCATGCTGCGGGTCCGGGTGGACGGCGGGCAGCTCACCACCGCGCAACTGCGGGTGATCGGCGAGGTCTCGCAGGAGTTCGCGCGCGGCACCGCCGACATCACCGACCGGCAGAACATCCAGTACCACTGGATCCGCATCGAGGACGTGCCGGAGATCTGGCGCCGCCTGGAGGGCGTGGGCCTGTCCACGGTGACCGCCTGCGGCGACACCCCGCGCGTGATGATCGGCTCGCCGGTCGCCGGGATCGCCGAGGACGAGATCATCGACGCCACCCCGGCCCTGGAGGAGATGAAGCGCCGCGTCCTGAACAACCCGGCGTACTCGAACCTGCCGCGCAAGTTCAAGACCGCGATCTCCGGCTCGCCGGTCCTCGACGTCGTGCACGAGATCAACGACGTGTCGTTCGTCGGCGTCCGCCACCCCGAGCACGGGCCCGGCTTCGACCTGTGGGTCGGCGGCGGCCTGTCCACCAACCCCAAGCTCGGCGTGCGGCTCGGCGCCTGGGTGCCCATCGAGGACGTCCCCGACGTCTACGAGGGCGTCATCTCGATCTTCCGCGACTACGGATACCGCCGGCTGCGCACCCGCGCCCGTCTGAAGTTCCTCGTCGCCGACTGGGGCCCGGAGAAGTTCCGCCAGGTCCTGGAGGACGAGTACCTGCTCCGCAAGCTGACCGACGGGCCCGCCCCCGAGCAGCCCTCGCAGACCTGGCGCGACCACATCGGCGTCCACCGCCAGCGCGACGGCCGTTTCTACGTGGGCTTCGCCCCGCGTGTCGGACGGGTGGACGGCGCGACCCTGTCGAAGATCGCGGAGCTGGCCGAGGCGCACGGCTCGGGCCGGGTGCGTACCACGGTCGAGCAGAAGATGATCGTCCTCGACGTCGAGCAGGACCAGGTCGACTCGCTCGTCGAGGGGCTCGAGGCACTGGATCTGACGGCCCGTCCGTCCTCGTTCCGGCGCGGCACGATGGCCTGCACCGGCATCGAGTTCTGCAAGCTCGCCATCGTCGAGACCAAGCAGCGCGGCTCCCAGCTCATCGACGAACTGGAGCGCAGGCTCCCGGAGTTCGACGAGCCGCTCACCATCAACCTCAACGGCTGCCCGAACGCCTGCGCCCGCATCCAGGTCGCGGACATCGGCCTCAAGGGCCAGTTGGTCCTCGACGGGGACGGCCGGCAGGTGGAGGGCTACCAGGTCCACCTCGGCGGCGCGCTCGGCCTGGAGGCCGGGTTCGGCCGCAAGGTGCGCGGCCTGAAGGTCACCTCCGCCGAACTGCCCGACTACATCGAGCGGGTGCTGCGCCGCTTCCTGGAACAGCGCGCGGACGGCGAGCGGTTCGCGGCCTGGACCGCGCGCGCGACGGAGGCCGATCTGTCGTGAGCGAGCGAGCCGCCCCCTTCCACTGCCCGTACTGCGGCGACGAGGACCTGCGCCCCGGCGAGGACGGTCACGGCGCCTGGGAGTGCGGGGCCTGCAACCGGGCGTTCCGGCTGAAGTTCCTCGGGCTGCTCGCGCGCGGCCTGCGCCGCGACGACACGGGAGGGCAGGAGATATGACGACCGTCTCGACCACCACGGACTCCGCCGCGCTGAAGGCGCTCGCCGAGCGGGCGGGCCGCGACCTGGAGGACGCCCCCGCGCTGGACATCCTGCGCTGGGCGTCCGACACCTTCGGTGACCGGTTCTGCGTGACGTCCTCCATGGAGGACGCCGTCGTCGCCCACCTCGCCTCCCGCGCGCGGCCCGGCGTGGACGTCGTCTTCCTCGACACCGGCTACCACTTCGAGGAGACCATCGGCACCCGCGACGCCGTCGAGGCGGTGATGGACGTCAACCTCATCACGCTGACGCCCCGGCAGACCGTCGCCGAGCAGGACGCAGAGTACGGGCCGAGGCTGCACGACCGCGACCCCGACCTGTGCTGCGCTCTGCGCAAGGTGGCGCCGCTCCGGGAGGGCCTCGCCGGGTACACCGCGTGGGCGACGGGCCTGCGCCGCGACGAGTCCCCGACCCGCGCGGACACCCCGGTCGTCGGCTGGGACGAGCGGCGCCGCAAGGTGAAGGTCTCCCCCATCGCCCGCTGGACGCAGGACGACGTCGACGCGTACGTCACCGAGCACGGCGTGCTCACCAACCCGCTGCTGATGGACGGCTACGGCTCGGTGGGCTGCGCCCCCTGCACCCGCCGTCTGCTGGCCGGCGAGGACGCCCGCGCGGGGCGCTGGGCGGGCCGCGCCAAGACCGAGTGCGGGCTGCACGGCTGATGACGACCTCCCCCGCGACCGCATCCGTGACCGCCCCCGAGACTTCCGAGACTTTGGAGAAGCACGTGACCGGAGCCACGATCTGGCTCACGGGTCTGCCGAGCGCCGGCAAGACCACGATCGCCGAGGAACTGGCCGCGACCCTGCGCGCCGAGGGCCGCAAGGTCGAGGTCCTGGACGGCGACGAGATCCGCGAGTTCCTCTCGGCGGGCCTCGGCTTCAGCCGCGAGGACCGGCACACCAACGTGCTGCGCATCGGCTTCGTCGCCGAACTGCTCTCCCGTAACGGCGTGTTGACGCTCGTGCCGGTCATCGCGCCGTACGCCGACAGCCGCGAGGACGTACGCAAGCGGCACCAGGCCGGGGGCACCGCCTATCTGGAGGTGCACGTCGCCACGCCCGTCGAGGTGTGCTCCGCCCGCGATGTGAAGGGCCTGTACGCGAAGCAGGCCGCGGGCGAGCTGACCGGTCTGACCGGGGTCGACGACCCGTATGAGGCGCCCGAATCGCCCGACCTGCGCATCGAGTCGCACGCCCAGACCGTGCAGGAGTCCGCCGCCGCGCTCCGCGCGCTGCTCACCGAGAGGGGCCTCGCCGCATGACGACCGTCGCATCGAACGTCTCCGACCAGACCGACAGCCCGTACGCGCTCAGCCACCTGGACGCGCTCGAATCGGAGGCCGTGCACATCTTCCGCGAGGTGGCGGGCGAGTTCGAGCGGCCGGTGATCCTCTTCTCCGGCGGCAAGGACTCCATCGTCATGCTGCACCTGGCGCTGAAGGCGTTCGCCCCGGCGGCGGTGCCGTTCTCGCTGCTGCACGTGGACACGGGGCACAACTTCCCCGAGGTCATCGAGTACCGCGACCGGGTGGTCGCCGCGCACGGGCTGCGGCTGCACGTGGCGTCCGTGCAGGACTACATCGACCGGGGCGTCCTCAGGGAGCGCCCGGACGGCACCCGTAACCCGCTCCAGACCGTGCCGCTGACGGAGAAGATCCAGACCGAGCGGTTCGACGCGGTGTTCGGCGGCGGCCGCCGCGACGAGGAGAAGGCCCGCGCCAAGGAGCGCGTGTTCTCGCTGCGCGACGAGTTCTCCCAGTGGGACCCGCGCCGCCAGCGCCCCGAGCTGTGGCAGCTCTACAACGGCCGCCACGCCCCCGGCGAACACGTCCGCGTCTTCCCGCTCTCCAACTGGACCGAGCTGGACGTCTGGCAGTACATCGCCCGCGAGAACATCGACCTGCCGCAGATCTACTACGCGCACGAGCGGCCCGTGTTCAGCCGCAACGGCATGTGGCTGACCGCCGGCGAGTGGGGCGGCCCGAAGGAGGGCGAGAGCGTCGAGACGCGGCTGGTCCGCTACCGCACGGTCGGCGACATGTCCTGCACCGGCGCCGTCGACTCCGACGCGACGACCATCGAGAAGGTCATCGCCGAGATCGCCGCGTCCCGGCTCACCGAGCGCGGTGCCACGCGCGCCGACGACAAGATGTCCGAGGCCGCCATGGAAGACCGCAAGCGCGAAGGGTACTTCTAGACATGAGCACCACCACTGCCGAGGAGCTGGCCGGCCTGTCCGCCACGACCCTGCTGCGGTTCGCCACCGCGGGCTCCGTCGACGACGGCAAGTCCACCCTGGTGGGACGCCTCCTGCACGACTCCAAGTCGGTACTCGCCGACCAGTTGGAGGCCGTGGAGCACGCCTCGCGCTCGCGCGGCGCCGAGGGCCCCGACCTCGCGCTGCTCACCGACGGCCTGCGCGCCGAGCGGGAGCAGGGCATCACCATCGACGTCGCCTACCGCTACTTCGCCACACCTCGGCGCCGGTTCATCCTCGCCGACACCCCCGGGCACGTGCAGTACACGCGCAACATGGTGACCGGCGCCTCCACCGCCGAGCTGACCGTGATCCTCGTCGACGCCCGCAACGGCGTCGTCGAGCAGACCCGTAGGCACGCCGCCATCGCCGCGCTGCTGCGCGTCCCGCACGTCGTCCTCGCCGTCAACAAGATGGACCTGGTCGGCTTCGAGGAGGGCGCCTTCGCGCGGATCGCCGAGGAGTTCACCGCGTACGCGAGCCGCCTGGGCGTACCGGAGATCACCGCGATCCCGATCTCGGCGCTGACCGGCGACAACGTCGTGGAGCCGTCCGCGTCGATGGACTGGTACGGCGGCCCGACCGTCCTGGAGCACCTGGAGACCGTCCCCGTCAGCCACGACCTGACGGGCTGCCACGCGCGGCTGCCCGTGCAGTACGTGATCCGGCCGCAGACCAGCGAGCACCCCGACTACCGGGGCTACGCGGGCCAGATCGCGGCCGGCACCTTCCGGGTGGGCGAGTCGGTGACGGTCCTGCCGTCCGGGCGCACCTCGAAGATCGCGGGGATCGACCTGCTGGGCACGCCCGTCGACGTGGCGTGGACGCCGCAGTCGGTGACGCTGCTCCTGAAGGACGACATCGACATCTCGCGCGGCGACCTGATCGTGCCGAGCGACGACGCGCCCGCCACCTCGCAGGACGTCGAGGCGACCGTCTGCCATGTCGCGGACGCGCCGCTGACCGTGGGGCAGCGGGTGCTGCTCAAGCACACGACGCGCACGGTCAAGGCGATCGTCAAGGAGATCCCCTCGAAGCTCACCCTGGACGATCTCTCGCAGCACCCGGCGCCCGGCCGGCTCGTCGCCAACGACATCGGGCGGGTGAAGGTGCGGATCGCGGAGGCGCTCGCCATCGACGCGTACGCCCACTCGCGGCGCACCGGCTCGTTCCTGCTGATCGACCCGGCGGACGGCACGACCCTCGCGGCCGGCATGGCCGGTGAGGCGTTCGCCGAGGCCGCGGGCGACCTCGCGCAGGCCGCTCCCGCCGACGACGAGGGCTGGGACTTCTGACGCCATGACCCTCATCGACTTCTACGGGACGTTCGCCAAGGAGGGCGGCCGCGTCGGCAGCGGCGCCCTCGGCAGCGGGCAGGGCGGGGTCGCGCGATGTGCGCGGTGACGTACGCGCACTGCTCGCGCGCCCACACCCCCCACCACCCCGTTCGACGTGAACGAAGACCTGCCGACCGCCCGGCCACGCCCTGAGCGCGTGCCACCAGCCGGGCACTACGAGAGGAAAGCCTCCCGTGTCTGCCATCCGTTCGACCACCGCGCGCCGCGGCCTGCTCGCCGCCGCCGTCCTGCCGCTCCTCGCGCTCACCGCGACGGCCTGCGGCTACGGCTCCGACGCGGACACCGCGTCGAAGGAGAACGTCGCCGCCAAGGGCAAGGCCCTGTCCGCCGACACCGTCAAGATCGGCTACTTCGGCAACCTGACCCACGGCACCGCCCTCGTCGGCAACCAGAAGGGCTTCTTCCAGAAGGAGTTGAAGGGGACGAAGGCGCAGTACCAGATCTTCAACGCGGGCCCCTCCGAGATCGAGGCGCTGAACGCGGGCTCCATCGACATCGGCTGGATCGGCCCCTCCCCCGCGATCAACGGCTACACCAAGTCCCAGGGCAAGTCGCTGCGGATCATCGGCGGCAGCGCGTCGGGCGGCGTCAAGCTGGTCGTCGACCCCAAGAAGATCAAGTCCCTCGACGACGTCAAGGGCAAGAAGATCGCCACCCCGCAGCTCGGCAACACCCAGGACGTGGCGTTCCTCAACTGGGTCGCGGAGAAGGGCTGGAAGGTCGACGCGAACTCCGGCAAGGGCGATGTGTCGGTCGTGCGCACCGACAACAAGATCACGCCGGACGCCTTCAAGTCCGGTTCCATCGACGGCGCGTGGGTGCCGGAGCCGACCGCGTCGAAGCTGGTCGCCGAGGGCGGCAAGGTGCTCCTCGACGAGAAGGACCTGTGGCCCGGCAAGAAGTTCGTCATCACGAACATCATCGTGAAGCAGTCCTTCCTCAAGGAGCACCCGGACGTCGTCGAGGCGGTGCTGCGCGGCTCCGTGAAGACGAACAAGTGGATCGGCGCCAACCCGGACGCGGCGAAGGCCGCCGCCAACAAGCAGTTGGAGAAGGACTCCGGCAAGGCGCTGCCCGCCGGTGTCCTCGACCCGGCGTGGAAGTCGATCCAGTTCACCGACGACCCGCTGGCCGCGACGCTCGACTCGGAGGCGAAGCACGCGGTGAAGGCCGGTCTGCTGGCCAAGCCCGACCTGGACGGCATCTATGACCTGAAGCCGCTCAACAAGGTGCTGAAGGCCGAGGGCGCCGCCCCGGTCTCCGACGCCGGTCTCGGCGTCAAGTAGCCCGCCCTTCCAGCCGATCCGCGCACCCAGGAGGTGACGACCATGGCGACGACCCTCGCCAAGGCGGCCGACTCGCCCGCCGCCACGGGCGGCCAGGCGGCCCGTATCGAGCACGTCTCGAAGTCCTTCGCCACACCGGCGGGGACCCAGCTCGTCCTGGACGACATCAGCCTCGATGTCGCGCCGGGTGAGTTCGTCACCCTCCTGGGGGCGTCCGGCTGCGGCAAGTCGACGCTGCTGAACCTGGTCGCGGGGCTCGATGCCCCGTCGGCCGGGTCCATCGCCACGCGCGGGCGGCCCGCGCTGATGTTCCAGGAGCACGCGCTGTTCCCGTGGCTGACCGCCGGCAAGAACATCGAACTCGCCCTGAAACTGCGGGGCGTGGCCAAGAACGAGCGGCGCGCACGCGCCGAGGAACTGCTCGGACTGGTCCGGCTGCAAGGCGCGTACGGCAAGCGTGTGCACGAGCTGTCGGGCGGTATGCGGCAGCGGGTGGCGCTCGCCCGCGCGCTCGCACAGGACGCGGGCCTGCTGCTGATGGACGAGCCGTTCGCCGCGCTCGACGCCATCACGCGGGACGTGCTGCACGACGAACTGACCCGGATCTGGCGCGAGACGCGGCTGTCCGTCCTGTTCGTCACGCACAACGTCCGCGAGGCGGTACGGCTCGCCGAACGCGTCGTCCTGCTGTCGTCGCGGCCGGGCCGGGTCGCCCGCGAGTGGCGCGTGGACATCCCGCAGCCGCGCCGCATCGAGGACCCCGAGGTGGCCGAGCTGTCCGTCGAGATCACCGAAGAACTGCGTGGGGAGATCCGCCGCCATGGCAAGGACTGAACCGGCGACCGTCGACAGCGCCGCCGCCGGGGGCGCCCCCGCCGACCGCGTGCCCAAGGACGACCTGGCGGGCCTGGAGGCCGGCCTCGACGCGCTCGACACCGTACGCACCGGGCGCACGCCCTGGACGCGGACGCTGCGCGAGAAGGTCCTGCCGCCGCTGACCGCCGTCGTGGTGGTCCTCGTGATCTGGCAGGCGCTCGTCTCGTTCAAGGTCGTCGACGACCCGACGAAGCTGCCCGCGCCGTCCGCCGTGTGGGACGAGCTGCGCACCGCGTGGCTCGCGGGCACGCTCCTCGACTACATCTGGACGAGCGTCTCGCGCGGTCTGCTCGGCTTCGTGTTCGCGCTGGCCATCGGCACACCGCTCGGGCTGCTCGTGGCGCGCGTGAAGTTCGTGCGCGCGGCCATCGGCCCGATCCTGTCGGGGCTCCAGTCACTGCCGTCGGTGGCGTGGGTGCCGCCCGCGGTGCTCTGGCTCGGCCTCGACAACTCCATGATGTACGCGGTGATCCTGCTCGGCGCGGTCCCCTCCATCGCCAACGGCCTCGTCTCCGGCGTCGATCAGGTGCCGCCGCTGTTCCTGCGGGCGGGCCGTACGCTCGGCGCGACCGGGGTGCGGGGGCTGTGGCACGTCGTGCTGCCGGCCGCGCTGCCCGGGTATCTCGCGGGGCTCAAGCAGGGCTGGGCGTTCGCGTGGCGTTCGCTGATGGCGGCGGAGATCATCGCCTCGTCGCCCGATCTCGGCGTCGGGCTCGGGCAGTTGCTGGAGAACGGCCGCAACGCCTCGTCCATGCCGATGGTGTTCCTCGCCATCCTGCTCATCCTGATCGTCGGCATCGTCATCGACCTGCTGATCTTCAGCCCGCTGGAGCGCCGCGTGCTGCGCGGTCGCGGCCTCCTCGTCAAGAACTGAGCCCCGTCATGTCCTCCTCCCCCGTCCTGCTGGTCGTCGCCCACGGCAGCCGCGACGCGCGGCACGCCGCGACGGTCCACGCGCTCGTGAGCGAGGTGCGCGCCCAGCGGCCCGGCCTGCGGGTGGAGACGGCGTTCCTGGACTTCAACGTGCCGTCCGTACCGGCCTCGCTGGAGTCCCTGGCGGCGCGGGGCGTGCGGGACGTGGTGGCGCTGCCGCTGCTCCTGACACGCGCCTTCCACGCCAAGACGGACGTCCCGGCGGTGCTGCGGTCGGCGCCGCGCGGCCTGCGCGTACGCCGGGCGGACGTCCTCGGCCCGTCGCCGCTGCTGCTCACGGCGCTGGAGCGGCGGCTGTACGAGGCCGGGCTCGACCCGGCCGACAAGCCCACGACCGGGGTCGTCCTGGCCTCGGCGGGCTCCTCCGACCCGGAGGCGATCGCAGTGATCGCTGATATCGCGCGGGAGTGGCGGCACACCGGTTGGTGCGCCGTGCGGCCTGCGTTCGCCTCCGCATCCCTTCCCCGCACCGAGGACGCGGTCCGCGCGCTGCGCGCCGAGGGCTGCGCGCGCGTCGCCGTCGCGCCGTACGCCCTCGCCCCCGGCCGCCTCCCGGACCGCATCACGCGGGGCGCGGCTCTGGCGTCGGCGGACGTGGTCGCGGGCGTCCTCGGCGCGTCCCCGGAAGTGGCCCGCGCCGCCCTGGCCCGCTACGACACCGCCCGCGCGCGCCGGGAACAGCGAACGGCGGTCGGCGCGTAGGGAGTCCGGGCCTCGGATGTGACCGGCACCGGGTAGCCGCGGCGCGCGCGAGAAGCCCGGTGGTGGGATCCGTCAGCGCGAGGCGCCCCCGCACAGTTGCTCGCCGAGCGCGCTGCGGGCGTAGCGCACGGAGCGTCCGCTGCGGGTACGGGTGAGCAGCCCGGCGTCGTAGAGGATCGTGAGGTGCTGGCTGACCGCCCCCGGGGTGACCGCGAGGCGGTGGGCGAGTTCGGTCGTGGAGGCGGGCTCCGCCAGCAGCCGCAGGACCCGGGCGCGGGCCGCGCCGAGGAGCCGCACCAGCGCTTCGGCGCCGGCCGGCGGCGGGTTCTCGGAGAGGGTGGCGCGGCCCCGCGCCGGATAGCTGAGCAGCGGGGGCAGCGCCGGGTCGGTCATGGTGTGGGCGCCGTACGCGAACAGGGTCGGCACGAGGACCAGGCCGCGCCCGCCGATCCTGATGTCGGCCTCCGGCCAGGGGTGCCCGTCCCTCTTCTTGACCAGGGTGAGGATCTCCCCGTTCCAGGTCAGGCGTGCGTCGAGGGACGTGAACAGGCCGCCCGCGCCGGACTCCGCCAGCACCTTGCCGCGGTGGGCGAGATCCGCCTCCAGGACGGAGCGGACGCGCGGCCACCAGTCGGGCGCCAGACAGTGTTCCCAGTAGCCGTGCAGCGCGTCGGCGATCCTGGCGAGCAGCCGCGCGGGGTCCGCCAGGCCCCGGCGCACGGGGTCGGGCAGCGGATCGGTGCCGTACGCGGCGGCGAAGTGCGGCGCGAGCAGGTGCGGCGGGGTGGCGCGCAGCGCGTCGAGCTGCGCGGCGAAGGCGGGGCGCGGGCGCTCGGGGCGCGGGGTGAGGAAGTCCGGTATCCACTGGCTCGGCGCGACGAGCGCGGTCAGCGTCTCGGTGTCCTCGCGGGCGAACGCGGGCGCGAGGCGGCGCAGCCAGGGCCGCTGGTGCGGGTAGCGGGCGGGGTCGCGCCAGCAGCGCAGCGAGTACACCGCTTCCTGGAGCGGCGCGTACGCGAACGACATGCGCGCCAGATCACCGACGCCGAACCGGAACTCGATCACGCCCCGCCCCACCCCCGTCCGGCCCGGCACCCTTCAGCGGGAGGCTAAAGGAATGTCGGCGCGGCGGACAGCCCGCTGGACTCGGCTCATGACGACTTCACGGACGTTCCCGGCCGCCTCCCCGCCCGCCACCCGCTTCCTGGGGCTGCTGCCCGCGCCGGGCCCGGTGCGCCGGCTGTCGCTGTTCACGCTCCTCAACGCGTTCGGGCGCGGCCTGTTCCTCCCCGTCGGCGTCCTGTACTTCACGCGGGTCGTGGGCCTCGGCGTCACGTCCGTGGGGCTCGGTCTGACGGTCGCGGGCCTGTTCGGCATGGCGGCGGGCGTCCCGGCCGGGCGGGCGTCGGACCGCTGGGGGCGCAGACCGGTGCTGACCGGGCTGTGGGCGGGCTGCGCGGTGGTCCTCGTGGCGTACGTGTTCGTCGGCTCGTACCCGGCGTTCCTGGCGGCGGCGGTCGCGTACGCGGCGCTGTGCGAGGCGAGCATGGGGGTGCGCAACGCCCTGTACGCGGACGCGCTGCCCGCCCCCGTACGGGTCGAGGGCCGCGCCCATCTGCGGACGGTGACGAACGTGGGGATGGGCGCGGGCGGCGCGTTCGGCGCGCTGGCGCTCCAGTGGGACAGCCGGCCCGGGTACACGGCGCTGCTGCTGCTCGACGCCCTCGCGTTCGCGGGGTCGGCGTGGCTCGTGCTGCGTCTTCCGGCCGGGGACGCCCGGGCCGCGGCGCCGGTTGCGGACGCGCCCCGGGGCGAGCGGTGGCGGGCGGTGCGCGATGTGCCGTATCTGGCGGTGACGTGCGTCAATGCCGTACTGGTCCTGCAGAACGGCCTGTTGGAGGTGGGGCTGCCGCTGTGGGTCGTGCGGTACACGCAGGCGCCGCGCTGGAGTGCGGCGGCGCTGATGATCGTCAACTGCGCGCTGGTGGCGCTGCTCCAGGTGCGGGCCTCGCGGGGCGTCGAGGGGCTGGGCGGAGCGGTCCGGGCGATGCGCCGGGCGGGGCTGCTGCTCGCTGTCGCGTGTGCGTTGTTCGCGGTGTCGGCGGGGCCCGCGTCGGCCCTGGTGGCGGGCCTTGTGCTGCTCGCGGGCGCGGTGACGCAGGTGCTGGCGGAGGTGGCGTCGTCGGCGGGCGGCTGGACCGTCGGCTACGGCCTCGCGGACGCCCGCGCGCAGGGTGTCTACCAGGGCGTGTTCCAGTCCGGGCAGGCGGCGGCGACGATGGCGGCGCCGGCCCTGGTGACGGTGACGGTGCTCGCGCACGGCCCGGCGGGGTGGGCCGTGCTCGGGGCGCTGTTCGTCGGGGCGGGGCTGAGCGCGGGGCCCGCGGTGCGGTGGGCGGGGCGGAGCCCGGGACGGGGCGCGTCCCGGTGAGGCGGGGCGGGGCGGGCGCGGGTCAGTCGGGTCAGTCGGGTCAGTCGAAGCTCAGGCCGCCGGTGCGGGTGCGCTTGAGTTCGAAGAAGTCGGGGTGCGCGGCGAGGGTGCGGAAGCTGTCGAAGAGGCGGGCCGCTTCGGCTCCGCGCGGCACGGCCCGCAGCACGGGGCCGAACCAGACGGTGCCGTCGACGTGCAGGGTCGGCGTGCCCACGTAGCCGCCGCTCTCCGGTTCGCGGCCCGCGTCGTGGGCGGCGCGCAGGGCGTCGTCCCAGGCCGGGTCGTGGGCGGCGGCGGCGAGGGCGGCGGGCAGGCCGAGCGCGGCCAGGGACTCGGTGACGACGGCGTCGAAGTCCTGGTTCTTCTCGTGGTGGATGCGGGTGCCGAACGCCGTGTACAGGTCGCGCAGCACGCCGTCGCCGTGCCCGGCCGCGGCGGCAACGGCGACGGCGACGCGGGCCGGGCCGAGGGAGCGGTCGACGAGGTCGCGGTACCAGTCGGGCAGGTCGTTGCCGAGGTTGTGCAGATACAGGCTCATCGGGCGGAACCGCAGATCGAGGGGGCGTTCGCGTTCGACCTCAAGGAGCCAGCGGGAGGTGATCCAGGCGAAGGGGCAGGCGGCGTCGAAGAAGAAGTCGACGGCCACGGGGGCGGTGTCGGGCGCGGTGGCGGAGGCGGAGGCAGGGGCGGGGTGCTGGTTCTGGTCGCTCATGGCAGCGAACCTAGCCGCGCACCGGCCCCCTCCCCTGGTCCACTTCCGGCCCGCCCCGGTGGGCCATTCAGCCGAGCCGGGGGTTCAGGCGAGCCGGGGGTCACGTCCGCTGAGCGCGAGCGCCCGGGCGAAGGCGTCGGCGCCGGCCGGGGCCTCGGTGGCGTCGGCGAAGCCCTCGTACTGGCGGTAGAGCGCGGCGTTCTCGGTGACGATGCCGAGAACGACGCGCCCGGTCTCCTCGTCGACGCGGTAGTGCTGACCGGTGGCGGCGGCCACGTCCCAGCCGTGCAGGGCGAGTTCGAGCAGCAGCAGCCCGGCGACCTCCGGTGCGGGCTGCGTGCCCCCGCCGGCGGCGATCTCGCCCTCCCAGACCTCGGGCGCGGCCCAGGCGGCGACGGCCCGCTCGGCCTGCGCGGCGAACCGGTCCGCCCAGTCGTCGTCGGCCGTGAAGTCCCGTACGGTCAGCTCCTCGGGCAGCTCCTGGCGCAGCGCCCGCAGTTCGAGGCCGTGGGCGCCGTAGAGGACCCAGTGGTTCACGAGGGTGCGCACGTCCCAGCCGGCGCAGCGGGAGGCGGCGTCGAGCTGGTCGGGCTTGACGGCGGCGGCGACCCGCGCGGCCTCGGCGGCACACGCGACGAGAGCGGGGTACAGGTTCTCCTGACGCTTTTCCATACCCCGAACCTACGACCCACCCCCACTCCCCTTCTTGAACAAACGCGACAGCCGTCAGTTCTCTTCTCTGGTCTTCTCCAGGCGGAGCGCGGTGTCGCAAGCGAGGGTCTGGGTGTACTGGCGCCCCTCTTGCTCGTAGGTGAACCGGCAGTCGTTCAGGTTGCCGTGGATCGGCCCCACCACCTTGAGGTGGACCAGGTAGTAGATATCGCTGTCGGTCCCGGCCCTGATCGTCACCGGTGCGGTCGCATGGTCTTTCAGTCCTGCGATGTTCGCCATGTCCGGGTCCCCCTCACGCGCCATCAGGTTGACGCCTTCCGAGTCGACGCTGTCGACGGCCTTGTAACCAAGGATCTTGAGCCCCTCGGGCACCTTGAGTATCCGCACGCGCGTCACCCTGAGAGGGGTTTTCGTGGTGTTGACCGCCGGAGGAAAGGCCACCCACCACTTCTCCCCCACGTGCACGTGGTCGGTCCCCAGAGTGCCGTTGGACCGCATCCCTCCGTCGAGCGCTTCTCCATCGGCAGAGGCACCGAAGGCCGGAACGAAGCACGCGGCAGCACCGAGGACGACAACGCCGGCGGCCAGCGCGAGCCTGGCACGAGAGGAAAATGCCGGAATTCCCCGAGACCTTGTCATGACGCCCCCAGATGTAGTGCGGTCCCACCTGAACCTCTGGCTTTCCTGTCCCTTTTCACACCGGGACGCCCCCGCCAGTGCGGGGATCTAAACACACGCGAAGGGAGCGAAAACCCAAGCCCGCCAAGGCCCTCACCTGCACAGCACACCCAAATATCTATATATGGCGGATCTTGACGCCTCATGAGGGATGCGCACCTGAGGTTCACATGAGGTTCGAAAGCGACCTTTTGAGTAACGCTTTACTAAACCGGAGCCGCCCTGAACCACTCGCCGGCTGTTCCGCGCCCGTCACGCACATCGGGGTCGGCGCCCGCCCGCAGCAGGTGCGCCATGGCACCGGTGTCCTCGGCCCGCACCGCGGATATCAGAAGAGGCTCGAAGCCCCCATCGCCAGTCCAGAACGGCCCCTTCGATAGGGCCGAGCACGGCGCCGACCCCGAGCGGTGCGGACCGGACGGTATGGCGCCCCTGCGCAAGGCTCACCCTCGGCGGGCTGACGGTGCGCGACGGGCACGCGGCGATCCTCACGGATCTGGAGGCGGCGCTCGGCATCCGTACCCCCTTCGCGGAACTGAGGGACCGCGCGCTGACCCGCCCCGACCAGGAGCACGCCGTATGGCTGGCTTCCACGATGCTTCTGGCGAACCGCCGCGACCAGGACACCTGGGACGCCGCCGCGGCCCTGCGCCTCCACCCGCACCCGGTCCACCGGCTGTTCGGCGCTGAGATGGCGCGGCTGACCCACCTGTTCGACCAGAGCGACGAGCAGCCCTTCGCGGGTCCCGCCCTCGATCTCTTCCTCGGCTGGGCGGGCCGGGAGACCGACGCCGCCGTGCTCACGGAGGTGCTGACCGGCCTCGCCGAGCACGACGACCCGCGCGCGGACGCGGCTCTCCTGCCGCACGCGAGCTGTCCCGACGTCCGCGTGCGGCGCGCGGTGGCCTCCGCCTTCGACCTGTGGTCACGGGCCTTCTCCCCCGCCGTCCGGGAGACGCTGCTGGGGCTGATGCGCGACCCTGACGCGGAGGTGCGGCGGCGCGCCTGTCGCACGGTCGGCGACGGCAAGGACCGCGATCCCGCCCTCGCCGATGGCATGGGGGCCCTGCTGGACGATCCGGACCGCCAGGTCAGGGTCGCCGCCGTGTGCGGGCTCGCCCGTCATGACGACGAGCGGTGCGTGGAAGGCGCGCGCCGCCTCCCGCCGGCGCCGCCCGGCACCCCCTCCTCTACGTACGACCTCGACGAGGTAGGGCGGTACGAGCTGCGCCGCGACGGTCGCTGACCTCAGGAGACGACGTGGGCGTACGTCTCGGTGGCCCCCCGTCCCCGCGCCCTACGCGTCCCGCGCCGCCACCCTGGCCTCGACCGCCGCGACCAGGTGCGCGACCGGGGTGTCGCCGGGGGCACGGGACGTGCGGGCGGCGGTGTCGGCCTGTTCCTGGAGGACGTCGTTGATGGGGGTGGGGACGCCGTGCAGGCGGCCGAGGAGGGCGATCTCGCCGTTCAGGTAGTCGGCCTCGATGCTGCCCGCGCCGCGCCGCAGCGACTGCCACGACGAGCCCCCGGCCCGCGGTCGCCCGTCGAACGGCTCGAACCGCATCCGGCCCTCCCGCGCCCGCCGCTCCTCGTCCTCGCTCGTGTACGCGACGCCCGCCGCGCGCAGCACGGCCTCCCCCTCGGCCCGGGCCCGCCGGTACAGGGCGATGCCCTCCTCGCTGTCGATGACTCCGGAGACGGCCTCGATCGCGTTGGCGAGGTTGGCGAGGAGTTTGGCGTGCTTGAAGCGCATGACGTCGTCGATGACGGGCGCCTCGAAGCGGGAGCCGGCGAGGTCGGCGGCGACGGCGCGGGCGGTGGCGTCGCTGCCCGCCGGGTAGCGGCCGAGGTGGAGGATGCCGGTGAGGGGGGTGCCGTCGGCCCGTACGACGCCGGGCTCGACGAACGAGGCGGGCAGCCAGACGCACATCCCGTACACGCGGTGGAACAGACGCAGCGCGAGCCGTTCGCTCTCCACGCCGTTCTGCGCGCACACGAGCGGGAGCCGCTGGGCGGCGGTGCCGCCGCCCTCGACGGGGCACGGCGCCCACGCGGCGAGCGCCGCCGCGCTGTCCTGCGTCTTCACGGCGAGGACGAGCACGTCGTCGGCGCGGAGCGTGCCGAGCGCGTCGGGTCCGTCGGCGACGGGCGGGCGCAGGGTGTGCGGGCCGTCGGGGGTCTGGAGCACGAGGCCTCGGGTGCGCAGCGCCTCGTGGTGCGCGCCGCGTGCGACGAGGACGACGTCGTGCCCGCTCTGGTGGAGCCGTCCGCCGAGCGCGCCGCCGACCGCGCCCGCTCCGATGATGACGTAACGCATGCGCCGACCCTTTCACGGAAGGGGGCGGCTCCGGGGAGGGACGGGTCAGTCGCCTGAGGTCATCTCGACGAGCTTGACGACGGTGTTCCAGTTGCGGCTGGTGGCGATCAGGCCGTCCTTGGTACGGGAGGGCCGGCCGAGGGCGTCGGCGAGCTTGGAGGTGCCGAGGCCACCGGGCGCGTACAGGTACAGGGCGCGGTCGCCGAGCCTGAACTCCTCGGGGAGGAAGGCGGAGCGGTCGATGTCGGCGTAGCGCTCGGCGGTGACGGGTGCGGAGAAGTAGGTGACGTGGAGCTGCTTGCCCTCAAGCTCGGCGGCGGGGAACGGGCAGGCGTCCCGTACGGCGGCGAGGTAGGCGTGGTCGCGGACGAGGACGTCGACGGGGAAGCCGAACGCGGCGTCGAGGGCGGCGGCGATGTCACGGGCCCAGGTGGTCTCGTCGCCGCGGCCGGCGGCGAAGGTGACGTTGCCGCTCTGGAGGTAGGTGCGGACGTCGGTGGCGCCCAGGGCCTCCACGAGGGGGCGCAGCCGGGCCATGGGGACCTTCTTGTTGCCGCCCACGTTGATGCCGCGCAGCAGCGCCGCGTATCGCTCGGTCGTCATCCGCACACGATAAGGCGGCCGCCGTGCCCCGTGGGGGTGGGCACGACGGCCGCCGGTTCTCGGGAGGGGGCGCCGGGTGTTACTCGGCGACCTTCAGGAGCTTGTTCGGGGTGCCGGCGGTGGCGTTCTTGATGGCGTCCGGGGTCGCGCCGCCGGTGAGCGCGGTGGCGACGGCGGCCGGGGTCGCGCTCTGGTGGCCGGCGAGGTAGACGGCGGCGGCGCCGGTCACGTGCGGGGTCGCCATGGACGTACCGGAGATGGTCTTGGTGGCGCTGTCGCCGGTGTTCCAGTCGGAGGTGATGTCCGAGCCGGGGGCGTAGAGGTCCACGAGGGTGCCGTGGTTGGAGAAGTCGGACTGCTGGTCGTCCTTGGTGGAGGAGGCGACGGTGATCGCCTCGGGCACGCGCGCCGGGCTCGACGTGGAGGCGTCGGCGGACTCGTTGCCGGCGGCGACCGCGTAGGTGACGCCGGAGGCGATGGACTTGCGTACGGCCGCGTCGAGGGCCTCGTCGGTGCCGCCGCCGAGGGACATGTTGGCGACGGAGGGGCCCTGGTGGTTCTTGGTGACCCAGTCGATGCCGGCGACGACCTGCTCGGTGGTGCCGGAGCCCTGGTCGTCGAGGACGCGCACGGCGACGATCTTCGCCTTCTTGGCGACGCCGTGGGCCTGTCCGGCGATGGTGCCGGCGACGTGGGTGCCGTGCCCGTTGCCGTCGTCGGCGCTGGTGTCGTTGTCGACGGCGTCGAAGCCGTAGGAGGCCCGGCCGCCGAAGTCCTTGTGGCTGATGCGGACGCCGGTGTCGATGACGTACGCGGTGACTCCCTCGCCCGCGCTGTCGGGGTACGTGTACGCCCCGTCGCCCGCGGTCTCCTTCTGGTCGATGCGGTCCAGGCCCCAGGAGGGCGGGTTGGTCTGGGTGGCGTCGATGTGGAACTTCTTGTTCTGGACGACCTTGTCGACGGATGTGTCGGCGGCGAGCCGCTTGGCCTCGGTCTCGCTCAGGCCGCTGACGGAGAAGCCGTTGACGGCGGAGGCGTAGGACCGCTTGAGGCTGCCGCCGTAGGACGCGGCGAGGTCCTTCTTGGCGGCGGTGGTGGCCTTGCCGTCGAGGAGCACGATGTAGCTGCCGGAGACGGCGCCCTTCGCGTCGAGGCCGTAGACCTTGCCTTCGGCGGGGGCCGCGGCTCCGGCGAGACCGCCGGTGAGGACGGTGACGCCGACGGCTGCCGCGGCGGTGGCTATGGCGGCGGCCGGCTTCAGCGAGCGCGCACGCTTGTGAGATGCCATGAAGAGGGGTCTCCTCGTGGTGGTGTGGGGGGATTTACCGCGCCCCCGGCCGATCTCCGGAAGATCTGCGGGGGTTGAGACGAAACCCTGTCCGAATGACGGGTGCAGATCAAGGACTTCATACGTCTGTGACTTGTTCAACAAGGCTTCGTAATAACAAACCGGACAGACCCGAACGTCACGGCAACGGCGCGATGATGAAGGGGACTTCACTCCCCCTCCACGCGCGCGGCGATGATCTCCGCCAACTTCGGCACGGACGCCGCCCCGGCGAACTCCCTGGTGAGCGGCGGGTGGTGGGCCGAGCGCCGGGGCGTCGTCGATCTCGTACGAGGGTTTCGCGGGGGTACGAGGAGGCACGCGCGGGACGGTCCACGGCTCGGCGCGGGGGGAGTTCGCCGAGGTGGCGGGCGGGTACGGGGGTGCCGGCCGGGGGCATCGCGCGAGGCGGGGCGGGGTCTGCGGGCCGGGCGGCGCGGCCGGGGCGCGCGGTGCGTGTTTCTCCATGCCGGGTGGCCGGGAAGCGTGCGCGCGGGCGGCGGCGCGTCCTCGTACGGAACCGCCGGGGCGCGGCGCGCATCCCCTTCCGCGAACAAGATTCCCAGGGGGAGGACACACCATGGACCGACGCAGTCTGCTCAAGAGTGTCGCGGCGGGGGCGCTGGCGGCACCGGCCGCGGCGCTGCTCCCGGCGGGCGCGGCGAGCGCGGCGCCCGCGCCGTTCGACGTGCTGGTGGGGGACGTGACGTCCGGGCGCATCCTGCAGTTCGACCGCAACAAGCCGTTCACGGCGGCCAACATCAAGTGGTCGCTCGACCCGGCCGGCAGCCACCCGATGGAGCACCGGCTGCGGCACACGCAGGCCGACGGGCAGATCCTGCTGGTGGCGACGGGCACGCCCGACAGCGGTACGGCGAGCATCTACCGGCGCAGTGACAAGAGGAAGCTGTGGTCGGCGAACGTGCCGAACTACCCGCACTGCATCGAGCGCGTCCCCGGGCTCGGCGTGGTCGTCGTCGCCGGGCGCAGCACCGGCAGCGGGGGCGGCTCCGCGACCGGGGGCAGCCTGCATGTCTTCCGGGCGACGGGCGGCTCGGTCAGCACGCTGGTCACGTCGGGGACGGTCCCCTTCCACCAGGCGCACGGGCTGCTGTGGGACCCGTCGATCGAGCGGCTCTGGGCGATCGGCGGGAGCGTGCTGACGGCGTATCAGGTGACGACGACGGCGTCCTCGGCGAAGCTCACGGAGGACCGGGCGCGGCGGGTCGCCGTGCGGCGGGGGCATGATGTGCAGCCCGACTACATGGCGCCGGGGCGGTTGCTCATCTGTGAGACGGACGGGGTGTACGCGGTCGACAAGGCGACGATGCGGAAGACGTTGTTGCATGACCGTAAGTGGGTCAAGTCGTATGTGCGGCATGCGTCCGGGGAGCAGATGTGGACGGGGGCGGTGGATGAGGGCAGTGCGTTCGGTACGAAGTACGTCCACTTCAACCTGGGTACGACTCGGCCCCTCCAGACCCCGGGCGCCATCGTCTACCGGGCCCGCCTGGTGACACCCCAGTACCAGTAACCCTCCCCGACAAGGGCCGCGCCCCCAGCTCCCCCGGCTCCTCAATCGCCGGAGGGGCTGGGGATGTTGGCGCTGACCCCGACTCCCTCAGGGGCGCGGGGAACTGCGCGAGAAGCCCCACCGGGGCTGAACTGGACGCACAACGTGTACTGACCCCGCGCTGGGGTGCCGCCTTGCCCACCCGTGCCGCCCTGGGGGTCCCCCCGGACGAAGTCTGGGGGAGGCAGACTGCCCAAGGCGGGGCGGGCGGCGCCCAATAGGCACCGGGGCTCGCAGCCCCGTCAGGGGCGCGGGGAACTGCGCGCCCAGCCACGACGCCCCCGGCACTCTGGGGCTCCGCCCCAGCCCCCGCTCCTCAAGCGCCGGAGGGGCTGGGAGTTGGCGGCGAGGCCAGCCCCAGGGCCGAAGGCCAGGAGTCGGCGCTGAGGCCAGCCCCATAAGGGGCGCGGGGAACTGCGCGGCCAGCCACGACGAAACCCGCACCCTGCGACAACGCACCCCGACGGAGTCAGACCCCGGGGAGTTCGGATTCGATGAGGTCTGCCGCGCGGGCCGTACCCCCTTCCTTCTCCATCCGCCCCCGGAGCCCCGCAAGCCGCTCCGCCACCGCCGGATCCCCCACAAGCCCGAGAACCTCCGCCCGCAACCGCTCCGCCGTCACCTCCTCCATGGGCACATGCCGGGCCACCCCGAGCCCCTGGAGAACATCCGCGTTGCCGAACTGATCGACCGCCTGCGGCACCGCCACCATCGGCGTCCCGGTCGCAAGCCCCTCCTGGCTGCCCCCGGCCCCCGCATGCGTGATGAAGGCGTCGGCCTGCTTGAGGATCGCCAACTGCGGTACCCACGACCGCACTTCCACGTTCCCGGGCACCTCCCCGAGATCGTCGGCGGTGACGTGCTTGCCGACCTGGAGCACGACATGCCACCCGGGCAGCCCCCCGAAAGCCTCCACGCACGTCCGGTAGAACGCCGGCTGGTTCGTGAAGGACGACCCGAGCGAGACGAGCAGCACCCGCTCGGCATCGGCGGGCCGCTCCCACTCCCCCTGCGCCGCCCGGTCCCCCTGGCACGCGCCGACGAACGTGTAGATCGACTCGTCGACCCGGTCGGCGTGCGGCTGGAGCGCCTTCGGGATGAGCACGAGGGACCGGTCGGGCCGCCCCCAGAACTCCTCGGCGCTCTTGGGCACCCCGTTCTCCTTGAGCCAGCGCGTGAACTTCTCGAAGTACGCGGCTCCCCGTGCCGTCCGCTTGGGCTCGGCCCACATCGGCTCGGCGACCTCCTGCTCGTACCCCTCCCATGCGACGAGGTTCGGGGAGAGGGAGATCGCGGGCACGCCCCAGCGGTGGGCGAGGACGGCCGCCGGGTAGGACGTGATGTCGTGCAGCACGAGATCGGGCACGCCCACCCCGCCCGCGCCGTCACGTCCGCCCGCGCCGTCACGTCCGCCCGCGCCGTCGCGTCCGCCCTCGCCGTCACGCCCCTCGAACGCCTCGATGAGCTGCGGCAGCGCCTGGATCGCGTCGTCGAGGAACGGCTCCACGTTGTCGAGCAGGGTCGTGCCCCACGCCGACGGGTCGTCGTCGGGACCGGGCAGGGTGGTGCGGTAGAGGACGGGCGTCGCGCCGGTCTCGGCGACCTTCTCCTCGAACAGATGCGGGATCGCGTAACTGACGCGGTGTCCGCGTGCGACGAGTTCCCGGATCACCTCCAGACTCGGGTTCACGTGCCCGTGCGCGGCGATGGAGAACATGGCGATATGGGCGGGACGTACGGATTCCGGGTTCGTCATGCCCCCACCGTAAGCGAGACGAGACGTCTCGTACAACCTTTTTCGCGCCGACACCGATCCCCCCGCGCCCCGCCCGCCCGCAGGTGCGAGACTGACCCCGCATCCGATCGGAACGCGGGAGGCGCGGGAATGGACGAGGCACGGGCACGGGACGTGCTGGCACAGGCGGCGGTCGTGGACGGGCCCGCGAGCGGAGCGAAGCTGCTCGCGCTCGGCGAGAACGCCGTGTTCGCCGCCGGCGACCTGGTCGTCAAGGTCGGCCGGGACATCGCGCAGGCAGGCCCCGCGCTCCTCGACCGCGCCCGCCACGAACTGGCCGTCGCCGCCTGGCTCGCCGCCCACGACATCCCCGCCGTCCGCGCCGCGCGCCCCGAGCCGCTGGTCGTCGACGGGCACCCCGTGACGGTCTGGCACCGGGTGCCCGACGCGGTGCGCCCCGCCGAACCCCGCGACCTGGCGGAACTGCTCCGTCTCGTCCACGCGCTGCCCGCCCCCACCGACCTCGCCCTCCCCCGGCGGGAGTTGCTGGGCGGCGTCGAGCGCTGGCTGCGGCTCGCGGGCGACGCCATCGACCCGGCCGACGCCGCCTATCTGCGGGAGCGGCGCGATGGCTTCGCCGCGCAGGCCGCCGCCCTCACCCCGCATCTCACGCCCGGCCCGATCCATGGCGACGCGCTCCCGCGCAACGTCCACATCGGCCCCGAAGGACCGGTCCTCGCCGATCTGGAGACCTTCTCCTTCGATCTGCGCGAGCACGACCTCGTCGTCATGGCGCTCTCCCGCGACCGCTACGGCCTCCCGGCGTCGGCGTACGAGGAGTTCGTGACGGCGTACGGCTGGGACGTACGGGAGTGGGAGGGGTGCGCGGTGCTGCGCGGCGCCCGCGAGACGGCGTCCTGCGCCTGGGTCTCCCAGCACGCGCCGACCAACCCGCGCGCCCTGGAGGAGTTCCGCCGCCGCGTGGCGTCCCTGCGCGAGAACGACCCCGAGGTCCGCTGGTACCCCTTCTGAGCTCCGGCCCCGGCTCCGCCCCGCCCCGCTCCGCTCCGCTCCGAAAGGACGAGAGGCTCTAGCCGACCCGCGCGTCCAGCTCCCGTATCGGCCAGGACGGGTCGACGACCGCGTCCTCGTCCCCCTTGCCGCGCAGGAACTTCTGGAAGTCGGCCGCCCATCCCGCGTACCACTCGACCTGGCGGCGGTGGAGTTCGGCGGGGCCGAGCGAGGCGACCTTCGGGTGCCGCTCGCCTATCGCGCGGGCGAGGCGGGCGGCGGCCAGCGCGTCGGCGCCCGCGTCATGCGCGGCGTCGAGCGTGACCCCGTACTCCGTGCAGACCGCTTCCAGGTTCCGCTTGCCCCTGCGGTAGCGGTCGACACTGCGGTCGATGGTGTACGGGTCGACGACCGGGGCCGGGTCCATTCCGAGCCGCTCGCGCAGCGACGGCAGCCCGTACCTGGCCAGTTCGGCGGAGAGCAGGGTCAGGTCGAACGTCGCGTTGTACGCGACGACCGGGACGCCCACGCGCCAGTAGCCCACGAGCACCTCCGCGATGGCGTTCACCACGCGGTCGGCCGGCTCTCCCTCGCTCGCCGCCCGCTCGCTGCTGATGCCGTGCACCGCGACCGCGTCGGCCGGGATCGGCACGCCCGGGTCGGCGAGCCACTGCCGGTGGCCGAGCACCGCG
The DNA here is from genome assembly GCF_055639095.1 of Streptomyces sp. NPDC107550. Taxonomy (NCBI): domain Bacteria; kingdom Bacillati; phylum Actinomycetota; class Actinomycetes; order Kitasatosporales; family Streptomycetaceae; genus Streptomyces; species Streptomyces sp. NPDC107550. The sequence goes on from NZ_JBVKBC010000001.1 coordinate 198,294, forward strand.
CCGTCCCTGACCTCGATGACCGCGCCGGTCACGATGCGCGCCTCGCGCGGATCGGTCCCGGTCGTCTCCAGGTCGAAGCCGATCAGCAGCTCCCGGTGCCAGCCCATGGCAGCCCCCTTCTTCGTGGTGCGTTCCCCCAGTGAGCACCACCTTCGCACGCGCCACTGACAATCGGCCCGGCACCCGCCCCCACCTGCGAGGACCCGCCCCGGAGCCCGCCGCAGGCGCCCCCGCTCAGGACACCGGCCGCGCGTCCGCCCACGCCTGCTCGAACTCGTCGCGGTAGGTCACGAACAGGCCGTTCTCCTCGGCGTCGGACCGCCCGCCCGAGCGCACCACGCGCCCGCCTCCGCGCAGCACGAGGACCGGCGCCTCCATGCCCCGGGTGCGGCGCAGATAGGTCTGCACGACCGCCACGCCGTCCGAGCCGTCGCCGTCCACGAGGTACGCGGTGAAGCGGGGCGTCTCGTCGAAGACCTGGATCTCGAAGGCGCCCGGGTCGCGCAGCCGGGCCCGTACGCGGCGCATGTGCAGGATGTTCGCCTCGACCGCACGACTCAACTCGCCCCTTTTGAGGCCGAGTTCCCTTTCGCGCCTTTTGACCGCGCTGGAGGCCGGATTGAGGAACAGCAGCCGCGTCCTGCACCCGGACTCGGCGAGCCGGAACAGGCGGCGCCCGGAGAAGTTCTGCACGAGCAGGTTGAGCCCTATGCCGATGGCGTCGAGGCGGCGGGCGTCGCCGAACAGGTCCTCGGCGGGGAACTGCCGCAGCAGCCGCACCCGGTCCGGGTGGACGCCCACCACGTCCGCGTACCGGTCGCCGACGAGGTCCTCCACGGCGTCCACCGGCAGCCGGCGCGCGGAGGGCACGTCGGAGCCCGCGCCGAGCATGTCGAGCAGCCGCGCGGAGGCCCGCTCGGCCTGCCCGAGCACCGCCTCGGACAGCGCGCGGTTGCGGGAGACCACGTTGCGGGTGACCTCCAGCTCGTCCAGGGCCAGTTCGACGTCGCGGCGGTCGTCGAAGTACGGCTCGAAGCACGGCCAGTGCTGGATCATCAGCTCGCGCAGCTGCGGCAGGGTCAGGAACGACAGGACGTTGTCGTCGGCCGGGTCGAGCAGATAGCCCTTGCGGCGGCTGACCTCGCGGACGGCGACGGCCCGCTGCACCCACTCCTGGCCGGCGGGGCCGGCGGCGGCGACCACCCAGTCGTCCCCGTTGACCGGCTCGTAGATGGGGCGCAGCACGGCCGCGACGACGGCCCGCAGCCGCTGCTCGACGAGGTTGAGCCAGATGTAGGCGCGGCCGGCGCGCTGGGCGCGGGTGCGCACCTCGCGCCAGGCGTCGGCCCCCCAGTCGAGTTCGGGTCCGATCTGGGAGGCCACGTCCATCGGCCGGGCCAGCGAGACCGCCTGGGCCGGGATCTCCGTGGTGGGTGCCCCCTGGCCGTCCCCTCCCTCGTGACCGTCGTCACCAGGGGGCAGCTCCAGACCTCCCGAGCTCACCCGCTCCGCACCGCCTTCCGCCCCCGCGCCTGTCCGAGCACTCCCCCATCAACGATCAAGGAAGGGTACTCCGGGAGCGGCGGGCGGTGCAGCCTGATGAGCCCGAGAGTTTCTCAACTGCCGTTTCTGGGCTGTCCGTTCTGATCGGCGAGGTCGGCCGGAGTGAGCGGATTCATAGCGGTCACATCCCTGGGCGCCAGCGAGAAGCCCTGCCAGTGGACCGGCATGGGCTGCTGGTCCTCGTCCCGGGCGATGTGGTGGAACCCGATGTTGACCCAGGCGATGGGGTGCGTGAGCGTCTGCCCGTTCACCCACTTGTCCACGCTGCGGCCGCCGCAGGTGGCGGACGGGTTGTCGCTCGCGTACTGCTCGCACTTCTTGTACTCGGTGAAGTACACGTCGTGCTTGGTGAAGGAGCGGCCCGGATACTTGTTGGAGCGGCCGGGGACGAACTCGTAGGAGCGCGGGTGGTTGTCCTTGTTCTTGCCGGCCGTGGAGACGACGCGCCACCAGCGCATGTCCGCGACGTCACCGGCGAGTTCCTTGGTGACGGGGGTGCGGGTGGTCTTGGTGGTGGGCGCGCCGGAGCCGCGCGGCGGGGTGACCTTGGAGTCGTACTGCTCGACCTTGGTCTTCGTGGAGGCGTCGAGCCCGAAGTTGAGCCGCCAGAACACGTTGTGGCTGTGGGACTCGGCGTAGGCGCTGGCGCCCTTGCCGATGGGCCAGCCCTTGCCGTCGGTGCCCTTGTAGTCGTACGGGGAGAGGCTGCCGGTGGCGCCGACGTTGGAGGTGATGGTGCCGTCGGAGGAGAAGCGCCATTCGGTGATGTACTCGTACCAGGACGCCTTGTTGACCGTGTAGACCAGCAGGTCCTTGCCCTGGGCGCTGTACAGCTTGCCGTTGCCGCCGGTGGAGGCGTCGTCGTTGAGCCGGTACGCGTGCCCGCGCGCACGCGTGGTGGCGCACACGCCCTGCACGTCGCCCATGCTGGGGACCTTGACGGTCTTGATCGTGCCGCCGGGGCACTCGGCGGGGCGCAGGTTCTGCAGGGCGAGGCCGAAGTCGGTGCCGGTGACGTCGTCGTACTCGTTCTCCCCGTCGTCGTAGGGGACATGGACCTGCGCGAGGCGGGCACTGGTGAGGACGGCTATCGGCTTGGGTTCGCCCTTGGGCTGGTAGCTGACGTCGTCCAGGACGAGCCCGGACAGCGTGTTGTAGTGCCAGCACATGCGCCAGGTGGTGCCGCCGTCGAGGGTCTGCTCGATCTGGTACGCGGCGGAGCAGGCGGGGGCCGCGGCGGCGGGCGCCTTGGCGGGTGCGGCGACGGCGGAGGGGGCGGTGGTCAGGGCGGTGGCGAGCAGCGCGGTGACCGCGAGCCCGGTGAGGGCGGCGGCGGGCCGGGTGCGGGCCCGCGCGGGTCTGCGGGCGGGTGTGGCCTGCGTGACGTGCGTGACGTGCATACGGAAGGGCTCCCTCATGCAGGAGAAGTCGGTGGAAGGGCTGCGGGCGCTGCGCCGCGCGTCAGCCGATGCGGCTCACGTGGCGGTCGCTGAGGTCGACGACGAGGGCGCGGGTGTCGATCCACGGCCCGTTGGTCACCTTGGCGACGACGCGCAGGCAGCGGTGCTTGCCGCAGGCGGTCAGGTCCGAGGGCACCTTCGCCACGGTCTCCTTGCGGAACACCATGCCGCTGAGCTGGAGCTGGTCGGGCCCGGTGAGCTTCTTGCCGGTGGCGTCGCGGTAGTCGGCGCGCAGGTCATTGCCGAGCGGGGCGGCGATCAGCAGGCGGCCCGCCTCGACGAGTTCGTCGCGGCTGGGTGGCGGCTGCACGCCGTGGTCGGTGGCGGTGGTCTCCACCTTGCCGGTGTCGAGGTTGACGGTGGTGGTGACGACCGCGTCGCGCTTGTAGTCGTACATGACGACGTCGGCGCGGCGCTGGGCGGCGGCGGCCGCGCCGAGCGAGGGGTCGGTCTCGGTCAGGTTGATCGACAGGCGCTGCGGGCCCCGGTCCCCCTCGACGTCCCGGGCGCGCATGCGCAGCCCGTCGCCGGCGGTGGCCAGCTTCTGGGCGCGGGCGATCTCGTCGTCGGTCAGCGGGTCGCGGCCCTTGCCGTGGGCGCCCTCGGCGGGCGCGGCCTCTATCGTGCCCGCGGGCGCGACGGCGTCGCGCTGGGCCGAGCCGGCCCTGGTCACGTCGCTGTCGCCGCCCGGCAGGGTGGCGGTGACGGCGACGGCGGCGCCGGCCGCCGCGAGGGCGAGCCCCGTCACGAGCTTGCCGAGATGACGTCTTGCTAGTTCACGCACGTTCCCCCCAGATTCCCCGGCCGTCCCGGTCGAGGACGCGCCGGCAGGTCGTGGTCTTCGTATAAGAGGGGGTGAACTCGCCGGTGGTTCCCCCGATTTGGGGGCAGGACTCATGAAGGTCGCCCGGAGCCCCGGGCCCGAGGGGAAGAGTGGTAGCCATGCAGGTCTGGCCTGGACAGGCGTATCCGCTCGGTGCCTCCTATGACGGCGCCGGGACCAACTTCGCGGTCTTCTCTGAGGCCGCCGACCGCGTCGAGCTGTGTCTGCTGCACGACGACGGTTCGGAGACGGCCGTGGAGCTGCGCGAGTCGGACGCCTTCGTCCGGCACGCCTATCTGCCCGGGGTGATGCCGGGGCAGCGCTACGGCTACCGCGCGCACGGCCCGTACGCGCCCGAGCGCGGCCTGCGCTGCAACTCGGCGAAGCTGCTGCTCGACCCGTACGCGCGCGCCGTCAGCGGCCGGATCGACTGGGGCGAGTCGGTGTACGGCTACCGGTTCGGGGCGCCGGAGGAGCGCAACGACCTGGACTCGGCGCCGCACATGATGGCGTCCGTCGTCGTCAACCCGTACTTCGACTGGGGCGACGACCGCCCGCCGCGCACCGAGTACCACGAGACGGTGATCTACGAGGCCCACGTCAAGGGCCTGACGATGAGCCATCCGGGGCTGCCGCCCGAGCTGCGCGGCACGTACGCGGGCCTCGCGCACCCGGCGGTGATCGAGCATCTGACGGAGCTGGGCGTGACGGCGCTCGAACTGATGCCGGTGCACCAGTTCGTGAACGACCACCGGCTGGTGGAGATGGGCCTGAACAACTACTGGGGCTACAACACGATCGGCTTCTTCGCCCCGCACAACAGCTACGCGTCCTGGGGCGACCGGGGCGAGCAGGTCCTGGAGTTCAAGTCGGCGGTCCGGGCGCTGCACCAGGCGGGCATCGAGGTCATCCTGGACGTGGTCTACAACCACACGGCGGAGGGCAACCATCTGGGGCCGACGCTGTCGTTCAAGGGGCTCGACAACCCCTCGTACTACCGGCTCACGGACGATCCGCGCTACTACATGGACACGACGGGCACGGGTAACTCGCTGCTGATGCGGTCCCCGCACGTCCTCCAGATGATCATGGATTCGCTGCGGTACTGGGTCGAGGAGATGCACGTCGACGGGTTCCGTTTCGACCTCGCGGCGACGCTGGCGCGCCAGTTCCACGAGGTGGACCGGCTGTCGTCGTTCTTCGACCTGGTGCAGCAGGACCCGGTGGTCAGCCGCGTGAAGCTGATCGCGGAGCCGTGGGACGTGGGCGAGGGCGGCTACCAGGTGGGCAACTTCCCGCCGCTGTGGACCGAGTGGAACGGCAAGTACCGCGACACCGTACGGGACCTGTGGCGGGGCGAGCCGCGCACGCTCGCCGAGTTCGCGGGCCGCCTGACGGGATCGTCGGATCTCTACCAGGACGACGGGCGCCGCCCGCTGGCCTCCGTCAACTTCGTGACCTGCCACGACGGTTTCACGCTGCGGGACCTCGTCTCGTACGACGACAAGCACAACGAGGCCAACGGCGAGGACAACCGGGACGGAGAGAGCTTCAACCGGTCGTGGAACTGCGGCGCGGAGGGCGACACGGACGACCCGGGCGTGCGGGAGCTGCGCGCGCGGCAGACACGTAACTTCATCGCCACGCTGATGCTGTCGCAGGGCGTGCCGATGCTCAGCCACGGCGACGAGCTGGGCCGCACGCAGGGCGGCAACAACAACGCCTACTGCCAGGACAACGAGGTGGCGTGGGTCGCGTGGCCGGACCCCGACGAGGAGCCGGGGCCGCTTCTTGAGTTCACGCGCGCGATGGTGCGGCTGCGCCGGGAGCACCCGGTGTTCCGCAGGCGGCGCTTCTTCCACGGGCGGCCGGTGGAGGGCACGCACGACGAGCTGTCCGACATCTCCTGGTTCACCCCGGAGGGCGAGGAGATGACGCGGGGCGACTGGGAGGCGTCGCAGGCGCGGGCGCTGTCGGTGTTCCTGAACGGGCACGCGATCTCGGAGCCCGGCCCGCGCGGCGAGCGGATCGTCGACGACTCGTTCCTGCTGCTGTTCAACGCCTCGCCCGAGCCGCAGGACTTCGTCGTGCCGGTGGACCACGGCCGGCAGTGGCGCACGGTCGTCGACACGGCCCTGCCCGCCGGGCTGCCGGCGGACGAGGGCCCCAAGGTGCAGGCCGGCGACCGGCTCACCCTCACCGGACGCAGCCTCACGGTGCTGCACCGGCCGGCGTGACGGGCGCCGGGGCGCGCACCCGCAGCGCCACGAGGAAGGCGAGGCAGGCGGCGGCGCTGCCGAGGCCGAAGGCGACGGCCGGGCCGTGGGCCTGCGCGAGCCGCCCGGCGACGGCGAGGGTGACGGCCTGCCCGCCGACGAAGGCGCCGGCGGCGACGGTCATGCCCTCGGCGAGCCGTTCGCGGGGCACCGCCCGCTCGGTGAGCCCGAACCCGGTGATGAGGTTCGGCGCGAACAGGGCGCCGAAGAGGGTCACGACGACGTACAGGAGCGGCATGCTGTCGATGACGATCAGCGGCAGCGACAGGAGCGCGGCGGCGGCCGTGGCCACGCGCCAGCGCGCGGGCAGTGCGAACCGCTCGGGGACGGCCGCCATGGCGAGGCCGACGCCGGCGCTCATCACGCCCATCGCCGCGTACACGAGGCCCGCCTGGTCCTCGTGGCCCAGCTTCTGGGTGAGGGCGGTGATCCCGGCGCCGCAGCCGCCCAGCAGGATGCCGAGGAGCACCAGGCCGAGGCGGACGACATGGACCTGACGCGGCAGGGGACGGCGGACGGCGGGGCGCGCGCCGGTGTGCGCGGGGGCGCGGGGCACGGCGCGCGCGGTCGGGTGCAGGGCGAACGCGCAGCCGCAGACGCCGACGAGGAGGGCCGCCGCGCCGAACGCGTACGCGGGGTGCGCGACGACGGAGGCGACGCCGATGAGGGCGGGGCCGAGGACGAAGGAGAGTTCGTCCATGGTCGACTCCAGGGAGAGCACCGCGTTCACGGTCCGCTCGTCGCCGCCCGCACGGCGTACGAGGGCGACACCGCGCGCGCGGGCGAGCGGTCCGATGCCGGGCACGGTGGCGCCCGCGAGGACGCCGAGGGCGATGAGGCCCGCGGTGGGCGCCTGGGCCAGCGCGGCGAGCGTGTAGCAGGCGACGGCGACCGCGTTCAGGAGGGCGAACGTGAGCACCACGGGCCGCTGTCCGCGCCGGTCGGCGAGGCGCCCGACGACGGGCCCCATGGCGACCTGGCCGAGGGCGAGCGCGCAGGCGACGGTGCCGCCGGTGGCGAGGGAGCCGCTGGTGCGCGTCACGAGCAGGACGCTGCCGAACTGGATCACGGCGACCGGCAGCCGCCCGAGGAACGAGACGAGGGGCAGCAGCCGTCCCGTCACGCCGATGACCCGGCGGTAGACGGCGAGCGTGCTCGGTGCGGGGGTGCCAGGGGTGGCCGGGGCGGCGGGCGCGGTCATCGTCCGAAGGTAGCCACGCGGGCCGCCGCGCTCGCATGCGGTGATGGCACGAAACCGGGCCATGGGGTAAGGAGGTTCGTATGACGCATCGGCCTGTGACGGGCACCTACCGGCTCCAGCTCCAACCCGGGTTCGGCTTCGCGGCGGCGTCCGCGGCCGTGCCGCATCTGGCCGCTCTCGGCATCTCGCACCTGCATCTGTCACCGGTCCTCGATGCCGTCCCCGGCTCCGCGCACGGCTACGACGTGGTCGACCACGCGCGCGTACGGGACGAACTGGGCGGCGAGGACGGGCTGCGGGAGCTGTCCCGTACGGCACGCGCGCACGGCCTCGGCCTGGTCGTGGACATCGTGCCGAACCACATGGCGGCCTCCCCCCGGTACAACGCGCAGCTCGCGGACGTGCTGCGGCACGGCCCCGCGTCGGCGTACGCGCACTGGTTCGACATCGACTGGCAGGCGCAGGGCGGGCGGGTGCTGCTGCCGGTGCTCGGCGGGCCGGTCGGCGAGGAACTGGACCGGTTCACGGTCGACGGCGACGTGCTGCGCTACTACGACCACGTCTTCCCGCTGCGCGAGGGCACCGCGCACCTGGAACTGCCGCGCCTGCTCGACGCGCAGTGGTACCGGCTCGCCTGGTGGCGCCTGGCCCGCACCGAGCTGAACTACCGGCGCTTCTTCACCATCTCGGACCTGATCGCGGTACGCGTCGAGGAGCCGGACGTGTTCGACGCGACGCACGCGACACTGCTGCGGCTCGTGCGCGAGGGCGTCGTGGACGGGCTGCGCGTCGACCACCCGGACGGCCTCGCCGACCCCGGTACGTATCTGGAGCGGCTGCACGAGGCGAGCGGCGGGCGCTGGACGGTCGTGGAGAAGATCCTGGAGGACGGCGAGGAACTGCCGGCCGCGTGGCCGGTGGCGGGCACCACGGGCTACGACGCGATGCGCCACATCGACGGCGTGCTCACCGACGAGGCGGGCGCGCGGGCGCTGACCGACGTGTTCCGCCGGTACACCGGGGCCGCCGACGACGAGGGCGGCGACTGGGCGGCCACCGTGCGGCGCGCCGCACACCATGTCGTCGAGCACGAGCTGGCCGCCGAAGTGGACCGCCTCGCGCGCGAGGCGGGGGCCCTGGCCGCGCGCGACCCCCGCTCCCGGGACCTCGCGCCGTGGGCGCTGCGCCGCGCCCTGTGCGAACTCCTCGTCCGCGTCCCCGTGTACCGGCCGTACGCGGCCGGGGGCGCCGAGCCGGAGACCGTCCTGACGCCGGAGGCGGCCCGCGAGGCGCGGGAAGCCTTCGAGGTGCCGCAGGAGGCCGCCGCGGTCGACTTCGTCCGGCAGGCGGCGCTCGGGCGGCTCGGGGAGGGGCGCGCGGACGCGGCGTTCCGTGACCGGTTCGCGCAGACCGCGTCGGCGCTGCGGGCCAAGTCGGTGGAGGACACCGCGTTCTACCGGTACACGCCGCTGCTCTCGGTCCTGGAGGTGGGCGGCGCGCCGCAGCGGCCCGCGGTGCCGGTCGAGGAGTTCCACGCGTACTGCGCGCGCGTACTGCGCGACTGGCCGGCCACGTCGACGGCGCTGTCCACGCACGACACCAAGCGCAGCGCCGACGTACGGGCCGGCATCTCCGTGCTGTCCCAGTGCCCGGAGCGCTGGGAGGAGGTGCTCGCCGAGGTGACCGGCCAGGCGGCCCGCACGGGCGCGCCCGCGCCCGACCCGGCGCTCGCCTGGGCGGCGTGGCAGACCGTCGCGGGGATCGGCCCGGCCGATCCCGAGCGGGTACGGAAGGCGCTGCTCAAGCACGCGCGCGAGGCGGGCCTGCACACGACCTGGACCGAACAGAACGAGCCGTACGAGCGTGCCGTACGGGACTTCGTCACGGCCGGGCCGTGCGGGGAACCGGGGCGGGCCGTCGCGCGTTTCATGGACACGCTGGCCGAGCATGTCGCGGCGAACGTGCTCGGCGCGGCGCTGCTGCATCTGACGATGCCGGGCGTGCCGGACGTCTACCAGGGCACGGAGCGCGTGTACCGGGCGCTGGTGGACCCGGACAACCGGGCACCGGCCCGCTTCGGCGCGGAGCCGGCCGAGGGGCTCGCGGCGCGCAAGGAGGCGTTGACGCGGGTGGCGCTGGGGTTGCGGCGGGAGCGGCCGGAGTGGTTCGGGGCGCGGGGGGCGTATGAGCCGCTGGCGGTGCGGGGGGAGGGTGCCGGGCATGTGGTCGCTTTCGCGCGGGGCGGGGAGGTCGTGGTGGCGGTGACGCGGTTGTCTTTGCGGCTTCGGGGGGCGGGGGGTTGGGGGGAGACGCGGCTTGTGCTGCCCGCGGGTACGTGGGCGGATGTGCTGGACCCCGGCCGGGTCTTCGCGGGGGCGACGCGGGCGGTGTCCCTCTTCGAGAGGTCTCCGGCGGTTCTGCTGCGCCGCGCTTCGACCCAGTGACCCGGCGCCCTCCCCTGGGGCTCCGCCCCAGACCCCGCTCCTCAATCGCCGGAGGGGCTCGAATTGACCGGCGCTGAGATAAGCCCCGTAAGGGGCGCGGGGAACTGCGCGAGAAGCCCCACCGGGCTGAACTGAACGCACAACGATCACGCACCCGGCGCTGGGTGCCGCCTTAAAGGCACCGGGGCTGGCAGCCCCGTAAGGGGCGCGGGGAACTGCGCGATCAGCCACCGCGCACGCTGGAGACGACGAACCCACCAGCCGGGGCTGTCACCTCTCGGGGTGCGGGGAACCGCCCACGCGGACCGGCAGCACCCGCGGCGCCCGCAGGGGAAAACCCTCGAAGCCGGCCCGCGTCCCCGGCACCCACGCAAGAGAAGGAAGCGCCGCGAGCAACGCCTGGACGCCCGCCACAGCGAGCCCCCGAGCGAACCGCTCCCCGACGAAGACGGACGGCACCCCACCCCCCGCCCGGAAGAGATCGAACCGGTCAGGATCAGCGAAGCGCCCCGCGTCACGCCCGGCGGACCCCACGAGACAGGCGACCCGCGCCCCCGCCGGCACCGTCCCCCCGCCGACGACGAACGGCACGAGCGCCCGGCGCTGCACGACATGCACCACGGGATCGCGCCGCAGCGACTCCGCCCAGGCCGCACCGGCGAGCCCCGGCCGCCCCCGGACGAGCGCGAGCTGACGGGGATGGTCGAGGAGGTCGGCGAGGAGCGCGGCCAGCGCCCGTTCCGTGGCCGCGCCGCCGGTGCCGAGCAGCGCGGCGACGACGGAGGTGACGGCCTCGTCGGACAGCGGACGCCCCCGCTCGGGCGGCGCGCACAGCAGGGACAGCAGATCGCGGCCGGGATGGGCGCGGCGGCGGGCCAGCAGGGGCCGCAGGAACGCGCCGAGCCCGTCGGGCGCGCCGCCGCCCCGGTACCAGGAGGTGACGCGCTCGACGTCGGCGTAGGGCAGTCCGAGCGCGGCGACGACGGCCGCGGCGGGCAGCCAGTCGCAGAACTCGGCGACCAGTTCGGCCTCGCGCCGCCCGGCGAGCCGCCGGGCGAGGACGTACGCGCCGCGCCGGGCACCGTCCTCCAGGACATCGAGCGCCCGCTCACGCAGCCCGGCGGGCACCCCCGCCACCCGCGCCCCGGCGAGCCCGCCGGCGACCGGCAGCGCGAGCCGCGGATCGGTGAGCGCGGCGTGCACATCGGCGTGCCGGCTCACCAGCCACGCCCCGAACTCCTCGTCGTAGCGCAGCGGATGGCGTTCCCGCAGCAGCCGGTAGAGCGGGTACGGGTCGCGCGCCACCGCGGGGTCGGCCAGGGACGGCGGCGCGCCGGGCGGCAGCGCGCCCGCGCCAGTGACCGCCGGACGGACGTCGGCGTGGGCCGGGGCGCCGGACGCGCCGGCACCCGGGGCGGGTCCGGGAACACACAGCACCGCGAGGCTCCCGTCCGGCCGGTGCGCGCGGCGGCCCCGCGCGCGGCTCCTCACAGCGCATCACCGGCCGCGGCGCGGCGCAGCCCCCGTACGCCCATACGGGTGAAGCCCCGCTCCCTGATCCGGCCTGATCCGAAGGGCAGGCCCTTTGGTCCGGGCCTTCTTGACAGGGGCCGCCGGGCGTGGGGTACTGCGGGTGCTGACGCCGTGAGCGCCAACGGGGGTGAGTCACCTGACGGAGCAGCGGTACCCCACCTCGGCCGAACTCGTCCGCGCGGCGCGGGAGCTGGCGACCCGCCGACCCGACCTGTGCCGGCTGCGCCAGGTCGGCACCTCGCGCGCCGGCCGCCCCCTGCACCTGCTGTCGGTCGGGCACGACAGCCGCACGGTCCTCGTCGTCGCGGGCGCCCACGCCAACGAGCCGACGGGCGGCTCCACGGCGCTGCATCTGGCCGAGCGGGCGCTCGGGGACCGGGCGCTGCGCACGGACCGTTCCTGGCACTTCCTGCTCTGCGCGGACCCGGACGGCGCTGCCCTGCACCGCTCCCCCGCCCCGCGCTCCCTGCGCGACTACCACCGCCGCTTCTTCCGTCCGGCGGGCGACGAGCAGCCGGAGTGGTCGCCCTCCGTGCTGCCCCCGGACCGGCTGCCCCCGGAGACGCGCGCGCTGACCGGCGTCATCGACGAGCTGCGCCCCTATCTCCAGGTGTCGCTGCACGGCACCGAACTGGGCGGAAGCTGGGTGCAGTTGACGCGGGACATACCGGGGCTCGCCGAGCCGTTCGCCAAGTCGGCGGCGGAGCTGCACATACCGGTGGAGACGGGCGCGTCGGACGCGGCGGGCTGGCCCGCGTCGGGTCCCGGGGTGCATGTGATGCCGGACCCGGACGCGCGGGCCGCGTTCCCGAGCCTGCCCGACGACGCCCGGCACTCCACGTGGCACCACGCGCACCGCTACGGCGGGTCCACGGCGATCGTGGAGGTGCCGATGTGGGCGAGCGACCTCGTCGACGACCCGGCGCCGCACCCCGCGCCGGAGCGGGCGCTGCGCCGCCTCTCGGCGCGGCTGAGCCGGGACACGCGGCTCGTGGAGGACGTGCTGGCTCAGGCGCTGCCCCGGCTGCCCGCCACCCTGCCCGCCACCTCGGGGACGCTGCTGCGGGCGGCGCGCTGGGCGCTGAGCCTCGTGCCGGGCCTGGCCGACGACTGGACGCGCCTGGCGCCGCCGGACGCGACGATGGCGTACGTCGGGTCCATCGACGCGTTCGCCCGGCGGCTGCCGCTGCGGGCCGCCGCGATGCTGCTGCGGGTCCTGGAGGAGACGGACGACGCGGCGGCGCCCCGGCTCGACGCGCTGGTCGACCGCTGGTGCGAGGTGTACGCCGACCGGTTCGGGGCGCGGTGGGTGCCGGTGGCGCATCAGGTGGAGCATCAGGCGCGGACCACGATCGCCGCGGTCCGCCACGCCCAGGGCTGACCCGTACGCCTGCGGCCCGCGCCGTCAGTGGTCCTTGCCACCCTCAGCGGTCATCGCCCCCGTCAGCGGCCATCGCCCCCGTCAGCGGTCATCGCCCCCGTGAGTGGCGCCCGCCGTCAGCGGGTTCCGCCGTAGATCCCCGCGCCGTCGCCGGTCAGGGCGAAGACCGATCCGGTGGAGGCCCGCAGCACGCAGGTGTTCGGGAACGTGTGCGTGTAGCTGACGCGGTGGCCGTTCCAGCGGCCGTGGGCGTGCGCGGTGACCGGGGCGTAGATCATCGTGCACATCGTGTCGCGGACGGGCAGGCGCGTGATGTCGCCCTGGACGGCGGCCAGTTCGGCGCACGCCTGGTCGGCGTGCGGGTGGGTGGCGCCGTACCCCGCCGGACAGCGCAGCAGCACGCCGCCGTCGCGGGCGGGTCCCGTGTCCTCGCCGGGCGTGACGTCGAGCCGCAGCCAGTTCGGCCCGTGCGGGCGCGCGGGGGCGGCCTGGGCGGGCGCGGCGGCGGCGCCGAGCAGGGCGCCGACCGCGACGGCCGCCGCGAGCAGCGCGGTGCGCGGCGCGGTACGGGCGGTGCGGCGGGCCGGGATACGGGGGGTCGTCGTGACCGGGGCAGACGTCATGGGGGTGTCACCGTTCCTCGCGTTCCACAGGTGCGGGTCCTCGCCCGCACCGAGTGGATGCAATGCCACGCGGGACGCTCCACCGCACCCGACACGCGGACCGGCCCACCCGAACAGGTGACCGCCGACTGCCCGGCCCGGGCTACCGCGTCAGTCCGTGGAGAGCCGGAACGCCATGTGTCCGAAGGCGACCTGGTCGCCGGCCTGGACGACGGCGGCGCCGATCACCCGCCGGCCGTTGACGGTCGTGCCGTTGGTGGAGCCGAGGTCGCGCAGCACCCAGATGCCGCCCTGGCGGCGCAGCTCGGCGTGGACGCGGGAGACGGTCTCGTGGCTCAGGCGCAGCCCGTTCGCCGGGTCGCGGCCGATGCGCAGCAGGAACGGGTCCGCGACCGGCAGCAGCAGCTTCGGCAGCCGCTCCAGGGTCCAGGCGCGGCGCAGCCGCACGGTGAACCCGGAGACCGCGCCGACCGTCCCGAACACCGCGCGGGCCAGGCGCCCCTCCGTCCGCAGGTCGGCGGTGAGCGCCACCAGTTCGTCCGGGCGCCGCGCCGCGAGCGCCAGCTCCATGCGGCGCACGAACGTGTCGTGGGAGAGGCGGCCGAGCGCCACGCCGTCCCTGAGCACCTTCAGTGCCCGGTCCCGCTCGGCGTCGGACAACCGGGCCGGGGACGTGTGGTGTTCGAACGAGGACGTCACACAGGTGATTGTCGGTCAGCCACGGCGAAGGTGTCCAGAAGACCGGGGCCCGGCCCCGCCCCGGATCGGCGGAATCGGCCCCCCGCCGATCAAGAGTGACGCACCATGGACGCGTCGTCACCGGCCGCAGACGAGGGGAACCGTCCGTGCAGTTCGAGGTGTGGGCACCACAGGCCGAGCGGGTCACGCTCCATGTACGCGACAGCTCCCAGGTCCCGGACGCGGGAGCGGGAGCGGACGGCACCCGGCGTACGGAGATGCTGCGCGACCCGGACCGCGACGGCTGGTGGACCGCCGAGGCCGACGCCGCCGACGGCACCCGGTACGGCTACGCCCTCGACGGCGGGCCCGTCCTGCCCGACCCGCGCTCGCGCCGCCAGCCCGACGGGCCCGACGGGCTCAGCGCGGTCGTCGACCAGGACCGGTACGTCTGGCGCGAGCCGTGGGCGGGGCGCGGACTGCCCGGCGCCGTCCTGTACGAGCTGCACGTCGGCACCTGGACCCGCGAGGGCACCCTCGACGCGGCGATCGACCGCCTCGACCACCTCGCGGAACTGGGCGTCAGCCACATCGAGTTGATGCCGCTGTGCCCGATGCCGGGCCGGCACGGCTGGGGGTACGACGGGGTCAGCCTGTGGGCCGTCCACGAGCCGTACGGGGGTCCCGAGGCGCTGAAGCGGTTCGTGGACGCCGCCCACGCGCGCGGGCTGGGTGTCGTCCTGGACGTCGTCCACAACCATCTGGGCCCCTCCGGCAACTATCTGCCCGCGTTCGGCCCGTACTTCACGGACACCCACCACACGCCGTGGGGCAGCGCGGTCAACCTCGACGCGCCCGGCTCCGACGAGGTACGGGCGTACCTCCTGGCGAGCGCGCTGGCCTGGCTGCGGGACTACCGCCTCGACGGGCTGCGCCTGGACGCCGTGCACGAACTCCACGACCGGCGGGCCCTGCCCTTCCTGGAGGAACTGTCGGCGGCGGTCGACACGCTCGGCGCCGAACTGGGGCGCCCGCTGTTCCTGATCGCCGAGTCCGACCTCGGCGACCCGCGTCTGATCACCCCGCGCGAGGCGGGCGGCCTCGGCCTGCACGCCCAGTGGAACGACGACGTGCACCACGCCCTGCACACCGCCCTCACGGGCGAACGCCAGGGCTACTACGCGGACTTCGCGCGCGCCCCCGTCGCCGCCGTCGCCAAGACGCTCGGCCACGGCTACTTCCACGACGGTACGTACTCCTCGTTCCGCGGGCGTCGCCACGGACGCCCCCTGGACCGTACGAGGACGTCCGCGCACCGGCTCCTCGCCTACACGCAGACCCACGACCAGATCGGCAACCGCGCCCAGGGCGACCGGCTCGCCGCGTCCGTGTCGCCGGGGCTGCTCGCGTGCGGGGCGGCGCTCGTGCTGACGGGACCGTTCACGCCGATGCTGTTCATGGGCGAGGAGTGGGCCGCGGGCACGCCCTGGCAGTACTTCACCGACCACACCGACCCGGAGCTGGCCGAGGCCGTGCGGCGGGGGCGGCGCCGGGAGTTCGCCGCGCACGGCTGGGCCGAGGAGGACATCCCCGATCCGCAGGACCCCGCTACGCGGGAGCGGTCCTGCCTCGACTGGGACGAGCCCCTCGGCGGGGAGCACGCGCGCCTCCTCGCCTGGTACCGGGAGCTGATCGCCCTGCGGCGCGCCCGGGCCGACCTCCAGGACCCCGATCTGGCGGCGGTCCGGGTCGCCTACGACGAGGACGCGCGGTGGATCGCTTACCGGCGCGGGGATGTGCGGGTGGCGGTGAACCTGTCCTCCGTGCCGGTGGAGATTCCGCTGGGGCGGCCGGTGGCGGGGGTGTTGGCGGCGTGGTCGAAAGCGACGGTCACTTCTACGGGAACGCTGACGCTGGCCGCTGAAAGCACGGTGATCGCCCTGGCCCCTTGACCCAGGCCCGCCCCAACGAGCGGGTGCCTCCGCCGCTGGGAACCCTCGCCTCTCGTCACGGCTGGTCGCACAGTTCCCCGCGCCCCTAGGAAGGTGGGTGGCTCCGGCCCGTGGGTTACCTCGACTCTCGTCGTGGCTGGTCGCGCAGTTCCCCGCGCCCCTGAGGGAGCGGGGCTCCGCCCCAGCTCCCCAGGGGAGGAGGTGGCGACGCAGTCGCCCCTCCAGGGGCGCGGGGAACTGCGCGAGAAGCCCCACGGGGCGAAAGGTGAAGAACCACGGGCAGGCCCACCCACCCAGGGGCGCGGGGAACTGCGCGAGAAGCCCCACCGGGCGAAAGGTGAAGAACCACGGGCAGGCCCACCCACCCAGGGGCGCGGGGAACTGCGCGGTCAGCCATCCACCGGGCGAGAGATGACCACCCGGCCCAAGGAGCAGCGCCCCTGAAGATCTCGGCGCCCCGCGTCAAGCTCAGTGGACGATGGCCAGTTCCCGTGCCGTCGTGTTCAGACGCCGGCCCCCACCCTCCGTCACCGTCACGATGTCCTCGATCCGCACACCGAACCGCCCCGGCAGATAGACCCCGGGCTCCACGGAGAAACACATCCCCGGCACCAGCTCCTGCCGCTCCCCCTCGATCATGTAGGGCGGCTCATGCGTGGTGACCCCGATCCCGTGCCCGGTGCGATGGATGAAGTACTCGCCGTACCCCGCGTCGGCGATGACCTTCCGGGCGACCCGGTCGACGTCCTGACAGGCGATCCCGGGACGGACCGCGTCGCACGCGGCGCTCTGCGCCTCCCGCACGAGATCGTGCACGCGCCGCTCCTCGTCCGTCGGCTCCCCGACATGCACGGTGCGGGACGTGTCCGACCCGTACCCGTGCTTGAGCCCGCCGAAGTCGAGGACGACCATGTCCCCGTCCTCGATGATCCGCTCCCCCGCCTCATGGTGGGGGTTCGCCCCGTTGGGCCCGGAGCCGACGACGGTGAAGTCGACCTGGGAGTGCCCGAACCCGCGCAGCAGATCCGCGAGGTCGCGGGCCACGTCGTTCTCGGCGCGCCCGGCGAAGGCGACCTTCTTGATCTCCTCGTACGTGGCGTCGGCCGCCGCGCCGGCCGAGGCGAGCCGCTCCAGTTCGGCGGCGTCCTTGACGGCGCGGAGCATGGGCAGCGCCTCCGTCATGGAGACGTAGGAGGAGTCGGGCAGGGTCTTCTGGAGGCCGAGGAGATGCATCGCCCAGGCGTTGTCGCTGACGCCGAAGCGCCCGGCGCGGTCGAGGAGCGGCGCGGTGACCGCGTAGGGGTCCTTGCCGTCGGTCCAGTCGCGCAGCGTCAGCGCGGACGCCCCGGCGGCCTTCGCGGCGTCGGGCGCCTCCAGCGTCGGCACGACCAGCGTGGGTTCCTGTCCGGCGGCGAGGACGAGGAGGGTGAGCCGCTCGGTGTCGGCGGGCACGTGGTACCCGGTGAGCCAGACCAGGTCGGGGCCCGGCGCGACGAGCACCCCGGCGAGCCCGGCGTCGGCGGCGGACCGCGCGGCCCGCTCCATACGGGCCTGGTAGTCGGCTGCGGTGAAGGGCGCGGGTGTGCCGGTCGTCATGGTCCGGGGCCTCCAGGCGTACGGGCTTCGTGGGTGGGGCGGGGTCTACGGGAGCATCCTGCCCGTCCGCCCCGCCCGGCGCGAGTCCGCCCCGGTGACGGCCGTCAGACCAGGGCGCCCGGCACCACCGTCAACCGCACGCGCCCACCGTCCGCGTGCCGGACCGTCAGGGCGACGGGGTGGCCGGGGCGGGCGGCGCGCACGACGTCCGCGAGGTCGCTCGCGGAGCCGATGCGGTCGCCGCCGACGGCCAGCACGACGTCCCCGCGGACGAGTCCCGCCGTGTAGCCGGGCCCGGGCACATGGACGGCGACGACGAGCGCGCCGGGCCCCTCGGGCGCGTCGGCGGCCTCCACGCCGAGACTGCCGCCGGCGGGCACGGGCCGCGCGGACCCGGGCGTGGCCGGTGCGGAAGCGGAGGGCGCGGCAGCGGAGGGCCCGGGAGCCGGTGCCGAGGGGGCCGCCGAGGCCCGCGCCCGCGCCTCCGCGAGCTTGCCGAGGCCGATGACGCTCGCGCCGACCGTGCCGAGCCCGATCCCGCCGAGCACCAGCAGCAGCGCGCACAGCACTCCCGTGACCGCTCCGGCCAGCCGGCGGCCCCGGCGGCGCGCCGCGTGCGGGCGACGGCCCCGGCGCGCCTCGCATCCGGCGCCGCAGCCCGCACCGCCGCCTGAGCCGGGCGCCCTCGTGCCCCGGCCCCCGCTTGGCGCACCCGGCAGGGACTTGGGCCGCAACGCCGTCTGTTCCCTCACTCGACCGCCTCCGCTCACCGTCCGCCAGGCCTGAGCCCTACCCGGCGCGGCGGCGCGTCACGATCCCCGAACGAGTGAGAATGCCCGGTTCGACACGGAACGCCCGACCTGGGCGGTAGGGCGTCCGCGCCGGGACCGTCAGCCGTGCCCGCCCCCTCCGCCATGGTCGCCGTGGCCGCCGTGCCCCGCGCCGTGGTCGAACTTCAGGGCCTGCTCGGGCAGGACGACGAAGGGCCGCATCATGCCCATGTCCTCGTGCTCCAGCAGATGGCAGTGGTACATGAACCGCCCGTACGCGCCGTCGAAGCGGCCCATGACGCGCAGCATCTGCCCCGGCAGCGCCCGGAAGACGTCCTTGTACCCGCGCTCGTTGGCCGGGAGCGCGACCGGGGTGCCCGGGTCGAAGGTGAGGGGCTTGACCGTGCCGCCGACGCTCACGTCGAACCCGGAGACGTCGTACGTGTCACGGCCGAGTATCTGGAAGTCGGCGAGATGGATGTGCATGGGGTGCACGACCGGCGGGTTCACCGCGAGGTTGAGGAAGCTCCACTGTTCGTAGGAGCCCTCGGCGAGCGTGAAGCCGAGCCCGTCGTTGAACGTGCGGGCGGTGCGCCGGTACGTCTTCAGGGCGCCCTTGTCGTCGCGGAGCTGGATGACGCCGTCGACGGGCCCGTGCGCCGCCTC
Source organism: Streptomyces sp. NPDC107550 (assembly GCF_055639095.1). Taxonomy (NCBI): domain Bacteria; kingdom Bacillati; phylum Actinomycetota; class Actinomycetes; order Kitasatosporales; family Streptomycetaceae; genus Streptomyces; species Streptomyces sp. NPDC107550. The sequence goes on from NZ_JBVKBC010000001.1 coordinate 217,260, forward strand.
CGCGTCGTCGACCTGGACCATCTCCCAGATCTCGGGGTGTCCGCCGCCGCCCTTGGTCGCGGGCGGGGTGAGGACGACGAGCCGGTGCCCGTGCTCGATGTCGTGCGTCAGGCGCCGGAACGACCCGGACAGCACCTCCGGCAGCGTGAACGGGTCCGGCTCGCACGCCTCACCGACGCGGAACTCCATGACGTGCGGATAGCGCACGTTCCCGGCGACGTCCGGGACGCCCGCCGCCTGGTTCGGCCCCTTGTTGACGAGCCGGACGCGGCGCCCGGCGAGCCGGCCGAAGTCGATGAGCAGGTCCATCCGCTCGGCAGGGGCGATCGTCAGGGCGGGCAGGTCCCGGCCGAAGGTGATCGGCACCGGGCGCGGCAGCAGTCCGCCGTCGCTGCCGATCTGGACGAGCGCGTCCGGCACGGGCGTGTCGTCCTCGTCGATGAGGACGAGGTCGAAGATGCGCGCGTTCGACGCGTTGACCAGGCGGAAGCGGTACCAGCCCGCGGCGACCTCCGCGTACGGCCAGATCCGGCCGTTGACCGTCGTGTAGGGGCCGGTGAAGGGCAGGGAGACGGGCTTGCCGGTCTCCGCGTTCTTCGGGTCGATGACGACGGTCTTGTGCAGCAGCCTGCCGTTGAGCGTGCCGTCCTCGTCGGTGTCGAGGTTGCGGTCGGCGAGCAGCAGCGGTATCTCCCGCTCGCCGGACGGCAGTCCGAGCGCGTCCTCCTCGTCGTCGCGGACGAGGTAGGTGCCGTACAGGCCCGCCTGCACGTTCCACCGGGTGATGTTCATGGCGTGGTCGTGGTACCACCACTGCACCGCCTGGTGGTCGTTCGGATACTCGGAGAGCTGGGCGTCGCCCGAGCCCACCGCGTTGTCCGCCCAGCCGTCGTTGCCGCCGCCGGTCTGCGCGCCGTGCAGGTGCGTGACGGTCCAGGCGGGCAGCGCCGTCACGTCCGCGTTCGCCGGGACGCCGGCGCGGCCGGGCAGGGTGCTCGGGTTCGGCGGCGGTGTCTGGCCCGGCGCCGGGCGCGGAGCGGGCACCTCCACCGCCGTCACCGGGTGTTCGGCGTCCTTGGGGACGCGGTTGGTCCAGGCGATGCGGACCCGCTGTCCGCGCCGCACCTCGATGGTGGGGCCCGGCACGGCACCCTCGTACCCCCACATGAGGGTCGGCGGGAGCTGCGGGTGCAGGCGCTGCCAGGTGGGCCGCAGCGCGATCTCGGTCTCCTCGCGCACGTCCCCGCTCGCGGGTCGCAGGACGGGCGGGACGGTCAACGGCGCGACGTACGGCGCCAGTTCCCCGACGGCCGCCGCGGCGATCTCCGCCGCGGCCTCCCCCACGCCTGCCGGGCCGCCGGCCCGTGCCGGTTCCTCAGTGAGCTGTCCGACGATCTCGGTCATGCAAGAACACCCCCGTGTGTCCTCGTGAATCCCCCGTGGAGCACGGCCGGTCCGTGGCCGTCTCACCTCACAAGACGACCGGCGCCCCGGCAAGGTTCCCTGAATGTCCCGTTCCGGACGCGAAGGTCCTGAAACCGGCACCCGGGGCCGCGGGGACGCGGTCGGGCACGAAGCCGTGGGCGCGGCCGGCGAGGTGGTCGGCGCGGTAACGGTCCACGGTGGCGTGCCAGTTCAGGATGCCCGCCATCCAGTCGCGCAGGCTCCGCACGTAGCCGTCCATGATCTCGCGGGCCTCCCGCCTCAGGTGGAGGTCGTCGTACAGGACGGGCAGTTCGCGCGCGACGATGTGCTCGAACTGGCGCATGCGCTGGGTCATCAGGTCGTGGACGATCCTCAGCGCGGCCGGGTAGTCGGCGCCGAAGAAGTTCTGCACGACGAGGACGGCGTTGTGCAGCTCGCCCTCGTACTCGATCTCCTTCTGGTACGAGTACACGTCGTTGGCCAGGCACGCGTAGTCGGCCGCCGCGTTCTCCAGGGCGCGGACGGAGCCGCTGCGGTACACCTGGGGCGGCACGGCGGGGCCGTGGCCCATGCGGCACAGGCTCATCGTGAGGTCGGAGCCGAAGGTGGCGCGGCGCATCTCCAGATAGTCGACGGGGTCGGGGACGCGGTTCTGGAGCTGGTTGGCGGCCTCCCACAGCCAGCTCTCGGTCATGACCTCCACGGAGTCCTTGAAGGCGCGGCGCCGCGCGGGCGGCATGGTGGCGGTGGTCGCGGTCCACAGCTCGCCGAGCGCGCGTTCCATGGCGTTGGCGGGCGGCGGGGGCGCGGCGCCGTCCAGCGGCATGCAGGCGGACAGGCGTGCCGTGCACGCGCGCGCGCCCGCGAGGTCGCCCCGGCGCCCGAACACCAGCGGGTAGTAGTCGTCGGCGTACGTGCCCCAGGTCAGCCAGCGCGCGCTCAGGTCGAGGGCGTCGCGGTCGCCGTCCGGGTCGATGCCCGCGGAGCACAGCGCGAGGTCGGCGGCGGCGAACTTGTCCTCGTCCCAGACCCCTTCGGAGAGCAGGCCCATCGACCGCGCCCAGGGCAGCAGCCGTTCGCGGGCGCCCGCGAGGCCCCGGTTGAGCCGCAGCTCGAACGGCATGTCGATGTCCGGGATCACGGACGGGCCGACCTTCTGGAACGGCACGTGCGCGTAGCGGCGCAGACGCTCGGCGCCGAGGTCGTGGAGCAGCCCGCTGACGTCGGCGGTGGCGGTGCCCGGGCCGCTCGGCGTGGTCCAGGGCGCGGCCGGCGCGACGGCGCCCTCGTTCATGTAGCGGCTGGAGCGCAGGTGCCACTCGTGGCCGCCGGACTGCCAGTCCTGGAGGCCGCGCGTGTACGCGCCGACGGCGGCCACCTCCTCGGGGGTGAGGCCCTTGTCGACGGCGAGGGCGGGGACCTCGGTGAGCGCGGTGTGCTCGAACTGGTGGAGGCGGGAGGTGAGCACGTCGTTGACGGCCTCGGCTGCCTCCTGCGTACCGCAGCCGAAGAACGTCTCCAGGACGAGGACGCCGTTGGACAGTTCGCCCTCGTCGCACACCTCGCGCTCGTAGGAGAACAGGTCGTTGCGCAGGTGGACGGCGTCGGAGAAGGTCTCCATGAGGACGCGCAGCGGGCGGCTGCGGGCGACGGCGTCCGGGACCTCGGCGGTCGCGTACTCGACGAGCCCGGCCGACCAGGGCGCGCCGCCGACCTTGCGGCGCATCTCGATGTACTCGACGGGGTTGGCGACGCGCCCCTCGTCCATGTTGGACAGCTCCCACATGGACTCGTTGAGCAGGTTCTCGGTGGACTCGGCGAACCGGCGCCGCCAGCCGTGCGACATGGCGGGCACGGTGCGCCGCCACAGGTCGATCAGGCCGGCCTCCACCGGGTTGCGCGGTTCGGGCACGGGCGTGTCGAGGTCCATCGGCATGAACAGGGGCAGCCGCGCGAGGTGCCGTTTGCCGCCCTCGCGGTCGTTGGTGCGCTTGAACATGTCGAGGAAGTGGTCGTCGAAGAAGAACACCCACACGTACCAGTCGGTGATCAGCGACAGCGCGGGGCCGTCGCAGTCGGGGTGCGTGTACGCGCACAGCAGCCCGTAGTCGTGGGCGTCGAGGTCGCTGCGCTCCCACACGCCGCTGCCCTCCAGCATCCCCATCGCGCGGGCCCAGTCGGCGCTGTGGGCGCGCGCCTCGTCGAGGTGCGGGTTGAGCCGCGCCGGGTGGGGCATGTAGAAGCGCGGCAGGCGGAACGGCTGCGTGGACTGCTGTGTCATGTGCGCGGCCTTACCCAGCGCCCCGTCCGGCCATCCGGCGGCACGGCGATGATCGCTCCATCGCGTGAACCGTCGACTGTTCCGCCCCGCGCGCGGGAAGTTCCTGCTTCCGGCCCTCCAACCGGGCCGCCGCCCGCAACCCCGGGCGGGTTCGTTCCCGTACGAGAAGGAGGGCCGCCCGTGCGTACGCGCGTGTCCCGCATGCTTGTTCCCGCGACCGCCGCCCTAGGGCGTGTCCGCAAAGTCCCGTCTGCCCCGCGACGCCTGGCACGCACTCTCGCCGCACCGGGCGTAAGGCCAAGTACATCCAGTACGAGGCCTTGCCCCCGGCACGCCGAGAGCACGCACCAGACGCCGCGGGGCCGTCCTTCGGACGACGACGGGACTTTGCGGACACGCCCTCGCGCTGACCCTGCTTCCGGCCCCGGCTTTCGCCGCCCCCGCCACCGCCGCCCCCGCCACCGCCGCCGGGGCCCCGCCCGTGACCGCGCCGTCCGGTGCCGTGCTCGTGCCGCCCGCGCGCCTCGCCGCCGACCGGGTGGCGCTGGCCGACAAGGTCGCCGCCGCGAAGTACGGCACCGAGGCGCCGATCGACGACCCTGCGCGCGAGCGGCAGATCCTGGACGACGTGGCGGCCCGCGCGGGCGCCCTCGGCGTCGATCCGGGGTTCGCGCGGGCGGTGTTCCGGGATCAGATCGAGGCCAACAAGGCGGTGCAGCGCGGCCTGTTCGCGCGCTGGGACGCCCACCCGGGGCAGCGTCCGGCGCACCGGCCCGACCTCGCGCGCGAGGTGCGCCCGGCGCTGGACCGGATCACGGCGGCCCTGCTGGACGCGCTGGCGCGCGTGACGCCCGTACGCGCGTCCCCGGCGTGCGCCCCGGTGCTGACCGCGTCGGCGCTGCGCGAGGCCCGCGCCCACGGCTTCGACGCCCTGCACGTACGGGGGTTGGCGCGGGCGCTGGCGTCGGTGTGCGCGGCGCCCGGCCGGTGAGGGTCAGGCGGCCCAGTGGGAGGGGCGGGCGAGGCCGGCCGGGAGCCGGGTGGCGCTGTCGCCGCGCGCCGCGTCGAGCTGGGCCCGCGTGACGAAGAGGGCGCCGGTCAGATCGGCGCCGGACAGGCGGGCGTCCCGCAGGTCCGCGCCGATGAGGTCGGCGTGGCGCAGGTCGGCGCCGGTCAGGTCGGCGGCGACGAGGAGCGCGCCGCGCAGGGTGGCGCCGCGCAGGTCGGCCTTGCGCAGCCGGGCGCCGAACAGGTCGGCGCCCCGGTGGTCGCGGCGGCGGCCGGGGACGTGGGCGGCGCGTTCCAGCTCGCTCGCGCGCAGCAGCAGGGCGTTGACCTTCTCGCGCAGGGCGGGCACGTCGGCGGCGAGGACGGTCGCGGCGTCCGCGCGCGTGAGGGCGTCGAGGTCGGCGCGGGCCGCGCGGGCGGCGGTGTGGACGGGCGCCGCGTGCCGCATCTCCAGGACGTCCGTGAGGTACCACAGCAGTTCGTGCAGGTGCCGCATGACGGGGAAGACCTCGTACATGGTGCGGGCGGTGTCGGGCCGTTCGCGCCAGCTGACGCCCTCGAAGGTGACCTGTGAGACGCGCTGTCCGGCGCCGAAGCAGTCGAAGACCGTGCACCCGGGGTAGCCCTCCTCCCGCAGCCGCGCGTGGATGCCGCAGCCGAAGTCCTCGCGGAGGTTGTGGCAGGGGGTGCCCGCGCTCTTGTTCCGTGCGAAGTCCTGGGATTTGGCGAACGGCAGGGCGACGCAGCACAGGCCGAAGCAGGAGCCGCAGTCGGCCGCGAGCGCGGTCCGGTCGGCGGGGGCCACGGGGCGGGCGTCGGCGGAGGCGTCGGCGTCGGTCACGCGCCCCATTGTCACCCACCAGGCGTACGCCCCTCATCGCCCGCCCCGGCACGCCCGCACCCGCGCCCCGCAGGGGACGCACCGCCCTCCCGTCACCCGCCACCCGCCACCCGTCACCCGTCACCCGTCACCCGTCACACGCAGGACGTACCGCCCTCTTGTGGCCCGGCGCTGGCCGCGTCACCGTGTATCGCATCCGGAACCGCCCGCCCACGCCCCGGGAGTCGACGTGGCCTCCAGCTTCCATCTGCCCCATGAACTGCGCGGCGAGGGGCCGCACAAGGTGATCGCCGTGCACGGCTGGTTCGCGGACCGTTCCGCGTACGCGCCGGTCGCGGCGGACCTGGACCGGGAGTCGTTCACGTACGCGCTCGTGGATCTGCGCGGCTACGGCGAGGCCAGGGACGTGCCCGGCGCGTACACGACGGCCGAGGGCGCGGCGGACGTGCTGGACCTCGCTGACCGGCTCGGCTGGGAGCGGTTCTCGCTGATCGGGCACTCGATGGGCGGCGCGGTCGCGCAGCGCGTGGTGGCCCTCGCCAGGGAGCGGCTGCGGCGGCTCGTGGGCGTCTCGCCGGTGCCCGCGTCGGGGCTCGCGCTGCCGCCCGAGCAGTGGGAGCTGTTCTCGACGGCGGACACCCGGCCCGAGCACCGGCGGGCGATCCTCGACGTGACGACGGGCGGGGTGCGCCCGGCGGCCTGGCTGGACCGGATGGTGGCGCGCTCCCTCGCGTGCAGCGACGTGAAGGCGTTCCGGGCCTGGCTCGACTCGTGGACCGGCGACGACTTCCACGAGGACGTCGAGGGTGCGCCGACGCCCGCGCTCGCGGTCACCGGGCAGCTCGACCCGGCGCTGTCGGCGGAGCTGACGCGCGGCACCTGGCTGCGCTGGTTCCCGCACGGCGAGCTGGTCGATCTGCCGGTGTGCGGGCACTACGCGATGGACGAGGCGCCGCTCGCGCTGATCCGGGTGGTGGAGGACTTCCTGCGGGCGGACGGCGCGTGAGCGTGCCCGCGCCGCACGCCCCGGCCGTCCCTGACGTGTTCGACCCGCGCGTATACGCGCGCGGGGTGCCACACGAGCGCTACCGGGTGCTGCGCGCGCACCACCCGGTGTCCTGGCAGGAGGAGCCGGCGGTGCTCGGCTGGCCGGAGGGCCCGGGGTTCTGGGCCGTGGCCCGGCACGCGGACGTGGTGCGGGTACTGAAGGACGCGGAGACGTTCTCCTCGCACCTGGGGGCGACGCAGATCCGCGACCCGGACCCGGCGGACCTGCCGTTCATCCGGAGCATGATGCTGAACCAGGACCCGCCCGCGCACGGCCGGCTGCGGCGCCTGGTCAGCCGGGCGTTCACGCCGCGCCGTGTCGCCGCGTTCGAGGCGGCGGCGCGCGAGCGGGCCCGCGCCCTGCTGCGGGCGGCGCTCGCCGCGCCGGACGGCGACACGGTGGACCTGGTCGCGGCGGTCACCGACGACTACGCGCTGCTGAACCTCGCGGAGCTGCTCGGCGTCCCGGAGTCCGACCGGCACCTGATGCTGCACTGGACGCGCCGCGTGATCGGCTACCAGGACCCCGACGAGGCCCCGGCCGCCGACGGGAGCGGGGACCCGCCCCAGGACCCGCGCTCGCCCTCCGCGCTCGCCGACATGTTCGCGTACGCCGCCGCGCTCGCCGCCCACAAGCGGGCGCACCCGGCGGACGACGTGATGACGACGCTGGCCGAGGACGGCGAACTGAGCGCCGCCGAACGGCAGATGTTCTTCTTCCTGCTGACGATCGCGGGCAACGACACGGTCCGCAGCGCCGCCCCGGGCGGTCTCGCCCTGCTGGCCCGGGACCCGGCCGCGTACGCCCTGCTGCGGTCGGGCCGTGCGGACCTCGGGCGGGCGACGGACGAGCTGCTGCGCCGCCATCCGCCGGTGCTGACGTTCCGCCGTACGGCGGTACGGGACACGACGCTGGCCGGGACGCGGGTGCGGCGCGGCGACAAGGTCGTCGTGCTGCATGCCAGTGCCAACCACGACGAGGAGGTCTTCGCCGACCCGTTCGCCCTGGACCTGGGCCGGGCGCCCAACCCGCAGGTCTCCTTCGGCGACGGCCCGCATGTGTGCCTGGGCGCCCACTTCGCCCGCCTCCAGCTCCGCGTGCTCTACGCGGAGGTGGCGCGGGCGCTGCCGGAGCTGGCCCTGGCGGGCGAACCGCGCCGCCTGGTGTCGAACTTCATCAACGGCGTGAAGGAACTGCCGGTACGGCGGCCCTGAGCGGACTCACGCGGGACTGCCGGTGCGGCGGTCCTGAGCGGACTCACGCGGGACTGCCGGTGCGGCGGTCCTGAGCGGACTCACGCGGGACTGCCGGCACGGCTGCCCCGCGCGGGCTCACTCGCCGACGGGCTCCAGGCGCAGCGAGACGGAGTTGATGCAGTAGCGCTGGTCCGTCGGGGTGGGGTAGCCCTCACCCTCGAACACATGTCCGAGGTGCGAGCCGCAGCGCGCGCAGCGCACCTCGGTGCGGACCATGCCGTGCGAGCGGTCCTCGATCAGCTCGACGGCGTCGGAGTCCTTCGGGTCGTAGAACGACGGCCAGCCGCAGTGCGACGCGAACTTCTCCGTGGACGTGAACAGCTCGGCGCCGCAGGCCCGGCACGCGTACACACCGCGCGTGGTGGTGTCGGTGTACTCGCCGGTGAACGCGGGCTCGGTCCCGGCCTGGCGCAGCACCGCGTACTCGGCGGGGCTCAGCTCCGCGCGCCACTGCTCGTCCGGCTTCTCGATGTCGTACGCCATGTCGGCCACTCCCTCTGGCTAGCGCTTGGCGAGCTGGTCCAGGATGCGCGGGCCCAGCTCCGTGACGTCTCCCGCGCCCATGGTGAGAACGAGATCGCCGGGCTTGGCCATTCCCGCGACGGCGGTGACGGCGGCGTCCTTGTCGGGGGCGGCCTGCACGTCGGCGCCCGCGGCACGGGCCGCGTCGATGATCAGGGCGCTGGTGATGCCGGGGATCGGGTCCTCGCGCGCCGGGTAGATGTCGAGGACGACGGAGGCGTCGGCGAGGGCGAGGGCCTGGCCCATCTCCGTGCCCAGCTCCTGGGTGCGGGAGAACAGGTGCGGCTGGAACAGGACGAGGATGCGGGCGTCACCGGCGGCGGCGCGCATGGCCTCCAGGTCGGCGCTCATCTCGGTGGGGTGGTGCGCGTAGGAGTCGATGACCTGGACGCCGTCGACCTCGCCCTTGAGCTGGAGGCGGCGCTTGACGCCGGTGTACGACTTGAGCGCGGAGGCGAGGTTGCGCGCGGGGATGCCGAGGGCGACGCCCGCGGCGAGGGCGGCGACGGCGTTGTGCGCGTAGTGGCGGCCGGGGACCGAGACGGTGAAGGTGAGCAGCTTGCCGTCGAGCAGGACGGTGACCTCGCTGGTCAGACCGCGCGGGGTGATCTTGTGGATGCGGATGTCGGCGGACTCGGACTCGCCGTAGGTGACGACCTTCAGGGAGGTCGCCTCGCGCACCCGGCGGGTCAGTTCGGCGGCGCCGGCCTGGTCGGCGGCGACGACGAGGGTGCCGCCGGGGACGATCTTGGAGGTGAACGTCTCGAAGGACTCGTAGATCTCGTCCATCGACGCGTAGTTGGCGTGGTGGTCGAGTTCGACGTTGAGGACGATGGCGACTTCCGGCGCGTACTTGTGGAAGCTGCGGTCGGACTCGTCGGCCTCGGCGACGAAGATCTCGCCCTCGCCGTGCAGCGCGTTGGAGCCGGGCGCGTCGAGGTCGCCGCCGATGGCGTAGGAGGGGTCGAGGCCGAGCGAGGACAGGGAGACGGCCAGCATCGACGTGGTGGTCGTCTTGCCGTGGGTGCCGGCGACGGCGATCGGGCGCAGGCCCGCCATGAGCCCGGCGAGCGCGTCGGAGCGGTGCACGACGGGGATGCCGAGTTCCTTGGCGCGGGCCAGCTCGGGGTTGTCCTCGCGGATCGCGGAGGAGACGACGACGCAGGTGGTGTCGTCGGCGACGTGGGCCGCGTCGTGGCCGATGTGCACGGTGACGCCCTGGGCGCGCAGCGCGTCGGCGGTGGCGGACTCGCGGGCGTCGCTGCCGGCGACCCGGGCGCCGCGCTGGGCGAGGATCTTGGCGATGCCCGACATGCCGGCGCCGCCGATGCCGATGAAGTGCGGTCGGTCCATGGCGGCTGTGGTGGCGGGCAGGCCGGGTGCCATAGGTGTTTCTCCCCTGGGGTCCTCGGGCGTCCTCACCCGGGGGCCGGGCGGACGCCATGACGGCGGAACGGGGCCCAGCCTATTGCCTGGCCCCGTCCGCTTCGCACGCCGCGCTGCGGCGACGGTTCACGCCTTGTTGTACGAGAACAGCTTGAGGACCGGCACGCCGACCTTGTGGCGGGCGCGGGAGGCCCAGTCGCGGTGGAAGAACTCCTCGACGTAGTGCGGGTCGGTCAGGACGATGACCTCGTCGGCGCCGGTCTCCTCGGCGAGGGCCTTGAGGGCGTCCAGGGGGTGTTCCTCGACGAGACGTCCCTCGGCGGAGCAGCCCGCCTGGTGCAGGGCCGCGAGGGAGACGGCGAGGGCGCGCTCGGCGGGGGCCTTGGCCTCGTCGCCCTCGGGCACCTCGTGCTCGCGGGCGGCCTCGTCCAGTTCGCCCATGGCGACGTCGTCGATGGCCCGCAGCAGGCGGTCGGCCTGGTCGCCGCGGGGCTGGAGGAGCACGTGGAAGGAGACCTCCTCGTCTCCGTGCAAGGTGGTGACGAACTCCACGTCTGCGGACGTCAGGGCCTTCTCGATCATCAACACGCTCTTGAACACGACGGGTGCCCTTCTTCTTCCGTCCGCGGGCCGTCCTGCGACGGCCGTGAGGACCTGCGGAAACCATCCTGCCCCGTGCGCGCACGGGGTCTGCGAGTTTTAGTGTGCCCAGCGGAAGCTAAACGGAACGAGTCATTCCGCCGAATGTCGCGTCCGACGGTATCGGGTGAAGAGGAAACCGTCCTCCTCCAGAAGAGATGCCAGCTCGAAACGTTCCGGCACGGTGAGGGCCGAGCCGCCGGCGATGCGCTGCGCGTCGCCCGCCGTGAGCATCGGCGAGAGGGTCAGGCACAGCTCGTCGAGCACCTGTGCGGCCACGAACTGTCCGAGCAGATGAGGGCCGCCCTCGGTGAGCAGCCGGCGATGTCCGAGGTCAGCGAGGGCGCGCACGGCCCGCGCCGGGTCGACGGCCGCGCCCTCCCCCGCGAGCAGCACCTCGGCGCCCGCCCCGCGCGCCGCCTCCTGACGCTTTCGCGGGGAGCCCGCGCCGGTGATCACGAGCGTCGGGACGAGCGGATCGGAGAAAAGCGGAAGCTCGAAATCCAGGTCGAGGCTCGCACTGATCACCGCGATGGCGGGGGCCGCCGGCTGCCCCGCGGCGGCCCGGCGCGCGAGGAACGCCTCGCGCGCCCGCGCCGGCCGGTACCCCTCCTGGCGGACGGTCTGCGCGCCGACGACCACGACGTCCGCGAGACCGCGCAGCGTGCCGAAGATCCGCATGTCGGCGGGGCAGGAGATGGGCTGGGAGCGGCCGTCGTGCTGGGCCGCTCCGTCGAGGGTGGAGACCATGTTGGCGCGCAGCCACACATCGCCGCCCCCGGCGCCCGGCGCGGGCTCCGGATAGGCGTAGGCGTCGGCCAGCTCGTCGAGGGACCCCTCACGCCCCTCGGACCCCTCACGCCTCTCGGCCCCCTCACGGGCCTTGCGGCCCTCGTGATCTGCTGTTTCGTACGTCACAGGGAACAGGCGTCGCATGACGTGCAGTGTGACATGCCCACTAAGCTGAGGAACTGTGTCGTCCTCCACCGAAACCACCGCCACCGGGTCGCCGCGCGCGGGACTGAACCCGACGTCCGACGCGCCGCTGTCCCTGTGCGCCCGCGAGCCGCACGTCCCCGCTGAGCGGCTGGTCGCCGAGATGGTGCCGCCGCCGCGGTTCAGCGCGGCGCGCTTCGACACGTACATCCCGGACCCGGACCAGCCGAGCCAGACGCAGGCCGTCGAGGTGCTCAGCTCGTTCGCGGCGGGCCTCGGCGGGGCGCACGCGTCCGGCGCGGGCCGCAAGCGCGGTCTGTTCGGCTTCGGCAAGAAGGCCGCCGCCCCCAGCGGGCCGCGTGGTGTCTACCTCGACGGCGGCTACGGCGTCGGCAAGACGCACCTGCTCGCCTCCCTGTGGCACGCGACGCCGGCCGAGCCCGCCGCGAAGGCGTTCGGCACGTTCGTGGAGCTGACGAACCTCGTGGGCGCGCTCGGCTTCCAGCAGACGGTGAAGACGCTGAGCGGGCACCGCCTGCTGTGCATCGACGAGTTCGAGCTGGACGACCCGGGCGACACGGTCCTCGTCTCCACGCTGCTCGGCAAGCTCGTCGAGGCGGGCGTCGCGCTCGCCGCCACGTCGAACACGCTGCCCGGCAAGCTCGGCGAGGGCCGTTTCGCCGCCGCCGACTTCCTGCGCGAGATCCAGGGCCTGTCCGCGCACTTCCGCCCGCTGCGCATCGACGGCGAGGACTACCGCCACCGGGGGCTGCCCGAGGCGCCGCCGCCGTTCTCCGACGAGCAGGTCACGAAGGCCGCGTACGCGACGCCCGGCGCCTCGCTCGACGACTTCCCGCACCTGCTCGGCCATCTGGCCAAGGTCCACCCGAGCCGCTACGGCGCGCTCACCGACGACCTGGCCGCCGTCTGTCTCACCGAGGTCTCCCCGGTGCCCGACCAGTCGACGGCGCTGCGCCTGGTCGTCCTCGCGGACCGGCTCTACGACCGGGAGATCCCGGTGCTCGCGTCGGGCCGCCCGTTCGACGAGCTGTTCAGCGAGGAGATGCTGAAGGGCGGCTACCGCAAGAAGTACTTCCGCGCGATATCGCGCCTGACGGCCCTCGCCCGCGACGCGAAGGACCTCGTACGGGACTGAACTCCGGTGCGCCGGCACTGGATCCGGCGCCTCGATCCCTGCGGCCGCCCGCTTGAGGCGTGGTTCCCGTGGCGTGTGGTGCGTGGTAGACACGGCCTGGTCACAGGTCCTGTCCGCCAGCAGGAGGTTGCCGCATGTCCGAGTCACGCTCGTACGCGACAAGACGTCAGGTTCTGGCCCGCACCGGCGCGTCGGTCGCCGGGATCGCCTTCGCCGGTCAGCTCTCCGAACTGTTCGCCGGGTCGGCCGCCGCGCAGGGGCGCGGCGGCTACGGCCCGCTGGTGCCCGACCCGGCCGGCCTGCTCGACCTGCCGAAAGGGTTCCGCTACAAGGTCCTCTCGCGCGAGGGCGACCCGCTGCGCTCCGGCGAGGGCCGGGTGCCGAGCAACCACGACGGGATGGCCGCGTTCGCCGGCCGGTCCGGCCGCGTCCACCTCGTGCGCAACCACGAGAACCGCGTCACCGCCAAGCTCCCCGTGCCGACCGTTCCGGGGCTTACGTACGACCCGCGGGGAAAGGGCGGCTGTACCGCGCTGACCCTCGACCGGCGCGGCGAGGTGATCTCCGAGCGGGTCGCCATCGCGGGCACCGCCGTCAACTGCGCTGGCGGGCCCACCCCGTGGGGTACGTGGCTGACCTGCGAGGAGACCGAGGACCGGGCCGGCACCAACGGCTACACCAAGGACCACGGGTTCGTCTTCGAGGTGGACCCCGCCGACCCGCACCGCTCGGGCGCGGTGCCGCTGAAGGCGCTGGGCCGCTTCCAGCACGAGGCGGTGGCCATCGACCCTCGCCGGGGCGTGGTCTACGAGACGGAGGACGCGTTCCAGTCTCCGTTCGGCCTCTTCTACCGCTTCTTGCCGAACCGGCCGAAGGGCGGCCTCGGCTCGCTGCGGGCGGGCGGCACGCTCCAGGCGATGCGGGTGCCGGGCGTGCCCGACCTGTCGGCGGTCCAGGAGACCGGCGCGGTCTTCCACGGCGTCGAGTGGGTCGACGTACCCGACCCGCTGGCGGCCACGACCCCCGTCCGCAACCAGGACTTCGGGCCGAAGGGCATCACGCACGCGCAGAAGCTGGAGGGCTGCTACTGGGGCGGGACCTGCGTGTACTTCGTGTCGTCGTTCGCGCGCAGCCGCGAGGGCTCGGCCGCCGACCACTTCGGCCAGATCTGGCGCTACGACCCGGCGGCCCGCCGGCTCACCCTCGTCGTCGTCTTCGGCCCGGCGACGGACGTCCGGTTGCCCGGCGAGGAACCGGACAACATCTGCCTCGCGCCCGGCGGTGGCCTGATGGTGTGCGAGGACGGCGAGGGCGCCCAGCACGTGTTCGGCGTGACGCGCGCGGGCGAGGTGTACCCGATGGCGCGGGGCCGGCAGAACATCGGGACGGCGGAGAAGCCGGAGTGGGGCGAGTTCGCGGGCGTCACCTTCGCCCCGGACGGCTCGACGATGTACGTGAACTGCTACACGCCCGGCACGACGTTCGCGGTGACCGGACCGTTCCACCGGTGACACGCCCTAGCGCACGAGTAGCGCGCCGGGGCCCGGCGGCGCACGATCGCAGTACCTGACGGAAGGGGCGCGCGGTGGCGGAGGGCGACGACGAGGGCGGCTGGCGCGAGGCCGCCGCGCCGAGCGAGCTGCTGCGCGTCCCGGCCGGGGCGGTCGATCTCGGCGCGTACGACACGCGGGCGGTGCCCGGCGGCCCCCGCGACAAGAAGGAGGGCGCCGAGCTGATCGCCCGGACGGGTGAACGGCTCGCGGCGCTCCAGGAGCGGCTGTGGGCGGCGGGCACGGCCGGCGACCGGCGCCGGGTGCTGCTGATCCTCCAGGGCATGGACACCAGCGGCAAGGGCGGCACGGTCAAGCACGTCATCGGCCGGCTCAACCCGTCGGGCTGCCGGGTCCGCGCGTTCAAGGCGCCGACCGCCGAGGAGCGGGAGCACTCGTTCCTGTGGCGCATCGCCAAGGCGCTGCCCGAACCCGGCGAGATCGGCATCTTCGACCGCTCCCACTACGAGGACGTCCTCGTGGCCCGCGTCCGGCACCTCGTCCCGGCCGCGCAGATCGAGCGCCGCTACGAGAAGATCAACCGCTTCGAGCGCTCCCTCACCGACGCGGGCGTCACCGTCGTCAAGTGCTTCCTGCACCTGTCGTACGAGGAGCAGAAGCGCCGCCTGCTGGCCCGCCTCGACGACCCCGACAAGCACTGGAAGTTCTCGATGGGCGACATCGAGGACCGCGCCCTGTGGCCCGCCTACCGCCAGGCGTACGAGAAGGCCCTGGAGCGGTGCGCGACGCCGGGGGCGCCCTGGTACGTGATCCCCGCCGACCGCAAGTGGTACCGGAACTGGGCGGTGGGCGCGCTGCTGTGCGACCTCCTGGAGCGGCTTGACCCGCGTTATCCGGCGGCGGACTTCGACGTGGCGCAGGCCCGCAGGCGCCTCCTGGAGAGCCCCTGACGCAGGCGGGCACGGCCCTCCTCCCTGACACGCCCGGCGCCCGATGCCCCGCCGTTGGCGCATAGCCGCCGTGTCCGGCCGGGGCGCGCTGGGCAGGGTGCAGCCATGACTGACTCCGCACCCCTCGAACCGTCCACGCCCGCCTGGGAGTTCACCGACGACCGCGGGCACGTCACGGCGGCGCCCGGCCCCCCGGCCCGCGTCGTCGCCTATGTCCAGGCGGGCGCGAGCCTGTGGGACCTCGGCATACGCCCGGCCGCCGTCTTCGGCTCCTTCCACGACGGGGACCGCGTCGACCGCGCCAAGGCGGGCCGGCTCCCCGACGACGTCGGCTACCTGGGCGCGGGCGCCGGGCTCGGTGTGGAGGCCGTGCTCGCGGCGCGGCCCGACCTCGTCGTCGCCCTCACCTACGGCGGCGGACAGGTGTACGGCATCGAGCCCGACACCGCCAAGCACCTCGAAGAACACGTCCCGCTCGTCGTGATCGACGTCGGGCAGGGCCGCACCCTCACCGCGGTGCGGGAAGGGTTCGCCGCGCTCGGCCGCTCGCTCGGCGCCGGCGAGGACCAGGGCGCCCTCACGGACCTGGCCCGGGCCGAGCGGGAACTGGCGCGCGCGGCGCGGACCGCGGGCGGCGCGGCCCGGGTACTGGCCCTCTCCCCCGGCGGCCCGGAGAGCGTGCATCTGGCGCGGCCCGCGAAGTGGCCCGATCTGAGCGCCCTCGGCGGGCTCGGCGTCCGCACGGTGGAGCCGCCCGAGGGGCCCGGCGCCAACTGGCACACCGGCACCTGGGCGGACGTCGCCGAGCTGGGCCCGGACGTGGTCCTCGCCGACGCGCGCGCGAACGCGGCCCGGCCCGAGCTGTACGCCACCGACGCGCAATGGGCGGCCGTCGCGGAACGGGCGGCGGTCATCCCCTGGAACCCGGAGATCCCGGCGAGCGCGCGGGCGCACGCCGCGTTCTTCGACGAGGTGGCGGCGGCACTGCGCGCACGCGGCTGAGCGAACACGGGCTGCGCGCACGGCTGAGCGCCTGGCCGAGCGGACACGGCCACGCGCGCGGCTGAGCGCACGGCCCGGGGGCCGCGCGCTCAGGGACATCGATGCGTACCGAGGCTCAGTCGGCCGGTTCGTCGGGCTCCGGGTCGTCCTCGCGGTGACCGCCCGGCGGGGGCGTCTCGCCGCCCGCCTCGCGGTCCTGCGCGCGGGCGCGCGTGGCGGAGGCGTCCTCACGTCCTGGTTCGGCGCCGGGCACGTCCAGCGGGTCGTCCCCGGAGCCGGCCTGCTGGTCGGGCAGGTCGCGGGGGACGGCGGGCGCCGCCGCTCCCGGTGTCTCGGGCCGTACGTCGGGGCCGATCTCGGGGATGCGGTCGGCGCCGTGCCCGGTCGGGTCGGTGCGGGGCACGCCGGTGCCCCCGGTCTTGTCGGTGTCGCTCACATGCCCTCCCGTCACCGGCCGAGCGCCTTGGCCAGCTCGCTCTTGTTCATCTGCGAACGGCCCTTGATGTTGCGGTCCTTGGCCTCTTCGTAGAGCTGATCGCGGGTCGGTCCGCCCGCGCCCTTGTGGGAGCGCAGTCCGCCGCGCCGGCTGGAGGAGATGTCCTTCTTCGAGGTGCGGCTCGCCGTCTTCGACTCACCGGCCCGCGCCCGCTCCTTGTTCACCGTGCGGGCGGCGATCTCCTTGGCGCGCTTGGTGGACTCGCCGCGGTCGAGCGCGCTGTCCTTGATCTTCTCGTACTGCCGTTCGCGCTTGGCGTTCGATCCGCTCGGCATGATCGGCTCCTCTCCCGTTCGTTCGCCGCCGTCCTGTGGCACCGGACGGCGCGCGGGTCACGAGTACCCCGCTGTGGCGGACCATTCCAGGTGATCGCGCCGAAGGGGCTGGTCCAGGGGGCGGGGGCCAGGGGCGGGGCGCGGCCGGGCCGGGGGTTCGCCAACCCCCGGCCCGGCTTCCCTTCGCTCCCCTGTGGCCTCCCGGCCGGTGCTCCGGGTCCCCGCCGCGGCGCGAACCAAACCCGCGTTTTACGGCGGTCGGGGGCGGGCACCCGGCGCGGCATGCCGTTGCCAGTGAACGAGACGCAAGCCCAGTGGATGGACCGGGCCGCCTGCGTCGGGGAGGACCCGGAGCTGTTCTTCCCCGTCGGCTCGCAGGGCCCCGCCGTCCAGGACGTCCGCGCCGCCAAGCAGATCTGCCGTCGCTGCCCGGTGATGGCCGCGTGCCTGGAGATGGCTGTGGCGACCAGACAGACCACCGGGGTGTGGGGCGGCCTGTCGGAGACGGAGCGCGCCCCGCTCCTGCGCGCCGAACGCCGTCGCGCGCGAGCGGCACGCTGAGCACCCACCCTTCGCGGGGCGGACGCACGTGGGGCGCGGCCCGGGGTTCATCCCCTGGCCGCGCCCCATCGCTGTGCGCGCCACGTTCGCCGTCGTCCACGGGGCTCCCACGAGCCCGCGCGACACCCGTACGGCAAGCCTGTACGTCACTCCTGTACGTCACCGCTGTACATCGCTGCTGTACGGCAACTCCCGTACGTCACTGCCGTACGGGCCGCTCGCAGGGGCGGCGGGCGCCGGGCGGACGAGCCGGGCCGGGCCGGGCCGGATCGGCGGTCCCGTCCAGGACCGCCGATCCGACCCGGCCGCCGCCGTCAGGTCCTGCCGGGGCCGCCGCTGCCGAAGGAGCCGCTGCTGTTGCGGCCCCAGCGGCGCGGCCGCTGGTCCTCGGCGCGCTTGGTGCCGGCCGTGCCCTGGCCGTGGAGCTCGTGCGGGGTCAGCCGCTCGCGCCCGTCGTCGGTGCGGGGCATCTCGTCCGGCTCGCGCATCTCCCGCACCTCGTGCACGGGACCGTCGGGCGGGAGTTTTGGCTGCTCAGCGGGGGTAGGGGGGTCCGGCTCGCGTCGCTTGAGCCTGATTCCGAGCCAGACGGCCCAGACCAGGGCCACCGCGATGACGAGGCCGCCGATAAATGCGATCGAGGCATGCATGTCCCCCGGGTACCCACCCCTCCGCGATCAACCCTTCCCCTGTACATATCGGGACATATCCCCTCGAACAGCGCACCCTGGGTGGCGTGAGCGGGCGGCACAGGAGGCACCCGCGCGGGGCCGGTCCGCCGCCCGGCGCGATGAGTGACGCCCACCCGGGAGGTCTCCCCTCACGACACCCCACCCCCACCCCCGCCCCACCCCCAGGGAGCCCCCGTGAAAACCCTCTTCGTCTCCTGCCGCGTCACCGACCTGGACCGCTCCCTCGGCTTCTACACGGCCCTGGGCTACGTCGAGCTGGGGCGCGTGCCGCTCCAGGGCGCGGACCGGCTCGTCCTGCTCCACTTCCCCGGCGAGCCCGGCCCCTCCCTCGAACTGACGCACCGGCCGGGCGCGGGCCCGGTCGAGGTGGGCGGCTTCGACCATCTGGCGGTCCAGGTGGACGACCTCGCCCTCACGCTGGAGCGGCTGGCCGCGGCGGGTCTCGACCCGGGGCCGGTCCAGCACCCCGGCGGCCCGGACGGACCGCGCACGGCCTGGCTGACCGACCCCGACGGCTACCGCATCGAGCTGGTCCAGTGGCCGCCCGCCCAGCCGAACGGCCCTGTCGCAGCCGACTTCACCTGACCCGACCACGCAAGATGCCGGGTTAGTCGTATTTGTACGGTTATCTTCGCGCCGTGACCAGACCCGCACCCTCACCCTCCGCCCGGCGCCTCCCCGCCGCGTACCGCCTCCCCTCCACGAGCCGCCTCACCGCCGCCGCCCTTCTCGCCGCCCTGGCGCTCGGCGCCGCCGCCTGCGCGGGCCCTGGCACCGACACCCGTAGCGGCGCCGGCACCGGCCACCCCAGAACCCCCGCGCACCCCTCGACGAGCGCTCCCGCCGCGCCCGCGACCCCGAGCCCGCCGCCCACCCTCGCCCCGGGCCCGGACGGGCTGACCCCCGTCTTCCGCTCCGGGGCCCCCGCGCGTCAGCGCACCGTCGCCCTCACCTTCGACGCCGACATGACCTCCGACGAGGGCGCGCGGGCGGCCGCCGGCGAGCACTTCGACAACCCCGGGCTCATCGCGGCGCTGCGCCGCCTGAAGGTGCCCGCGACGGTGTTCATGACGGGCCGCTGGGCCGAGCAGTACCCGGCGCAGGCCCGCTCCCTCGGCACCGACCCGCTGTTCGAGGTCGCCAACCACTCCTACAGCCACCACGCGTTCACCGCCGACTGCTACGGCCTGCCCACGATCCCGCCCTCCGGCATGCGCGCGGACGTCGAACGGGCCTTCGCCGCGTTCCGGCGGGCGGGCGTGCGCCATGTCGTGCCGTACTTCCGCTTCCCCGGCGGCTGCCACGACCGGCGGGCGCTGCGCGCGCTGGCGCCGACGCGGGTGACGGCCGTGCAGTGGGACGTGGTCAGCGGCGACGCGTTCGCCACGGACGCGGCCGCGGTGAGCCGGCAGGTCCTCGACGGGGTGCGGCCCGGCTCGGTCGTCGTACTGCACTGCACGCGCAGCGCGGCCCCGACGACGGAACGCGTCGTGCGCGCGGTCGTGCCCGCGCTGCGCGCCGAGGGCTACCGCTTCGTCCGCGTGTCGAGCCTGATCGCCGCCCGTCGCACGTCCTGACCCCGCCGCACGGCATCCCCGTACCGGCATCCCCGTACGGCATCCCCGTACGCTGGCCGCATGGCTGACGAATCCCGCTCCCCCGCGCCCGGCCGGCCGGGCGGAGGCCCGTTCGCGGAGTGCGTGCTGTGCCGTGAGCCCACGGAGTATCCCGAGGCCACGAAGGGCAGCACGCTCTGCCCGGTCTGCGAGTGGCACGAGGCGCAGCGCACCGCCTGCTCCGGCTGATCCCGCTCCCGTACGGGCCGGTCGGGCGCCCCGCGCTGCTGGCAGACTGGACGGCGTGACCAGCGACGACACCACCCCGCAGACCCGGGCCGCCGAGAGCCCCTTCCGTGACGAGCGCACCGCGCGCGACGAGGCACCGCAGTTCGTGCTGCCGCTCGTCGTGCGCATCGAGCGGGACGCGCCGCCCGCCCGTACCGACGCGCTGGAGGCGGCGGCGCGCGCGGTCCTGGTGATCCTCTCCGACGAGCGCTCCCTCGGCGAGGGCGCCTGGGCGCGGGCGATGCGGGACTGGCAGGACGCCCGCATCCGCAAGGTGGTCCGCCGGGCCAGGGGTGCCGAGTGGCGGCGCGCCGAGGCGCTCGACGGCATCACGGTCACCGGCGGCGGCGAGCACCCGGCGCAGGTGCGGGTCTTCCCGCCCGTTCCGCTGGACGGCTGGCCGAAGGACCTGGCCCGGCTCCAGGTCTCCGGCACGGACCTCGACGACCCCGAGCCGCCGTCCGCGCCCGACCCGGCCGCGCCGGTGCTCTGGCTCAGTCCCGACCTGGACATGACGGCCGGCAAGGCGATGGCGCAGGCCGGGCACGGCGCGCAGCTCGCCTGGTGGGAGCTGTCGGAGGCGGAGCGCAAGGAGTGGCGCGAGGCGGGGTTCCCGCTGGCGGTGCGGGTGGCGGACCGCGAGCGGTGGGCGCCGCTGACGCGGGCGGGGCTGCCGGTCGTGCGGGACGCGGGGTTCACGGAGATCGCCCCCGGGTCGTGCACGGTCGTCGCGGAGGGGCCGCGCGAGGGCGGCCTGCCGACGGGCCTCGGGCGGCTGTAGCGGACGGGGGGCGGGGGCGCGGGAACCTCAAATGTTGCTCTGAACGTCCCCTGCGCGGGGTTCGGTGCCGTCCGCCGGGGCCATGACACCAGCACGCGTGACGCGGCGGGGGGCCGTCGCACCGGCGCGGGAGGGGGAACGACATGAGCGAGGTGCCGCACCTGGGGACCGGCATCGGCTGGCGCCCCGAGATCGCGGACGCGGTCGAGGCGATGGACGGCGTCGAATGGGTCGAGGCCGTCGCCGAGAACCTGTGCCCCGGCCATCTGCCCGACTCCCTGCTGCGGCTGCGCGAGCGCGGGGTGCGGATCGTGCCGCACGGCGTGTCGCTCGGCCTCGGCGGTGCGGAACGGCCCGCCGGACACCGGCTCGCCGCGCTCGCGGAGCGGGCGACCGCCTTGGGCGCGCCGCTGGTCACCGAGCACATCGCGTTCGTGCGGGCGGGCGGCGAACACACCGCGTCGCCGCTCCTGGAGGCCGGACACCTGCTGCCCGTGCCGCGCACCCGCGACGCGCTCGACGTGCTCTGCGAGAACGTGCGGATCGCCCAGGACGCCCTGCCGGTGCCGCTCGCCGTCGAGAACATCGCGGCCCTGTTCGGCTGGCCGGGCGAGGAGTTGACGGAGGGCCAGTTCCTGTACGAGCTGGTGGAGCGCACCGGCGTCCGGCTCCTGATCGACGTGGCGAACCTCCACACCAACCACGTCAACCGGGGCGAGGACCCGGCCAAGGCGCTCGGCGAACTCCCCGTCGAGGCCATCGCGTACGTCCATGTCGCGGGCGGCTACGAGAAGGACGGCGTCTGGCACGACAGCCACGCCCACCCGGTGCCGCCGCCCGTCCTCGACATCCTCGCGGACCTCGCGGGCCGCGTCACCCCGCCCGGGGTCCTCCTGGAGCGCGACGACAACTTCCCCGCCGACACCGGGGAGCTGAGCCGCGAGGTCGCCGTGATCCGCGAGACGGTCAGGGTGGCCGCCCGCGCCCGGACGCGTCCGGCGAGTCTCCCGCAGGCCCCGCCCGCGCCCGCGCTCCGGGAGGAGCCGGTCGCCGGGGCCGTGCGGCAGCGGCTCGGGCTCGCGCAGGCGGCGCTGCTCTCGTCGCTCGTCGCGGGCACCCCCGTGCCGGAGGGCTTCGACGGGGCGCGGCTCGCGGTGCAGGGGCAGGCGCTGGCCCGCAAGCGCGCCGCCGTCGTCGCCAAGGTGGCGCCGGAACTGCCGGAACTGCTCGGCGAGCCGGTGTACCGGGCGGCGTTCCTCGCGTACGCGGCGCGGGCGCCGATGACCGGCGGCTACCGGCAGGACGCGCTGGACTTCGCCGAGGACCTCGTCGTCGAGCGGCGCCTCGCGGACGGCGCCGCGCACCGGGAGCTGACCCGGTGGTGGCTGGAGCGCTCCGGCCCGGCGCCGCTCGCGGGACGGCCGGTGGCGCGGGCGGTACGGGCGGCGCGGTTCGCCCTGCGCCGCCGCTGACGGCATTCCCGTACGGGAACCGCTGCCGGCACCCCCGTACGGGAGGGGCCGTCCTGAGCGGAACGTCACGGGCCGATAACACTCTGTCCGCATAGTGAACGGGCCATAGCGCCTACCCGAACACGTGACATAGAAACTCCCCATGTTCTGGGTCCTGTTCCTCGTCCTCGCCTGCGGCGCCGCCGGTGTGTCCGCCGGCCGGCTCTGCCTGGCCGCCGTGCGCGCCGCCGAGAGCGAGAAGCGCGCTGACGGGCCGGGCCCCCGCGAACTGACGCTGTACGAGACGGCGTTCCTGTCGGGCGGGCCCGCGCGCGTCGCGGACGTGACGCTGGTGTCGATGGCGCGCGGCCGCCGCCTGCTGCTCGCGCACACCGGCTGGGCGACCGTCGTCGACCCGGTCGGCCGCGACGCCATGGAGCAGTCGGTGCTCGGCGCGATCGGCCCGCTGGGGCAGGCCCGCACCGCGCCCCTGCGGTCCGCGGCCGCGGCGGACGAGGCGGTCGTGGCGCTCGCGGAGCGGCTGGTGGCGGCCGGGCTCGCCGTGCCCGACGCGGCCCGCGTCACCGTCGCGGACGCGGTACGCCAGGTCCGCGCGGCGAGCGTCCTCGTCGTCGTGCTCGGCGCGCTCGCCACGTTCCTGCCCGGCCCGGGCGCCGCGCCCGGCACGCCCGTCGCCCTGTGGTTCGCGCTGCCGCTGCTGCTCACCCTGAGCTGTCTGGCCATCGCCCGTATCGAGGTCCACCCCTACACGCAGTGGGCCTCCCCCGCCGGGCAGCGGCTGCTCGCCGCGCTCCCCGAGGGCACCGGCACGCTGCTGTCGGTCGCGGTGCGCGGGGTCCGCGCGATCGACGACCCGCAGTTGCGCGCGGCCCTCGCACCGGGACACGCCGACCCGTCCGGGTGAGCCGGGAGCGGCGGACGGCGCATCGGGGTCAGGGGATCGGGGTCCGTGCCCCGACACCCGCGCCCCGGTGCTTTACATGACCCGTCACCGCCCGAAGGATCCCTCTCGCCGCGCGCCGCACGGGCGCCCGGCGAACGAAAGGGATGCGTCCGAGCGATGAGAGCAGCCGCCGCCCGCTACGCCGCCGCGGGGTCCCTCGTCCTGTCGGCGCTCGTCGCCGCCCCGGCCGGCGGCGCGCGCGCCGCCGAACCCGGCGGGCCGGGCGTCCCCGAGAGCGTCGGCACCGCGCTCGCCGCCCAGCGGGCCGCCGCCCGCGGCATCCGGTTCGCCGCGTGCCCGGCCGCCGAGGACCTGCCCGACCTCGTGACCTGCGGGACGGTCACCGTGCCGCTGGACTACACGCACCCCGAGGGCCGCCGGATCAAGCTGACGGTGAGCCGGATCAAGGCGCGCGGCAAGGACGGCGGCGGGCGCGCCGTCCACCGCCAGGGCGCGCTGGTCTTCAACCCGGGCGGACCCGGCGGCAACGGCATGTACTTCCCGCTCGCCGGGATGATGCCCGAGTGGAAGCGGATCGGCGCCGCCTACGACCTCGTGGGGTACGCGCCGCGCGGGGTGGGGCGGTCGGCGCCGCTGTCGTGCCGGGACCCGAAGACGTTCGCCAAGGGCCCCTCACAGGCGCCGGTGCACCCCTCGGCCGCGTACAAGCGGGAGCGGATCGCGCGGGCGAAGGCGTACGCGCGCGGGTGCGCGAAGCGCAACCCCGACCTCGCGCACTACTCGACGCTCGACAACGCCCGCGACCTCGACGTGCTGCGGGCCGCGCTCGGCGAACACCGGCTCACGTTCATGGGCGCGTCCTACGGCACCTATCTGGGCGCGGTGTACGCGACGCTGTTCCCCGCGCATGTGCGGCGCATGGTGTTCGACTCGGCGGTCGATCCGGACCCGGCGAAGGTCTGGTACCGCGACAACCTGGAGCAGTCCGCCGCGTTCGAGCGCCGCTGGGCCGACTTCCGCGCGTGGGTCGCCAAGCACGACGCCGTCTACGGCCTCGGCCGGACACCGGGCGCGGTGCAGCGCTCGTACGACAAGGCGCGCGCCCGGCTTGCGCGCAGGCCGGCCGGCGGGAAGGTCGGGCCGGGCGAGTTGCAGGGCGCGTTCTTGCAGGCCGGGTACTACGACGACTACTGGCCGCTGCGGGCGCTCGCCCTGTCGGAGTATCTGCGCGGCGACCCCGGGCCGCTCGTCGGGCAGGCCGCGCCGCCGCGCCGGGCCGCCGCCGAGAACGAGAACGCCTCCGCCGTCTACACGGCGATCGAGTGCAACGACGCGCCCTGGCCGACGGACTTCACGACGTGGGACCGCGACAACACCCGGCTCGCGCGGACCGCTCCGTTCGAGACCTGGGACAACGCGTTCATGAACCTGCCGTGCGCCTACTGGCGCGCGCCGCACCGCACCCCGCTCGATGTGCGCGCCCTGCCGGGGCAGTTGCCGCCGACGCTGATCCTCGCGGCGGAGCGGGACGCGGCGACGCCGTACACGGGCGCGCTGGAACTGCGGCGCAGGCTCGCCGGTGCGGTCCTGGTCACCGAGCGCGGCGCGGGCACGCACGGCGTGGCCGGCGGCGCGAACGCCTGCGTCAACCGGCACATGGACGCCTACCTGCTGCGCGGCGAACTGCCGAAGCCCGGCGCGGCCGACTGCGCGCCACACGCGGAGCCGACACCCCTCGGGGCGGGCTCGCACCACAAGAAGCGCGCGCAGCCCGCGAAGAAGCGTGTGCAGCCCGCACAGCCGGGGGCCCCCGCCGCCTGACGTGAGGCGACGGGGGCGGGGACGGCTGGGACCCGGAGTTACGCGAGTCCGGCGACCAGTTCGCTGACGGAGCGGCGGCGGCCCGTGAAGAACGGGACCTCCTCGCGCACGTGCCGGCGGGCCTCGGAGCCGCGCAGGTGGCGCATGAGGTCGACGATGCGGTACAGCTCGTCGGCCTCGAAGGCGAGGATCCACTCGTAGTCACCGAGGGAGAACGAGGCGACCGTGTTGGCGCGCACGTCAGGGAAGCCGCGGGCCATCTTGCCGTGGTCGGCGAGCATGGTGCGCCGCTCCTCGTCGGGCAGCAGGTACCAGTCGTACGAGCGGACGAACGGGTACACCGAGATGTAGTCGCGGGGCGTCTCGTCGGCGAGGAACGCCGGGATGTGCGAGCGGTTGAACTCGGCGGGGCGGTGCAGCGCCATGTTCGACCAGACCGGCGTGAGCGCGCGGCCGAGCCTCGTGCGGCGGAAGAGGTTGTACGCCTCCTGGAGCTGGTCGGCGGTCTCCGCGTGCCACCAGATCATCAGGTCGGCGTCGGCGCGCAGGCCCGACACGTCGTACGTGCCGCGGACGGTGACGTCCTTCGCGGCGAGCTGGTCGAACAGCTCCTGGACCTCGTCCGCGTAGCCGGCGCGGTCGTCGGGGAGCACGTCCTTCAGCTTGAAGACGGACCACAGGGTGTAGCGGATGACCTCGTTGAGGTCCTTCGCCAGCTTGCCCTTGTTCGGAATGCGTGCCGGGTCTGTGGTGGTGTTCTCGTCGCTCATGTCTTCATTCTCCCGCTCCGCCGTGCATGCTCTGCACCGGGTCGGCGTCGAGTGCGTCACGCGCGCCCAGGTCACCGCGGAGCGCGTCGACGGCCGCGTGGGCACCGGCGATGCAGGCGGGGATGCCGACCCCGTCGTAGGCCGCGCCGCACACGGCGACGCCCGGCAGCGCGGCGATGTGCTCGCGCACGCGCGCGACGCGGGCCGCGTGCCCCACGGGGTACTGCGGCAGGCCGTCCTGCCAGCGGGTGACGTGCGCGGCGACGGGCGACGCGCTCAGGCCGACGGCGTCGGCGAGGTCGGCGCGCGCGATGTCGACGAGGTCGGCGTCCTCGCGCGTGAGGTCCTTGTCGTCGCCGTAGCGGCCGACGGAGGTGCGCACGACGAGCAGGTCGGGGTTCTCCCGGTCGATCCAGCCCCACTTCTGCGAGGCGAACGTCGCCGCCTTGATCGTGCGGCCGTCCACGGGCGGTACGAGGAAGCCGCTGCCCGGCGGCAGTTCGGCGCGGGAGCGGTCGAAGGCGAGGGTGATCAGGGCCATGCTCGCGTACTCCACGGCCCGCAGCTCCTGCGAGGCGTGCGGGGAGGCGGTGCGCAGCAGGCTCGCGGCCTGGGCGGCGGGCAGCGCGATGATCACGTCGTCGGCGTCGAAGGTGCGGCCGGACTCGGTGACGATGCGCCACAGCGGCTCGCGGGGCACCTCGTCGCGGGCGTGGTCGTGGGCGGCCCGCGCGGTGTTGCGGGCGCCGAGGGTGCTGGCGCGCTCCCCGAGCAGGATCTCGCCGCCCTTCGCGCGGACCGCGTCGGCGACGGCGAGAGGCAGGGTGCCGACGCCGCCCTCGACGCCCGTGAACACCGGCCCGTCCTGCTGGGCGGCGGCGGAGCGGTCCTGCACGGCGCGCACGGCCTCCAGCAGCGAGGGGTGGCGGCGGGCCTCCTCGAACAGCTGCGGGACGGCGCTGCGCATCGAGATGCGGTAGGCGTCACCGGCGTACACCCCGCCGAGGAGCGGTTCGACGAGCCGGTCGACGACCTCGCGGCCGAGGCGGGCGGCGACGTACGCGCCGACCGCGACGTCGTCGCCGATCTCGGTGGGCGGCAGGTCGGCGTCCTCGGCGATCCGGGCGAGCGCCTCCTCGGACAGCAGTCCCGCGAGCGCGTCGGCGGTGCCGGGCACGCCCATGACGTGGCCCTTGGGCATGGGGTGGAGGCTGCCGCGGGACCACAGGGAGGCGGTGGCGGTGGTGGGCGGCTGGAGGCGCTCGCCGAGGCCGACCGCACGGGCGAGGCCGACCGCCTCGGGGCGGCGGGCCAGCATGGACTCGGCGCCGAGGTCGACGCGGGCGCCCGCGATGTCGCCCGCGTGGAGCTTGCCGCCGAGCCGGCCGGACGCCTCCAGGAGCGTCACCCTGACCGGTTCGTCGCCGTCGAGCCATCGGTGGGCCGCGGCGAGTCCCGTGATGCCGCCGCCGATGACGACGACCTTCCTGACCTGACCAGTTCCCGTACGTGTGTCCGCTTGGCGCATGTCCCCACTCTCTCAGAATCCGGGACCGGTCCTGACGTGTCCCGACCGTGACCGCTTCGGGACCGGCCGGACACCACCGGTTCGGGCGTGCCGCGCGTCGAAGGTACGAAGGCTGTCGGCCACGTCCCCGGGGGTACGTCCATGCTCCGTTCCCAAGTCGGTCTCCGTCCGCGCCCGCTGCCGCGCGCGCTCGCCGGTGTGCTGCTCGTCGGCGCGCTCGCGCTCACCGGCTGCTCCGCGGGTTCCGGCGGCGACTCCGCCTCCGACGCCAAGGGCGGGCCCGGGCGCGCCGCGGCCCCTTCCGGCGCGCCGGCCACCGCCGCCGGGGTGCCCGGCGCCACCGCCTCGGGCGGCGCGGCGGACCGGCCGGGGCAGCCGCCGAAGGTCGCCGCCGCCCATGTCGTGCGTACGGCGCGGCTGTCGGTGCGCGTCAAGAGCGTGCCGGACGCCCTGGACCGGGCCCGGGCGGCGGCCGGGGACGCGGGCGGCTTTGTGGGCGAGGAGGCGACGGACCGCGACGGGCACGGCCGGGAGCGGTCCGTGCTGACGCTGCGGGTGCCGCAGGACGCGTACGACCGGGTGCTGCGTGAACTGTCGGGCGCGGGGCGGCTGTTGTCGATGGATGCGAGCGCGAAGGACGTCACCGACCAGGTCGTCGACGTGGAGAGCCGGATCAGGTCGCAGCGGGCCAGTGTGGCGCGGGTGCGGGAACTGATGGACCGGGCCTCGAAGTTGAGCGACGTGGTGGAGCTCGAGGGCGAACTGTCCAGCAGGCAGTCCGCGTTGGAGGCGCTGCTCGCGCAGCAGGCCGCGCTCAAGGACCGGACGTCCCTGGCGACGATCTCCCTGCGGCTGACCGAGGCGCCGCCCCGGGCCGCGGCCGGCGGCGGGGACGACGGGCCCGGCGTGGGGGACGCGCTGGCGGGCGGCTGGGGCGTGTTCGTGGCGTGCGTGCGGTGGATCGCGCTGGCGCTGGCCGCGGTGCTGCCGTTCGCGGTGCTCGCCGCGCTGCTGGTGCTCGGCTGGCTGCGTCTCGTACGTCCCGTGCTCGCCCGGCGCCGCCCCGCATCCGCCGCCTCCGTCCCCTCCCCCTCCCCCGCGCCGCTGCCCACGCACCCGGCGGGGCACGGCGGGCGGGACGCGCGGGAGGGCGCGCGGCAGGCCGCCCAGGAGACAGTGCAGGAGGCCGCGCGGAGGCCGGAAACGGACGGGACCGCGCGGTGAGCGGCACGGGCGGGAGCGCGCGCTGAGCGGCACGTAGCGTGGGCGCATGAGCAACGAGAAGACTGCGCGGGAACGGCTCGTGGTGATCGGCGGCGACGCGACCGGCATGGCCGCCGCGTCGCAGGCGCGCCGGCTGCGGGGCCCGGACGAGCTGGAGATCGTGGCGTTCGAGCGGGGCGACTTCACCTCGTACTCGGCGTGCGGCATCCCGTACTGGGTCGGCGGGCAGGTCGAGGACCGCGACGAGCTGATCGCGCGCTCACCCGAGCAGCACCGCGCCCGCGCCATCGATCTGCGGATGCGCACCGAGGTCGTCGGCATCGACCCCGAGGGGCGCCGGGTCCGGGCCCGCGACCTGGAGCGCGGCGCGCAGGAGTGGGTCACGTACGACAAGCTCGTCATCGCCACCGGCGCGAAGCCGATCCGTCCCGACCTGCCGGGGATCGACGCGCCGGGCGTGCACGGGGTACAGACCCTCGGCGACGGGCAGGCGCTGCTCGACACGCTGCGCGGGACGAAGGGGCGGCGGGCGGTCGTCGTGGGCGCCGGGTACATCGGCGTCGAGATGGCGGAGGCGCTGCTGCACCGGGGCTACGAGGTGACCGTCGTCAACCGGGGCGCCGAGCCGATGTCCACGCTCGACCCCGACATGGGCCGCCTCGTGCACGACGCGATGAACGGCCTCGGGATCACCATGGTCGGCGACGCGGCGGTCACCGGGATCCGCACCGGGGACGACGGGCGGGTGCGGGCCGTGGCGACCGAGGACGCCGAGTACCCGGCGGACGTGGTCGTGCTCGGCATCGGCGTACAGCCCGACACGGAGCTGGCGCGGGCGGCGGGCCTGCCGCTCGGCGAGTCGGGCGGCCTGGTGACGGACCTGGCGATGCGGGTGCCGGGGCCGCTCGCGGACGGGCGGATCTGGGCGGGCGGCGACTGCGTGGAGGTCCTCGACCTCGTCTCGGGCCGGCGCCGGCACATCGCGCTCGGCACGCACGCGAACAAGCACGGGCAGGTCATCGGGGCGAACGTCGGCGGCGGCTACGCCACGTTCCCCGGCGTCGTCGGCACGGCCGTCAGCAAGGTCTGCGACCTGGAGATCGCCCGTACGGGACTGCGGGAGAAGGACGCGCTCCGGGCGGGCCTGCGGTTCGTCTCCGCGACGGTGGAGTCGACGAGCCGCGCGGGCTACTACCCGGGGGCCGCGCCGATGACGGTGAAGATGCTGGCCGAGGAGCGCACCGGCAAGCTCCTCGGCGTGCAGATCGTGGGCCGCGAGGGCGCGGCGAAGCGGGTCGACGTGGCGGCGGTGGCGCTGACGGCGGGCATGACGGTCGAACAGATGACGGCGCTCGACCTCGGGTACGCGCCGCCGTTCTCCCCGGTCTGGGACCCGATCCTGGTGGCGGCCCGCAAGACGGTGGCGGCGGTACGGGGCGGATAGCGCGCCGGATCAGGCTCCCGGGCGGGGCTTCCGACAGACCGACGGCCGGCCCCGACCGCTCGAAGGAGGGCGGTCGTGGCCGGCCGGGCGGTACGCGTGTGCGGGGAGGCGGCTCAGCGGGCCGTCTCGGCGTGGACGTACTCGACGAGGCGGGTCAGCGCGTCGGGGTCGGTGTTCGGCGGGACGCCGTGGCCGAGGTTGAAGACGTGGCCCTCCAGACCGGCCGCCGCGTCCAGCACCTCGCGGGCCTTGGCGCGGGCCGCGTCGGGCGTGGCGAACAGGACCGCCGGGTCGAGATTGCCCTGGAGCGCCTTGCCGGGGCCGACGCGGCGGGCGGCCTCGTCGAGCGGGACGCGCCAGTCGACGCCGACGACGTCCGCGCCGGCCTCGCCCATGAGCCCGAGGAGTTCGCCGGTGCCGACACCGAAGTGGATGCGCGGGACGCCGTACCCCTCGACGGCCCGGAAGACCTTCGTGGACGCGGGCATCACCGAGCGCCGGTAGTCGGCGGGGGCCAGCGCGCCAACCCAGGAGTCGAACAGCTGCACGGCGCCGGCGCCGGCCTCGATCTGCACCTTCAGGAACGCGGAGGTGATGTCGGCGAGGCGGTCGAGCAGGTCGGCCCAGAGTTCCGGGTCGCCGTACATGAGGGCCTTGGTGTTCTCGTGGTTGCGGGAGGGCCCGCCCTCGACGAGGTAGCTGGCGAGGGTGAAGGGCGCGCCCGCGAAGCCGATCAGCGGCGTCGCGCCGAGCTCGGCGGTGAGCAGGCCCATGGCCTCGGTGACGTACCAGACGTCCTCGGGGGTCAGCTCGCGCAGCCGGTCGAGGTCGGCGCGGGTACGGAACGGCTGGGCGACGACCGGGCCGACGCCGGGCTTGATGTCGAGGTCGACGCCGATGGCCTTGAGCGGGACGACGATGTCGCTGAAGTAGATCGCCGCGTCGACGCCGTGCCGGCGCACCGGCTGCAAGGTGATCTCGGCGACCAGCTCGGGCCGCATGCACGACTCCAGCATGGGGATGCCCTCGCGCACCCGGCGGTACTCCGGCAGCGAGCGCCCGGCCTGGCGCATGAACCACACCGGCGTGTGCGGCACGGGCTCGCGCCTGCACGCCTTGAGGAAGGCGGAGTCCTTGACGGCGTCGTTCGTCGCTGACGGCTGGTGGCCACTGGCCTGGGTGTTGGCACTCACACCGAAGAGTGTCCCACGCGCGCGAACCTGGCCGACAAGCGCGTCGCGGCGGTGTCCCTCCCCGCCTGAGGGCCTCCTTCCCCTTAACCTTCCCGGCATGGCTGCGGCTCAGGGACGACAGACGGACGGTCCTTACAGGGCCGAGGGAATGAGTGAATCGGTGCGGGAGGGGCAGAACGCTCGGGACATGAACGCTGCACACGTGGACGACGCCACCGACCCCACCCCCCTACCGTTCCGGACGGCGGTCGACGCGCTGCGGGCGGCGCGGCTGCGGCCGGAGATCGAGATCGACCCGACGCGCCCGCCCCAGCGGCTGGCGCCGTTCTCCTACGCGCTCGAAGCCTCCGTCGTCGACAGCCGGGACGACGACGAGGTCCTGGCCGACGGCCGGCTGGTCCTGCTGCACGACCCGGCCGGGCACGAGGCATGGCACGGAACGTTTCGCCTGGTGACCCTGGTCCGCGCGGAACTGGAGCCGGAGATGGCGGCGGACCCGCTGCTGCCCGAGGTGTGCTGGTCGTGGCTGACGGGCGCCCTCCAGGCGCGCGGACTGACGTACGGGGAGGCGTCCGGCACGGTGACCCGGGCCGGTTCGCACTACTTCGGCGGGATCGGTGACCGGCCACCCGCATCGCAGATCGAGATCCGGGCGTCGTGGACGCCGCGCGAGGGGCGCGGCGGGGTGCCGGACACGGCGGCCCACCTGGCCGCCTGGTGCGAACTGCTCTGCCAGATCGCGGGCCTGCCGCCCGCGCCGGCGGGCCCCTCCGGGGGGCGGCCGGGCACCGGGTCCTCGGGGTCATCCGGCGCGTCCGGCGGCGAGGGCTCGGTGGTGACACTGCCTCAGCGGCGGGGCCCCCAGCCCTCCTGAGCCCTCTCCAGTCACGTCGCGCCCTCGCGCGCGGGGGGCGTTTTTCGGCCGCGTCGGGATCTCTCCCGGCGCGGCCGTCGGTCATTTGGCCGGAGCAGACGATCACGGATCGAGTCGGTTCGATCTTCGGATGATCGATACTGTGTCCGAATTGCACGAATTGCCACTCACCAAATCGTGATCTTTCCCTAAAGGCCCGGGGGTTTGCTGCCGAAGAGGTCAAAGACCTTGAAAGTGTCCCGCACCCCAGGAGGCCTGGTGTCCGTTCTCCTCGAGCAGCCCTCAAGCCTGGTCGCCTACCGCCCGAACAAGCCGACCGCGATGGTGGTCGTGGCCGACCCGCGCGTCCGTTCCACCGTCACCCGCCATCTGTGGGCGCTCGGTGTACGTGACGTCATCGAAGCCTCGTCCGTCGCGGAGGCTCGTCCCCGCATCGGCAACCCCCGTGACATCTGCGTCGCCGACGTCCATCTCCCCGACGGCTCCGGTCTGACGCTCCTCTCCGAGACCCGCGCTGCGGGCTGGCCCAACGGCCTCGCCCTCTCCGCGGCCGACGACATCGGCGCCGTGCGCAACGCCCTCGCGGGCGGCGTGAAGGGCTACGTCGTCACCGGCACCCGTACCAACGTGGGCCTGCCCACCCGCCCCGGCGCCGCCCCCATCGGCGCCGCGGCCGCCCGTATGCACCGCCGCCCCCCGGGTGCCCCGAGCCACCCGGGCGGCTACCGGGAGCTGTCGGGCCGCGAGGTGGAGGTCCTCCGCCTCGTCGCCGAGGGCCAGTCCAACAAGGCCATCGGCGTCTCGATGGGCCTGTCCGCCCTGACCGTCAAAAGCCACCTCGCCCGGATCGCCCGCAAGCTCGGCACGGGTGACCGCGCCGGCATGGTGGCGGTCGCCCTGCGCACCGGAATCATCCACTGACCCCACTCCCCCACCCCACCCCCGCCCGTCGCCGGAACGTTTCCGTCGACGGGCGGCGACGTGTGCCCCACCCGCGCCCGCACCCGCGTTTTCGCAGGTCAGTTGACCAATGGCCGGAACACGCAGGTCAGGTTCGTGGGCGTACCGATACCCTTGACCGGTGACCGACGCCCAAGAGACCGCAGCAGACAGTTCACTGCGCACCACCGGGGGCGCTCCCCCGGACGACAGCCGTTCTGCCGGCGGCTCTGTGGACGGGGCGCCGATCCCGTTGCTCGAACCGCGCGAGGGCATCCCGCCGGTGATCGCCGACGAGGCGGCGCTCGCGGAGGTGGTCGCGGCGTTCGCGGCCGGTTCCGGGCCCGTCGCCGTGGACGCCGAGCGGGCCTCCGGCTACCGGTACGGGCAGCGCGCCTACCTCGTGCAGTTGCGCCGCGAGGGCGCCGGGTCCGCGCTCATCGACCCCGTGGCCTGCCCCGATCTGTCCGCCCTCGGCTCCGCCATCGCCGACGCCGAGTGGGATCTGCACGCCGCGACGCAGGACCTGCCGTGTCTGCGCGAGATAGGCATGACGCCGAGCCGGCTGTTCGACACCGAGCTGGCGGGGCGGCTCGCCGGGTTCCCGCGCGTCGGACTCGGCGCGATGGTGGAGAACGTACTGGGCTACCAGCTGGAGAAGGGCCACTCCGCCGTCGACTGGTCCACCCGCCCGCTGCCCGAGCCGTGGCTGCGGTACGCCGCGCTCGACGTGGAGCTGCTCGTCGATCTGCGCGACGCGCTGGAGAAGGAGCTGGAGCGGCAGGGCAAGCTCGACTGGGCGCACCAGGAGTTCGACGCCATCGCCTCCGCGCCGCCCGCCCCGCCCCGCAAGGACCCCTGGCGCCGCACCTCCGGCATGCACAAGGTGCGCAGGCGCCGGCAGATGGCCGTCGTACGGGAGCTGTGGACCGCCCGCGACAAGGTGGCGCAGCGGCGGGACGTGTCGCCGGGCAAGGTGCTCGGGGACGCGGCGATCGTCGAGGCGGCGCTCGCCCTGCCGCCCAACGTGCACGCGCTGGCCGCCCTGCCCGGGTTCGGGCACCGGATGGGCCGCCGTCAGCTGGAGCAGTGGCAGGCCGCCGTGGACCGGGCGCGGGCGCTGCCGGACGCGGAGTTGCCGCAGCCGGGGCAGGCGGTGACCGGGCCGCCTCCGCCGCGGGCCTGGGCCGACAAGGATCCCGCCGCCGCGGCTCGGCTGGCGGCTGCGCGGGCGGCCGTGTCGGGGCTCGCGGAGACGTTGAACATGCCGCAGGAGAATCTGATCACGCCCGACACCGTGCGGCGGGTGTGCTGGGAGCCGCCCGCCGCCCTGGACGCCGCGTCCGTCGGGGACGCGCTCGCCGCGCACGGGGCGCGGGCCTGGCAGGTCGAGCAGGTCACGCCTGTGCTGGTTGCCGCGTTGGGGGCGCGGGGCTGACGGTTCGCTCCGCTCGGGGTCCCTGGTTCTCGTACGTCGGTTGTACGGGCCGGGGGCTTCGGTGTTTTCGGGGGCGGGCGCCTGGGGCGGCGTGCGGGTTGGTCGTCGGGTGCGGGTGGGTCGTGGTTGCTCGCGCCGTTCCCCGCGCCCCTGGCGGGGCGGTGGGGGTGTGACGTTCGCCGCTTGGGGGGCGGGGGGTGGGCATGGGGGTTACTCGTAAGTAGCATGGAGGGGTGAGCGCGCGCTCAGGCGCGCGCCGTGGCAGTGCCGTCCCGCATCTTGGAGGAGAGCCATCGTGCCTCGTACCGTCAGGGACGTCGTCTTCGTCGACGGCGTCCGCACCCCGTTCGGCAAGGCGGGCCCGAAGGGCATCTACCACGAGACCCGCGCCGACGACCTCGTCGTCAAGGCCATCCGCGAGCTGCTGCGCCGCAATCCGAACCTCGACCCCGCCAAGATCGACGAGGTCGCCATCGCCGCGACCACGCAGATCGGCGACCAGGGCCTGACGCTCGGCCGTACCGCCGGCATCCTCGCGGGCCTGCCGCAGTCCGTTCCCGGCTACTCCATCGACCGGATGTGCGCGGGCGCGCTGACCGCCGTGACGACCACGGCCGGCTCCATCGCGTTCGGCGCGTACGACGCCGTCATCGCCGGTGGCGTCGAG
The DNA here is from genome assembly GCF_055639095.1 of Streptomyces sp. NPDC107550. Classification (NCBI taxonomy): domain Bacteria; kingdom Bacillati; phylum Actinomycetota; class Actinomycetes; order Kitasatosporales; family Streptomycetaceae; genus Streptomyces; species Streptomyces sp. NPDC107550. The sequence continues at coordinate 252,144 of NZ_JBVKBC010000001.1, forward strand.
CACATGGGCCGCCACCCCATGGGCGAGGCCGTCGACCCGAACCCGCGGTTCGTCTCGGAGAAGCTCGTCGACGAGTCGGCCCTGTTCATGGGCATGACGGCGGAGAACCTGCACGACCGCTACCCGCAGATCACCAAGGAGCGCGCCGACAAGTACGCCGTCGCCTCCCAGGAGAAGGCGGCGAAGGCGTACGCGAACGGCAAGATCCAGCAGGACCTGGTCCCGATCTCCGTGCGCAACACCAACGCCGAGGTCGGCGAGACCGGCTGGGGCCTCGTGACGGCCGACGAGCCGATGCGCCCGGGCACGACGCTGGAGAACCTCGCGGGCCTCAAGACGCCGTTCCGTACGCACGGCCGCGTCACCGCGGGCAACGCGGCGGGCCTCAACGACGGCGCCACCGCCTCGATCATCGCCTCCGAGGACTTCGCGCGCGAGAACGGCCTGCCGGTCAAGATGCGCCTCGTCTCCTACGCCTTCGCGGGCGTCGAGCCGGAGGTCATGGGCTACGGCCCGATCCCCGCGACGGAGAAGGCCCTCGCCAAGGCGGGCCTGTCCATCGGGGACATCGACCTGTTCGAGGTCAACGAGGCGTTCGCCGTGCAGGTGCTCGCCTTCCTCGACCACTACGGCATCGCCGACGACGACGCGCGCGTCAACCAGTACGGCGGCGCCATCGCCTTCGGCCACCCCCTGGCCTCCTCCGGCGTCCGGCTGATGACGCAGCTCGCCCGCCAGTTCGAGGAGCAGCCGGAGGTCCGCTACGGCCTCACCACGATGTGCGTCGGCTTCGGCATGGGCGCCACCGTGATCTGGGAGAACCCGCACCACAAGGACGCCGGAGGCGACAAGTGAGCACCAGCACCGCCGAACTTCTCAAGGGTGCCGCCGAGCTGTTCCCGGGCGAGGTCGTCACCTCCGCCCACGTACGGCACCTCGAACTGCCCTACGGGGCGGGCCGGTTCGCCCTGATCACGCTGGACAACGGCTTCGACCACACGAAGCCGACCACGTTCGGCCCGGGCTCGCTCGCCAACCTCAACACGGCGATCGACCAGGTCGAGGCGGAGGCGAAGGCCGGCGAGATCGTCGGCGTCGGCATCACCGGCAAGCCGTTCATCTTCGCGGTCGGCGCCGACCTCAAGGGCGTCGAGCTGCTCAAGCGGCACGAGGACGCGCTCGCCATCGGCAAGGGCGGCCACGAGGTCTTCAAGCGGCTGTCCGCGCTGGCGGTGCCCACGTTCGCGTACTACAACGGCGCGGCCATGGGCGGCGGCGTCGAGGTCGGCCTGCACTGCACGTACCGTACGGTCTCCAAGGCGCTGCCCGCCTTCTCGCTGCCCGAGGTCTTCCTCGGCCTCGTGCCCGGCTGGGGCGGCTGCGCGCTGCTGCCGAACCTGATCGGCGCCGACAAGGCCGTCTCGGTGATCATCGAGAACAGCCTCAACCAGAACAAGCAGCTCAAGGGCAAGCAGGTCTACGAACTGGGCATCGCGGACGCGCTGTTCGAGGGCGCCGACTTCCTGGAGCAGTCGCTGATCTGGACCGCGCAGGTCCTCAAGGGCGACGTCGCGGTCGAGCGCGCCGACGTGGACCGCGGCGAGGCGTGGGACCAGGCCGTCGCGCGCGGCCGGTTCATCGCCGACAGCAAGGTGCACGGGGCGGCCCCGGCCGCGTACCGCGCGCTGGAGATCATCGCGGCGGCCAAGGACGGCGACCTGCAGGCCGGGTTCGACGCCGAGGACAAGGCGCTCGCCGACCTGATCATGGGCGGCGAACTGCGCTCCGGCATCTACGCGTTCAACCTCGTGCAGAAGCGCGCCAAGCGTCCGGCCGGCGCCCCCGACAAGGCGCTGGCGCGTCCGGTCACCAAGGTCGGCGTGGTGGGCGCGGGCCTGATGGCCTCGCAGCTCGCCCTGCTGTTCCTGCGCCGTCTGGAGGTGCCGGTCGTGCTGACCGACATCGACCAGGAGCGCATCGACAAGGGTGTGGGCTACGTCCACGCCGAGATCGACAAGCTGCTCGGCAAGGGCCGTATCAATCAGGACAAGGCCAACCGCCTCAAGGCCCTGGTCACCGGCGTGCTCGACAAGGCGGAGGGGTTCGCGGACGCGGACTTCGTCATCGAGGCCGTGTTCGAGGAGATCGGCGTCAAGCAGCAGGTGTTCGCGGAGGTCGAGGCGGTCGCCCCGGCGCACGCGATCCTCGCCACGAACACCTCGTCGCTGTCGGTCTCCGAGATGGCGTCGAAGCTGAAGCACCCCGAGCGGGTCGTCGGCTTCCACTTCTTCAACCCGGTGGCGATCCTGCCGCTCCTGGAGATCGTGCGCGGCGAGCAGACCGACGACGCGGCGCTCGCCACGGCGTTCGGCGTCGCCAAGAAGCTGAAGAAGACCGCCGTTCTCGTCAAGGACGCCCCGGCGTTCGTCGTGAACCGCATCCTGACCCGCTTCATGGGCGAGATCCAGAACGTCATCGACGAGGGCACCCCCGTCGAGGTCGCCGAGAAGGCCGTCGAGCCGCTCGGCCTGCCGATGTCGCCGCTCGTGCTCCTGGAGCTGGTCGGCCCGGCGATCGGCCTGCACGTCTCGGAGACCCTGAACCGCGCCTTCCCGGAGCGCTTCACCGTCTCCCCGAACCTCGCGGCCGTCGTCAAGGCGGGCAAGCGCGGCTTCTACGTGTACGACTCGGGCAAGCCGGAGCTGGACCCGGAGGTCGCCGCGCTGCTCAAGCAGGGTGACTCGGTGCTCACCGAGGAGCAGGTCCGCGACCGTGTCCTGGACGCCGTCGCGCAGGAGATCGGCCTCATGCTGGACGAGGGCGTCGTCGCCGAGGCGCAGGACATCGACCTGTGCCTGATCACCGGCGCCGGCTGGCCCTTCCACCTGGGCGGCATCACGCCGTACCTGGACCGTGAGGGTGTCTCGGAGCGCGTGAACGGCAAGCGGTTCCTCGCGCAGGGCGTCGCCAGCGTCCCCGCGTAAGCACCTGCCACGCAGTAAGGCGACGGCCGCCCCCGGACACTCGGGGGCGGCCGTCGCCGTTGTGCGCGTGCGATGCTGAGGGCATGCGTGAACTGCTGATCGTCGACGCGGCCAACGTGGTGGGTTCGGTGCCGGACGGCTGGTGGCGGGACCGCAAGGGCGCCGCCGAGCGGCTGCGCGACCACCTCGTGGAGCACGCGGAGCGCACCGGCGCGGAGGTCGTCCTCGTCGTGGAGGGCGCGGCCCGGGGCGTCGCGTCCGTGCCCGGGGTGCGGGTGGAGTCGGCGCCGGGCAGCGGCGACGACCACATCGTGGAGCTGGTCGAGCACGCCGGACGGCCCGCGGTCGTGGTGACCGCGGACCGTGAACTGCGGCGCCGGGTGGGCGCGTTCGGCGCGTCGTGCGTGGGACCGCGTACGGTACGGCCCTGACGCCCGCACCGCGCGCCGGGGCGGTCGTCAGTCGCGGGCGGCGAGTTCGGCGATGGCGGCCGTGGCGCGGGCGCAGTTGTCGCGGTCCTCGAACGCGAAGAAGGACCGGGCCCGGTAGTCGTACTCCGGCTCGCGCCGGCAGCCGTTGCCGAGGTAGCGGATGACCTCGGTGACGACTTCCTCGACGTCGCCGCAGACCGGTCCGAAGCCGTCGCGGGACGCCTCGAAGTAGCCCTTGCGGGCGTGCTTGGCCCAGTACTCGTCCGGGTCGAAGCGCGCGTAGACGAGCGGCGTGCCGAGGTAGGCCATGTCGAAGTGGACCGAGGACCAGTCGGTGATGAACAGGTCGCACTGGCGCAGCGCGGTCTGCACGCTCACCTTCGTCTGGTCCAGGCGCTGCACGCGCGGATGGTCGGGGACCATGCCGTCGACCATGTCGCGCATCTCGTAGTGCGGCAGGAAGTCGAGCACGTAGTCGTAGTGCTCCAGGGCCTCGATGAGCTTGGGGTGGCTCAGCAGGCGCACGTAGAAGTCGCGGTAGGCCGACTCCCGGAAGATCTCCTTGACGGCGTCCTGGTCGGCGCCCTCCTGCTGGAGGTAGGAGGGGATCGTCAGGTACTTGCGCCAGGTCGGCATGAGCAGCACGCGGCGCCGGCCCCGGTCGGGCTGGAGGGCGTCGAAGCGCGGGAAGCCGAGGGCCTTCGCGGTGTCGCCGTAGTGCATGTGCTGCGCGAAGTACTCGGCCTCGCGGTCGCTGGTGGCGAACAGCAGGTCGACGCCGGTGCGGTTGCGGTGCAGCGCCTTGCTGCCGTCCTCGTCGGTGACGCCGTGCTGGAGGAAGACGCGGCGGGCGCCGACGCGCCAGTTGAGGTGCTTGAGGTAGCGGGTGCGCTCCCAGCCGTCGGGCAGCATGTACGAGTCGATGTCGTAGGCGTTGATGAGCAGCGAGGCGTGCAGCATCAGCAGCTTGTGCTTCCACGAGCTGTGGTCCACGACGTTGCCGAGGCGCTTGAGCTTGGCGCGGTCGGCGCTGTTCTTGTCGATGATGTAGTACGCCTTGCGGCGCTTCTCGTGCGTCCGCAGATACCGGAACAGGTGCATGCTGTTGTCCTGCGCGGTGTCGCGGCGCTCGCCGATCAGCCAGATCTGCTTGCCCCGGTAGAAGCGGCGGGTGGCCTTGCGGATGGCCCGCGCGCGCCAGAAGGGTGCCTTGCGCTTCTTCTGGTCCTCGTCGAGCTGTTCGAGGTACGCCTCCCAGTCGCGGTCGCCGCCGGGTCCCGCGGCCTCGCGGACGGTGAGGACGGTGTGGTCCTTGCCCTTGGCCTGGGGCAGCACCCAGTGCCCCGCGACCTTCATCGGGCGGGCGCCGCGCATCATCGCCGTGGTGATCATGCAGGGGCGGGAGACGTCGCGGCCCGAGGTGCAGAAGACGAGCTTGAGCGGGAACTCGCCGCTCTTGACGCTGCTGACGGGGACGACCGCCTCGAAGCCGCCCCAGGCGAGGTCGTCGCGGGTCGCCGCGAGGTCGCTGCGCCAGACCTGGGTCGCCTCGACGAGCTGGCCGCTCTTCTCCACCCACAGTTGCAGGGTGTTGCGCATGGGCCCGGCCATGGGCAGCCCGTTGAGCACGAAGCGGCCCGCGACGCGGACGCCGGCGGCGCCATGGTCGGCCTGGATCCGTTCGACGTGCACGGAGACCGAGGAGATCTTGGTGAGCGGGACGAGGGCGCTGGAGACGTTCAGGTCGAGGTAGAGGTCGCCGGAGCGGCCGTAGACGCCGGTGAGGACCTGCTCGGGGCGGGCGAACAGGTCGAACCAGTTGAGGTACATCGCGAGGAACGGCACCCGGTGGCGGGTGTCGTGGGTGGAGGCGATGACGGCGGTGGGCGTGAGCTGGGTGTAGACCGCGCGGGCCCGCAGGAACAACTGGTACAGCTCGGCCTCCTCCAGCACCTGGGGGGCGCGCAGCGCGAACCCCTGGTAGCTGCGGACGAGGAAGCGGTTGAGGACCTCGACGCGGTGGCCGGACAGGCGCGGGCGCAGCGTCAGCAGGTACTCCTCCAGGAGGAGGTGGTCCCAGTAGTTCTCGCGGCGCTCCCACAGCTTGTCCATCGTCGAGTCCTCGGCCGCGCGCTTGCGGTACCGGTAGACGGTGGTGGGGACCATGGCGATGCGGTCGGCGAGGAGCATCGCGGGGACGGAGAAGAAGGCGTCCTCGAAGTGCACGCCCTCGCGGAAGCGGATGTTGTTGGAGCGGATGAACTCCAGGTCGAACAGCTTGTGGCAGGCGCTGCCGCCGTGGATCATCTCGGGGATGTTCTCGATGCCCGGGTGCACCTGCACGCCGGTGCCGAAGTGCCGCAGCCAGGGCCACTCGGTCGCCTCGGGGAAGGTCTCCATCCGCCCGATGGTCAGCGGGACGCCCTCCCGTACGGCCGTGGTCCACATCGTCTCCAGGGCGTTGTCCGGGAGCACGTCGTCGGAGTCGCAGAACGTGATGTAGCGGGCGCTGACCTGGTCCATGCCGGCGTTGCGGGCGCCGCCCGCCTTGCCCTCGGCGTGCACGAACGCCCACACGTTGGAGAAGCGCTCGGCGAACGCGGCGGCGATGGCCGGGGAGCTGTCGCTGGAGCCGTTGTCGACGAGGACCACCTGGCAGCGCTCGAAGACGGTCTGCCGGGCCAGGGAGTCCAGGCACTCCTGCAGATATCTCTCCACGTTGTAGATGGGGACGACGACGGCGACGTCGTAGAGGGGGTCGTACACGGTGTCTGGCTCCTGTTTTCTGCCGAATACCCCATTTCTGGAGCGGATCGTGCTCAGTGCTGGCTGGACTGGACGACGAGTTGGGCGACGCCCTTGTCGGCCGTGATGCGGACGAGCCCCTGGAACCCGGCGACCGGGGGCTGCTGGTCGGCGCCGGGGCCGACCGCGCACGGGCGGGACACGTCACGGCCCCGGGTGCACAGCACGAGCCGTACGGGGAAGGTGCCCGTGGGGAAGTCCTGGGGGGCGACGGTGACGCTGAAGACGGCGCCGCCGTCGTCGCCCTGGCCGCCGTGCTGCCGGCCGTGGTTGACGGCGGGCAGCGTCTTGCCGCTGCGCTCGAACCAGACCTGGAGCTCCAGCTTGGCGAGGAGGTCGTCGGGCAGCCCGTTGACGGAGAACCGGCCGTGCACGACGGCGGCGCCGCTCTCGCCGGGGGTGATGCCCTCGATGCGGGCGGGCACGGAGGTCACCTTGGTCAGCGGCAGGCCCCAGGACGTGCCCGGGTAGTCGACGTACAGGTCGCCCTCGCGCCCGTAGACCGAGCCGAGGACGGTCTCGGGGCGGTGGAAGAGGTCGAAGTCGCCGTAGTGCAGGGCCAGATAGGGCAGCCGGTGGCGGGTGTCATTGGTGCTGCGGGCGAACTGCTCGGCGGTGATGCCCCAGTACAGCTGCCGGCACCGCTCGAACAGCTGACGGCAGTCGCCCTCGGCGAGGACGCGGGGCGCGCGCAGCAGGAAGCCCTGGACGCTGCGGACGAGGAACCGCTCCAGCGTCTCCTGCTGGTACGGGGAGAGGTTCGGGCGCATCGCCGCGAGGTACTCCAGCATCATGAGCTGGTCGACGTAGTTGCGCGGCAGGTCCCAGATCGTGTCCATGACGGAGGTGCCGTCGCCGCGCCTGCGGTACTCGTACACGGGCGCGTCCACGAGGGCGATGCGCTCGGCGAGGAGCAGCGCGGGGATGGAGACGTAGGCGTCCTCGAAGGCGGTGTCGGTGCCGAAGCGGATGCCCTGGGAGCGCAGCAGGTCGAGGTCGAAGATCTTGTTCCAGCAGGACGCGGAGTGGATCAGGTCGGGGATGTCGACGACGCTGCCGACGGTCTTGACGTTCTTGCCGAAGTACTTGTGCCAGGGCGCCTTGACGGGCTTCGGGAAGTGCTTCTCGCGGCCGACGACGACGGCGGCGCGCGTCTTGACGATGGTGTCGCGCAGCACTTGCAGGGCGCCCGCGGGCACGAGGTCGTCGGCGTCCCAGAACACGATGTACGGCGTCGTCGCCATGTCCATGCCCATATTGCGGGCGTCGCCGGCCCGGCCCGCGGGCTGGGAGACCAGATCGACGTTGGCGTGCTGGGCGGCGAACTCGCTCGCCAGGGCGACCGACCCGTCGCGGCTGCCGTTGTCGACGAGGATCACATGGGCGCGCGCGAAGGCCGTCTGGGTGGCGAGCGACGCCAGGAACTCCGGGAAGAAGTTCTGGACGTCGCGGAACGGCACGACGACGGTCACGTCACGGTTTGCTTGGGACATACTTCCTCCTGGCACGCCGGATCACCTGGTCCGGCCCTGGACGAGACGGTCGATCGCGGCCGACGCCCTCACGTTGTTCTCGCGGTCACGGTGTTCGAAGAACTTCTCCACGCGCCGCAGGTACTCCGGCTCCCGCTCGCATCCGGCGCGCACATAGCGGACCACTTCGCCGACGACCTCCCCGACGCTCTCGCCGACCGGCCCGAAGCCGTCGCGGCGGGCGTCGAAGTAGCCGCGCTGGTAGTGGCCGTCCCAGTACTCGTCCGCGTCGAACTGCGCGTAGACGAGCGGCGTGCCGAGGTAGGCGACGTCGAAGGCGGTGGACGACCAGTCGGTGACGAACAGGTCGCAGCGGCGCATCGCGTCCTGCACGCTGACCTCGCTCTGGTCGAGGACCCGCACCCGGGGATGGGCGGGGACCATGTCGGCGACCATCGCGCGCATCTCGTAGTGCGGCAGGAAGTCGAGCGTGTAGTCGTACCGCTCCAGCGCGTCGAGCAGCGCCGGGTCGTTGAGGAAGCGCGTCATGAAGTCGCGGTACGTGGAGGTGGCGAAGCGGTCGCGCATGGCCTGCCGCGCCTCGCGCCCGCCGTCGCGGCTGTAGGAGGCGACGGCCAGATAGGCGCGCCAGGTCGGCATGAACAGGATGCGGCGCCCGCCGCGCTCGGGGACCAGGGCGTCGAACCGGGGGAAGCCGATGACCTCGACCTGCCCCTGGTAGCCCAGCTCCTCCGAGAGGAACCAGCCCTCGTGACGGCTGACCGCGAGGATCATGTCGACGCCGGTGCGGTTGCGGTGCAGGCCCTTGCTGACGTCCTTGTCGGTGACGCCGTGCTGGAGGAAGACGCGCCGCGCGCCGACCCGCCAGTTCAGGTGCTTGAGGAACCGCGTCCGGTCCCAGCCGTCGGGCAGCATGTACGTGTCGATATCGTACGCGTTGACCAGCGCGGAGGCGTGCAGCATCAGCAGCTTGTGCTTGACGGAGCTGTGCGCGACGACATGCCCGAGCCCGGCGATCCGCTCCCGGTCGGGGCTGTCCGCGCGGATGACGTAGTAGGCGCCGCGCCGCTTCTCCACGGCCCGGACGTGCCGGAACAGGTGGTGGCTGTTGTCCTGGGCGGTGTCGCCGCGCTCCCCGAACAGCCAGATGTCCCGGCCGAGCCAGAGCCGCTTGACGGGCTTGGTCAGCAGGCGCAGCAGGCGCTGCTTCCAGAACGGGCGGCGGCGCAGCACGTGCTTGGCGTCCTTGGCGAGCAGCCCGCCGAGCAGGGCGCGCGGGCCGGGGCGGCGGGCGCCGGCGAGCACCATGAGGATCGCCCGGTTCTTGCCCTTCCAGTGCGGGACGACGCGCAGCCCGCCGTGCCGGACGACGCGCGCGCCGCGCAGATATCCGGCGCCGACCAGGCAGGGGGTGACGGCCTGGCCGCCCTCGGCGTCGAGGACGAACTCCAGATCGTGGACGCCGTGCCGCAGCGCCGTCAGGGGCAGGTCGACGGTGAAGCCGCCCCACTCGGTGTCGGCGCGCGTGTTGCGCAGGTCGCGGCGGCGGACCTGCTCGGCGGTGACGCTGAGCCGTATCCCCCGTACCCGCACGCCGATCCGCGCGGTGAGCGGGCGCACCAGCGGCAGCCCGCCGATCTCGAAGCGGCCCGCGAGGCGCAGCGTCGACGTCCCGGGCACGCGCCGCACATGTTCCAGGTGTGCGGTGAAGGGCGCGGCCTCGGCGAGCGGGGCGAGCGCCTGCGGCAGCCCGGGCAGGACTCTGGGGCGGCCCGCGTGCACGGTGACAGCGCCCAGCCGCCGCGCGCGGTCGGCGAAGAGGCCGAAGTCGTCGGTGAGGAAGGCGAGATAGGCCACCCGGTGCCGGGTGTCGGCGGTCGCGGCGAGCACGGTCTCGGGCGCGACGGACCGGTAGACGGCGCGGCAGCGGTCGTAGAGGGTGCGCAGCTCCGCGCCCTCGAACAGATCGGGGGCGCGCAGCGCGAACCCCTGGTAGCTGCGGACGAGGAAGAGGTCGACGGCAGGCCGGACGGCGGCGGGCAGGATCTCCTTGAGGCGGTGCAGGTACTCGACCAGCAGCAGGTGGTCCCAGTAGTTCTGGCGCCGGGTCCAGATGGCGTCCATCGTCGAGTTGCCCGCGGCGCGCTTGCGGTAGCGGTAGACGCAGGCGTCGACGAGGGCGATCCGCTCGGCGAGGGCGAGCGCGGTCACGCCGACGTAGGCGTCCTCGAAGTGGACGCCCTCGGCGAAGCGGATGCCGTGCCGGCGCAGGAAGGCGAGGTCGAACAGCTTGTTGCAGGCGCTCGCGCTGTGCACCAGCTCGGGCGCCCCGGACAGCCCGTCGAGGGTGCGGTCGCCGCCGTCGAAGTGGTGCTTCCAGGCCCAGTTGGTGGCCTTGGGGAAGGTCTCCATACGGCCGACGACGACCGGCGCGCCGGTGTCGAGCGCGGCGTCGCGCAGGCGCTCCAGCGCGGTCGGCGGCAGCACGTCGTCGGAGTCGAGGAAGGCGATCCGGGTGCCGCGGGCGCGGTCCATGCCGAGGTTGCGGGCGGCTCCGGCGCCGCCGCCCCGGCGTACGAGGACGCTGACGTTGCGGTGGCGGGCGGCGAAGTCGGCGCACATCCGGTACGAGCCGTCGCTGCTGCCGTTGTCGACGAGCAGGACCTCGCAGCGCTCGAAGACGCTCTGCGCGGCGACGGAGTCCAGGCACTCCGGCAGGTACTGCTCGACGTTGTAGACGGGGACGACGAGCGTGATGTCGTAGGCGCTCATACCGGCCGCGGCTCACTGGCGAGGGCACCCACCGGCTCCGCGCCGCGCTCCAGGGCGGGCGCGGGCTCGCTGATCTCGAAGGGGCTCGGCACGGGGAAGTACGCGTCGAGGAAGCGGGCGAGCATGACGCTCTGGCGCTCGGGGTCAGCGCTGGCCACCGTGTCGTTGAGACAGAAGGTGTCCATGTTGCGGTTGGCCAGCAGGGTGTTCAGGCGGCGCTCGGCGAGGTCGGCGGAGAGGTCGATGTAGCGGTAGTTCAGCTCGCCGGTGGTCGCGCGCGCGGAGTGGTACGCGAAGTAGTGGTGGAGCGAGGAGGCGATGGGCACGTCCTGCGGCGAGCGGAAGCGGGAGTGCTGGGTGCGGGAGTGCTCGTCGGGGAACGTCTCCTCGATCTCCTGGAGCACGCTGCGGTGCAGGGCGTGCGGGGTGTGCTTCATCTTCTGCGAGATGGCCGTGCCGAACTTCTGGGCGATGAGCCAGCGGCTGTTCTTGCCCGCCGCGTTGACCGGGAGGTCGTCGGGCGAGACACCGCCGCCGGGTATGAGCGCGGGGGACGTGAAGAACTTGGACAGGCCGTTGGGGTGGAAGAAGTGCGCCGGGGTGACCGGGCGCCCGAAGAAGACGTCGTCGTTCAGGTAGAGGAAGCACTCCGAGAGCCCGGGTATGTGGTGGAGCTGGCTCTCGATGGCGTGCGAGTTGAAGGTGGGCAGCGCCGCCGGGTCGGAGAAGATGTCGCGGTGGTCGATCACCGTGAGGTGGGGGTGCTGGGTCTCCAGCCAGGACGGCACCTGGCCGGCGGTCACGAGGTACACGTTGCGCACCCAGGGCGCGTACTGGTGCAGGGAGCGCAGCGAGTAGAGCAGTTCGTCGCGGCTGGTGAACCGCGAGTCGTTGGCCGCCTGTTCGTGCAGCGTGCCGCCGCTGAGCCCGGCGCGGGTGCGGTCGCGCTCCGCGCGCCAGCGGGGGTCGGAGTCGTCGACCCAGGTGTAGACGGCGTCGATGGGGAACTGGTGGTCCTCGGGCAGCGGCACGGCGAACTCGGCGAGGGTCTGCGCGTCGCCGGTGCGGTACGCCGGGGGGATCGGGCTGAACAGGGCCTGCGGCACGGTTCTTCGGGGCGCGTCGACGGGCACGGCGTCGATGACCCGGTTGGGGCGCGGGGCGCGCAGCTCGCCGTCGCGCTCGGTCCACATCTCGATCTCGCAGCCGGTGGCGGCGCCGAAGACGAGCTGCTGGGTGGGGTCGCACACGTACCAGGACACGCGCAGCACCTTGTGCTTGCGCAGTTGGCGCCAGGAGCGCTCCTCGTCGCCGGGCTCCATCCGCGCCTCGTTGCCGCCGACCGGGCCCACATATCCGGGGGCCTGGGTGAAGGCGCTCTGGAGCAGGTCCTCGACCTGGGGGCGGGTGACCGAGGGGACGGCGACGGTGGGCAGCCCGTGCGCGGTGCCGCGTACGCAGAAGTAGTCGATGCCCGCGGACTCCAGGACGGAGACGACGATGCTCAGGTTGCGGGCGCGGGCGGCCCATTCCGTGGCGCCCTCGACGAGCAGGGCCCGCATGTGGCGGCGGCCGACCCGCACGACGCGCTGGCTGTAGGCGGCGCTGTGCCGGGGGGCGTTGCGCCGGCCGCCCATGGCCCAGACGACGGCGGCGGAGCGGACGGTGTCGGCGGCGGTGAGCGAGGACTTGACGACCCGCCTGACGGGCGAGGGCACCCCGCCCACGATCTTGCGGCGGGCGCCGACCGGGACGGCCGACCGGTACGCGGAGACGAGCGCACCGGCTTCCGGATTGTCCGAGCCACCCACGAGGCATCCACCATCCATACCCAGCAGCCCTGCCCCTCGGTCCGGCGTCACGACGACGACGAGCCGCAGGGCGAGAGAAGCTCGCCTACCACCTGTACCGGGCCTTTGCCCTTTTTGCTAAAAGAAGCCGAAACTCCTGACTCCTTCAAACCTTCACGTGAAGGTTTCTTAAAAGTACAGGCGTGGACAGAGTCTGATCACCTTCGAACGCGGTGATAAGCATCACTTAAGGCCAGTACAACCATTTAGATGCTTGCTTCTCGCGCGCAACAGGGGTAGTGGCCGAGATCGCCGCAAGCGGAAGCGGAAACAGCAGGCAAAGCCCCGGCCCCGCACGGGACCGGGACCTGGAGCGGAAGGTTCAGGCGACGGGCAGTTGCTCCCAGGCCGTCAGTACGAGCCCGGACTCGGGCCGCTGGCGGCACGTCAGGACGCGCCCGTCGGCCGCGACGACGCTCATCACGACCCGCCCGCGCCCGTCCAGCGCCAGCGCGGGCGTCCCCGTACAGGCCAGGCCCGTGTCGGTCCACCACAAGCCGTTCGCCTCGGCGCCGAGGCCGCACAGGCCGAACACCGCGGTACCGGTGCGCCCTTGGTGGGCGAGGACCAGGCAGTCGTAGCCGTCGATGGTCGCGCGGAGCGCCGCCTGCGCGCCCGCGCCGGGGGCGCCGCCCACGGGGAACGCCCACTCGCCGGGGCGCTGCGCGAAGATCCCGGACCCGCTCTGCTCGGTCCAGTACGCGGTGAAGGCCCCGGGCGCCGCCTCAAGAAGCGCGGCGGAACCGGGCGCGGGCGCGGGCATGAGGTCCTGGGCCCGGCGCAGATCGCCGCCCGCCTCCATCTGCACCCACCGCATCAGGGAGCGCTGGCCCGGGGCGAGCAGTTCGACGAAGCCCGCCGAGGTCGCCGCCGCCACGGGGGCGCCCTCGACCGCGCCGCCGCGCAGGTCCTTCCACGCCTCCCACGCGCCGCTCTTGGACTCGCGACGCATCAGCACCCCGCCCCCGCCGCCGGAGACGAAGACGTACACCGTGCCCTGGCCGTCGACGGCGCCGGCCGGGACGCCGAGCGCCGCCGCGTCCCGGGCCTCGCGGTACGGGTTGCCGATCGAGCGCCACTCCCCGAGCGTGCGGCCGGACTGGTACTGGACGGCGTACATGAGGTCGACCTTGGCCGGGCCGGACGCCGGGCGCTTCTCGCGGCGGCCGAGGAAGTGCGCGTAGCGGTTCGCGCCCTGGACCACGGTGAGGTCGGTCAGGCCCTCCACGGCGAAGAAGTCGGGGCCGCTCCACCGGCCGCCGCCCGCGGCGGTCTCGGTCCAGCGCCGCACTCCCCCGTCGGCCAGGCCGTACACCGAGAGCCGGTGGTCGCTGCCGCGCAGCAGCCAGGCGCCCGAGGGGGCGGTGGCGGCGGACGTGCCGCGGGCGCGCGGCGGCGCCGAGTCGACCGGGGGCCGGGGCTGCCGGTCCACCGCCTGCCCACCTCTGCCGCGCATGTCTGCCGCCCTCCCACCCGGGTCCGTCTGTCACAAAATCCAGAATCCGGTCACAGAAGACTCCAGAATCCGGCACATCATATGCCCGTACGAACAAGCGCTGTCGTCTCCCGGAACCCCGTACGACCCCCAGGTCACACGGGGGTGGACGGTCCGGCGGGCCGCTCCGGGGCGCCGGACGGGGACCTCGCGACGGCGCGAACCGCACGCATGTACCAAATGAACATTCGACTTACATGTCTATAGTTCTGCCCATCAAGCGTCAGCCGAGCAGCACCGACCCGGCCCCTCACGGGAGCGGCCTGCTGCCCCTGCCCTCCCAGGGCATGAGTTGCGAGGACCCGCCGTGAGCCACGACCTGAGCACCCCTGTGCCGCCTTCCCCCGGAACGTCGACCGGCGGGCGCAGCAGCAGACGAGCGCCGAAGAAGAAGCGCCGCACCGGACGCATCATCCTGCTGGTGCTGCTCGTCCTGGTCCTCGCGGTCGCGGGCGTCGGCTACTGGCTCTACTCCAGCCTCGACGGCAACCTCAAGGGCGTCGACCTCGACAAGGCGATCGGCACCGACCGCCCGGAGAAGCTGCCCACCTCCGGGCAGAACGTGCTGGTCCTCGGCTCCGACTCGCGCGCCGGCGCCAACGGCAAGCTCGGCGCGGGCAACGCGGCGGGCGCCCGCTCCGACACCGCGCTCGTGATGCACATCCCCGAGGGCCGCAGCCGCGCCACGGCGATCAGCATCCCCCGCGACACCCTGGTCACGCGCCCGGAGTGCACGAAGAAGGACGGCTCGACGCTGCCGTCCGCCAAGCGCGTCATGTTCAACTCGGTGTACTCGCTGGCCGGTCCCGCGTGTGTCGTCAAGACCGTCGAGGCGATGTCCGGGGTCCGCATGGACCACTTCATGGAGATCGACTTCTCCGGGTTCAAGGGCCTCGTTGACGCGATCGGCGGCGTGACCGTCACCGTCGACAAGCCCATCCACGACAAGTCCAGCGGCCTCGACCTCGCCGCGGGCACGCACAAGCTCGACGGCACCCAGTCCCTCGCCTTCGTCCGCACCCGGCACGGCATCGGCGACGGCAGCGACCTCGGGCGCATCGGCCTCCAGCAGCAGTTCATGATCGCCCTGCTCAGCGAGGTCAAGCAGCAGGACCTGCTCGGCAGCCCGACCAAGACGTACAAGATCGCCGACAGCCTCACCACGTCGCTGACGACGGACTCCGACCTCGCCTCGCTCTCCTCGCTCGGCACGTTCGCCCGCAGCATGAAGGGCGTCGACCCGCAGACCATGGAGACGATCATGCTGCCGGTCGCCTACGACAAGATCGACCCGAACCGGGTGGTCGCCGCCGAGCCGCAGGCGAGCACGCTGTGGAAGGCGCTGCGGGCCGACAAGCCGATCCCGGACTCGGCCAAGAAGTCGCCGGCCACCGGCGGCTGACGGTACGTCAGTTCTGGTCGAGGGGCGGGTCCGCGCGGGCCCGCCCCTCGCGCACGTACACCACCGCCCCCTCCACCCGCCCGGCGACCCGGTACTCGCCGAGCAGTCGGCGCACCCCGGGCACCCGGTCCACGCCGTAGGGGGCGCCGCGCGAGTCGTCGACGACGAGGGCCGGGGGCCGGGCGGCGAACTCGGCGCGGAAGGTGCGCCAGGCGCCGGGCACCGCGTACTTCGGGCCGACCTGGGGGCCGTCGCGCCCGCCGCTGTAGTTGGTGAGCAGACCCGCCGTCAGGAAGCGGCTCGCGGGGGCGCGCCCGGCCAGCCAGTACGTCTCCGGGTGCATGCCCCAGATCAGCACCGGCTCACCGGGGGCCGTGCCGGCGCGGACGGTGGCGGCGACGCGCTCGGCGTGGGCGAGTTCGGTCCGGGGCGCGAGCAGCCCCCAGCCGAGGAAGAGGGCGCACGCGCAGGCGGAGGTGACCAGCGCCCGCGTCAGCCGCTCGCGCGGCAGGATCTGGAGCGCGGACGTGCCCAACAGGGCGAGCGGCGGCACCAGTTGGAGGTAGTAGTGGCCGAAGAAGTGGAAGCCCGCGGCCACCGCGCACACCGAGGCGGCGAGCCACAGCCACAGCAGCGCGCAGCCGGTGCGGGCCACGCGCAGCACCCGCGCGATCGGCGGCAGGATGCCCGCGCAGGCCACCGCGAGGATCGCCGCGTTGAGCGATCCCCGTACGAGGACGTGGAGTTCGGATCCGGTGAAGGAGGCGTAGGCGCCGGAGCCGGTCACCGTCCAGAACAGGAAGCCGGCCGGGTCGGTGGCGAGGGCGGCGGCGAGCACCGGGGCGAGCGCTCCCCCGGCGCAGCGCAGCACGTCCGCGCGGCGCGGGCCCGAACGCCACAGCGCCCAGGCGGCGGGCACGAGGACCACCGCGCCGGTCTGCTTGGTGAGGAAGGCGCCCGCGACGGCGAGCCCGCACCAGCCCCAGCGGCGGCGCTCGGCGCACCACACCGCGGCGGCCGTCCACGGCAGTATGAACACCTCGAAGGCGGCGGCCTGCGCGTCCTCGGGGTTCAGGCCGACGGACAGCA
The DNA here is from genome assembly GCF_055639095.1 of Streptomyces sp. NPDC107550. NCBI lineage: Bacteria > Bacillati > Actinomycetota > Actinomycetes > Kitasatosporales > Streptomycetaceae > Streptomyces > Streptomyces sp. NPDC107550. The sequence continues at coordinate 268,465 of NZ_JBVKBC010000001.1, forward strand.
GCAGCTGGAGGACCCCGGCGGTGCGGCCCGCGCCGTCGCCCCAGCGGCGCCGGGCGACCGAGGCGAGCAGCAGGGCCGTCGCCAGGTGCGCGAGCAGGGCGCACACCTTCAGCGGGGCGAGCGAGGCGGAGCCGAACACCGCGAAGAGCGCCTCGTACAGCCAGGGCACGAGCGGCGGCTTGCGGTCGACGACCGTGGCGTACAGCGTGCCGCCGTGCGCCAACATGCGGGCCTGGACGGCGAGATAGCCCTCGTCGGGGTTCCACAGGGGGCGCGCGAAGGACGGCAGCCGGGTCACGCAGGCCAGCAGCGCGAGCCCGGGCAGCAGCCCGGCCCAGTAGCGCGGGGCGCGTATCCGCGCGGGGGCGTGCGGGCGGAGGGCGGGCACGTACGGTGATGACGGCGGCGCCTCGGTGAGCATGGGCGCCAAACTATCCGGCCCCGCACTCCCCCTCGAAGCGGGACATACGGGGCCGGGTCGCCCGTTCGTGGACGGGCGCGGTCAGCGGGTGCGGTCAGTGGGTGCTCACGGAGCGTCCGGGCCACGCTGCGGGAGGGCGGCGCGGCTGTGGCGGCGGCCGTAGGCGAAGTAGATGAGGACGCCGACGACCATCCAGACCGCGAACCGCAGCCAGGTCTCCACCGACAGGTTGAGCATCAGCCACACCGAGCAGGCCACGGACGCGATCGGCAGCACCGGCACCCAGGGCGCCTTGAACGCGCGCGGCAGGTCGGGCCGGGTGCGGCGCAGGATGAGCACACCGAGCGCGACGACCACGAACGCGAACAGCGTGCCGATGTTGACCAGTTTGGACAGCTCCTCCAGCGAGATCAGCCCGGCGACCAGCGCGGTGATGAAGCCGAGGATGAGCGTGGAGCGGTAGGGCGTACGGAACTTGGGGTGCACGGCGCTGAACACCGGGGGCAGCAGCCCGTCGCGGCTCATGGCGAAGAACACCCGGCTCTGGCCGAGCAGCAGGATCATGCAGACGACGGTGAGGCCGACGACCGCGCCGAAGGAGATCACGCCCGCCCAGAACGGATGCCCCACCGCCTTGAACGCCTCGGCGAGCGGGGCGCTCGGGTCGAGCTTGCGGTAGTTCTGCATGCCGGTGACGACGACCGCGACCGCGCAGTACAGGACCGTACAGATGGCGAGGGAGCCGAGGATGCCGAGCGGCACGTCCTTCTGCGGGTTGCGGGTCTCCTCGGCGGCGGTCGCCACCACGTCGAAGCCGATGTACGCGAAGAAGACGACGGCCGAGGCGGTGAAGATGCCCATCACGCCGAAGCTGGACGGGGTGAACCCGGCGATCCCCTCCAGAAGCGTCTGGCTGAGCCCCGAGCCGGACTTGGTGTCCTGGGCGGGCGGAATGTACGGGCTGTAGTTGGCGCCCTTGATGAAGAACGCGCCGACGGCGATCACGATGAGGACGACCGTGACCTTGACGGCGACGACCACGGACGTCACCCACGCGGACAGCTTCATGCCGAGCACGACGACCGCCATGACGGCCATGACGAGCAGGAAGGCGGCCAGGTTGAAGCTGAAGCCGCTGTGCCCCGAACCCGGCCCCTGGAGCACGGCGGGCAGCGGGATGCCCCAACTGTCGAGCAGGGACTGGACGTAGCCCGACCAGCCGACGGCTACGGTGGCGCAGCCGAGCGCCAGTTCGAGCACGAGGTCCCAGCCGATGATCCAGGCGGGGAACTCGCCGAGCGAGGCGAAGGCGAAGGTGTACGCCGATCCCGCGACGGGCACGGTCGAGGCGAACTCGGCGTAGCACAGGGCCGCGAGGGCGCAGACCACGGCCGCGACGACGAACGCGATGGTGACCGCGGGACCCGCGTAATCGGTCGCGGCGGTACCGGTGATGACGAAAATGCCCGAACCGATGACGACGCCGACGCCGAAGACCGTGAGGTCGAGGGCGGACAGCGACTTCTTGAGCTGGTGGTCGGGTTCCTCGGTGTCCTTGATCGACTGCTCGATGGACTTCGTCCTCAGCAGTCCTTGGCGGGTGCGGGCCGCTCCTGGGTCTGGTTGCGTGCTCACCGGGTACCTCCGATTGGCTTCGTCGTCCTCGACATGATCGAGACGTCCAGCCTTCGGCTACCCGGTCGGACCCCCAGGTTCACGCGAACGGGGGCGACCGGACCCGCCCGTTGGGTGAGTCCGGTCGCCCCCGCCGTGTCGGCGCGGCGCGCGGTCAGTCGCGGGCCGGCTCCATCTCGCTGGGCGCGGCCGCGCGCTCCTGCCGGCCGTCGAGCTTGGCCACGAGGCCGGTGACCTGGCGGGCGATGTCCGGCGCGGTCAGGCCGATCTCCGCCATGACCTCCTTGCGGGAGGCGTGGTCGAGGAAGCGCGGCGGGATGCCGAAGTCCCGCAGCGGCATGTCCACGCCCGCGTCGCGCAGGGCCTGGGCGACGGCCGAGCCGACACCGCCGACCCGCGAGTTGTCCTCGACGGTGACGACGACGCGGTGGCGCTCGGCGAGCGGCGGCAGCGCCTCGTCGACCGGCTTCACCCAGCGCGGGTCGACGACGGTCGTCGTGATGCCCTGCTTGTCGAGCAGCGCGGCGATCTCCAGGCACATCGGGGCGAGCGCGCCGACCGAGACGAGCAGCACGTCCGGGTGGTCGGCGCCGGCCTCGCGCAGCACGTCCATGCCGCCGACCTTGCCGACCGCCTCGACGGCCGGGCCGACCGCGCCCTTGGAGTAGCGCACGACGGTCGGCGCGTCGTCCACCTCGACGGCCTCGCGCAGCTGGGCGCGGACCTGGTCGGCGTCGCGCGGGGCGGCGATCCGCACGCCGGGCACGACCTGGAGGATCGACATGTCCCACATGCCGTTGTGGGAGGCGCCGTCGGTGCCGGTGACGCCGGCCCGGTCCAGGACGAAGGTGACACCGCACTTGTGCAGGGCCACGTCCATCAGGAGCTGGTCGAAGGCGCGGTTCAGGAACGTCGCGTAGACGGCGAAGACGGGGTGCAGGCCGCCCTGGGCGAGACCGGCCGCGCTGACCGCGCCGTGCTGCTCCGCGATGCCCACGTCGAAGACCCGCTCGGGGAACTCGTCCGCGAACTTCTTCAGGCCGACCGGCTGGAGCATCGCCGCGGTGATCGCCACGATGTCCTCGCGCTCACGGCCGAGGGCGACCATCTCGTCACCGAAGACGGACGTCCAGTCGGCGCCGGACGCCTTGATCGGCAGGCCCGTGTCGGGGTGGATCGGGCCGATGCCGTGGAAGCGGTCGGCCTCGTCCTGGAGCGCCGGGGTGTAGCCGCGGCCCTTCTCCGTCAGGCAGTGCACGATGACCGGGCCGCCGAAGCGCTTGGCGCGGGTCAGCGCCGACTCCAGGGCCTCGATGTCATGGCCGTCGATCGGGCCGACGTACTTCAGGCCGAGGTCCTCGAACATGCCCTGCGGGGCGATGAAGTCCTTCAGGCCCTTCTTCGCCCCGTGCAGCGTCTCGTACAGCGGCTTGCCGACGACCGGGGTGCGCTCCAGGAGGTCCTTGCCGCGGGCGAGGAAGCGCTCGTAGCCGTCGGTGGTGCGCAGGGTGGCCAGGTGGTTGGCGAGGCCGCCGATGGTCGGGGCGTACGAGCGCTCGTTGTCGTTGACCACGATCACCAGGGGGCGGTCCTTGGCGGCGGCGATGTTGTTCAGCGCCTCCCAGGCCATGCCGCCGGTCAGCGCGCCGTCACCGATGACCGCGACGACGTGGTCGTCCGCGCGGCCCTTCAGCTCGTTGGCCTTGGCCAGGCCGTCGGCCCAGCCGAGGACCGTGGAGGCGTGGGAGTTCTCGATCACGTCGTGCTCGGACTCGGCCTGCGAGGGGTAGCCGGACAGGCCGCCCTTCATCTTCAGCCGGGAGAAGTCCTGGCGGCCGGTGAGCAGCTTGTGCACGTAGCTCTGGTGGCCGGTGTCCCACAGGACCTTGTCCTTCGGGGACTCGAAGACGCGGTGCAGGGCGAGGGTCAGCTCGACGACGCCCAGGTTGGGGCCGAGGTGGCCGCCGGTCTTCGAGACCGCGTCGACCAGGAAGGTCCTGATCTCTCCTGCCAGCTGGTCGAGCTGCTCCAGGCTGAGCCGGTCCAGATCGCGCGGTCCCGTGATGCGGGTCAGCAGCGGCACCCGTGCCTCCTTGCAATAGAGCTACTTAGAGCTGGTGAGAGCTGGTCGTGCGGATCGATCTCGGTCGAGCATGTGCGAGTCCCGTCGAGTCTAATGTTCCGCTGTGGGCGGTGGTCACCGGGAGTGGGGGCCATTTGTAGCATTTTCGCCCCAAACGGGGGCGCTGGCCGCTAGGGGCCCGTCTGACATGTGGCTGAGGGAACACGTCCCTGGGTCTTCGGCCTCGGCTCTCGTCGTGGCTGCTCGCGCAGTTCCCCGCGCCCCTGAAGGGGCGGCTGCGCCGCGCCCTCCCCCCTGGGGAGCTGGGGCGGAGCCCCGCTCCCCCAAGGGGAAGCTGCACGAAGTGCATGCTTCAGGGGCGCGGGGAACTGCGCGAGAAGCCCCACCGGCCGGAGGATGACCACGCACGGTAGTGCCCCGAAGGGGCGCGGGGAACTGCGCGAGAAGCCCCACCCACCTGCGGACGAAGTACGACCCAGGGGCGCGGGGAACTGCGCGACCAGCCCGCACCCACCCGCAGGTGACCACGTACGCAACGCACGATGGGGCCCGGGGATCGGCGTTGATCCCCGGGCCCCATCAGCTGGGAGCCCCCCCCCGCTCAGCTCAGCGCAGCGATCACGCCCGGCCGGCCGACTTCTGCGTCTTACGCGTGACGGAGTCGATGACGACGGTCGCCAGCAGCACCGCACCGGTGATCATGTTCTGGATCGGCGTGGCGATCCCCTGCAGGGACAGCCCCGACTGGATCGACGTGATGACGAGCACACCGAGCAGCGCGTTCCACGTACGACCCCGCCCACCGAAGAGACTCGTACCGCCGATGACGGCCGCCGCGATGACGTTCATCAGAAGATCACCCGCACCGGCCCCCTGGTTCGCCGCCGCGATCTTGGAGGCCCAGAACAGACCGCCGACCGACGCGAAGAACCCGGAGATGGCGAAGACGGAGACGCGGACCGCGGTGACGTTGATGCCGGCCCGGCGGGACGCCTCGACGCCGCCGCCGAGGGCGAACACCTTGCGCCCGTACGCGGTGCGCCGCAGCACGAAGTCCGTGGCGAACAGCGCGACGGCGAACAGCAGCACCGCGAGCGGCAGCCCCTTGTACTGGTTGAAGAGGACCGCCGCGGCGAACATGCCGACGGCCAGCAGTCCCGTACGCACGAGGATGTCGCTCAGCGGCCGGGAGGGGATGCCCGCGGCCTCCCGGCGCCGGGCGCCGAGGAACGCGGAGACGAAGTACCCGCCGACCACGACGACGGCGAGCCCGTAGGCGGCGGCGACGTCGGAGAAGTAGTACTGGGTGAGGTGCCCGACGACGCCCTCGCTGTCGAGGTTGATCGTGCCGTTGTCGCCGAGGACCTGGAGCATGAAGCCGTTCCAGAACAGCAGACCGGCGAGGGTGACGGCGAACGCGGGCGCGCCGAGGCGGGCGAAGAAGAAGCCGTGCAGGGCGCCGATCAGCGCGCCGCCCGCGAGGGAGACGAGGATGGCGAGCCACTCGTTGACGCCGTGGGTGATGCTCAGGACGGCGAGTACGGCCGAGGAGACGCCGGAGATCGAGCCGACGGACAGGTCGATCTCGCCGAGCAGCAGCACGAAGATGATGCCGATCGACATCATGCCGGTGGCGACCATCTGGACGGCGAGGTTGCTCAGGTTCTCCGCGCCGAGGAACGCCGAGTTGACGCTCTGGAAGATCACGCAGATGACGATGAGGCCGACGACGACGGGTATCGCGCCGAGGTCACCGCCCTTGATCTTCCGCTTGAACTCGCCGACGTAGCCGGCGAAGCCCTGCTCGCGCACGAGCAGGCGGGGGTCGACGGTGGGGACGGCCGCGCCGGCCGCGGCGGCGGGCGCCTCGACGGCGGCGTCGTCCACGGTGCCTGCGGTGGTCTTGTCGGTGCCGCTCACTTCTGAGCCTCCGCGGTGGTGCGCGCCGCACGACGGGTCACGGCGTTGTCCGTGGCACCGGTGATGGCGGAGATGATCTCTTCCTGCGAGGTCGTGGCGACCTCGAACACGCCGTTGTTGCGCCCGAGGCGCAGCACGGCGACCTTGTCGGCGACGGCCTTCACATCGGCCATGTTGTGGCTGATGAGGATGACCGCGTGACCGCGCTCGCGCAGCCGCTCGACGAGGTCGAGGACCTGCGCGGTCTGCTCGACGCCGAGGGCCGCGGTCGGCTCGTCGAGGATGACGAGCTTCGGCTCGCCGAGCATCGAGCGGGCGATGGCGACGACCTGGCGCTGACCGCCGGAGAGCGAGGCGATGGGGATGCGCACGCTCGGGATGCGGATGGACAGCGTCTCCAGCAGTTCGCGGGAGCGGCGCTCCATCTCGACCTCGTCGAGGATGCCGCGCTTCTTGATCTCGCGGCCGAGGAACAGGTTGCCGACGACGTCGATGTTGTCGCACAGCGCGAGGTCCTGGTAGACCGTGGCGATGCCGAGGCTCTGGGCGTCGTGGGGCTTGTTGACCGTGACCGCGCGGCCCTCCCACTCGATGACACCGTCATCGATGGGGTGCACGCCGGCGATCGTCTTGACCAGGGTGGACTTGCCGGCGCCGTTGTCGCCGACGAGGGCGACCACCTCACCGGCGTGGACCTCGAGTTCGACGTCGGTGAGCGCCTGGACGGCACCGAACCGCTTCGAGACCCCGCGCAACGCCAGCACAGGCGTAGCGGACACGTGAACCATCTCCTTCGCCGCCAAAGGCCTGACCCGGCGGGAGGTTTGTACTCAGCGAATACTCAGGAAGGGGGGAGCTTGTCCGGCGCCCCGCCGTTGAGCTGCGGGGCTGTCGGCGGCAGGGCGCCGGACGTGCCGCACGAGGGGCGCGGGCTCACCGGGGCCCGATCCGAAGGACCGGCCCCGGGGCGCGCCGCCCGTGGCGTGAGGGGGAGCCTGCGGGGCTCCCCGGCGGGGTTACTTCAGGCCGGCCTTGTCGCACGCGGCCTTGTACTTCGGCGTGCAGATCTCGTCGAGGCTGTAGTAGCCCTGCTTGATGACCGTGTCCTTGATGTTGTCCTTGGTCAGCGAGATGACCGGGACGATGACCGACGGGATGCCCTTGTCGGTGTCGCTGTCGACGGTGCTGGTCTTCAGCGAGGGGTCGACCTTGCCGGTCTTGACGATCGAGACCGCCATCTTGGCGACCGTCTCGGCCTCCTGCGGGTACGACTTGAAGACGCTCATGTACTGGTCGCCGGTGACGATGCGCTGCACACCGGCGAGCTCCGCGTCCTGGCCGGTGACCGGGGGAAGCTTGCTGACGCCCGCGCCCTTGAGCGCGGTGATGATGCCGCCCGCCATGCCGTCGTTGGCGGAGTAGACGCCCTTGATCTTGTCCTTGCCGAGTGCGGAGATCGCGCCCTCCATGTTGGAGTTGGCGTTCTCCGGCTTCCACTCCTTGGTGTCGTAGGACTTGGCGATGTCCACCTTGCCCTTGAGGACGGAGAGGGCGCCCTTCTTGAAGTCGGCCGCGTTCGGGTCGGTGATCGCGCCGTTCATCATGACGATCTTGCTGCTGGGCTTGGCGTCGCCGCCCATGGCCTTCAGCAGCGCCTCGCCCTGCGTCTTGCCGACCTCCTGGTTGTCGAAGGAGGTGTACGCGGCGATCGGGCCCTGCGCGAGACGGTCGTACGCGACGACGGGGATGCCCGCGTCCTTGGCCTTCTTGACGCCGGAGGCGACGGCCTTGAAGTCGACGGCGTCCAGGATCAGGACGTCGACCTTCTTGGTGATCATCGTGTCGATCTGCTGCGACTGGAGCGAGGGGTCCTGCTTCGCGTTGAGGTACGCGACCTTGCCCTTGCCGTTCGTCAGCTCCGATATCTGCTTCTCGATGATCGGCTTGTCGAACTTCTCGTAACGAGCGGTCTGGTTCTCCGGCAGCAGCAGGCCGACAGTGATGTTGTCGCCCTTCTTGGCACCGCCGCTCGCCTTGTCGCCGCTCTTGTCGCCGGACTCCTTGGCGGAGCCGCAGGCGGCGAGCGAGACGGCCATCGCGGTGGCACAGACGGCAACGGCGGCACGACGCGTACGCGTGTTCACTTCAGAAACCTCCCTGACGAGGCCGCGACGTTGCGGCCGAGGTGGCTGGAAGTCAACTCGGCCGCAACCCCAGCGTCAAGGAGTAAATCCTTAACGAGATGGCAACGGTGTCATGCGTTCTCTAAGTGAAGGCGGGCGCGAGGCTCGGCGCGGGCCCGTCCAAAAGGGTCGAATCACCCATCTCGCTGAGGGCCAGGGCGAGCGCCCCGAGCACCTCCGCGCGGCCCCCCAACGCCCCCGGCAGCACCGAGAGTTGACGTGCGGCGCTCGGGATCGCGTACCGGCCGACGGACTCCCTTATGGGCCCGAGGACCAGCTCACCGGCCTCCGCGAGATCGCCGCCGAGGACGACCCGGCTCGGGTTGAGCAGGTTGCACAGGTTCGCCACCCCGGAGCCGATGTGGCGGCCCACGTCCGCGATCACGCGCCGGCAGCCCGGGTCGCCGTCGCGGGCGAGGCCGACGACGCCCTCCATGGTCAGATCGGTGCCGTGGCTGGACTGGAGCAGCGGCAGCACGTACCGGGCGGCGGCGAAGGTCTCCAGGCAGCCTCGGTTGCCGCAGCGGCAGACCGGGCCCGACTCGTCCAGCGTGATGTGCCCGATCTCGCCCGCGGTGCCGCCCGGGCCCCGGTAGATCTGCCCGGAGATCACGAGCCCGGCCCCGACCCCGCTGGCGACCTTGATGTACGCGAGGTCCTTCACGCCCCGGCCGCTGCCCCAGACCAGCTCGCCGAGCGCGCCGAGGTTCGCGTCGTTGTCGACGTGCACCGGCACGCCGAGCCGCCGGCCCAGCTCCTCGGCGGGCTTGGCGCCGGTCCAGCCCGGCAGGATCGACGTGGAGCCGAGCGTGCCGCTCTCCACGTCGATGGGGCCCGGCACGCCGAGCCCGACGCCGGCCACCTTCGTACGGTCCACGCCGGTCGCCGCGATCAGCCGCTCGACCAGCTGCTCGGCCCGGTCGAAGCCCTGCGCGGCGCTCGCGTCCACGTCCAGCGGCTCGGCCTCCTCGGCGAGCACCTGGTGCGCGAGGTTGCCGACGGCGACCCGCAGGTGCGTGTGGCCGAAGTCGACGCCGATCACGATGCCCGCGTCACCGCTGAGCGACACGCTGCGGGCCCTGCGCCCCCCGGCGGAGGTGGGCGTGACCTCCACGGTCCCCGCGTCCTTGAGCTCCCGGACGATATTGGAGACCGTCGCGGCGGACAGGCCCGTCGTCCTCGCGATCTCCGCCTGCGTGAGCGAACCGGCGAGGCGTACGGCGCGTACGACCCGCTCCAGATTGGCCCGGTGCAGCGACGACTGCGACCCCGGAGTCTCCATTGACTCTCCACCCTTAGCCCTGGCCCGCGTCACCGTGAGTGACCGGGCCTTGTACAAGTTATGAACTCCAAGCTCCGCTGAAGGGGCCTGTGCCGTCAAGCCCTTGACAGAAATCGGTTCCAGCGGGCGCGCGCAAGGGTCCGGCCCCGGAGATCGCCGTCTCCGGGGCCGGACCCCTGGTGGTGCGGGAAGGTGACGCGGACGCCGTGCGCGGGCGCCACAGGGCCGCTCGGGCGCTGTGGGCGGGCCCCGCGCGGGCTCGGGCCCGCCTGCGGATCAGGCCGTGACCAGCGGGGTTACTTGAGCGCCCCCGCGGTCAGCCCCTGGACGACCTGGCGCTGGAAGATGATGTACGCGGCGAGCACCGGCAGCATCGCCATGACCAGGCCCGCGAACAGGCCGGACCAGTCGCCCTTGTACCCCTGGCTGGTGGCCAGCTCCACGAGGCCCTGCGACAGGACGCGCTTGTCGGCGTCGGTGTTCAGGACCGTCGGCAGCATGTACTGGTTCCACTGCCCGAGGAAGTTGAAGATCCCGACGCTGACCAGGCCCGGCTTGGCCATCGGCAGCATGATCTGGAAGAACGTACGGGTGTGGGAGGCGCCGTCGACGAAGGCGGCCTCCGCGATGGAGCTCGGCAGCGTCCGGAAGAACGAGGTCAGGAAGAAGACCGTGAACGGCAGCGAGTACGCGATGTAGGCCAGGATCAGACCGGGCAGCGTGTTCAACAGCTGCAAGTTGTTCATCACGTAGAACAGCGGGACGAGCGCCAGGATGATCGGGAAGCTCATGCCGCCGACGAACAGGAAGTACAGGAACCTGTTGCCCGGGAAGTCGAAGCGCGCGAGGACGTAGGCCGTCATGGAGCCGAGCACCAGCGTGCCCACGAGCGAGCAGCCCACCACGATGATCGTGTTCAGGAAGTACTCGCTCATGTGGGCCCCGCTCCAGGCCCGGGACCAGTTGTCGAAGTGCAGCTTGTCCGGGAGGGACCAGGGCGAGCTGAGGATCGAGTTGTCGTCCTTGAAGGAGGACATGACCGCCCACAGCAGCGGCATGACCACCATGATCGCCCAGATGATCAGCACGCCGTGCGAGAACACGTTGAGGGTCTTGCCGCCGGCGCCGCCGGAGGAGGCCGCCGTGTCGTGCTTGGCGACGCGCTGGCCGGGCACGCGCGCGCCCGCGCCGGCCGGGTCGTTCGGGTCCTTGCCCACCGGTCCTGCGGGGGGCGGGGTGTCGGTGGTATTCATCAGAACTCCAGCCGCTCGCGTCGGCCAAGACGCATGACGATCGCCGCGAACAGCAGCGTGACGATGAGGAGCGCGACGCCGATGGTCGTCGCGTACGCGGCGTTCGCGTCACGGAACGCCGACTGCCAGACGTACAGCGGAAGGACGGTCGTCGAGTAGTCGGGGCCGCCCGGGCCCACCGTCATGATCTGGACCGAGGCGAACGCCTCCGCGCCGAGCGCGAGGATGCCCATGTAGACCCAGCCGGACTGGATCGTGTCCCACAGCAGCGGCAGCGTGATGCGGAAGAACGTGGTGAAGCGGCCGGCGCCGTCGAGCAGCGCCGCCTCGTAGAAGTCCTTGGGGATCGAGGCCATGCCCGCGGAGAACATCACGACGAAGAAGCCGACGGTGCTCCACACGAGGACGCCCATGACCGCCCACAGCGCCCACTTGGGGTCGCCCAGCCACTGCGGCTGGAAGCTGCCGAGCCCGACGGCGTCGAGCATGGAGTTCAGCGCGCCGCCGTTGGGGTTGTAGATGAAGCGGAACAGCAGGGCCACGATGGCGATCGAGAGCACCTGCGGGAAGAAGTACGCGATCTTGTAGAACCCGGAGCCGCGGACGCCGGCGACGGCGGCACCCTTACGGTGCCGCCCGCCGACGTTCAGCATGAAGGCGAAGAACAGCGCGAGACCCAGCGTCACCAGCGGCAGCAGCACGACGAACAACACGCTGTGCTGGAGCGACTTCCAGAAGATGTCGTCCTGCAACATCCGCTTGTAGTTGGCGAATCCGACCATCTTGAAGTCGGGACTCAGGCCGGTCCAGTCGGTGAACGAGTAGTAGATCGACTGGATGAACGGCCAGATGACGAAGATGGCGTACAACGCCAGGGGGGCCGCCAAGAACCCCACTATGAAGCGGTACTTGCCGTGTTGCATGGTTACCGACCCCGATCGCTGTGCGGGTGCCGCCGCTGGTGACGCGTGTGCACGTGCTGTTCCCTCGCCCGTCGCTGACTGTGGGCTTACTGGTGCTTGTAGTGCTTGATCGACTGGTCCTTGGCCGCCGCGTCCGCGAAGCCCTGGATCTTCTTGATGGCCTCGGCCGGGGTGAGGCGGCCCGCCATCATCTCGCCGAGGCCGGCGACGCCGATCTGCTCCTTCTGGAGCTTCACGTACCAGTCCTGCAGGCGCGGGTTGACCACGTTGTCGCCGGCCTTCTTCAGCGCGTCGACACCGGACTTGAGGCCCGGGGTCAGGTCGATGCCGTCGGTGCCGCCGTTGAACGCGGACAGCGACTTGACCTGCGTGGTGAAGTTCTTCGAGGACTCCTCGCTGAGCATGATGCGGAGCTGCTCCATGCCGCCCTCGACGTTCTTCGCCTTGGCCGGGACGATGAAGGGCTCGCCGCCGGAGGCCCAGATGGTGCCGAACGGCATCTTGTCGCTCTTGTCGAGGCTGGAGGGAGCGCCGACGGAGAGCTTGAAGTCGCTCGGGATGACCTTCGCCGACTCGTTCTCGACCCAGGAGCCGTTCGGGATGAACAGCGCCTTGCCCTTGGCCCACTCGGTCTGCGACTGGATGTGGTCGATACCGGGCGTGCCCTTGAGGATGTAGCCCTTGGCGTACAGCTCGTAGTAGGCGTCGAACGCGGCCTTGACGGCCGGGTGCTTCCAGGCGTTCGGCTCCAGGTTGTCGATCGCGTCGAGGACCTCGCGGCCGCCGATCTTCGCGATGAACGGGTAGAGCGAGAACGGCAGGTAGTACGGGTACTTGCCCGCGTACGTCCAGCCGGCGATGCCCTTCTTCTTCGCCTTGGCGCACAGGGCGAGCATCGCGTCCCAGTCCTCGGGGTACTCCGAGTCCAGCTTCTCCAGGGCGGTCTGCGAGTACCAGACGCCGTAGACCGTGTACGCGTAGTACATGATCCAGACGGGGGTGCCGTCGAACTGGCCCATCTCGACGATGCCGGGCCGCAGCGTGTCGCGGACCTTCTTGCTCGGGTCGTCGATGGAGGGGGCGTCGAGCAGCGGGGTCAGGTCCGCGAGCTGCTTCTTGCCGACGAGGACGCCCATGTCCATCTGCTCGGCGCCCGAGTTGTCGATGAGGTCCGGCGGGGTGCCGCCGTTGAACTTCGGCTGCAGCTCCGACTGGATCTTCTGCGTCGAGTGGAAGTTGACCTTCGCCTTCGGGTACGCCTTCTTGTACGCGGCGTTGGCGTCGGTGGCGTACTTGGTGCCGAAGCCGCCGTCGAAGATGACGACGGACAGGGCGGCGCTCTCGTTGACCGCCAGCGGGTTCTTCTTGGACTTCTTGCCCTTGGCGACCTTGTTGTCGGAGCCGCTGTCGCCGCTCGCACAGGCCGACAGGAAGCCCATCGAGGGCACGGCGATCAGGCCGAGCGCCGCGGAACGCTTGATCAGGTCACGACGGTTGGTGCCCTGACCCGCACCCTTGGCGCCGTTCAGGTCGGAAGTGGATCCCATGCTCAAGTCCTCGCCTTCTCCAGGACTCAGGCGGTGAACCGGATCTCCTCCCGGCACCGCGGTGATGTGCTGTGTTGTGCCGGGAACGGGTCCCGGGCCCCTGGCCGGATCGTCACCCTCGGACGGTGTCCGAAAATGCGCCGTCCCGGGGGAACGCAGTGGAGCTGGGTGGTGCAGTGGAAGTACCGGGAGAGGCGAACCGGACGGCCGTGAGCGCGCGCCGCGCACCCCTGCCGTCGTCCCCCCGCCCCCCGGGCCCGACCGCGGCCTGTGTTCCCGGCCGGGGCGGACGCCGACAGGTATAGTCCACTCACTGTGAACTGGGCAAGATCGAATGCAGGTTTGGCCGCCGGTCTTTTCCGAGTTGAGACCTCCCGGAAATAAGCCGCACCACGGGAGATGTTGATCTTCCCAACTCGACTGCCTACAAAGGATGGAGAGACAGAACGGGCGATACCCGGGACACACCGTTCAGTTCTTGAACGACGGTCCCGCAGTACGCGAACGACGATCCCGCGGCTCCCGAACGACGTCCCCGCCCCTCGGACCCCGTACGCGAGGACTTCCGCCGCCCGCCCCTCGGCCCTCGTACGCCGAGGCCCGCACCGCCCGCCCCCACTCCCCCGGCGAACTCCGCACCGACCCGCCACCGCCGGCCCGCGCCGCCACCCGCACGCGACCTGCCGGACACCGGCCGGGGCCAGCACACGAGGGCGCGATCCGGCCACACTCCCGCGCGCCTCCGCACACCGCTCCAACACCCTTGACACCACCGGGCACTTGCCGCCCTACTGGACCTTGCGCAGCGAACTGACAACGTTGTCCAAGGTCGCCGGGAGGGTGCACGCTCATGCAGGGCAGATCCGGTCAGGGCAGATCCGGGCGCGGCGGGGCAGGCCGTCGCAGACGCCGGACCGCGCTTCACACGACGGCGGCGCTGGGCGCCGCCGCGCTGGTGCTCACCGTCGCGGGCCAGGGGCCCGCCTTCGCGCGTCCGGAGCAACACCCGGGCGCGCAGCGGGAGTTCAGCTCCTCGTTCGAGACGGGCGATCCGGTGCCCGACTGGCTGAACACCGTGGAGAGCGGCCCGGACGGCGCCAAGCGTGCCTCCGGCGTCGACGGCGGCTACGCGGCGGGCATCCCCGGCAACGTCAACGGGCATGTCACCGACGTCCGCGCGAGCGGTGAGAACGCGGGCTCGGGCGAGACCAAGGAGAATCTCGTCGACGGCGAGGCGAGCACGAAGTGGCTGGCGTTCACGCCGACGGCCTGGGTCGAGTACGACCTGGACCAGCCGGTGGAGGTCTCCCGCTACGCGCTGACCTCCGCGAACGACTCCGCCGAGCGCGACCCCCGCGACTGGGTCCTCAAGGGCTCCGCGGACGGCAAGGAGTGGACGACCCTCGACACCCGCTCCGACGAGACCTTCGACGGGCGCTTCCGCACGAAGACGTACACGATCGACAAACCGGCCGCCTACGCCCACTTCCGCGTGGAGTTCACCCGGAACAACGGCGCGAGCGGCATCATCCAGCTCGCCGACCTGCAGTTGTCGACCGGTGACGACCAGGCCCCCGCGCCCGAGGACATGCTGTCGCTCGTGGACCGGGGCCCGAGCGGCTCCCCGACGGCGAAGGCGGGCGCGGGCTTCACCGGGAAGCGGGCGCTGCGCTACGCGGGGACGCACAAGGCGGACGGCCGGGCGTTCTCGTACAACAAGGTCTTCGACGTGGACGTGGCCGTCTCCCGGGACACCGAGCTGTCGTACAAGGTGTTCCCGCAGATGGCGGACGGGGACCTCGACTACGACGCGACGAACGTGGCCGTGGACCTCGCCTTCACGGACGGTACGTATCTGAGCGACCTCAAGGCGCTCGACTCGAACGGCGGGCTGCTCACCCCGCGCGGGCAGGGCGCGGCGAAGCGGCTGTACGTGAACCAGTGGAACGCGGTGCGCGCCTCCATCGGCTCGGTCGCCGCAGGCAAGACGGTCGACCGGGTGCTCGTGGCGTACGACTCGCCGAAGGGCCCGGCGAAGTTCCGCGGCTGGGTGGACGACATCGGCATCCGGCGCGCGAAGCCGGCCCCGCCGAAGGCGCATCTGAGCGACTACGCGGTCACGACGCGCGGCACGAACTCCAGCGGCGGCTTCTCCCGCGGCAACACGTTCCCGGCGACGGCCGTCCCGCACGGCTTCAACTTCTGGACGCCGGTGACCAACGCGGGCTCGCTGAGCTGGCTGTACGACTACGCGCGCGACAACGACAAGGACAATCTGCCCACGATGGAGGCGCTGGCCGCGAGCCATGAGCCGAGCCCGTGGATGGGCGACCGGCAGACGTTTCAGGTGATGCCCTCGGCGGCGGCCGGCGACGCGGTGGACACGTCGCGCTCGGGCCGCGCGCTCGCCTTCCGGCACGAGTCGGAGACGGCCCGGCCGTACTACTACGGCGTGACGTTCGAGAACGGGCTGCGGGCGGAGATGGCGCCTACCGACCACGCGGCGGCGCTGCGCTTCCGCTACCCGGGCGCGGACGCCAGCGTGGTCTTCGACAACGTCTCGGAGCAGGCGGGCCTCACCCTCGACCGGGAGCGCGGGATCGTGACGGGCTACTCGGACGTGAAGTCCGGTCTGTCGACGGGCGCGACGCGGCTGTTCGTGTACGGCGTCTTCGACAAGCCGGTCACGGACGCGTCGGCGTCGGGCGCGAAGGGGCGCTTCACGTTCGACGCGGGCAAGGACCGCACGGTGACGCTGCGCCTGGCGACCTCGCTGATCAGCATCGACCAGGCCGCCGACAATCTGGCGCAGGAGCTGCCGAGCGGGCGGTCCTTCACGGCCGTACGGGACGCGGCGCGGGCGCAGTGGGACGCGCTGATGGGGAAGGTGGAGGTCGAGGGCGCGACCGAGGACCAGCGCACGACGCTGTACTCATCGCTGTACCGGCTGTACCTCTACCCCAACTCGGGCTTCGAGAAGGTCCGTTCGGGCGGGAAGCCGGTCTTCCGATACGCGTCGCCGTTCTCCCCGATGCCCGGCCCCGACACGCCGACGCACACCGGCGCGAAGATCGTGGAGGGCAAGCCGTACGTCAACAACGGCTTCTGGGACACCTATCGCACGACCTGGCCGGCGTACTCGCTGCTGACGCCGGGGAAGGCGGGCGAGCTGGTCGACGGGTTCGTGCAGCAGTACCGGGACGGCGGCTGGATCTCGCGCTGGTCCTCGCCGGGGTACGCGGACCTGATGACGGGCACGTCGTCGGACGTGGCGTTCGCCGACGCGTACGTCAAGGGGGTGCGCGGCTTCGACGCGGAGGGCGCGTACCGGGCGGCGCTGAAGAACGCGACGGTGGTGCCGCCCTCGTCCGGGGTGGGCCGCAAGGGCATGACGACCTCGCCGTTCCTCGGGTACACCTCGACGGACACGCACGAGGGCCTGTCGTGGGCGCTGGAGGGCTACCTCAACGACTACGGCATCGCGCGGATGGGTCAGGCGCTGTACGAGAAGACCGGCGAGGAGCACTACCGGGAGGAGTCGGCGTACTTCCTCGACCGGGCCCGCGACTACGTCCGCATGTTCGACAAGAAGGCGGCCGGCACGGGCTTCTTCCAGGGCCGGGACGCGAAGGGCGCGTGGCGCGTGAAGTCCGAGGACTTCGACCCGCGGATCTGGGGCCACGACTACACGGAGACCAACGCGTGGGGCTACGCCTTCACCGCCCCGCAGGACACGCGGGGCCTCGCCAACCTGTACGGCGGCCGGTCCGGGCTCGCCAAGAAGCTCGACACGTTCTTCTCGACGCCGGAGACGGGCACGAGCGACGTGGCGGGCTCGTACGGCGGTGTCATCCACGAGATGACGGAGGCGCGTGACGTGCGGATGGGCATGTACGGGCACTCCAACCAGGTCGCGCACCACATCACGTACATGTACGACGCGGCCGGGCAGCCCTGGAAGACGCAGGAGAAGGTGCGGGAGGTGCTGTCGCGGCTGTACACGGGCAGCGAGATCGGGCAGGGCTACCACGGCGACGAGGACAACGGCGAGCAGTCGGCCTGGTACCTGTTCTCATCGCTGGGCTTCTATCCGCTGGTCATGGGCAGTGGGGAGTACGCGATCGGCTCGCCGCAGTTCACGAAGATGACGCTGCACCTGGAGAGTGGCAAGGACCTCGTCGTGAAGGCGCCCCGCAACAGCGCGACGAACGTGTACGTGCAGGGCGTGAAGGTGAACGGGCGGACGTGGTCGAAGACGTCCCTCCCGCACGCGGTCGTGGCGAAGGGCGGGGTCGTCGAGTTCGCGATGGGGCCGAAGCCCTCGCGGTGGGGCACGGGCGCGGACGCCGGGCCCGCCTCGCTGACGCGGGGCGACGAGATGCCCGCCCCGCGCACCGACCAGGTCACCGGTGAGGGGCCGCTGTTCGACGACACCTCGGCGACGAGCGCGAGCATGGCCTCGGTGGAACTGCCGGTCGGCGCGGACGGGGCGAAGGCCGTCCAGTACACGCTGACCTCGGCGGACCGGGCGGCGGCGCCGGACGGCTGGCGCCTTGAGGCGTCCGAGGACGGCTCGACGTGGACGACGGTCGACGAGCGCTCCGGCGAGTCCTTCGCCTGGGACCGCCAGACCCGGGTCTTCTCGGTCCGCTCCCCCGCCGCGCACCGGCACTACCGGCTTGTGTTCCCGGGCGGGGCGGCGACGCTGGCGGAGGTGCAGTTGCTCGGGTGAGGCGGGCGGGCCCGGCCGGGGCGCGTCCCCCGCGCCACCTGAGCCACTCACGTCACGGGTGTCACTGGCGTCACTTGCGCCAGAACAGGTGGTGGGTGACGTTCCCGGTCGGGCTCGGCACGATGTCGACGTGGTAGCGGTCGCGCAGCTCGTCCGGCGACTGCCACAGGCGGGAGCCGGAGCCGAGCTTCATCGGTGACACGGCGACGTGCAGGGTGTCGACGAGGCCGGCGTCGAGGAACGCGCGGATCACGGTGGCTCCGCCGCCGAGCCGTACGTCCTTGCCGCCGGCCGCTTCCTTGGCGCGGGCGAGCACGGCCGCAGGCTCGTCGTCCACGAAGTGGAACGTGGTGTCGCCGAGCGTGATCGAGGGCCGCGGGTGGTGCGTCATGACGAAGACGGGCGTACGGAAGGGCGGCTCGTCGCCCCACCAGCCCTGCCAGTCGAGGTTCTCCCAGGGGCCGGTCTGCGGGCCGAACTTGCCGCGGCCCATGATCTCGGCGCCGATGTTGCGGCTGTAGTCGCGTACGAGGTGGTCGTCGAGGCCCCGGGTGCCGCCGGGTTCGCCGCGCATGGGCCAGCTCGCGGTGGCTCCGCACCAGGCGAACATCTCGGCGGGGTCGGCGTGGCCGAAGGGGCGCTCGAAGGTGGGGTTCTCGCCGGCGCCGAAGCCGTCGCTGGAGACGTTGAAGTTCTGCACCTTGAGCAGTTGCTGTGCCATGGCGGTGGGGCCTCCTGGGTCGCGGGCGCGCCGGCCCGCCGGGTCATGGGTGACGTCAGGGAAGACTCTCGCGCCTCGCGGAACTCATCGCTCGCCGCCACGCGCGCGCCGGGCGGCCCCCGGTACGGCGGAGGGCCGCACCCCCGTCGCCGGGGATGCGGCCCTCGCCGCGCGTGCCGTACGGCGCGCCGTACCGCTTACTTGCGGATCAGGCTGCGCAGCACGTACTGCATGATGCCGCCGTTGCGGTAGTAGTCCGCCTCGCCGGGGGTGTCGATGCGCACGACCGCGTCGAACTCGACGCCGGTGTCGGTGGTGACCTTGACCGTGCTCGGGGTGGTGCCGTTGTTCAGCTCCTCGACGCCGGTGAAGGAGAAGGTCTCCTCGCCGGTCAGGCCGAGCGTCTGGGCGGTCTGGCCCTCGGGGAACTGGAGCGGCAGGACGCCCATGCCGATGAGGTTCGAGCGGTGGATGCGCTCGTAGGACTCGGCGATGACGGCCTTGACGCCGAGCAGCGCGGTGCCCTTGGCGGCCCAGTCGCGCGAGGAGCCGGAACCGTACTCCTTGCCCGCGAGGACGACCAGCGGGATGCCCTGCTCGATGTAGTTGCGCGAGGCGTCGTAGATGAACGACACCGGGGCGTCGTCCTTCGTGAAGTCGCGGGTGTAGCCGCCCTCGGTGCCCGGCGCGATCTGGTTGCGCAGGCGGATGTTGGCGAACGTGCCGCGGATCATGACCTCGTGGTTGCCCCGGCGCGAGCCGTAGGAGTTGAAGTCACGACGCTGCACACCGTGCTCGGTGAGGTACTTGCCGGCCGGGGTGTCGGCCTTGATGGCGCCGGCGGGCGAGATGTGGTCGGTGGTGACCGAGTCGCCGAGCTTGGCGAGGACGCGGGCGCCGGAGATGTCGGTGACCGGGGCCGGCTCCATCTGCATGCCCTCGAAGTACGGGGGCTTGCGGACGTAGGTCGACTCGGCGTCCCACTCGAAGGTGTTGCCCGTCGGGATGGGCAGCGCCTGCCACTGGGCGTCACCGGCGAAGACGTCCTCGTAGGACTTGTCGAACATGTCCTCGCCGATGGCGTTGGCGACGACGTCGTTGACCTCGGCCTCGCTCGGCCACAGGTCGGACAGGTAGACGGGCTTGCCGTCCTGGTCCGTGCCGAGGGCGTCCTTGGTGATGTCGACCTTCATCGAACCGGCGATGGCGTACGCGACGACCAGCGGCGGGGACGCCAGGTAGTTCATCTTGACGTCGGGGTTGATACGGCCCTCGAAGTTCCGGTTGCCGGAGAGGACCGAGGTGACGGCGAGGTCGTGGTCGTTGACGGCCTTGGAGACCTCCTCCGGCAGCGGGCCGGAGTTGCCGATGCAGGTGGTGCAGCCGTAGCCGACGAGGTTGAAGCCGACCTTGTCGAGGTAGGGCGTCAGGCCCGCCTTGTCGAAGTAGTCGGTGACGACCTTCGAGCCCGGGGCGAGGGTGGTCTTGACCCACGGCTTGCGGGTCAGGCCCTTCTCGACGGCCTTCTTCGCGACGAGGGCGGCGGCGACCATCACGTACGGGTTCGACGTGTTGGTGCAGGAGGTGATCGCGGCGACGGTGACGGCGCCGTGGTCGATCTCGTACGTCGAGCCGTCGGGGGCGGTCACGGTGACCGGGTTGGACGGGGTGCCGTTGGTGGCGGCGGGGGCGTCGGAGGCCGGGAAGGACTCCTTGCCGGCCTCGTCCACGCTGTCGACGTAGTTACGCACGTCGATCTTGAACTGCTCGGCGGCGTTCGCCAGGACGATGCGGTCCTGCGGGCGCTTCGGGCCGGCGATGGAGGGGACGACCGTGGAGAGGTCCAGCTCCAGCTTCTCGGAGAAGTCGGGCTCGGCGGCCGGGTCCAGCCACAGGCCCTGCTCCTTGGCGTACGCCTCGACGAGCGCGACCTGCTGGGCGTCGCGGCCGGTCAGACGCAGGTAGTTCAGCGTCTCGTCGTCGATCGGGAAGATCGCGGCGGTGGAGCCGAACTCCGGCGACATGTTGCCGATGGTGGCGCGGTTGGCGAGGCTCGTGGCGGCGACGCCCTCGCCGTAGAACTCGACGAACTTGCCGACGACGCCGTGCTTGCGCAGCATCTCGGTGATCGTGAGGACGAGGTCCGTGGCGGTGGTGCCGGCGGGCAGCTCGCCGGTCAGCTTGAAGCCGACGACGCGCGGGATCAGCATGGAGACCGGCTGGCCGAGCATGGCGGCCTCGGCCTCGATGCCGCCGACGCCCCAGCCGAGGACGCCCAGGCCGTTGACCATCGTGGTGTGCGAGTCGGTGCCGACCAGGGTGTCGGGGTAGGCCTGGCCGCCGCGGACCATGACCGTGCGGGCCAGCTTCTCGATGTTGACCTGGTGCACGATGCCGGTGCCCGGCGGGACGACCTTGAACTCGTCGAACGCGGTCTGGCCCCAGCGCAGGAACTGGTAGCGCTCCTTGTTGCGGCCGTACTCCAGCTCGACGTTCTGCTTGAACGCGTCGTCGGTGCCGAACTTGTCGGCGATGACGGAGTGGTCGATGACCAGCTCGGCCGGGGCCAGCGGGTTGATCTTCGCCGGGTCGCCGCCCAGCTCCTTGACGGCCTCGCGCATGGTGGCGAGGTCCACGACGCAGGGCACGCCGGTGAAGTCCTGCATGATCACGCGGGCCGGCGTGAACTGGATCTCCTGGGAGGGCTGGGCCTGCGAGTCCCAGTCGCCGAGGGCACGGATGTGGTCGGCGGTGATGTTCGCGCCGTCCTCGGTGCGGAGCAGGTTCTCCAGGAGAACCTTGAGGCTGTAGGGAAGGCGAGCGGAGCCCTCGACCTTGTCCAGCCTGAAGATCTCGTACGACTCGTCGCCCACGCGCAGCGTGCTGCGGGCGTCGAAGCTGTTCGCCGACACGACAGTCTCCTTCATTTATGTGCGCGTTCCACCACGATCCTGCCGCCACGCCGGCCCGTCGATCCGCTAAGGTAAGGCTTAGTTAGGTAACCCTTACCGCCGGCTCGGAGCCGGCGCCCGGCCGCGGGGCGCCTCGGCAGATATCTCGATGTCGAGATAACTCTAGTACATGACCCCTGCGCGCGACCAAGCGCGTCCCCCAGTCATGTCCTACGTCACGCCCCTCCATCCTGATACGCCCCTCACGCCCCCACCAGCGCTACACGGTCCCCTTCAGGGCCTTCGCGCCCTCCCTCGACACCGCCGAGCCACCGCACAGGCCCCCCGCCCGGCCGCCGCGATCGTCAAGAGCGGGGCAAGAGCCGGCCATCTCCCCACCACGCCCCTCGGGCGGGGGTGTTCGAGAGGCGGAAGGCGGGGTACCGGTTGTTCGCGGGGCACTGACGGCTCGTCACCCGTACGGACCCCCTCGGAATGCGTCATCTCATATCTGAGATAACCTGACGCCATGGAAGACGACTACCTCGTACGCATCGGCAAGCTCATCCGTGACGCGCGTCAGCACCGGGGCTGGACGCAGACGCATCTCGCCGAGGCGCTCGGCACCAGTCAGAGCGCCGTGAACCGCATCGAGCGCGGCAACCAGAACATCAGCCTTGAGATGATCGCCCGTATCGGCGAGGCCCTCGACAGCGAGATCGTGTCCCTCGGCTACTCCGGGCCGATGCATCTGCGGGTGGTCGGCGGGCGTCGGCTTTCCGGCTCCATCGACGTCAAGACGAGCAAGAACGCGTGCGTGGCGCTGCTGTGCGCGTCGCTGCTCAACAAGGGGCGTACGGTGCTGCGCCGCGTCGCGCGCATCGAGGAGGTCTACCGGCTCCTGGAGGTGCTGGGCTCCATCGGGGTGCGCACCCGCTGGATCAATGACGGCGTGGACCTGGAGATCGTGCCGCCCGCGCAGCTGGACATGGGCGCGATCGACGCGGACGCGGCCCGCCGCACGCGCTCCATCATCATGTTCCTCGGCCCGCTGCTGCACCGCGTGGACCACTTCAAGCTGCCGTACGCGGGCGGCTGCGACCTCGGCACCCGCACGATCGAGCCGCACATGATCGCGCTGCGCCGGTTCGGCCTGGACATCACGGCGACCGAGGGGCTCTACCACGCGGAGGTCCAGGCGGGCGTCACCCCGGACCGGCCCATCGTGCTGACCGAGCGCGGCGACACCGTCACGGAGAACGCGCTGCTGGCCGCCGCCCGCGCCGAGGGCACCACCGTCATCCGTAACGCGTCGTCCAACTACATGGTCCAGGACCTCTGCTTCTTCCTGGAGGCCCTCGGCGTGCGCGTCGACGGCATCGGCACGACCACCCTCACCGTCCACGGCGTCCCGCACATCGACGTCGACGTCGACTACTCCCCCTCCGAGGACCCGGTCGAGGCGATGAGCCTGCTGGCCGCCGCCGTCGTCACCGAGTCCGAACTCACCGTGCGCCGCGTGCCGATCGAGTTCCTGGAGATCGAGCTGGCGGTCCTGGAGGAGATGGGCCTCGACCACGACCGCTCCGCCGAGTACGTCGCGGACAACGGCCGCACCCGCCTGGTGGACCTGACCGTGCGCCCCTCCAAACTGGAGGCGCCGATCGACAAGATCCACCCGATGCCGTTCCCCGGCCTGAACATCGACAACGTGCCGTTCTTCGCGGCCATCGCGGCGTCGGCGCAGGGCAAGACCCTCATCCACGACTGGGTCTACGACAACCGCGCCATCTACCTCACCGACCTCAACCGCCTCGGCGGCCGCCTCCAGCTCCTCGACCCGCACCGGGTGCTCGTGGAGGGCCCCACGCGCTGGCGCGCCGCCGAGATGATGTGCCCGCCGGCGCTGCGCCCCGCGGTCGTCGTGCTGCTGGCGATGATGGCGGCGGAGGGCACCTCCGTCCTGCGCAACGTCTACGTCATCAACCGCGGTTACGAGGACCTGGCGGAGCGCCTGAACTCGGTGGGCGCCCAGATCGAGACGTTTCGGGACATCTGACGGGACATCTGATACGTGAATGCCGCCGCACCCCGTCTGACCTGCTACGGAGCGAGTCAGGTAGGGGTGCGGCGGCATCCAGAGCCATGGACGCCTGGTCGGCGTCCCACCCGCAAACGCCCAACGGCCCCGGCCCCATTGACCTTGGCGTGCGGGACGCGCCCTTCGACGCCCTGTCCACGCTCTTCCTCAAGGGATGTGGAAGGGAACGCTCGTGATGACGATCTTCGGGAGGGGGCGCAGGGCGCGGCGGAGGCGGGCGGCGTCCTTGCTGTGCAGGAGCCGGTGGCGCAGGTGCCGGGTGACGATCTCGGGGAGGATCACGGTGATGGTCAGGTCGGGGCGCTGGTGGTGGAGTGCCTCGATGTAGTGGATCAGCGGTGCGACGATCGCCCGGTACGGGGAGAGGACGACGTGGAGGGGCACGTGATCGCCCCAGACGGTCCAGTACTCACGGAACCGCTGTGCTTCCTCCTCGCTGGGACTGATGTGCAGGGCGAGCGTGGGTTGCTGGAGTGAGTCCGCGTAGGCGAGGGCCCGCAGGCCGGCGAGATCGAGGGAGGCAAGGGCGACGACTGTCAGGTGATGTACGGCCTGGGGTGTTTCCTCCCTTTCTTCTTCTCCGTCTCCCTTTTCGTGGTCCGGCTGTCCCCCTCCGGGCTTCGCGGGGTGGTGCGCCGGCGGTACGGGTGCGGGGGCACGGGCGGGCGAGCCGGGAGGGCCGGGGGCTTCCGTGGTCTCGGGCCTCAGTCGCAGCGCCGCGCCCGCCGTCCGGTAGTGGTGCCGGATGCGTGTGGCCAGCAGGAAGAACAGGCCGATGGCGAGGAGAGCGACCCAGGCTCCGGAGGTGAACTTGGTGAGGGCGGCGGTGATCAGGACGAGTGTGGAGAGCACTGCTCCGACGGCGTTGAAGGTGAGGCTCTTGCGCCAGTGCCGGGTGCGGACGCGGCGCCAGTGGACCACCATGCCCGTCTGCGACAGGCTGAAGGCGAGGAATACACCCACGGCGTACAGCGGGATCAGCGCGTTCGTGTCGCCCGCGAAGACGACGAAGACGAGGGCGGAAGCGACCGACAGCAGGGCGATGCCGTTGCTGAAGGCCAGTCGGTCGCCCTGCCTGAGGAAGATGTGGGGGGCGTGGCCGTCGCGGGCCAGGAGGAACAGCACGCGGGGGAAGTCGTTGTAGGCGGTGTTCGCAGCGAGGAGGAGCACCGCCGCGGTGGCGGCCTGGACGAAGACGTACATCGGGCCGGAATGGAATGTCAGGTGGGCGAGCTGCGACAGGACCGTCTCGTCGCTCCGGGGGATGATGCCGCGCAGATGGACGATGGCGATGATGCCTCCGAACATGGCGACGAGCAGGCCGGTCATCCACGTGAGTGTGGCGCGTGCGTTGCGCCAGCGGACAGGCCGGAAGGCCGGCACAGCGTTGGAGATGGCCTCGATGCCGGTCATCGCCGTGGAGCCGGAGGCGAAGGCGCGCATGACCAGCAGCACTCCGACGCCTTCGGTCGCGTTCAGATGGGGGGCGGGGGCCGCCTCGAACCCGTTCCCGGCCGAGTCCGTCAGATTGCTGATGATCAGGGCGGACATCGCGATGATGAAGGCGTACGTCGGTGCGGCGAACAGCACGCCTGCCTGCCGGATTCCGCGCAGGTTCCCGATCAGCAGGAGAGCGATCATGATCAGGCCCAGCGGGAGCGTGGCCGGCGTGAGCGAGGGGATCGCGGAGGTGACCGCGGCGATTCCGGAGGCGATCGAGACCGCGACCGTGAGGACGTAGTCGATCAGCAGGCCCCCCGCAGCCAGCAGTCCCGGCAGGAGGCCCAGGTTGTCACTGGCGACGATGTAGGAGCCGCCTCCGTGCGGATAGGCGCGGATCGTCTGCCGGTAGGACACGCCTACCACCAGCATCAGGAACGCGACCGTGGCGGCGATCGGCAGGGAGTACGCGAGTCCGGCTGTGCCTGCCAGCACGAGTACGGCCAGCATCGCCTCGGGGCCGTAGGCCACCGAGGACAGGGCGTCGGCCGAGAGGACCGGCAGCGCCACCAGTTTGCTCATGCTCTCGCGTACGACGGCTGTGCTCTTCAGCGGTGCTCCCAGCAGCATCCGGCGGGAGCGATGCGCGAGGCGGCCCGTGCGGGAGCGGGCGGTCGCGTCCGCGTCGTCGGTCTTCCGTTCCGGCGCGTGTTGCCCCAGGGAAGTGATGTGCACCAGCCGGCCGAACCGGGTCGGGCCGATGTCCGCCGCCCGGGGGAACGTCCCCGCGTCGGGGTCGACAGGAAGCTCCCGGTGTTCCCCCGTGAACCCCGGGGCCGCACGACGCCATTGGCGGCCGGCCTCGCGCAGTGCCCGGAGTTGATCGTGATCGAGACGCGGCAGCGCATCGGATGGAGCAGGCACTCCGGAATCCCGCTCATCCTCTTCATGGCCCTTGTTCACATCGCTCAGTGTGGACAGCAGCGGGGCCGATCACGGTGACCTGAGTCGCGCGTGTACGAGCGTGGCGACGTTCTTGTATGACGGTGTGCGGCACGCCGCCGTCGGCTCAATGGGCGGGCTGTTCCATCCGGTGGCGTCACTCTGGGCCGGTCGGTCACGGCTGTGCCCGTGGACGACAGCACTGAGGGACTGCCGCGGCACGTCAGCCGCCGGTGACGAGTGGCAGGGCGTCAAGGCGTGGGAGCAGGCGGGTCGTAGTGACCGGGACCCGCGCGGCACGGCCGGCACGGAAGGGCGCCAGATGACCAGGTATACGCTTCGTGATTCCGTCGCGGTCGCGGCGGCTGTCCTCGGCCCGCTGGTGGTGTCACTGGTGATGGTGCCTTTCCGTGGCGACGTGTCGAGCACGAATCTGGCGCTGATCCTGGTGGTGGTCGTCGTCGGGGTCGCCGCCCTCGGCAATCGCGTGGCCGGCGTTCTGGCCGCGCTGTCCGCCGCCGCCTGGTACTCCTTCTTCCTCACCCGGCCCTACCAGAGCTTCGACATCATCCGCAGCGACGACGTCACCACGGCCGTCACCCTGCTGGCCGTCGGGATCGTCGTCTCGCTCCTCGCCGCCCACGCACGGAAGCTTCAGGTGATCGTCGTCGCCGATGCCGACCACCTCAGCCGCATTCACGACACAGCTCGGCTCGCGCAGACCGCCACCTCCGCCGACACCGTCGTGGACCATGTCAAAGAGCAGCTCACCGAACTGCTGGAGCTACGTGACTGCCGCTTCGAGTACGGCCACCTGCTCGGCCATCCCGCCCGCCTGGAGCAGGACGGCAGGCTCATGATCGGACGCAAGCACTGGGACGTCGACCGGCAAGGCTGGCCGACGGAAGAGATCGAAGTGCGTGCCAACGGCGGCGGCCGCTTCCAGGGCCGCTTCATGCTCTCCCCCACCCCCGGAGCCCGCCCCAGCGTCCAAGCCCGCCTCGTCGCCACGACACTCGCCGACCAAGCCGGCGCCGCCCTGGACACAGCAGGCCCAGGCCCGCAAGAACCTTGACGGACGCGCCTTCGTGTCACCCACGTCTGATCACGCAGATCTGTAGCGGTTTCCGCGAGTCACTGCGAGTCACTGCGAACCTGCGGCCACCAGGGTCGCGGTGAGGGGTTCTAGGTTGGTGATCAGTTCGTCGAGTTCGGCTGGGGACAGGACGTCGTAGGGCGGGATGGCGAGTTCGTCAGTGAGGGTTTCGATGCGCTGTTTGGTCGCACGGCCTGCGTCGGTGAAGTGGCCGTCGCTGTCGACGAGTCCGCGTTCGCGCATGCCGCCCATGACCGCGGCCAAGCGCTCTTTCGGCAGGTGATGGATGCGTCCGAACGACTCCGGGGGGTGGATGCCCTGCTCCAGAGCGGAGAGCACGTGGGCCTCCGTGCCGCCGATGCGCGCGCTGACGAGAGCGGCGATGTGCCCGTCGCCGCGGTGCTCGCGCAGCATGGTCGCGGAATGCCACAGCCGGGCGACGGGGTCGCCGGGCACCTCAAGGGTGCGCATGCCTGCGTACATCACCCGGCCTTCGGTAGGGGCGCCCGTCGCGGCCTTGGTGGTCAGGTCCGCGGCGCGCACCAGGCCCGGGGACTCGGCCAGTTCGTCGCCGAGGATGCGCCTTAGAGAGGCCGCGCTGCCCCGCTCCCGCGCGGCGACGGAGTCCTCGGGCGGGATCGTCTCCCAAGCGCTGGGGATGTGCCGTGCGGCTTCCCCGTCGGCGAAGTTGTAGAAGGCCGCGTGCACGACTTGGGCCGGCACCCGTCCCAGTGGTGCGGCGCGGCTGGCGAAGTAGCCGTCCCAGTAGGTGCGGTGGCCGAGGGCGGCCAGTTCCTCGTTGCACTCGTCCGCCAGGAACGTGACCAGGCAGATCGGCTCCAGGAGCTCGAACATGCGACGGGCGATGTGAGTCATCGGATGCAAGCGTGTCTTGCCCATCGGATTCTCCCTTTGTCAGGTATGCCGACTTGGACCGTCCAGCGCACCAGAACTCATCGGCGACCGGAGGGAAGCAGTACGGATGGGTTGGCATCTGCGCGGCTGTGTATGCGAGACCGGCCCGGTGACGGAATGACTGCCGATCGAGCGCCTGTGAGGGCGGATGCCTCACGTGTGACGACGGAGCTCCCTCGGTCGTCCCCCTTCACGAGCTCAGCCGCACCCGCTGGTGACAACTGACGCGCGTCGGATGGGTGGGACTGATGGCGCACCCGTACTGGGAGGGCCGGTGCCCGCGCCGGGCCCCGTACAGAGCTGCGCAGGCTCGCCGCCGAGAGGAGCCTGCATCGCGCGAGCTGACTGATGTCTGAGTGAGGCGCCGAGCCCTGCGACGACATGGATCATTTTACCCAGCAGCCGAAAGACCATTCGCGCAGCTCAGCGACTACATACCGCTCATCACGGCAGGTCAGGGCGTTCACTGACCTCTTACGGGACGGGACATCGCCGGCGGCCACCAGGCCCGCAAGCACCTCCCCGCCCGCTACCGCAGCCGCGACAACAACCACAACCGCAACCGCAGCCACGCCCGGGCCGCGCGACGGCCGTGACACGTCCACCGGGCGGGGGCGGGGCGCCCCGTTGAGGTGGTTTGCGCGTGGATCATGCGTGTCCGGTGAGCGGGGGCGGCGGGCGGGCGCCATCGTCGGGGGCGTATCAGGCAACCGTCCTCAAGGAGATCCGTTGAAGCGTTCTTCCGTCGCCCTGGTCATCGCCGCCGCGCTCGCGGCCCTGCCCGTCCTGCCCGCCGCGGCGGCCGCCGCCCCGGCCCCGCGCC
The DNA here is from genome assembly GCF_055639095.1 of Streptomyces sp. NPDC107550. Classification (NCBI taxonomy): domain Bacteria; kingdom Bacillati; phylum Actinomycetota; class Actinomycetes; order Kitasatosporales; family Streptomycetaceae; genus Streptomyces; species Streptomyces sp. NPDC107550. The sequence continues at coordinate 297,373 of NZ_JBVKBC010000001.1, forward strand.
TCGGCGGGCTCGACTGCACCACCTGGATCCACAACAACGACCCGCTGCACGGCGGCGTCGACTGCACCAACAACACCGGCCAGACGATCACCTTCCACGCCGACATCGTCTGCGGCTGGGCCCCGGACGTCACCGGGAACTCGGTGACCGTGGCACCCGGCGAGGTCGGCGAGTCCTCCGGGACCTGCGCCATCTACAGCTCGGGGATCGGTCACATCGGCTGGACCGTCGAGTAGCGGGGCCCCGCTCCCGGCGGTCGCCGGGCACACGTGTGGGGCGGCCCGTCCCGAAGGATAAGCCGCCCCACACGTCTATTTATATGTGCGCCCGTTGCGCCCGGTACCTACCAGCGATACCAGCGGGCACTTCCGCCCTTCGGACGGGCGATGAACCCGACCAGCCAGACGACGAGCACGATCACGGCGATCCACCACAGTGCCTTGAGGGCGAAGCCCGCACCGAAGAGAAGCAGAGCCAGAAGAAGAACGAGAAGCAGGGGAACCATAGTTATCAACCTCCGAGCCATCGAATGCCCTGGCCCCACAGGTGTACACCCTGTGAAGAAGGTTGTTTATAAGAAACTTACGCGGGAATCCGGTGGCGCCCCGCCCCGTACCGCGACCCGAACGCGGCTCGGAAAAAAGGTGCCTTTGTTGTTTGCGGGGACACATGAGGGATAACCGTCCCGGCAGCAAGACCGTAATCCCCTTTGTGTCGTACGAGGAGTTGAGCGCCGTGGCTGGTGACGAGAAGGCGAAGTCGAAGACCGAGCAGGCCAAGGGCAAGATCAAGGAAGCCGCCGGCCGGACGGTCGGCAACGAGCGCCTTGAGGCCGAGGGCCGCGCCGAGCAGGCCAAGGGCGACGCCCGGGGCGCCAAGGAGAAGGTCAAGGACGTTTTCGACGACTGACCTGGGCCTGAGCGCCTGAGCGCGCCTGAGCGTCTGAGTGACCCCGCAGTGGGGCCGTGACCTGTCCGGTCACGGCCCCACTGGCATGTCCGCCCGGGGGCGGGAGCGGGGCCACCCAGGGGCGGGGGCGGAGCCGCCCGGGCGTAGGATTCTGACGGCCCGTGAGGCGGTGGACACTTCGCTGAAGGCGCAGGCATGGGTGCCGGAAGGCGGGGTACACGGAGCCACGGCGGCCGCACAGGCCGCCACAGAAGGTTGAGACCGAATATGGGAGGGGACCCAGCATGGCGCCCAGCGTGCTGACACAGCAGACGGCCGAGTTGCCCGAGGTCGCCGATCCTTCCCGGATGGCGCCCAAAGACGCACGCGAGCTGTCGAAGCTCTTCTTCCAGGAATTGGCGGTTCTTGAGGAGGGCACGCCGCAGTACAGCTATGCGCGTAACACGCTGATCGAAATGAACATGTCCCTCGTCCGTTACGCGGCCGGCCGGTTCCGCAGCCGCGGCCCGGAGGAGATGGAGGACATCGTCCAGGTCGGCATGATCGGTCTGATCAAGGCGATCGACCGGTTCGAGCTGACGAGAGAGGTGGAATTCACCTCCTTCGCCATTCCTTACATCGTCGGCGAGATCAAGCGTTTCTTCCGTGACACGACCTGGGCCGTGCATGTGCCGCGCCGGCTCCAGGAGGCCCGTGTCCAGCTCGCCCGGGCCACGGAGGAGCTGCGTACCCGGCTCGACCGCGACCCGACGGTCAAGGAGCTGTCGGAGCTGATGAGCCTGTCGGAGGAAGAGGTCGTCGAGGCGCGGCTCGCCTCCAACGGCTACAACTCCTCCTCCCTGGACGCCGCGATCAACAGCAGCGAGGACGGCGAGAGCGCGCTCCAGGACTTCATCGGCAGCGAGGACGCGGCGCTGGAGCTGGTGGAGGACTTCCACGCCCTCGCGCCGATGATCGCCGAACTCGACGAGCGCGACCGGCAGCTCCTGCACATGCGGTTCGTCGACGAGCTGACCCAGGCACAGATCGGTGAGCGCCTGGGCGTGTCCCAGATGCATGTCTCCCGGCTGCTGTCCCGCTGCCTCGCCAAGCTGCGTGAGGGCATGCTCTCGACTTCCTGAGACTCTCCCCCGGACATGACTGAGGCCCGCCACGATCGTGGCGGGCCTCAGTCATGTCCGGCGCCGGGACAGCCCGGGCACCCCACTACACGGGGACACCTCACTACACAGGCACCTCACGCCCCGGGCACCCCACGACCCGTCACGTCTTCCAGTCCAGGCGCAGGACCGCGAGGTCATCGGTGTGCCGGTCCGCGTTGAGGGCGCGGGTGCGGGCGATCAGCTCGTCGAGGTGGGCGCCGGGGTCCACGGTGTCCACCTCGTCGACGATGCGCAGCAGTCCTTCCACCCCGAGCCGCGTGCCCGCCTCGTCCGCGAAGCCCTCGATCAGTCCGTCGGTGTACGCGATGAGCGCGCCCTGCGCCGGCAGGTCCACCTTCGTGGCGGGCCAGTCGCCGAGCCCCGGGGCGATGCCCAGAGCGATGCCGTGGGCGGCGCTGAGCTGCCGGGTGGCGCCGGAGGTCGTGACGAGGGGCTCGTGATGCCCGGCGAGGTGCAGGGTGAGCGTGCCTGCCCCGGGGTCCAGGGTGATCAGGGTGCAGGTGGTGAACAGGTCGTTGCCCGCGCGTTCGGCGATGTGGATCTGCTCGAGGAGGCGCAGCAGTTCCTGGTCGCGGTGGCCGCCGAGCGTCAGGGAGCGCCAGGCGATGCGCAGGCAGACGCCGAGCGCCGCCGCGTCCGGGCCGTGGCCGCTGACGTCCCCGATGACGGCGTGCACCTGGCCGTCGTCGGTCTGGACGACGTCGAGGAAGTCACCGCCGAGCAGCGCCTGCGCCCGGCCGGGGTAGTAGCGGCTGGAGGCGCTGACGCTGGTGGAGGAGAGCAGGGGTTCGGGCAGCAGCCCGCGTTCGAGGCGGGCGTTCTCCTGGGCCCGCAGCCGGCCGATCTGCAACGCCGCGTTGGCGCGCTCGGCCTGCTTGCGCTGGACGGCGTAGCGGACGGCCCGCTGCATGAGGTCCGGGTCGACCTTGCCCTTGATGAGGTAGTCCTGGGCGCCCGCGGCCAGCGCGTCGACGCCGGCGCGGGGCTCGTCGAGGCCGGTGAGCACGATGATCGCGGTACGGGCGTCGGCCTGGATCGCCTGCACCGTCGCCACCCCGCCCGCGTCGGGCAGGTGCAGATCGAGCAGGACGCAGTCGACGGGCGCGGCCGCGAGCGCCTCGCGCGCCTCTGCCGCCGAACGGCAGCGCGTGAGGGTGTGCGGCAGATCGGTGTCGTACAGCAGTTCTTCGACGAGGAGGGCGTCCCCGTCGTCGTCCTCGACCAGCAGCATCAGATACGGCTCGTCGCGGCCTGCGGCGGGAAGGGTCACGGCTGTGTCTCTTCGTCCGGGGCCGCCGGCGCGGCGTCGAGGGCGGGGAGGGTGAGGACGACCCGGGTGCCGGGGGTGTGGTCCGGGTCGATGCCGATCGTGCCGCCGTGGAACTCGACGACCTTCTTGCACATGGCGAGGCCGATGCCGGTCCCCGGGTAGGCGTCCTTGGTGTGCAGCCGCTGGAAGAGGATGAACACCTTCTCCTGGAACTCCGGCTCGATGCCGATGCCGTTGTCGGTGACCGTGAACTGCCAGGTGTCCTCGTCGCGCAGCTCGGCGCCGATGTGGATGCGCGGCGGCCGGTCTGGGCTGTGGAACTTGAGCGCGTTGGACAGCAGGTTCTGCCACAGCATGCCCAGTTGGGTCACATCGCCGACGACGACGGGCAGCGGGTCGTGGGTGATCTCCGCGCCGGTCTCCTCGACGCGCACGCTGAGGTCGTCCAGCGCCCTGGCGAACACGTCCTCCAACTCCACCGTGCGGTGGTCGTTGTGGACGCGGCCGACGCGGGAGAAGGCCAGCAGGTCGTTGATCAGGTTCTGCATGCGGTTGGCGCCGTCGACGGCGAAGGCGATGTACTGGTCGGCCTTGTCGTCCAACTGCCCGCCGTAGCGCCGTTGCAGCAGTTGCGTGAAGCTGGAGACCTTGCGCAGCGGCTCCTGGAGGTCGTGCGAGGCGACGTACGCGAACTGCTCAAGCTCGGCATTGGACCGCTTCAGGTCCTCGGTCTGCTCGTCGAGGACGCCGCGGGTCTCCTCGCTGGAGCGCAGCTCCTTCACGAGCCGCAGCCGCATGGAGTCCACGTCGCTGGCGAGCCTGCGCAGGTCGGCGGGGCCGCTGCCGGTGATGGAGCGGTCGAAGCGCCCCTGGGCGACGTCGCGGGCGGCCTCGCCGAGCCGGCTGAGCGGGCGGGTGACCCCTCGGCGCAGGCCCTCGAAGACGAGTGCGGCGACGACCAGGATGACCACGGCGATGACCGAGAACATCCAGTTCCGCAGGGTCACCGACCGCTTCAGCTCCTGGGTGGCCGCGGTCCGTTCGTCCTGGAGGTGGGTCTGCTGGCGTGTCATCGCCCGCCGCAGCGCGTCGAAGTCCGCCTTGCCGTCGGCGGCCCGCTTCCCGGCGACCCGGGTGGCCTCGGCGGGCGACGCCGACGCGACAGGCCGCGCCACGAGCTTCTGCCAGGCCCCGGCATGCCGTTCCACCGCGGCGAGGTCGTCGAGGGCGCGCTGGTCGCCGTCGAGCAGCGGGCGCAGCCGCCGCAGGGCGTCCTTCTCGGCGGTGACCCCTTGCGCGTACGGCTCCAGGAAGTCGCGGCGGCCGGACACGCCGTAGCCGCGGATGCCCGTCTCCTGGTTGATCAGGGCCTCTTCGTACCGGATCGACTCGATCAGGGCCGGGGAGCGCCTCTCGATCAGCGAGGCGGTGACCTCGGAGGTACGCCACATCGCCCAGCCGCCCAGGGATCCGAGGCCCGCCAGGACGACGAGGACGCCACTCACCCCCACGCGCAGCCAGCGGCGGGTGGTCCACCCGGAGAACGCACCCCGGAACCGCGTCTGCTCCCTTGCCATCGTGGTGACTTCTCTCTCCTGACCGAGCGCCCTTGCCAGACGCATGTGCGCGGCTACGACACTCTACCCACCCATGGACAACACATGTTGTCCACCTTTGTGAAGCCGCAGTAGGGTGACGCCATGCTCGATCCGTCTCCCGTTACCCCCCTTTCCCGGGGGGAAACGGCCGCGTTGGTGGCCCGGCTGGTGGACGAAGTCAGTCGGCGCCTCACTCCGGAAACCGTCCGCCCACCGGCGAAGGCCGCCGATCCGATACATGAGTCCCGCAGATATGCTCTTCTACGCCTGCGAGTTCTCACCGACGTCAAGCGGGCGGTCAGGTCCCTGGAGGACGAGGCCGCCCTCGCCGCCGCGGAGAGCGGCGCCGGGTACCCCGCCATCGGCCAGGCCGTCAGCATGAGCCGGCAGGGAGCAAGACGCCGCTGGCCCGGACTGGTCACCAGCGACACGAACGACACGACCGAACCGCCCCACCGTCCCCCACTCCGGAGCACGTGACTCATGGCTGCCGCCGCTATCCGCCCCTACGACGTGCTGCTGGTCGAGGACGACACCGCCGACGCGATGCTCATCCAGGACGCTCTCACCGAGCGCGGTACCCGCAACCTCACCCAGGTCTCCGACGGGGTCGAGGCGCTCGACTACCTGCGTGACCCGGACAGTTCGCGCCCCGACCTCATCGTGCTCGACCTGAACATGCCCCGGATGAACGGGCGCGAGTTCCTGGCCGTGGTGAAGGAGGACGCCGACCTGCGCACGATCCCGGTCGTCGTCCTCACCACCTCCGCCGCCCCCGACGACGTCACCGGCGCCTACCACCACCACGCCAACGCGTACGTCACGAAGCCGGTCAACCTCGACGAGTTCGAGGCGGCCGTCCGCAGCATCGACGCCTTCTACCTCGACGTCACCGTCAAGCCCCCGAAGGAGTAGCGCGCGACGGGCGGCTGCGGTGCGCCGGTTCAGCGGCTGTCCGTCATGCCGCCCGTGACCGCGATCGTCTCGCCGACCGTGTAGCTGGAGTCGGCCTCACAGGCGAGATGGACGTAGGCCGGGGCCATCTCCTCGGGCTGCGCGGCGCGGCCGAGGGGGTCGGAGGACGAGCCGAGGTCTTCGAGGTAGTGGTCCGGGAAGCGCTGGCCCGAGAGGTTGAGTACGGTCCAGGTCGGGCCAGGGGCGACCACGTTGGCCCGTACACCGCGCTTGGCGAGGTGGCTCGCCACGGACTTCGTGAAGACGATCTGCGCGGCCTTGGAAGCGGCGTAGTCCATCATCATGTCGCTGCCCTTGAGCCCTTCCTCGGACGCCGTGGCGATCACGGCGTCCCCCTGCCCCAGGTGCGGGAGCGCGGCGAGGAAGAGGTGGAAGTAGGCGTACATGTTGGTCTTGAACGCCAGGTCGAAGTCCTCGAAGTCGAGGTCTTCCAGGCTGTTCTGGCTGTTCAGCCGGGCGGCGTTGCTGACCAGGATGTTGAGGCCGCCGAGTTCGCGGACGGTGGCCTCGACGGTCTCCCGGCAGAAGTCGGCGTCGCACAGGTCGCCGGGCAGCAGCAGGCAGGTGCGGCCCTCCTTCCGCACGGCCTCCCGGGTCTCCTCGGCGTCCGGCTGCTCCTCGGGCAGATAGACGATCGCCACGTCGGCGCCCTCGCGGGCGTAGAGGACGGCGACCGCGCGGCCGATCCCGGAGTCGCCGCCGGTGATCAGGGCCACCTTGCCCGCGAGTTTGCCGGAGCCCCGGTAGTCGGGGGCCAGATAGCAGGGGCGCTGGCTCATCCGGGATTCCAGCCCGGGACGGTCTTGGCGCTCGTACGCGTACGGCGGGGTGGGCCTGCGCTCGGCGGAGCGGGACCGGTCGTTCTGGTCGTACGGGTCATGCGGGTCGTGCGGGGAGCCGGGCACGGGCTCACCTCCTGGCGTCGAGGACAGGGCCGTCGTGCTGTCGGGAGGGCGGCGGACGCATGGCCTCCGCTCTCACGGCCCCGGCCGGGTGCCCCCGCCGATCATCCTCAATCACCGGCGTCCCCCGGTCGGGGCAGTCGTCCCCCGGTCAGGGCAGTACGGCCAGCCCGTCGATCTCGACCTGTGCCTCCTCGTCCCACAGGCGGCTCACGCCGATGACGGCCATCGCCGGGTAGTCGCGGCCGGCCTGCTCGCGCCAGATCCGGCCCAGTTCGCGGGCGTGGGCGCGGTAGGCGGCGACGTCGGTGGCGTAGACCGTCACGCGGGCGAGGTGGGCGGGGGTGCCGCCCGCGTGGCGCAGGGCCGTGAGGAGGTTCCCGAGGGCGCGGGCGAACTGCTCGGGCAGGGTCGTGCCGGTGACCTTGCCGTCGGCGTCGAGCGCGGTCTGGCCGGCCAGCATCACCAGCGTGCCGCCGGTGGCGACGACGGCGTGCGAGAAACCGGCGGGCGGGGACAGCTCCGGCGGGTTGACGCGGTCGAGCCCTGCCGGGTCGGCGGGGTCAGCGGCCATGGTCTGCCTCCTTGTACAACTCCTTGGCGATGATGGCGCGTTGGACCTCGCTTGCGCCCTCGTAGATACGGGGGGCGCGGACCTCGCGGTACAGGTGTTCCAGGACGTGGCCGCGGCGCAGGGCGCGGGCGCCGTGGAGCTGGACGGCCGTGTCGACCACGTGCTGGGCGGCCTCCGTGGCGAGCAGTTTCGCCATCGCGGCGCGGCGCGGCACGTCCGGCGCGCCCTCGTCGTACGCACAGGCCGCCGCGAGGACGAGGAGCCGTGCCGACTCGACGCGTACGGCCATGTCGGCGACGGCGTGGGCGACCGTCTGGAGCTCCTTGAGCGGCCCGCCGAACGCCTCCCGGCCGGCCGTGTGCGCGAGCGTGGCGTCCAGCGCGGCCTGCGCCATGCCCACCGCGAACGCGCCGACGCTCGGCCGGAACAGGTTCAGCGTGCCCATCGCCACCCGGAAGCCCCCGCCGCTCGCCCCGAGCCGGTCGGCGTCCGTGACGGGTACGCCGTCGAAGGCCAGGGTGCCGATGGGGTGCGGGGACAGCATGTCGAGGGGTTCGCCGGTGAGCCCGGGGCGGTCGGCGGGGACGAGGTACGCCGTGATGCCGCGCGCCCCCGGGGCCTCGCCGGTACGCGCGAAGACGGTGTAGAAGTCGGCCTGCGGCGCGTTCGAGATCCAGGTCTTCTCGCCGGTCAGGCGCAGCCGCCCGGGCCCGTCGGGGACGGCGCTCAGCGCGAGCGCCGCCGCGTCGGAGCCGGCCCCGGGCTCGCTCAGCGCGAACGCGGCGACCGCGCGCCCCGCCGCGACCTCCCCCAGCCAGCGCTCGCGCTGCTCGGGCGTGCCGTGGGCGTGGACGGGGTGGGCGCCGAGGCCCTGGAGGGCGAGCGCGGTCTCCGCCTCCGTACAGACGCGGGCGAGCGACTCGCGCATGAGGCACAGGTCGAGGGCGCCGGAGGTGAACAGGCGCTCAAGGAGGCCGAGTCGGCCGAGCCCTTCGAGGAGCGGGCGGTTGACGCGGCCCTCCTCGCCCTTCTCGGCGAGCGGGACGAGATGGCGGGCGGCGTCCTCGCGCAGCCGCTCACACCAGGCGATCTGTTCGGGTTCGAGCGAGAATGACCCCATCTGCCGGTGCTCCTCTCCGGGCCGTGGCCCCGGGCCGGCGTTCCGGCCCGCGGGAACCGTATCGCGCAGTCTTGACCGCCGTCACCATCACGATACGCTCGTTGCGCGGTCGTCCGGCGGTGCGACGGCCGGCGCGAGCCTGTCCTTGAGGGCCCACCACGGCAAGGGGGCGCCCGGCCATGACCGACCCGACGACACCGTCCGACCCGCCCCGGCCCGCTCCGCCCGGCGCGGCGCTCCCGCCCCTGTCGCGTTCGGGGCACACCGACACGTTCGCGCGCGACCATCTGCCGCCGCGCGAGCAGTGGCCGGACCTCGTACGCGGACTGCCCGCACTCGCCTACCCCGAGCGCCTGAACTGCGGCGCGGCCCTCCTCGACGCGACCGTCGCCCGCTTCGGCCCGGACCGGCCCGCCTTCCACGCCCCCGGCCGCACCTCGTGGAGTTACGGGGACCTGCTGACGACCGTCGACCGGATCGCGCATGTGCTCAGCGGCGACCTCGGTGTCGTGCCCGGCGAGCGGGTGCTGCTGCGCGGCCCGACCACGCCCGAACTCGCCGCCTGCTGGCTCGCGGTGATGAAGGCGGGGGCCGTCGCCGTGACCGTGCTGGCTCAGGCGCGGTCCGCGGAACTGGCGACGATGTGCGAGATCGCCCGCGTCCGGTACGCGCTGTGCGACGTACGGTCCTTCGACGATCTGGCGAAGGCGGAGGTGCCGGGGCTGCGGGTGGTGACGTTCGGCGGGGAGGGCCCCGACGACCTGCTGCGCCGCGCCGCCGGGCGGCCCGGCCGCTTCGACGCCGTGGACACCGCCGCCGACGACGTCGCCCTCATCGCCTTCACCTCCGGTACGACCGGGCGGCCGAAGGGCTGTATGCACTTCCACCGGGACGTGCTCGCCGTCGCGGACACGTTCTCCGCGCAGGTGTTGCGGCCGGTGCCGGACGACGTGTTCGCGGGGAGCCCGCCGCTCGGGTTCACGTTCGGGCTCGGCGGGCTCGTCCTCTTCCCGCTGCGCGCCGGGGCGTCCGCGCTGCTGCTCGAACAGGCGGGCCCCGCGCGGCTGTTGCCCGCCATCGCCGAGCACGGGGTGTCGGTCCTGTTCACCGCCCCGACCGCGTACCGGTCGATGCTCGCCCAGCTGACCGGCGGCGGAGGCCAGGGCGGGGGCCCGTACGACATCTCCTCGCTGCGGCGCTGTGTCTCCGCCGGGGAGAACCTGCCGGCCGCCACCTGGCACGCCTGGCACGACGCGACCGGCCTGCGCATCATCAACGGCATCGGCGCCACCGAACTCCTGCACATCTTCATCTCCGCCGCCGACGACGCGATCCGGCCCGGGACGACGGGGGTGCCGGTGCCCGGCTGGCAGGCGCGGATCGTGGACGACGACGGGCGCGAACTCCCGGACGGGGAGGCGGGGTTGCTCGCCGTGCGCGGTCCGGTCGGCTGCCGCTACCTCGCCGATCCGCGCCAGCGCGCGTACGTACGCCACGGCTGGAACATCACCGGCGACACCTATGTCCGCGACGCCGACGGCTACTTCCGGTACGTGGCCCGCGCCGACGACATGATCATCTCGGCGGGGTACAACATCCCCGGGCCCGAGGTCGAGGAGGCACTGCTGCGGCATCCGGACGTGACGGAGGCCGCGGTCGTGGGGCGGCCCGACGAGGCGCGCGGGCAGATCGCCGTGGCCCATGTCGTGCTGCGGCCGGGCGCGCGGCGCGACGCGCAGGCGCTGCGGGACTTCGTGACGGCGGAGCTGGTGCCGTACAAGTGCCCGCGCGTCATCGAGTTCCTGGACGCGCTGCCGCGTACGGCGACGGGCAAGCTCCAGCGGTTCCGGCTCCGGGAGCCTCGCGGGGGCGGTGCCCCGGGGGTAGGTGGGGCCGGGAGGGACGGTGGCGCCAGGGGGGACGGTGGGGGCGGAACCGTACAGTGATCGGGTGTCCGAGCAGCAGCCCCACTCCCCCGTCGCGCACACGCCGCGCTCCCTCATCGTCACCCTGTACGGCGCCCACGGGCGCGGTTTCGCGGGGCCCGTGCCCGTCGCCGAGCTGATCCGGCTGCTCGGGGCGGCCGGGGTGGACGCGCCGTCCGTACGGTCCGCCGTCTCGCGCCTGAAGCGGCGCGGGCTGCTCGTCGCCGCGCGGACGGCGGGCGGCGCGGCCGGTTACGCCCTGTCCGACGACGCCCGTCAGCTGCTCGACGACGGGGACCGGCGGGTGTACGGGGAGGCCGGCGCCGGCGACGGGTGGGTGCTCGCGGTGTTCTCCGTGCCGGAGGCGGAACGGGCCAAGCGGCACGTGTTGCGCTCCGCGCTGGCCGGGCTCGGGTTCGGGACGGCCGCGCCCGGGGTGTGGGTGGCGCCGGCGCGGCACTATGAGGAGACGCGGCATACGTTGCGGCGGATCGGGTGCGCGGAGTACGTGGATCTTTTTCGCGGGGAGCATGTGGGGTTCGCGGCGACGGCTGACGCGGTTGCGCGGTGGTGGGATCTGGCGGGGCTGGCTTCGTTGCACGAGGCGTTTCTTGCGGAGCATGGGCCTGTGCTTGTGCGGTGGCGTGAACGGGGTTCTGGGGGTTCGCCGGGGGCGGCGGCTGAGGCTTACCGGGATCATCTGCTGGCGTTGGACTCCTGGCGGCATCTGCCGTATGCGGATCCCGGGTTGCCGGTGGGGGTTCTTCCCGAGGGGTGGCCCGGGTTCCGGTCGGCGTCGGTCTTCCACGCGCTGAACGAGGCGCTCCGGGAACGGGCGTCAGAATTCGTCCACGGGGTCAGCTCCGCGCGGCCCTAGGTAGGTGGGTGGCCCCGCCCGGTGGGTCACCTCGACTCTCGTCGTGGCTGATCGCGCAGTTCCCCGCGCCCCTGGGTGAGTGGGTGGCCCCACCCGGTGGGAATCCTCGACTCTCGTCGTGGTTGCTCGCGCAGTTCCCCGCGCCCCTGAGGGAGCGGGGCTTCGCCCCTGCTCCCCAGGGGAGGAGGTGGCGACGCAGTCGCCCCGACAGGGGCGCGGGGAACTGCGCGACCAGGCCCCACCGGCCGAAAGATGAACAACCACGCCCAGGGGCAGCGCCCCGTCAGGGGCGCGGGGAACTGCGCGGAACGGTCGCTACAAGCCGCCTCAGCCGGAGAACTTCCCTGTCTGGGGGCGCCGCGAACCCGCCGCATACGGCACGGGCCACCGCACCCCCGGCCCGGAATACCCCTGCTCCGCCGCCGCGTGCAACGCCCAATGAGGGTCATAAAGGTGCGGCCGCCCAAGCGCACAAAGATCCGTCCGCCCCGCGAGAACAAGCGAGTTGACGTCGTCCCACGACGAGATCGCCCCCACGGAGATGACGGGCACCCCCACTTCATGCCGGATCCGGTCCGCGAACGGCACCTGATACGACCGCCCGAACGCGGGCCGCTCCCCGCTCACGACCTGCCCCGTGGACACATCCACCGCATCCGCCCCGGCCAGGGCGAACGCCCGAGCGATGCCCACCGCGTCCTCCCCGCTCGTGCCCCCCGGCGCCCAGTCCGTCGCCGAGATCCGCACCGTCATCGGCCGCCCCGCGGGCCAGACCTCCCGTACCGCCTCGAAGACTTCCAGCGGGAACTTCAGCCGGCCGGCGAGCGACCCCCCGTACGCGTCCGTCCGCACGTTGGTGAGCGGGGAGAGGAACGACGACAGCAAGTAGCCGTGCGCGCAGTGCAGTTCGAGCAGGTCGAAGCCGGCCCGCGCCGCCCGTCGCGCGGCGGCGGTGAACTGCTCGCGGATGTCGGCGAGTTCGGGCACGGTGAGCGCGCGCGGGAGCTGGCTGTCGGGCCGGTAGCGCAGCGCGGAGGGCGCGACGAGCGGCCAGTTGGAGTCAGGGTCGGGAAGGGGTTCGTCGATGCCCTCCCACATGAGCCGCGTGGAGCCCTTGCGCCCGGAGTGCCCGAGCTGGACGCCGAGGGCGGTGCCGGGCGCGTGGGTGTGGGCGAAGTCGACGACGCGCCGCCAGGCGTCGCCCTGTTCGTCGGTGTAGAGGCCGGCGCAGCCCGGGGTGATGCGGCCCTCGGGGCTGACGCACACCATCTCGGTCATGACGAGCCCCGCCCCGCCGAGCGCCCGCGCGCCGAGGTGGACGAGGTGGAAGTCGCCCGGCACGCCGTCGACGGCGGAGTACATGTCCATCGGGGAGACGACGACGCGGTTGCGCAGCCGCAGCCCGCCCAGCTCGAACGGCGTGAACATGGGCGGCGTCCCCTCGGGGCACCCGAACTCCCGCTCCACGCCCCGCACGAACTCCGCGTCCCGCATCCGCAGATTGTCGTGCGTGACCCGGCGCGAGCGCGTGAGCAGCGTGAACGCGAACTGCCGTGGCGGCAGGCCGAGATGGCGGGGAAGGTCCTCGAACCACTCCAGGCTGGCCCGCGCCGCGCGCTGCGTGGAGGCGACGACGGGCCTCCGCTCCTCCTCGTACGCGCGCAACGCCTCCTCGACCGTGGGTTGTTCACCGAGGGCACCGGCGAGGGCGACGGCGTCCTCGACGGCGAGCTTGGTGCCGGACCCGATGGAGAAGTGGGCGGTGTGGGCGGCGTCGCCGAGCAGGACGCAATTCCCGTACGACCAGCGCGCGTTGACGACGGTACGGAAGGTGAGCCAGGCGGAGTTGTTGGATTTCAGGGGGCGGCCGCCGAGGGCGTCGGCGAAGACCTTGGCGGCGTGTTCGACGGACGCGGCGACGTCCATGGCGGCGAAGCCCGCGGCCCGCCACACCTCGTCGCGCATCTCGACGATGACCGTCGACTCGTGGGCGCTGTAGGGGTATCCGTGCAGTTGCATGACGCCGTGCTCGGTCTCCGCGATCTCGAAGCGGAACGCGTCGAACGCGAAGTCGGCGGCGAGCCAGATGTAGCGGTTGCGGTGTTCCTCGACGCGGGGCTCGAAGTGGTCGGCGTGCGCGGTGCGGGTGCGGCTGTGGACGCCGTCGGCGGCGACGACGAGGTCGTAGGAGTCGCGCAGTTCGGCGGCGGCCGGCGCTTCTGTGCGAAAGCGCAGGTCGACGCCGAGGGCGCGGCAGCGCTCCTCCAGGATTTCCAGGAGGCGGCGCCGGCCGAGGGCGGCGAAGCCGTGGCCGCCGGAGGTGAGGCGGGCGCCGCGGCGCACGATGTCGATGTCGTCCCAGCGCACGAACTCCTCGCGCAGCGCCGCGTACACGACGGGGTCGGCGTGTTCGATGCCGCCGAGGGTCTCGTCGGAGAGGACGACGCCGAAGCCGAACGTGTCGTGTGGCGCGTTGCGCTCCCAGAGCGTGATCTCGCGGGTGGGGTCGAGGCGTTTGAGGAGGGCCGCCGTGTACAGGCCGCCGGGGCCGCCGCCGAGCACGGCGACGCGCCGGGCGGGCGCGGCCGTCACCGGCCCCGCCACTTCGGCGGGCGCTTCTCGGTGAACGCGGCGTGGAACTCGGCGTAGTCCTCGCCGTTCATGAGGAGTGCCTGTGTCGCGGCGTCCATCTCGACGGCCGCCGCGAGGGGCATGTCCAGTTCGGCGGTGAGCAGGGCCTTGGTCTGGGCGTGGGCGAGGGCGGGTCCGTCGGCGAGGCGGCGGGCGAGCGCGAGGGCGGCCCGGTCGGCGCCGCCTTCCTCGGTCAACTCGCTGAGCAGGCCGATCCGTTCGGCCTCGGGCGTGCGCACCGGCTCGCCCAGCATGAGCAGCCGGGTGGCGTGGCCGAGGCCGACGACGCGCGGCAGCAGATACGCGGCGCCCATGTCGCCGCCGGACAGCCCCACCTTGGTGAACAGGAACGCGAACCGGGCACTCGGGTCCGCGACACGGAAGTCGGCGGCGAGCGCGAGGACCGCGCCGGCGCCCGCGGCGACGCCGTGCAGGGCGGCGATCACCGGGAAGGGCGCCTCGCGGATCGCGCGCACGACCTGCCCGGTCATCCGGTTGAAGTCGAGGAGCTGGGCGGTGTCCATGGCGAGGGTCGCGCCGATGATCTCGTCCACGTCGCCGCCGGAGCAGAAGCCGCGGCCCTCGCCGGTCAGGACGAGGGCGCGTACGGATCTCTCGCGGGAGAGTTCGGCGAGCAGGTCGCGCAGGTCGGCGTAGGCGCCGAAGGTGAGCGCGTTGAGCTTGTCGGGCCGGGCGAGGGTGACGGTCGCCACGCCGTGCTCGTCCTCGGCGTACGCGAGGTGCCGCCAGGACGGGGTGCGGGGGGCGGAGCCGGTGAAGGGACTCATGCGCGTGCGGCCTCCTGGACGGTTCGGCTGCTCTCCGTCGAAGCTATCACCTGTTTGTGACTTCCGTCAGGAGTACGCGATAAGCCTGCGCGGCCGGGCGGCCTCCGTAGAGCCGGAGGGAGCAGACGGGTACATAAGCGCTATTTCCCCTCCATAGAGTCCAATGTCCTGTGGAAGACCACCGGGAGGCTCTATCGGCGCACGCCGTACCATTCATAAGGTTGAACATCGGGCAGTGCCGCCGTCCTGCCCGGCCGCCCTGCCGCCACGCCCGTCCCCGAGCCGCCCCACTCAGGACCCGCCTTGTCGCCTCATCCCGGCCCCGCGCCCGCCTCGTGGCGGATAGCGCTGCCTCACACGGCCGCCGCAGTGCCCGTCGCCCGCGCCCTCGTCCGAACCGCCCTGGCCGAGATCGAGTCACCGGTCGCGGACGCGGACACCGCCGAACTGCTCACCGCGGAGCTGGTGGCGAACGCGGTGGAGCACACGACGGGCGACGCCCCGATCGAGCTGGTCGTGGAGCTGCTGGAGTCCGGCTGTCAGGTGGAGGTACACGACCCCGATCCGGCGCCGCCCACCGATCTGACCCGGCCCGACGACGCCGGGGCGCCCGACCCCTGGCAGGAGCACGGCCGGGGCCTGCTGCTGATCCGTACCCTCAGCTCCTCCTGCGGGCACCGCCCCACCGAGTCCGGCAAGGCCGTGTGGTTCACGCTGCCGGCGGTCCCGTGCCAGCGTCCGCCGTCGGAGCGCTAGGGGATCCGGAAGCGCCGGGTCCGCCGGGCGCGCCGAGCCGTGAGTTGCGGCGCCCGTACAGCGCGTAGACCAGGGCGCCGACCACGAGGAACCCGGCGAACTGGACCCACGTCGTCCAGCCCGTCCCCCAGATCAGATACAGGCACATCGCCACGCCGAGCACCGGGCTGAGCGGGTAGAGCGGCACGCGGAACGAGCGGGTCAGCTCGGGGCGCGAGCGGCGCAGCGCGACGACGGCGATGTTGACCACGGCCATGATGGCGAGGGTGCCGATGGTCGTCAGGTTCACGACCACGTCCAGGGACGCGAACGCGGCGGGCACCGCGAAGACCGTCGCCACGATCCAGGTGCCGGCGACGGGCGTCGAGGTGCGCGGCGAGACCCGTTCGAACACCCGCGGGATCAGGCCGTCGCGCGACATGGACATGAGGATGCGGGTCTGTCCGTACATCACGGCGAGCACGACGGACGCGATGGCGACGACGGCGCCGAACGCGACGATGCCGCCGCCGACGGTCGAGCCGGTCACGTGGTTCACCACGAGGGAGAGCGCCGCGGGCTTGTCGCCGACCTGCTCGGCGCCGAGCGCGCCGATGGCGGCGACGGCGACCGCGCAGTAGAGCAGGGTGACGAGCCCGATGCAGATCAGGATGGCGACGGGGATGTTCCTGCGCGGGTTCTTGACCTCCTCGCCGGCCGTGGTGATCGCGTCGAAGCCGATGTACGAGAAGAAGGCGAGGGAGGCGCCCGAGGTGACGCCGCCGACGCCCTGGGCCATGAACGGCGACAGGTTGCCGTCCTGGAAGGCGCTGAAGCCGATCGCGCAGAACGCGACGAGGATGCCGAGCTTGAGTATTGCCATCGCGGCGGTCGCGCGGGCGCTCTCCCGGATGCCGCGCACGAGCAGCGTGGCGGCCATGAGCATGACGATCACGGCGGGCAGGTTCACGACACCGCCGTCGCCGGGTCCGGCGGAGAGCGCGGCGGGGAGCTGCCATCCGGTGAGGCTGTCCAGCAGCTCGTTCAGGTACTGGCTCCAGCCGACCGCGACGGCGGACACCGACACGCCGTACTCCAGGAGCAGGCACCAGCCGACGAGGAAGGCGACGCGCTCGCCGAGGGTCGCGTACGCGAAGGAGTACGAGGACCCCGAGACCGGGATCGCGCCGCCCAGCTCCGCGAACGAGAACGCGGTGAACACGCAGGTGATCGCGGCGAGCACGAACGAGACGATGACCGCGGGGCCCGCCTTGGCGACCGTGTCGGACAGACCGACGAAGATGCCGGTGCCGACGATCGCGCCGATGCCGAACGACACGAGCTGGAAGAGGCCCATGGTCCGCTTGAGCCCGTGCCCCTCCAGGTCGGCGCCGGACTCGGCGATCAGGGACTCGGGCGACTTGATGCGCAGGCCGGTAGGGGGCGGCGACGGCGACATGGGGTGGTGCTCTTTTCTTACGGCTCCCGGCCGCCGGGGTCTCCGGGGTTGCGGGGGGCTCCGTTGTGGGCTCGGGGCTCGGATCAGGGGCGGGCCGGACGGAGGTGAACCGGACGGGGGTGGGTCCGGTCCTACCAGTGTGGACGGTCGCGTACGGGGGTGCCGCGCCGGGCGGCGGAGCCGGTAGGGGGCTCGGGGTACGGGGTTCGGGCCGCGCGGCGCGGGGAGGCGTCAGTCGGTGGTGCCGAGCGTGGCGACCATGACCGCCTTGATGGTGTGCATGCGGTTCTCCGCCTCGTCGAAGACGACGGAGTGCTCCGACTCGAACACCTCGTCGGTGACCTCCAGGGACTCCAGGCCGTACTTGGCGTGGATCTCGCGGCCGACCTTGGTGCCGAGGTCGTGGAAGGCGGGCAGGCAGTGCAGGAACTTCACGTCCGGCACGCCCGTCGCCCGCAGCACGTCCATGGTGACCGCGTACGGCGTGAGCGCCTTGATCCGCTCGTCCCAGACCTCCTCGGGCTCGCCCATCGACACCCAGACATCGGTGACGACGAACCCGGCGCCGCGCACGCCCTCCGCCACGTCCTCGGTGAGCGTGATCCGGGCGCCGCTGGCCTCGGCGAGCGCGCGGGCCTCGGCCACGACCGCGTCGGCGGGCCAGTAGGCGCGGGGCGCGACGATCCGTACGTCCATGCCGAGCAGGGCGCCGGTGACGAGGTAGGAGTTGCCCATGTTGAAACGGGCGTCACCCAGGTACGCGAACGCGATCTCGGTCAGCGGGCGGTCGCTGTGCTCCGTCATGGTGAGCACGTCGGCCAGCATCTGCGTGGGGTGCCAGTCGTCGGTCAGGCCGTTGTAGACGGGCACCCCGGCGTACGCGGCGAGCGTCTCGACGGTCTCCTGGGCGTCCCCGCGGAACTCGATCGCGTCGAACATCCGGCCGAGCACCCGGGCGGTGTCCTTGCTGGACTCCTTCTTGCCGATGTGCGAGCCGGCCGGGTCGATGTACGTGGTGGAGGCGCCCTGGTCGGCGGCGGCCACCTCGAACGAGCAGCGCGTACGGGTCGACGCCTTCTCGAAGATCAGGGCGATGTTGCGCCCCTTGAGGTACTGCTTCTCGGCCCCGGCCTTCTTCGCGGCCTTCAGTTCGGCGGCCAGGTCGACCAGGCCGCGGAACTCCTCGGCGGTGAAGTCCACCTCCTTGAGGAAGTGGCGGCCGGTGAGATCGGGACGCGGGGCTGTCGCCATGGGACGCTCCTGGGGTACGACGTGGGCGGGACCGGTGGACTCCCGGGGCGCGGGCCGCCCCGGAAACTGGAAGTCTATACGACGATCCACATTTTTATTCAGGGGCGGGGTCGCGTCCGTGCCAGGGGCGGGGTCGCGTCGTACAGGGACGGAGTGCATTTCAGACGGAATCCCCTACGCAGGTACGGGATCGCGCTCCACGGGACAGCTCATGCAGCGCGGGCCGCCCCTGCCCCGGCCCAGTTCGCTGCCGGGGATCTCGATGACCTCGATGCCCTGCTTGCGCAGGAACGTGTTGGTCGTGGCGTTGCGCTCGTAGGCGACGACCACGCCGGGCTCCACCGCCAGCACGTTGCACCCGTCGTCCCACTGCTCGCGCTCGGCGGCGTGCACGTCCTGCGTCGCGGTCAGCACCCGCACCCCGCTCAGGCCGAGCGCCGCCGCGATGGCCCGGTGCATGTGCTCCGGCGGGTGGTCCGTCACCTTCAGCTCCCGGCCGGCCGTGCCCGGCTCGATGGTGTACGAGCGGAGCATCCCGAGGCCCGCGTACTGCGTGAACGTGTCACCGTCCACCATCGTCATCACCGTGTCCAGATGCATGAACGCCCGCCGTTTCGGCATGTCCAGCGCCACGATCGTGCGCGCCGAGCCCGCCGCGAACAGCTTGTGCGCCAGCATCTCCACGGCCTGCGGCGTCGTCCGCTCGCTCATGCCGATGAGGACCGCGCCCTGGCCGATCACGAGCACGTCGCCGCCCTCGATGGTCGAGGGGTAGTCGGCCTGGCCCTGCGACCAGACGTGGAACGGCTCGTCGCGGAAGAGGGGGTGGTGGCGGTAGATCGCCTCGAAGTGCACGGTCTCGCGCTGCCGGGCCGGCCACTTCATCGCGTTGACGGAGACGCCGTCGTAGATCCACGCGGACGTGTCCCGGGTGAACAGGTGGTTCGGCAGCGGCGCCAGCAGGAAGTCGTCCAGCTCCATCACATGGAACCGCACCGAGGTCGGCTCCGCGTGCGCCGCCAGGAACTCCCGCTTCGTCATGCCCCCTATCAGCGCCGTGGCCAGCTCCGGCGCGGGCAGCGTCTCGAACGCGGCGCGCAGCGCGTCCGTCGCCAGCGGGCCGTACTCCTTCTCGTCGAAGACGCGGTCCAGGACGAGGGTGCGGGCCTCGTCCAGCTCCAGGGCCTCGGTGAGCAGGTCGCCGAAGAGGTGGACGGTGACGCCCCGGTCGCGCAGGACGTCGGCGAAGCCGTCGTGTTCCTGGCGGGCGCGGCGGACCCAGAGGACGTCGTCGAAGAGGAGTTGGTCCTTGTTGCTGGGGGTCAGGCGCTTCAGCTCCAGGTCGGGCCTGTGCAGAATCACTTGGCGTAGGCGGCCGGACTCGGAGTCCACGTGAATTCCCATGCGGCCTATCATTCCCTCTTCGCGCGATGACGCACGCGCCCGACGCGATGCCTCAGGCCGGCGGGCGGGCGGGCGTGGTCTTTCGCCCTCCACTCCGTCGTGGCTGATCGCGCAGTTCCCCGCGCCCCTGAGGCGTTCTCCAGCTGAGGCCCGCTGACCTGAACGTTGCGCAGTTCCCCGCGCCCCTGAGGGAGCGGGGCTTCGCCCCAGCTCCCCAGGGGAGGAGGCGGCGACGCAGTCGCCCCTCCAGGGGCGCGGGGAACTGCGCGACCAACCCACCACCCACCCGCAGGTGAACGACAACCCCAGGGGGCAGCCCCTTCAGAGGGCTCGGGGCAAGAAGGACGCGGCGGAAGCTACAGGCGGGGATCCACCGGCTCCGCCTCCAACGCCAACACCGCGAACACACACTCATGCACCCGCCACAACGACTCCCCCGCCCCCAACCGCTCCAGCCCCTCCACCCCGACCCCGAACTCCCGCACCGCCAGCGACCGCTTGTGCCCGAGCGTCCGCTGCCGCAACCGCTCCAGGTTCTCCGGCCGTGTGTACTCGGGCCCGTACACGATCCGCAGGTACTCCCGCCCCCGGCACTTCACGCCGGGCTGCACGAGCCGCCCCTTCCCGTCCCGGACGACCGCCCCGACCGGCTTGACGACCATGCCCTCGCCGCCCCGCCCGGTCATCTCCAGCCACCAGTCCACCCCGGCCCGCACGGACGCGGGGTCCCCGGTGTCGACGTACAGCCGCCGCGTCGTCCGCAGCAGCCCGCTCGCGTCATGCTCGACGGCCCGGTCGATGAGCGCGAGTTGCGCGTCGTGCGGCAGCTCCGCCAGCGACCGCCCCTGGACGGCGAGGATCTGGAACGGCGCGAACCGCA
Source organism: Streptomyces sp. NPDC107550 (assembly GCF_055639095.1). Taxonomy (NCBI): domain Bacteria; kingdom Bacillati; phylum Actinomycetota; class Actinomycetes; order Kitasatosporales; family Streptomycetaceae; genus Streptomyces; species Streptomyces sp. NPDC107550. The sequence continues at coordinate 317,834 of NZ_JBVKBC010000001.1, forward strand.
CACCGTCCAGCCCGTCCGTGTCCCAGCAGTACCGCCGGTACGCGTCCGTGAACGCCGCCGCGTCCGCCGCCCGCCCGCGCTGCCGCTCCAACAGCCCGCCGACGTCGACACCGCGCCCGGCCGCCGCCTCCAACGCCCCGAGCACGCCCGGGAACACGGCGCCCGCCGCCGCGCCCACCGCCGCGTACTGCGAGCGCAGCAGCCCCTGGGCCTTCAGCGACCACGGCATCAGCTCCGCGTCGAGCAGCACCCAGTCCGTGTCCAGTTCCTCCCACAGCCCGGCCGCGCCGAACGCGTCCCGGATCCGGCCGAGCACCGCCTCGGTGGTCTCGGCGCTGTCGAAGAACGGGCGCCCGGTACGGGTGTACAGCGACCCGGTGACAGTCCCGTCCTCCACGCCGAACCGCTCCCGCGCCACCGCCGCGTCCTTGCAGACCAGGGCCACGGCCCGGGACCCCATGTGCTTCTCCTCGCACACGACGCGGTCCACGCCGTCCGCCGCGTATCGCGCGAACGCCTCGGCGGGGTGCTCCAGGTAGCCCTCGACGGAGGAGGTCTCGGTAGGTGCCATCGTCGGCGGCAGGTACGGCATCAGGCGCGGGTCGACGGCGAACCTGCTCATGATCTCCAGCGCCGCCGCCGCGTTCTCCTCGCGCACGGCGACCCGCCCCGCGTGCCGGGTCTCCACGGTTCTGCGGCCGTGGACGTCGGCGAGGTCGAGCGGCCGGCCCTGGTGACCGCCCGGCGCCCCCGTGGCGAGCGGTCTGACCGGCTCGTACCAGACACGCTCGGCCGGCACGTCGACCAGCTCACGCTCCGGCCAGCGCAGGGCGGTCAGCCGCCCGCCGAAGACGGCGCCGGTGTCGAGGCACAGGGTGTTGTTGAGCCATGTCGCGGACGGAACCGGGGTGTGCCCGTACACCACAGCGGCACGCCCTCGGTACTCCTCGGCCCACGGGTAGCGCACGGGCAGCCCGAACTCGTCGGTCTCCCCCGTCGTGTCCCCGTACAGCGCGTGCGCCCGCACCCGGCCCGAGGTGCGGCCGTGGTACTTCTCCGGCAGGCCGGCGTGGCAGACGACGAGCTTGCCGCCGTCGAGGACGTAGTGGCTGACGAGCCCGTCCACGAACCGCGCGACCTCGGCGCGGAACTCCTCGCTCTCCCCCTCCAGCTGCGCGACGGTCTCCGCCAGCCCGTGCGTGGGCTGCACGGTGCGGCCCTTGAGCCAACGCCCCAGCTTGTTCTCGTGGTTGCCGGGCACGCACAGCGCGGCGCCGGACGCCACCATGCCCATGACGCGCCGCAGCACACCGGGCGTGTCGGGGCCCCGGTCGACGAGGTCACCGACGAAGACGGCCGTCCGGCCCTCGGGGTGCGCGCCGTCGACGTACCCCAACTTGCCGAGCAGCGACTCCAGTTCGCTCGCGCAGCCATGGACGTCGCCGATGATGTCGAAGGGGCCGGTGAGATGCGTGAGGTCGTTGAACCGCTTCTCCCGTACGACACTCGCCCCGTCGATCTCCTCGGTGCCGCGCAGGACGTGCACCTTGCGGAAGCCCTCGCGCTCCAAGTGACGCAGGGAGCGCCGCAGTTCGCGGGTGTGCCGGGTGATGACGCGGCGCGGCATGCCGGCGCGGTCGTCACGGGCGGCGTTGCGCGCGGCGCACACGTCTTCGGGCACGTCCAGGACGACGGCGATGGGCAGCACATCGTGCTCGCGGGCCAGCTGGATCAACTGGCGGCGCCCCTCCTGCTGCACGTTCGTGGCGTCGACCACGGTCAGCCGGCCGGCGGCGAGGCGCTTGCCGGCGATGTAGTGGAGCACGTCGAACGCGTCGCCGCTCGCGCTCTGGTCGTTCTCGTCGTCCGCGACCAGGCCCCGGCAGAAGTCGCTGGACAGGACCTCGGTCGCCTTGAAGTGGGTGCGCGCGAACGTGGACTTGCCGGAGCCGGAGGCACCGATCAGGACGACGAGCGCCAGGTCGGTGACGCTCACCACGCGCGGGCCGGTCTCCCGGCCGTCGCTCGTACGGACACTCATGCCGCTGTCGCCTCCTTCTCCGTCGATGTGGACTGCGGTATGTGCTGCTGTGTGCGGGTGCTGCTACGGGTGTGGGGGTCGCCGGGGCCGGGCCGGTCGGTGGCCGTGAACACCGCGAGCTGGGTCGGCGGACCGACCTCGGGGTCGTCGGGGCCGACGGGCGCGAACCGCACCTCGTACTCGTGCCGCCCCGCGACCCGCTCGGCCCACGCGCGGAACTCGGCGCGCGTCCACTCGAACCGGTGGTCCCCGTGCCGGACATGCCCGGCCGGAAGCGACTCCCAGCGCACGTTGTACTCGACGTTCGGCGTGGTCACGAGCACCGTACGGGGCCGTGCGGCGCCGAAGACCGCGTACTCGACGGCGGACAGCCGCCCCAGGTCGACGTGCTCGATCACCTCGCTGAGCACCGCCGCGTCATACCCGCGCAACCGCTTGTCGGTGTACGCCAGCGAGCCCTGCGTCAGCCGCACCCGCGCGGCCTGCCGCTCGCCGAGCCGGTCGAGGTGCAGTCTGCGCCGGGCGATGGTGAGGGCCCGCACGGACACGTCCATGGCGACGATCTCCGTGAACCGGGGGTCCTTGAGCAGCTCCCCCACCAGCTGGCCCTGCCCGCAGCCCAGGTCGAGCACCCGCGCCGCCCCGCACGCCCGCAGCTCCGCCACGATCGCCTCGCGGCGGCGCACGGCGAGCGGCACCGGCTTCTCCTCGGTGTCCGCGTCCTCGTCCACGGCGTTGTCGAGGTCTTCGACGTCCGTGTCGTCGGTGGCGGCGAGGCGGGCCAGCTCCAGCCGCTCCTTGGCCTGCCGGGTCAGCGACCAGCGCCGGGACAGGTAGCGGTTCGTGATGAGCGTCTGCTCGGGGTGGTCCGCAAGCCAGCCCTCGCCGGCCCGCAGCAGCTTGTCCACCTCGTCGGGCGACACCCAGTAGTGCTTGGCGTCGTCGAGGACCGGCAGCAGGACGTACAGGTGACGCAGTGCGTGCGCGAGCCGCATCTCGCCGTCGAGGACGAGCCGCACGTACCGCGACGGCCCCCACTGCGGGAACGTCTCGTCCAGCGCCACCTGCTCGGCCTGGACCGTCCAGCCCAGCGGCTCGAACAGCCTGCGGACGAGCTCGGGGCCACCGCGCGCGGGCAGCGCCGGCACCTCGACACGCAACGCCAGCGGCTGCTCGGCACGCTCGGGCCGCCCCTTGGACACCCCGCGCAAGGCGCTGGAGAAGACGGCGCCGAGCGCCACCGCGAGCAGCGACGACGCCGCGTAGGGCCGGTCGTTCACGTACTGCGCCAGCGCCGCGTCCGCCGGGGCGCCGCCCTTGCTCCGGGCGCGGCGCGCCAGCGCCACCGGATCGATCTCCAGCAGCAGCGCGGCCGTGCAGCGCTGCGCGCTCGCCTCGGGATAGAGGACGTGCGCGGTGCCGTAGGAGGTGGAGAACTCCTGTGCCTTGTCGGGATGCTTGTGCAACAGGTGCCCGAGGTCGGTCGCGGGGTTCTCCGGGGAGCCGGTGGTGCTGATCGTCATGAACACGCTGCCAGTCTCCCCGTGCGGCACGACGGTGACCACCGGGTTTTCCGGGCTCCGGCTTCGGTGTGGGCATGATGGCGGCATGGATCTCCGCGTGTTCACCGAGCCCCAGCAGGGCGCCACCTACGACACCCTTCTCCGCGTCGCCCAGGCCGCCGAGGAACTCGACTACGACGCTTTTTTCCGCTCTGACCACTTCTTGCACATGGGGTCCGTCGACGGGCTGCCCGGTCCGACGGACGCCTGGACGACTCTCGCCGGCCTCGCCCGCGAGACCCGGCGCATCCGTCTCGGCACGCTGATGACGGCGGGCACCTTCCGACTGCCCGGTGTGCTGGCCATCCAGGTCGCCCAGGTGGACCAGATGTCGGGCGGCCGTGTCGAACTCGGCCTCGGCACCGGCTGGTACGAGCAGGAGCACGCCGCGTACGGCATCCCGTTCCCCAAGGAGAAGTTCGCCCGCCTTGAGGAGCAGCTCGCCATCGTGACGGGCCTGTGGGAGACGCCGGTCGGCCGGCGCTTCAGCTACGACGGCGCGTACTACCAGTTGAAGGACTCCCCCGCCCTGCCCAAGCCCGAGCAGCGGCGGGTGCCGATCCTCGTCGGCGGGCACGGCGCGGAGAAGACCCCGGCGCTCGCGGCCCGCTTCGCCACGGAGTTCAACATCCCCTTCGCTTCCGTCGCCGACACGGAGCGCCAGTTCAAGCGGGTGAAGGCGGCGGCTGCCCGGCACGGGCGCCCCGAGGACGACCTCGTCTACTCCAACGCCCTCGTCATCTGCGTCGGCCGTGACGATGCCGAGGTCAAGCGGCGCGCGGACGCGATCGGCCGGGACGTGGACGAGCTGAAGGCCAGCGGCCTCGCCGGCTCGCCCGCCGAGGTCGTCGAACGCATCGGCGCCTACCAGGCGGTGGGTTCTCGGCGCATGTACCTCCAGATGCTCGATCTCGACGACGTGGACCATCTCGAACTGATCGCGTCCGAGGTCGCCCCTCAACTCCGCTGATCCCACTTCCCCTCCCTCCTTCGCTCGAACACGCGTCAACCGGACACACCCCCGCACGCGGTGGCGCCACGCGCGGGTGAAAAGGCGTCAACCCTGGTGGCGGGGGGTGCCCGCGCCAGTGACCCGCCAGTGACGATGATCGTTGTCGGGGCGGAGCCGGACCGCCCGGCACCCGCGCCGGCGGTCGCTGCCGGACGTCATTCGCGTCACCTGCCCTCCCCTCGGAGGAGGGCGAGGGCCGAGGAGGCCGTCATGTCCCAGGAAGCCGTGCCCGAACAGGCCGCGCACGAGTCGACCGTGCCTGCACAGCAGGGCGCACCCAAGGGGCTTCTGCAGCAGATGGAGGAGCTGATGGCGGCGCTCAACGCCGATCTGTCCCAGCTCGACGCCGACCTCCAGCAGTCCCCGGGCGGCTCCCGTCCGGGCGGTGAGGACGCCTGACGCTCCTCCCCCGGTCCGATGTCCGCGCCACCCGCGCGGATCGCCGCGCTCCCCGCCGCGCCGACCGGCCTCATGCGGCGGAGTCCGAACCGGGGTGAGTCCCCGGGGCCGGGGCCGACTCCAGCCGGCGGGGCTCATGCTCCGGGAGGCGCCGCAGTAACTCCAGGACGCGGTCCCGGGATTCGTCCGCCGCGTCGATCGCTTCCATGCACTGCCAATAGGCACCCTCCTCGAACGACGCGCTCGCCACGGCGACCAGCGCGATCCCCACATCTCCGAGGAGCGCGGCGAGGTCGGTCAACGCCTGCCGTGTGTCCCCCAGTTCGGTCAGGCGCGCCGCCCGTATGCCGCCCGCGCCGACCACCGGTATCGCCGAGCCGCCGCTGCCCCGCGCGCCCGCCTCGCTCAGCCCCCGGGCCTCACTGCGCACCCGGGACGAATCGTGTGTCGCCAGTCCGTTCCCGATCGCCTGGGCCAGTGCCTGTGCCTGCCATGCCTCCCTCATGATGTCCGGCGCGTCCTGGCTCTCCGCCAGGGCCCGTCGACCGACCCCGATGAGCCGCACCGCATCCATCCGCGTCCCCGTCCGTCCCTGCCCAACTCCCTTGTCCACTACCCAGAGTGAGGGTCGTCGGGTGGAAACGCCAGAGGAAAACCGAAATCTGTGGACAGATTATCGAATGTGGATAACTCTATGACTCCGGAGAGTGACGAACGGGTGGCCTCGGACCGTCCTGCGGGTCGGACCGTCCTATGTCTCGGACACCCCGGGCGCCCCGGACGTCCCGGATGCCCCGAATGCCGGGGAGCCGGGCGCCGGGTCCGGGCGGGCGGAGCGGTCGGGGGCCGGGAAGCGGTGTTCGTTGCGGTCGATCTTCGCCGCGAGCGCGCCCAGCGCGTCGACGCCGAGCACCTCGCAGAGCTGGAGGAGGTAGGCGAGGACGTCCGCGATCTCGTCCTCCACCCGGTGGGCGGAGGCCGGGTCGTCCATCACGCGGGCCGACTGTTCGGGTGTCAGCCACTGGAAGATCTCCACGAGTTCGGACGCCTCCACGCTGAGCGCCGTCGCCAGGTTCTTCGGCGTATGGAACCGCTGCCAGTCCCGGGCCGCCGCGAAACGGGCCAGCCGCGCCTGAAGGCCCGCCACGTCCAGGGGCCCGTCCGCGCCGGCCGGCCTCTCGGCGGCACGGGAGCCGGCGGACCCGGCCTGCCCGGCGGTGGCATCGGGGACGGCCGGGGCGGCTGGATCGGCAGGGGCCGGGCCGCCGGGGCGGGCCGGGTCGGCGGGGCGGGGGTCCGTGGGGCCGGTGGCGCTGTCTGTCACGGCCTCAGGTCTACCACCGTCGCCCCTTCCTCCCGCGCCACCCGCTCCGCGACGGAGTCCACGCCCACGGCGGCGAGCAGGCGGATGTGTCCACGGGCGCACATGCGGGTGGCCAGGCCGACGAGTTCGGCGCTCTGCGTGGGGTCGAGGCCGCGGTCGAGGCCGTCGGCGGCGATGGTCAGGCTCTGGAACGCCTCGGGGACCTCGGCCGCCGTGTCCACCTCCAGCACCCGCGGCCCGGTCAGGAGCACCAGCGCGAGCGCGAGGTAGCGCAGTTCGCCGTCCGCGAGCCGGGACAGCGGCGTGCCCGGGCCGTCGCCGCGCGCCACGAAGGCCCGTACGAAACGGTCCGACGCGGTGTGCTCGGTGAGGACGTCGGTCACCTCGCCGGACAGCCCCGCGCGCGCGGCGGCCACCAGGAGCGAGTGCCGGATGCCGCAGTCGGAGCGCGTGCGGCGCAGGACGGCGGCGAGGTTGTCGCAGCCGCGCTGGAGCCGGTCGGCGCAGACGGAGACCGGCGCCCGCATCCGCCGCGGCTCGGGATCGCAGGGGAAGACCGACCGCAGGCCGACGACGACCTGCTCGGCGGCGGCGAGCACTTGGCGCTGCCCCTCGGTGCGGCCGGCGACGCGCAGCGGCACGAGGGCGGTGCCGAGGAGGTCGTCGGGGAGGGGGCCGCGCGTGACGGGCACCGATCCGGCGGTGTACCAGGCGGCCTGGACGTCTCTGCGGCCCGGATCGCGCAGCGCGGTCTCCAGGTACGTCACGTCGTCCGGGCCCCGCAACCGCTCGCCGACGATGCGGAGTTCGGGTTCGGCCTGGATGGCGAGGTCGAGGCGGACGGGGCCGAGGGCGCCCTCGACGGTGCATCCGATGCGGAAGCCGCGCCGCTGCTGGGCGTCGGGGCGCGCGCGTTCGGGGACACAGGAGGACGGGTCGGGGAAGACGTCGGCGAGGCCGGCGCCGCCGCCGAGGCGTGCGAGGGCGGTGAGCGCGGCGATGGCGCTGGACTTGCCGCTGCCGCTCGGCCCGCTCAACACGGTGAAGGGGCCGAGGGGAAGGGTGGTGCCGCGGTGCCGGGCGTAGGCGGAGAGCCTCAGTTCGGACACGCGCGGGCGGTCCGCGGACGCGCCCTGGGGTGACGGGGGCGCGCCCCGGTGGAGCACGGTCATGCGGCGAACGTAAACGGTCATGAGACGCAGAACCGTCTCTCCGCCGGGACCTTCCTACGAACGAGGGACTATGCCCCTCGGTCTTGCCAGAGCGCAGCGGGCCTGTGCCGGGTGCCGGCCCGGCGGCGTCCGGTCCCGGGTCAGGACAGGGCGCTCGCCCCGGCGACCAGGCCCTGGACCTCGGTGCCGGGCGGGGCGAGGAGGAAGACGTTGCGGTCGACGCGGTGCATGCCGCAGCCGAGGCCGAGGACCACGCCGCTGCTGAAGTCCAGCACCCGCTTGGCCACTTCGGACTCGGCTCCGGTGAGGTCGAGGAGGACCGGGATGCCGGACATCACGGTCTCGGCGACCTCGCGCGCGTCGCCGAAGACATTGACCCGCAGGACGACGAAGCGGCGGCGCGGCTCCGTGTACGCCTCGGGCATCGCCCGGTGGTCGACCGCCGAGGGCCATTCGTTGCGGCTACGGAGCGGAACGACCTGGGCGAGCCCTTCCCATTGTTCGTCGGTGACGTCGTGGCTGTTCACTGCCCCCACCCCGTCCGGGCTCGCACTGTTGTCTGCACCGGGCAATTCTTACGCCATGTCACCCGTTCAGCCCAACACCGACACGGCCCGCGAGCCGCCCGCTGTCAGGCGGCGAGGGCGACGGAGTCCACGACCGGCGTCCGCAGGGCGCGGCGCGCGGTGGCGAGGGCGGTGACCAGGGTGGCGGCGGCGGCCGTGGCCACGACGGCGATCCAGATACCGGGGCCGTGGTCGGGCAGGAGGCTGTCGGCGCGCACGACGCTGAACGGGACGATGCCCGCGAGCGCCGCGAGTGTGCCGAAGAACACGCCGGTGGCGGTGAGGACGACGCCCTCGGACGCGACCGTCGCCAGGACTTGGGCGGGTGTGGCGCCGGCGAGCCGTTGCTGTCCGAACTCGCGGACGCGGTAGGCCGTGGCGGCGTACAGAGAGTTGATCAACATGATGCAGGCGAACACGACGATGATGCCGACCACGGTGAGGTTGAGCGTCTCCAGGTTCTTGTCCTCTATGGACTTGGTCAGGCCGGACGACGTGATCGCGTCGTTCTCGACGGCCTGCATGTACAGCGTCGCGGTCGCCATGCCGGTGAAGAGGATCAACGGCATCAGTACACCGCTCAGTTGATCGGCACGACGACGCAGGTTCCGTACGGTGAGGTACCCGGCGGCGCCCGCGAGCGCGGCGAGGAAGGGTTCGGCGCGGTCGAGCGCGGTGCGCAGCAGGCCGGGAGCGAGGAGCGCGAAGCCCACGGAGAGCAGGATCGCGCCGTACGCGGGGGCCGCCATCAGGGCCGCGTCAGTGGCCTTCATGGCGAACGTGGAGCTGACGGCGGCGACGCCGAGGACGAGCGCGGCCCAGGTCGCCGCCCGCCGGGCGCGGCCGGGGCGTCGGCGCGCGGCGGCGCCCTTGCGTCCGGCGCGACGGGTGCGGCCGGTGCGGGTGGGGCCGGTCGCGCGGCGTACGGCGAGGAAGGCGGCGCCCGCCGCGGCGAGCAGGGTGATGTACAGGCCGCTGCCCAGGGCGATCGTGCCGAAGGAGTGGTCGACGGAGCCGGCGACCTGGCCGCTGTCCTTGAACCGGTCGAGCAGGATGCCGCCCGCGAGGGCGGCGGGGCCGACCGCGAGGAGCGCCCCGGCCAGCGCGACGGCGACGGCCTCCCCCACGATCATGCGCTTGATCTGGCCGGGGGTGGCGCCGGCACCGCGCAACAGGTGGATCTCGTCCATACGTTGACGGACGTTGACGGTGAGCGTCGAGGCGATGGCGAAGAACACGAGGAGTGTGCCGTAGCCGCCGACGACGCCGGCGACCGTGGTGAGCGTGTCGGAGCTGGCCTGGTCGACGCCGGGTGCGTCGGCGGTGTCGTAGAGGGAGTTGAACGTCATGATGATCGTCGCCCCGAGGAACGCCGACAAGAGCGTGGCGAGGAAGCGGCCGGGGCGCTTGCGTACGGAGCGGGCCGCGAGGCCGAGTGTGGTGAACACGGTTCACACCTCCAGGAGGGTGGGGTCGCCGAGGTGGGCGAGCCGCTCGGCGACGCTGTCGGCGGTGGGGGCGGTCAGATGTCCGGCGAGGCGGCCGTCGGCGAGGAACTGGACGGCGTCGGCGTGCGCGGCCGCGATCGGGTCGTGGGTGACCATGACGACGGTCCTGCCGTGGTCGCGCACCGCCTCCTGGAGCAGCCGCAGCACGTCGCGGGCGCTGCGCGTGTCGAGGGCGCCGGTCGGCTCGTCGGCGAAGATCACGGACGGTTCGGTGACGAGGGCGCGCGCGATGGCGACGCGTTGGCGCTGGCCGCCGGAGAGCTGGTCGGGGTAGTGGCCGAGGCGGTCGCCGAGGCCGACGGAGGTGAGGATCGCCTCGGCGCGGGCGCGGTGGACGCGACGGCCGGCGAGGCGCAGCGGCAGGACGGTGTTCTGGGCGACGGTGAGCGTCGGCAGCAGGTTGTACTGCTGGAAGACGAAGCCGATGCGGGTGCGGCGGAACCGGGTGAGGGCCGCCTCGCCGCGCGGGCCGCCCGGCCCGCCGGTCATCTCCTCGCCGTCCACCACGACGAGGCCGCTGTCGGGGCGGTCGAGGCCGGCGGCGCAGTTCAGGAGGGTGGACTTGCCGGAGCCCGAGGGGCCCATGACGGCGGTGAAGGTGCCGGCGGGCAGGCTCAGCGTGACGTCGTCCAGGGCCCGTACGGCGGTCTCGGGCCCGTCGCCGCCGCTGTCGGTGCCGGTGCCGGTGCCGGTGCCGGTGCCGGTGCCGGTGCCGCCGTAGGTCTTGGTGACGCGGACGAGGCGCAGGGCCTCCGCGCGCTTCTCGTACCCGCCCACGGTGGTGGGTGCGGTGGTGGCGGGTGTGTGGTGGCGTCGCATGGTCGCCGATCCCCTCGTCGGGCGCCGCGGGTGCGCCTGTTGGCCGGTGGCGGCGGATCGGCGGCGGGGCGTTCGTCCCGGTGCGTGGCGCTGTCGGAGCGCCGTTCGATCCGTCTCCTACGACGCTAGGGACGGCGGGGCGCGCGGACACGGGGTGTACGGCCCGAGCAGGGGGTGGAGTTGTCACCACCCCGGGCGGGGGCGGGCGTCCCCGGCGTCAGGGGCGGCGGCCGGCGGAGCGGGCGAGCCAGCGGCCCTCGTGGCGGGTGACATCGATGGGGCGGCCGAAGCAGGCGGTCATGCGGTCGGCGGTGAGGACGTCGTGGACGGGGCCGCGGGCGAGGACGCGGCCGTCGCGCAGGAGGAGCGCGTGGTCGATCGCGGGCGACAGCTCCTCCAGGTGGTGGGTGACGGTGACGGTCGCCAGGTCGGGGCGCGAGGCCGCGAGGTGGCCCATGGTGTCGATGAGGTCTTCGCGGGAGGGCAGGTCGAGGGCGTTGAACGGTTCGTCGAGCAGCAGCAGCGACGGGTCCGCCATCAGGGCGCGGGCGATGAGGATGCGGGCGCGCTGGCCTCCGGAGCACACGCCGTAGGGGCGGTCGGCGAGCTCCTTGATCTGGAGTTCCGCGAGCAGTTCGTGGGCTCGTTCGCGGACTTCGTCGCCGTACGCCTTCCACAAGGGCTGGACGGTTCCGGTGTGGCCGGTGAGGACGACGGTGTGTCCTGGCAGGTCCTGCGGGACGCGCTGCGAGGTGGAGACGTGGCCGATGTGGGCGCGCAGTTCGCGGACGTCCACGCGGCCGAGGCGGTGGCCGAGGACCTCGACGGTGCCGGTGGTGGGGAAGGCGGTGGCGCCTATGAGGCGCAGGACGCTGGTCTTGCCGGCGCCGTTGGGGCCGAGCAGGGCCCAGTGCTCGCCGGAGCGGACCGTCCAGTCGATGCCGTCGAGGATGACCTGGCCGGTGGTGTAGCGGCGCATGGTCGCGCCGTCGAGTGCGGCGACGACGCGCCTGTCGTTGTCGTTCACGGTGCCGGTGCCTCCCGCCTCGTCGCGTGTCCTACGGAGGGTAGCTGCGTGGTGCATCGACTCGGCGGGGCGTCCAGCAGACGGACATCGAGCGGATGTGCGGTCGGGGCCCAGGGCCGATGCCGTTTCCCGTCAACGTGGTCAACATTGTTGACGGACATGCACCGGCCCTTCGTATGCACCAGTTGGATCAACCTGCGGACGCCCGCGTCGATACCGTCGATGCCGTCAGCCCTTTGAGTGCGACGTCAACCCATTGACGAGTGCGACGTCAGTTCTTTCAGCGCGATGTTCAACTCCAGCACGTTCACCGTGGGCTCCCCGATGAAGCCCAGGGTGCGGCCCTGGGTGTGCGCGGCGACGAGGTCGCGTACGCGGGCCACGGGCAGGTGGTTGCGGTGGGCGACGCGTTCCGTCTGAAGCGCGGCGTACGCCGGGGAGATCGCCGGGTCGAGCCCCGAACCGGAGGAGGTGACCGCGTCGGGCGGCACGTCGGCGGGGTCCACGCGGTGGGTGGGCGTGGAGTTGTCGGCGACGACGGCGGCACGCGCGGCCTTGACCCGGCGGACGAGTTCGTCGCTGTCGCCGGCGAGGTTCGTGGCGCCGGAGACGAGCAGCCGGTACTGCCGGTTGACGGTGTTCTCGGCGAGTCCTTCGGAGGGCCGGGGCTGGAACCAGCGCAGGTCGGGGGTGCCGTCGGCGCGCAGATACCGCTGGCCGACCAGGGCGGAGCCGACCGTCTTGCCGCCGGACTCGACGGTCGAGCCGTTCGCCTGGTGCGGGAAGGCGGCCTGGGCGACGCCGGTCACGGCGAGGGGGTAGAGGACGCCGCACACGGCGGTGAGCAGCACGAGGGCGCGCAGTCCTGCGCCGAGCAGCCGGCCGCCGGCGGTGAGGGAGTTCTTCATGGGGTCGTCACGCCTTCGCGGTCACAGGCCGGGGATCAGGGAGAGGAGCAGGTCGATGAGTTTGATGCCGATGAACGGGGCGATCAGGCCGCCGAGTCCGTAGACGGTGAGGTTGCGGCGGAGCAGGCGGTCGGCGCTGACGGGCCGGTAGCGGACGCCCTTGAGGGCGAGCGGGACGAGGACGACGATGATCAGCGCGTTGAAGACGACCGCGGAGAGGATCGCGGACTGCGGGCTGGACAGCCGCATGATGTTGAGCGTGTCGAGGCCGGGATACACCGCCGCGAACAGGGCGGGGATGATGGCGAAGTACTTGGCGATGTCGTTGGCGAGCGAGAAGGTCGTCAATGCGCCTCGTGTGATCAACAGTTGCTTGCCGATCTCGACGATCTCGATGAGCTTGGTCGGATCGGAGTCGAGGTCGACCATGTTGCCGGCTTCTTTGGCGGCGGACGTGCCGGTGTTCATGGCGACGCCCACGTCGGCCTGGGCGAGCGCGGGCGCGTCGTTGGTGCCGTCGCCGGTCATGGCGACGAGGTGGCCGCCCGCCTGTTCGCGCCGGATGAGGGCCATCTTGTCCTCGGGGGCCGCTTCGGCGAGGTAGTCGTCGACTCCGGCCTCGGCGGCGATGGCGGCGGCGGTCAGCGGGTTGTCGCCGGTGATCATGACGGTCTTGATGCCCATGCGGCGCAGCTCGGCGAACCGTTCCCGCATGCCGTCCTTGACGACGTCCTTGAGGTGGACGACGCCGAGGACGCGGGCGCCTTCGGAGTCGTCGACGGCGACGAGGAGCGGGGTACCGCCCGCTTCGGCTATCGCGTCGGCGCCGGTGCGGGCGTCGGGGGCGGGGGCGCCGCCGCGTTCCTCGACCCAGGCGAGCACGGCGGCCGCCGCGCCCTTGCGGATGCCGCGCCCGTCGAGGTCGACGCCGGACATCCGGGTCTGCGCGGTGAACTCCACCCAGCGGGCGCCGGGCAGTTCGTCCGTAGGGCGCTGCTTCGGCGCGGGCACGTCGCCGGGCGACCGCCGGTGCTGCTCACGCGCCGCGCCGCCGGAACCGGAGCCGGAACCAGAACCGGAGCCGGAGCCGGAAGGGGCGTACAGGCTGTCGGCGAGGGCGACGACCGAGCGGCCCTCGGGGGTCTCGTCGGCGAGGGAGGACAACCGGGCGGCCTCGGCGAGTTCGGCCTCGGTGGCGGTGCCGACGGGCAGGAAGGCGGTGGCCCGCCGGTTGCCGTGGGTGATGGTGCCGGTCTTGTCGAGGAGCAGCGTCGAGACGTCACCGGCGGCTTCGACGGCGCGCCCCGAGGTGGCGAGGACGTTGCGCTGCACGAGGCGGTCCATGCCGGCGATGCCGATGGCGGACAGCAGGGCGCCGATGGTCGTCGGGATGAGGCAGACGAGGAGGGCGACGAGGACGACCGTGCCGAGGTGGGCGCCCGCGCGCGCGGCGAACGCGGGAAGGGTGGCGACGGCGAGCAGGAAGACGAGGGTGAGGGAGGCGAGCAGGATCGTGAGGGCGATCTCGTTCGGCGTCTTCTGCCGGGCGGCGCCCTCGACGAGGTTGATCATGCGGTCGATGAAGGTCTCGCCGGGCCGGGTGGTGATCCTGATGACGACGCGGTCGGAGAGCACCTTCGTACCGCCCGTGACGGCCGAACGGTCGCCGCCTGACTCGCGGATGACGGGGGCGGACTCGCCGGTGATGGCGGACTCGTCGACGGCGGCGACCCCCTCGACCACGTCACCGTCGCCCGGGATGGTGTCACCGGCCTCGCAGACGACGAGGTCGCCGACGCACAGGTCGGTCCCGGCGACGACCGTGCCGTCCGCCTTGCGGGCGACGGCGTCCGTGCGGGCGCGGCGCAGGGTGTCGGCCTGGGCGCGGCCGCGGCCCTCGGCGACGGCCTCCGCGAGGTTGGCGAAGACGACGGTCAGCCACAGCCAGGCGCTGATCGTCCAGCCGAACCAGTCGGTCGGGTCGGTGAGGGCGTACGCGGTGGTCAGCGCGGAGCCGACGTAGACGACGAACATGACGGGCGAGGCCGCCATCACGCGCGGGTGGAGTTTGCGCAGGGCGGCGGGGAGCGAGCGCAGGAGCTGGCGCGGGTCGAACAGGCCGGCGCCGACCCGGCCACGGCGCTCCTTCGCGGGCTCGTCGGGCGCCCCGGAGGCGTCGGGCGTGCCGTCGTGGGGCGCGCGGGCGGGACTGAGGGTGGACATGTGAGCCTCGGTTCTGCTGAGGAGTGAGGGAGTCGATGGGCCGGCGGGACCCATGGGGCTGCCGGGACCGGAGGTCAGTGAGGTGTACGGGGCTGCCGGGACCGGACGTAAGCGCGGTGTACGGAGCCGACCGGGCCGGACGGGAACACGGCACTCGCCCGCAAGGCGACACGCTGGATCATGTCCCCAGCCCCTCCGCCAGCGGCCCCAGCGCCAGCGCCGGGAAGTACGTGAGGCCGGCGACGACCACGATCGTGCCGCCGAGCACCCCCGTGAACAGGGGCTTCGCCGTGTGCAGGGTGCCCGGCCCGGCAGGCACGGGGCGTTGTTCCGCGAGCGAGCCGGCGAGCGCGAGGACGAACACCATGGGCAGGAAGCGGCCCAGGAGCATGGCGATGCCGAGGGCCGTGTTGTACCAGGGCGTGTCGGCGGCGAGCCCGGCGAAGGCGCTGCCGTTGTTGTTGGCGGCGGAGGTGAACGCGTAGAGGATCTCGGTGAATCCGTGGGCGCCGCCGTTGAGCGCGGCCCGCGCGGGGGTCGGCAGGGCGACGGAGAGCGCGGTGAGGACGAGGACCAGGGCGGGTGTGACGAGGAGGTAGCAGGCGGCGCACTTCATCTCGCGGGCGCCGATCTTCTTGCCGAGGTACTCGGGGGTGCGGCCCACCATGAGCCCCGCGAGGAAGACGGCGACGACGGCCATGATGAGCAGCCCGTACAGGCCGGAGCCGACACCGCCGGGGGCGATCTCGCCGAGCTGCATGCCGAGCAGGGCGATGCCGCCGCCGAAGCCGGTGAACGAGGAGTGGAAGCCGTCGACGGCGCCGGTCGAGGTGAGGGTGGTGGCGACGGCGAAGATCGACGTGCCGCCGATGCCGAAGCGGGTCTCCTTGCCCTCGGTCGCGCCGCCCGCGAGGTCGAACGCGGCGCCGTGGTGGGCGAATTCGGCGGCCAGCATGAGCGCGGTGAAGGTCACCCAGATCGCGGCGGCCGTGGCGAGAATCGCGTACCCCTGGCGCAGCGAGCCGACCATGCGGCCGAAGGTGCGGGTGAGGGAGAAGGGGATGAGGAGGATGAGGAAGACCTGGAAGAGGTTGGACAGGCCGGACGGATTCTCGTACGGGTGCGCGGAGTTGGCGTTGAAGTAGCCGCCGCCGTTCGTGCCGAGTTCCTTGATGGCTTCCTGGGAGGCGACGGCGCCGCCGTTCCACTGCTGGACGCCGCCGGTGAACTGGCCGACCTCGTGGATGCCCGCGAAGTTCTGCAGGACGCCGCAGGCGACGAGGACGAGGGCGCCGGCCACCGACAGCGGCAGCAGAATGCGCAGGGTGCCGCGCACCAAGTCGGCCCAGAAGTTGCCGAGTTCGCCGGTGCGGGAGGTGGCGAAGCCGCGTACGAGGGCGACGGCGACGGCCATGCCGACGGCGGCGGAGACGAAGTTCTGCACGGCGAGGCCGCCGGTCTGCACCAGGTGGCCCATGGCCTGTTCGCCCGCGTACGACTGCCAGTTGGTGTTGGTGACGAAGGACGCGGCGGTGTTGAACGCCTGGTCGGGGTCGAGGGAGCGGAAGCCGAGCGAGCCCGGCAGCACGCCCTGGAGGCGCTGGAGCAGATAGAGCAGGAGGACGCCGACGGCGGAGAAGGCGAGGACGGCGCGCAGATAGGCGGGCCAGCGCATCCGCGTGTCGGGGTCGGCGCCGATGCCCCGGTAGATCCACTTCTCGACGCGCAGATGGCGGTCGCCGCTGTAGACGCGGGCCATGTGGTCGCCGAGGGGGCGGTGGGCGAGGGCGAGGGCCGCCACGAGGGCGAGGAACTGGAGCGCGGCGGCGAGGAGGGGGCTCATGACGGTTCAGAACCTCTCCGGGTACAGCAGGGCGAGGACGAGATAGCCCAGCAGGGCGACGGCCACGACGAGGCCGACGATGTTCTCGGCGGTCACAGCTTGCTCGCCCCCTTGGCGACGAGTGCCACCAGCGCGAAGACCGCGAGCGTGGTGACGACGAAGGCCACGTCGGCCATCGTGTGCTCCCTGGGTGTCGGGGTTCGGGATCGGACAGCAAGAGCAGAACCCGGCCCGGGGCCCGATCCGAACGCCGTTGACGCCTTCCGTACGGGTGTGCGGGCGGCCTTGACGGTTCTCTTACGGGAGGAGCCCGGCAACCGCCCGCCCCCCCCTGAACAGGGCCGAACGGCGTGAACCCGTCGGTGACCGGGCGCGCCGGAGCGCACCGCCCCCTATGCTCTACATGCCTGTAGAACGCGGGGCGCGCGCCCTCTCCGGGAGCCCGCCGCCCCTCACACGTCCCGCGCCCGCGCGGACGGCGGCATGACCCACGACGACGGAACAACCCCCAGAGGAGCGGACGCCACGATGGTGTTCAAACGACTGCTCGGCTCGCTCGGTGTCGGCGGCCCCACCCTCGACACCGTGCTCGACCCCGGCCCCGCCCTGCCCGGCGGCGCGCTGAGCGGTGAGGTGCGGCTGCGCGGCGGCGGCGCCGACGTGCAGATCGAGCACATCGCGCTGGAGCTGGTGGCGCGGGTGGAGGCCGAGCACGAGGACGGCGAGGCGCACGGCGCGGTCGGCTTCGACCGGCACCTGGTGGGCGGCGGCTTCCGGCTGGCCGCCGAGGAGACGCGGACCGTTCCGTTCACGCTCCGCCTGCCCTGGGAGACGCCCGTGACGGAGCTGTACGGGCAGCCGCTCGGCATCGTCCTCGGGGTGCGCACGGAGCTTTCGGTGTCCGGCGCGCGCGACAAGGGCGACCTGGACCCGCTGACGGTGGCGCCGCTGCCCGTGCAGGAGGCGGTCCTGGAGGCGTTCGGGCAGCTCGGGTTCGGGTTCCGCTCGGCGGACCTGGAGCTGGGCCGGATCGGGGGCACGGGCCAGCAACTGCCGTTCTACCAGGAGATCGAGCTGACCCCGGCGCCGCGGTACGCGCACGCCCTGAACGAGGTCGAGCTGACGTTCCTGACGACGCCGGGCGGCATGGACGTCGTCCTGGAGGCCGACAAGCGCGGTGGCCTGTTCTCGGCGGGGCACGACACGGTCACGCGGTTCACGGTCGCGCACGAGGACGCGGGCCGGAACGACTGGAACGCGCGCGTGGAGGGCTGGATCGAGGCGCTGCTCGAACACCGGTCGGCGTACGCGTCGCACGCGGCGTACGGACACGGCGGCCACGACCCGTACGGCACGCACGCGGACGCCTACGGCCCGCACCACGGCGCGCATGGAGACCCCTACGGCCCGCACGCCGGCGCCCACGGCACGCACCGTTCCGGGCCCGGCGTCGGCACGGCGGTGGCGGCCGGGGCCGCGGGGCTCGCGGTGGGCG
This sequence comes from Streptomyces sp. NPDC107550, assembly GCF_055639095.1. Lineage (NCBI taxonomy): Bacteria > Bacillati > Actinomycetota > Actinomycetes > Kitasatosporales > Streptomycetaceae > Streptomyces > Streptomyces sp. NPDC107550. The sequence goes on from NZ_JBVKBC010000001.1 coordinate 335,733, forward strand.
TCGTCGGCGGTATGGTCGCCGCCGAGGTCGTGGACGAGGTCGGCGACTTCTTCGAGGGCGACGACGAGGGTGACGACGGAGGCGAGGACTGACGTGTTCGGCATCAGCGAACTGGGGCTCGTACTGATCCTGCTCGTGCTGCTCATCGGCGCGAAGAAGCTCCCCGACCTCGCGCGGAACGCGGGCCGCTCCGCGCGCATCCTCAGGGCGGAGGCCAAGGCGCTGCGCCGCAAGGACCGTTACGCGCCCGAGGAGCCGGCGCCGCGCACGATCCGCGGCGAGACGCTGCCGCCCCGGGGGCGCGCGGCGGGTGGCGCGCGCGGTACGGGTGCGTCGGGCGCGCCCGCGGATCGGGCCTGACGCGCCCCGGAGGGGGGCTGACGTCCCGGCGCTGACGTCCAAGGCCCGGCACTCCAGGCCCGACCCCGGGCCCGACGAACGGCCCTGACGCCCTGATCGCCCGTCAAAAGGTCGATATCGCGCCATAGTTGAAGCCATTTCCCACGAGGACGCCGCCCGCTGCCGGGCGGCGTCCTTCGCGTGTGTGCGCCCCCTGCGACCGGGCCCGCAGGGCGGCGCGCGGGGCTTCCGGTAGCGATCCGCTTCCGCTTCCCGCCCCCTGTGCGCCCCGTGCGCCGGGGCCCACTCCCCCACTGTCCCACCGCAGTTCACAGCCTCGTGGGGCTGCTGTGGCCGCCCCACGAGCGCAGCAACCGTTTGCCGTCGCCCAAGCTTGAACACAAATTCCACACATCCACTCTTCAACGCGGCTTCGATGGTCTAGATTGACCGTGCTCCGGGTGATCGAGCACCTGCGGAGCGTGAATGATCAATAGGTCGGGCGCCGTGGGACACCGTTTTCGAGGTCCCTCGGAGCCGGACATGGGGGTGATCAATTCCCGGCGCTCCGGGGGGACTTCGAGCGCGGGAGGAATTCCGGGGCCCATCGGCCCCGTGAGCCGTCATGTCACGCGCGGGAAGGCGGGGGCCTTCCCGGGGGAAGAACGGCGCGGGCGCGGGAGGCGGGGGCCTCCCGGGGGGAAGGACAGCGCGGGGGGCGGGGGCCTCCCGGGGGGAGGAACGTTGTCAGGCGAGCACGTCGGACCACTGGGGACCAGGGGGGTTCTGTGCGGCAGGGGGGATTAGTAGGCCCTTTTCCTTCGGCGCGCGGGAACATGGCGGACGGGGTCATCAGCCATCCCGCACATGACTGGGAGCAGCGGTACAGACGTACCGTGATCACCAGCGATACCGTGGCGACCGCCCTGGTGGTGGCGTCGATCGGCAATTTCTTCGGGGCGCGTGACGCGGCCAACTGGCACGAGAAATGGGGAATTCTCGCTTTCGGCACCGAACTGCTGGTGCTGGGGGCGCTCGCGGTCAGCCGCTCGTGGGCGCCGGCCGTGCTCGGGCAGGGCGCCGAGGAGTTCCGCAGGCTCGGCCGGTCGCTGTTCACGGCGACCGTCGTGCTGGCGCTCGGCGGCATCGCCCTGACCTCGCGCAACATCAAGTTGTGGATCTTCGTGGCGATCCCGGCGATCGCGCTCGTCACCATGACCGAGCGGTACGTGCTGCGGCTGTGGCTGCACCGGCAGCGCAAGGACGGCCTGTGCCTGAGGCCCGTGCTCGCCGCCGGCAGCCCGGAGACCGTCCGCGACCTGATCACGCGTACCCGCAAGTTCCCGCACCTGGGCTGGCAGGTGGCCGCGGTGTGCACGCCGGACGGGCACGGCGTGGGCAGCGATCTGCTGGACGGCGTACCCGTCGTCGGGCGGCTCAGCGATGTCGCCGGGCACGTGCGGCGCGACGGCTACCGGGTCGTCGCCGTCACCCCGGACCCGCACTGGACGCCCGACCGGCTCCAGCGCCTCGCGTGGAACCTGGAGGGCAGCGACGCCGACATGGTCGTGGCGCCCGTCCTGATGGAGGTCGCGGGCCCCCGGCTGCACATCGACGCCGTGCTCGGGATACCGCTGCTGCGCCTGAGCATGCCCGCCTTCACCGGCGGCCGGCGCGCCATCAAGGGCGTCGTCGACCGGCTCGGCGCGGCGCTGTTGCTGCTGCTGTTCGCGCCGCTCATGGCGACGGTGGCGCTGCTCGTCGTCACCGACAGCCGCGGCGGGGCGTTCTACCGTCAGCGCCGCGTCGGCAAGGACGGCCGGGAGTTCACGATCTGGAAGTTCCGCACGATGGTCACCGGCGCCCACCAGGCCCGCGCCGAACTGGCCGAACTCAACGAGGGCGCGGGCGTGTTGTTCAAGATGCGCCGCGATCCGCGGGTGACCCGGGTCGGTTCGGTGCTGCGCCGGTACTCGATCGACGAACTGCCGCAGCTCTTCAACGTACTCACCGGGTCGATGTCGCTCGTCGGCCCGCGCCCGCCGCTGCCGGAGGAGTCGGCGTCGTACGACCCCGACATCCGCAGGCGGCTGCTGGTCAAGCCGGGGCTGACCGGGCTGTGGCAGATCAGCGGGCGCAGCGACCTGCCGTGGGAGGAGGCTGTCCGCCTCGACCTGCGGTACGTGGAGGACTGGTCGCTCGCCCTGGACACCGTGATCTTGTGGAAGACGCTGCGTGCGGTGCTCCACGGGCAAGGGGCGTACTGATGCGCGGGGGCCGGACACCGGCCCGTGCGCGGATATCGGGCCGGCGAGGCCCGCTTGGGGGGAAGGACGCGTCATGAAGATCAGCGTTTTCGGGCTCGGGTACGTGGGCTGCGTGTCAGCCGCGTGTCTGGCCGGGATGGGGCACGAGGTCGTCGGGGTCGACGTCAACCAGGTCAAGGTGGACCTGGTCAACGACGGCAAGGCGCCCGTGGTCGAGGAGCGGATCGGCGAGCTGATCGCCGACGTCGTGCGCACGGGGGCGCTGCGCGCGACCACCGACGTACGGGACGCCCTCGCGCACAGCGAGGTGTCGCTGGTGTGCGTGGGCACGCCGTCGGAGCCCAACGGCAGCCTGTGCACGACCTACTTGGAGCGGGTCACCGAGGAGATAGGCGAGGCGCTCGCCGAGCGCGGCGGGCGCCACACCGTGGTCTTCCGCAGCACGATGCTGCCGGGGACCTGCCTGAACCTGCTGGTGCCGCTCCTGGAGAAGGCCGTCGGCGCGACCGCGGGCGTCGACCTCGGGGTGGCGGTCAACCCGGAGTTCCTGCGCGAGGGCACCAGCGTGCGGGACTTCTTCGACCCGCCGAAGACCGTCATCGGCGAGCTGGACGCGGCGAGCGGTGACGTGGTCGCCGCGCTCTACAAGGACCTGCCCGGCGAGGTGTTCCGGGTGTCGATCCCGACGGCCGAGGCCATCAAGTACGCCGACAACGCCTTCCACGGCCTGAAGATCGGCTTCGCCAACGAGCTGGGAGCCGTCTACCAGGCGCTCGGCGTGGACTCGCACCAGGTGATGGACGTCTTCCTCGCCGACCGCAAGCTCAACATCAGCCCGGCCTATCTGCGGCCCGGGTTCGCGTTCGGCGGCTCGTGCCTGCCCAAGGACCTGCGCAGCCTCGTGCACGCCGCGCAGCGCGCCGACGTGTCGGTGCCGATCCTCGCGCACGTGCTGACCTCCAACGAGGCGCATCTGCAACGGGCCGTGGAGCTGGTCGAGCGGACCGGCAAGCGGCGGGTCGGCCTGTTCGGCCTGTCGTTCAAGCCGGGCACCGACGACCTGCGCGAGTCGCCGCTCGTGGAGCTGGCGGAGCGCCTGTTCGGCAAGGGCTACGACCTGCGCATCCATGACGCGAACGTGAGCCTGTCGCGGCTCATCGGCGCCAACCGGGAGTACATCGAGACGCGGCTGCCGCATCTCGCGCAGCTCCTCGCGGACTCCGTGGAGGAGGTGCTCGACCACGCCGAGGTGTGCCTGGTCGGCACCAAGGACCCGGCGGTCCTCGCGGCGCTGCCGCACGGCGCCGCGCCGGTGATCGTCGACCTCGTCCACCTTCCCGACGCCGACGCGCGCCGGACCGAGCCGGGGTACGTGGGCCTTGCCTGGTGAATCGAACGGCGCCCGGCACGGCCGGCGCGCGCTGATCCTCGTGGAGAACCTGTCGGTGCCCTTCGACCGGCGGGTGTGGCAGGAGTGCACGACGCTGCGCGACGCCGGCTGGCAGGTCGACGTGATCTGCCCGCAGGGCGGCAAGCGGGACACGGAGGCGGAGGCCGTCATCGACGGCGTGCGCATCCACCGCTACCCGCTGCGCGCGGCGACGGGCGGCCCTTCCGGGTACGCGCGTGAGTACGGCTCCGCGCTGTGGCACACGATGCGGCTGGCCCGCAAGGTCGGCCCGGTGGACGTGGTGCATGCGTGCAACCCGCCGGACCTGCTGTTCCTGCCCGCGCTGTGGCTCAAGCGGCGCGGCGCCCGCTTCGTGTTCGACCAGCACGACCTCGTACCGGAGCTGTATCTGTCGCGCTTCGACCGGGGCCAGGACCTGCTGTACCGGGGTGTGTGCGCGCTGGAGCGGATGACGTACAAGGCGGCGGACATCGTGATCGCCACCAACGAGAGCTACAAGCGGGTCGCGGTGCGCCGGGGCGGGCAGCGGCCCGAGGACGTGTTCGTGGTGCGCAGCGCGCCGCAGACGGACCGCTTCCAACCGGTGCCGCCGGAGCCCGAGTTGAAGCGCGGCAAGCCCCATCTACTGTGCTACCTGGGCGTGATGGGCCCGCAGGACGGCGTGGACTACGCGCTGCGCGCGCTGGCGCGGCTCCGGGACGAGCAGGACCGCGACGACTGGCACGCGGTGTTCGTCGGCGCGGGTGACGCGTTCGAGGCGATGGTGGAACTGTCGCGCACGCTCGGCCTGTCGGACCGGGTGGAGTTCACCGGGCGCGTCCCCGACGCCGACCTGGTGCGCTACCTGTCCACGGCGGACGTGTGCCTGTCCCCCGACCCGCGCAACCCGCTCAACGACGTCTCCACGATGAACAAGGTCCTGGAGTACATGGCGATGGGCAAGCCCATCGTCTCCTTCGACCTGCGCGAGGCGAAGGTGTCGGCGGGCGAGGCGGCCCTGTACGCGCAGGGCGACGACGAGCGGGAGTTCGCCGCGCTGATCGCGGCGCTGCTCGACGACCCCGACCGGCGGGCCCGGATGGGCAAGATCGGCCAGGAGCGGGTCGGCGGCGAACTGTCGTGGCAGCACTCGCAGGCGGCGCTGCTCGCCGCGTACGAGGCGGCCATGGCGGGCGGCGGCGGCACGGCACGTACGGGGAAGAGGCAGCGGCGTTGAACGAGGACACGATCCGCCTGGCGACAGTGGGGCGGATTCTGCGCCGGCGGTGGCGGCTGCTGGTCGTGATCGCGCTGGTGGGCGCGCTCGCGGGGTTCGGTACGTCGTTGCTGTTCCCGCCGCGCTACACGGCGTCGGCCTCCGTGCTGCTCCCGGGGCAGTGGGAGGAGCGGGAGCTGATGACGCAGGTGAACGTGGCGACGAGTTCGGCGGTCGTCGAGCGGGTCGCCACGCGGCTGCACTGGAGCGGCGTCGACGCCAAGGAGCTGCGCGACCGCGTCACCGCGAAGGCCGCCGACGGCAACATCATCACGCTGTCCGGCACGGCCGAGACCCCGCGCCGCGCGCAGCGCCTGTCGGACACGCTGGCGCAGCAGTTCGTGGCGTTCTCGGCGCGGATCACGGCGGGCGGCACCGGCACGGCGGACACCGCCGCGTCGACGAGCCCGGAGGAGCTGCGCAAGAAGGTCGCGCAGACCAACCGGAGGATCACGGAGCTGGCGCAGGCCGCCGACCCCGGCCGGACGGTGGAGAGCGTGCAGGCGCGCACGGAGCTGGAGAAGCTGCGCTCGACGCTCCAGGACGCGATGAAGAAGCTCGACGAGGCCGACCCGGCGTCGGTCAAGGCGGGCCTTGTCGTGATGGGTCCGGCGCCCGCGCCCACCGGTGAGGCACCGCCCACGCGCGTGCAGCTCGTCGGCGGCGGCGCGCTGCTGTTCTTCCTGCTGGCGCTGATCGGGCATGTGGCAGCGGCCCGTACGAACCGGCGGCTGCGGAGCGAGCAGCAGATCGCGGCGGCGCTCGGCTCGACGGTCCTCGGCACGGTCGACGTGCCGGGTGAGCGCGGCACGCGCCGGACGCGTGAGCGCGGGGTGCGGGGGCTGCTCGGCCTCGACAGCCGGTGGGACCTGCCGGCGCCGCCGAAGTCGGGCGACGAGGCGGGCCGCCGTATCCGCTACAAGCGGGTGTGCACGCGGCTGCGGGAGCAACTGCCGCCGCCCAGACGGCTGTTGCTGGTGGTGCCGGACGGCGACGACATCGCCGTACGGGCCGCCGAGCAGCTCGCCGCCGAGGGCAGGAACGATCCGCTGCTGCGGCCGGTGCAGGTGTCCGTGGCGCGGCCGACGGTGCCGGACCGGGAGACCGAGTCGGGCGCGCTGGTCGTGCTGAGCGCGGGCAGTTGGACGGCGGAGGAACTGGCGGGCATCGCCGAGGCGTGCGCGGACGGCGGGCACGAGGTCGTGGGCGTCGTCGTCGCCGGGGCCGTGCAGGCCCGTCCGACGAAGTCCGCGGGCCGGGCGGCCGAGGGCGCTCCGGCGCTCGCGGTGCGCGGCCACGCGACGGGAGGTTCGGCGTGAGCCAGAGCACGACACCCGAGTCGTCGGCGGTCCCCCCGCTGTTCGACCTTCAGGGCCTGGTGGTGGCGGTGCGCAGGCGGCGCAGGCTGTGGGGCGGCGCGGCCGTCCTCGGCGTGCTGATCGGCCTCGCGCTCGCGGTGCTGCTGCCGGCACCCCCGGCGGCGGTGACGAAGGTGCTGGTCGCGCACCAGGAGGACCAGCCGAACGACACCGGCACGCTGATCCGTACGGACGTCGCGCTGCTGGGGACGACGCGGATCGCGCGGGCGGCGCTGCACAGCGTGCACTCCTCCGAGGACCCCGAGACGTTCATGAAGGACTACCGGGGCACGGGCCTGACGAACAATCTGATGCAGATCGACGTGACGGCGGCGACGCAGTCCGAGGCGGTCGCGCGGGCCAGGGCGCTGGCGAAGGCGTTCGTCGCGGACCACGTACGGCGGATGCGGCAGAGCGCGCAGGCGCAGTCCAAGGCGCTGCTGGAGCAGCGGGACCGGATGCGCGGTGAACTCGCCCAGGTCAACAAGGAGATCGGGGACGGTTCCGCGCAGAACGACCCGGGAGCGTCGGCGGGCGTCGAGTCGCTGTTCGCGCGGCGCGCCGAACTGAACTCGCGGATCGCGGACTTCGACCAGCGGGCGGCGGAGGCCCGTACGGGCACGCCGCAGGTGGTCGCGGGCACGCAGATCGTGGACGAGGCCCGTCCCGTGAAGCACTCACTGGCGCGGACGGCCGCCACGGACGCGGCCGTGGGTCTTGCGCTGGGCCTCGCGCTCGGGCTCGCGCTGGCGGCCGTGGGCGTGGTCGTCGCGGACCGGCCGGTGCTGCGCCGGGACATCGCCACGCATCTGGGCGCGTCGGTCCTCGCGGAGCTGGCGCCGCGCTCCCTCCTGCCGTGGCGGCGGGGCCGGACGCGGCTGTCACGGCAGCGGCTGACGGCGACGCTGGCCCGTACGGTGCGCGGCGCGCCGGAGCAGGTGTCGCTGCTGGAGCTGGGCTGCGCGCGGCAGACCGGGGAGCTGGCGCTGGACCTCGCGCGGGCGCTCGCGGCGGACGGGCCGGTGTCGGTCGTGGACGGGCTGCCGGGCACCCAGCTCGCGGACCGGCGCGCCAAGGCCGGCGATCCGCCCGTGATCGGCGGCGAGAGCGTCGGCGCGATCCCCGCGCAGGAGCGGCGGGTCGGCGTCGGTTCGGTGGCGCCGGGCACGGCGTGGACGGACCTGCGGTACCTGGGCACGCGCACGGTGCTGGTGGTGCGGGCCGGGCACGGCAGCGCGGCCTGGCTGCACACGGTGGCGCGGCAGCTCGCGGACCAGCGGATCGCGGTGAGCGGCGTGGTCCTCGTGGACCCCGATCCGCGGGACCGCACGGACGGCACGCTGTGGGACGGGCTGCACACCGCGCTGCGCGGCCCGGGCGAGCGTCCCCCGCGCCCGACCGGGACGGGCCGGCGGCGGGCGGAGCGCCAGCCGATGTGGGCCGCGCGGGTCCAGGACAACGACCAGGAGGCGCGGTAGTCATGTGCGGCATCGCAGGTACGTACCGGTGGCCGGACGGCAAGATCGTCACGGACCGGCTCACCGACACCCTCGCCCACCGGGGCCCCGACGGCAGCGGCCGCTACAGCCATGCCCTGGCGGACGGCGAGGTGCATCTCGGGCACCGCAGGCTGGCCATCGTCGACCTGTCGGAGACGGGCGCCCAGCCGATGGTCCGCGACGGGCTGGTCCTCACGTACAACGGGGAGCTGTACAACGCGCCGGAGCTGCGGGCCGAGCTGACGGCGGCCGGGGTGCGCTTCCGCGGCACGTCGGACACGGAGGTGCTGCTGGAGGCGTGGCGGCGCTGGGGGACGGACGCGCTGCCCCGGCTGCGGGGCATGTTCGCGTTCGGGGTCTTCGACGAGCGGACCGGTGAGCTGGTCCTCGTCCGCGACCAGCTCGGCATCAAGCCGCTGTTCCTGCTGCGGCGCGGCCCGGGTCTGGTGTTCGCCTCGGAGCTGAAGGCGCTGTCGGCCGCGGTCGGCGGCCTGGGCGTGGATCCGGCGGCGCTGGTCGCGTCGCTCCTGTACTACTGGGTGCCCGATTCGCGGTGCGCGCTGGCCGGGGCGGAGAAGCTGCCGCCGGGGAGCTGGCTGCGGATCCGGCCGGACGGGCGTGAGGAGCGTGGCCGGTTCTGGGACCTGAAGGCGGTCGCGGCGGCCGGGCAGGAGCGGGCGCGGGCCGGGGAGAGCGTGGATCTGGCGGCGGTCGTGGAGGACTCGACGCGGCGTCATCTGCTGGCGGACGTGCCGGTGGCGACGTTCCTGTCGGGGGGCCTGGACTCCAGCTATCTGACGGCGCTGGCCGCGCGGGAGCAGCCCGGGATCTCCGCCTACACGATCGGGTTCCGGGCCGAGGACGCCAAGTTCGAGGCGATGCCCGACGATCTGCGCTACGCGCGCCAGGTCGCGGAGCGGTTCGGCGTGGATCTGCACGAGATCGAGATCGCGCCGGACGTCCTCGACCTGCTGCCCCGGATGACGTACCACCTGGACGAGCCGATCGGTGATCCGGCGGCGATCAACACGTTCCTGATCTGTTCGGCGGCCCGGGAGGCCGGCGTGAAGGTCATGCTGTCGGGGATGGGCGCGGACGAGCTGTTCGCGGGCTACCGCAAGCATCTGGCGAACCTGATCGCGCTGCGCTACCAGCGGGTGCCGCGCCCGGTGCGGCGGGGCGTGTCGGCGGTCGTGGACCGGCTGCCGGTGGCGTCGGCGCGGCGCGGGTACCGGTCGGTGCGGTTCGCCAAGCGGTTCCTGTCGTTCGCGGAGCTGCCGGAGGAGACGGCGTTCCGGCGCAGCTACACGATGTACGACCGGGGCGAGCTGGTGTCGCTGGTGGACCCGGATCTCGCGGGCGCGGTCGACGACGTGCTGGGTGAGCACGCGGCGGTCTACGAGGACAACGACCTGGACGACTTCGTCAACCGGATGTGCCTGGGCGACGCGCGGATGTTCCTGCCGGGCCTGAACCTGACGTACACGGACCGCTCCAGCATGGCGGCGTCGACCGAGGTGCGGGTGCCGTACGTGGACGTGGACGTGGTGGAGGCGGCGTTCGCGGTGCCGGGCGAGCGCAAGATCGCCGGGCGGCAGAGCAAGGCGGTGCTGAAGCAGGCGGCGGAGACGGTGTTGCCGCACGAGATCGTCCACCGGCCCAAGGGTCTGTTCAGCGCGCCGCTGCGGGCCTGGATGAGCCGGGATCTCGCGCCGCTGGTGCGGGAGGTGGTGGAGGACGGCGAGCTGGTGCGCGCCGGGTTCCTGCGCCGGGACGCGCTGCGGCGGATGGTCGCCGAGGACGCGGCGGGACAGGCGGACTACTCCAAGCATCTGTGGCATGTGCTGACGCTGGAGCACTGGTATCGGGACGCGACCTCGGGGGCCGGGCACACCGCACGGCTGTCGGCGTGACTTTTCGCAAGGAGTTCGGGTGAAGCAGGTAGTGCAGAACTACAAGAGCGGCGAGCTGGCGGTGCTCGACGTGCCCGTGCCGGGGTGCAAGCCGGGCGGGGTGCTGGTGCGGACCGCGTACTCGCTGATCTCCACGGGCACCGAGATGATGAAGGTGTCCGAGGCCGGCATGTCGATGCTGGGCAAGGCCCGTTCGCGCCCCGACCAGGTCGCCAAGGTCATGCAGAGCGTGGCGACGAACGGCGTGCCGGCGACCTACCGCAAGGTGATGGGCAAGCTCGACTCGTACACGCCGCTGGGCTACTCGCTGTGCGGGGTCGTCGAGCAGGTCGGTGACGGGGTGGACGACGTCGCGGTCGGTGACGTGGTGGCGTGCGCGGGCAATGAGCACGCGCTGCACGCCGAGGTGAACTGGGTCCCGAAGAACCTGTACGCGCGCGTGCCCGACGGGCTCGACGAGCGGCACGCGGCGTTCGGCACGGTCGGCTCGATCGCGTTGCAGGGCGTACGGCAGGGCGAGCCGCAGCTCGGTGAGGTGGCGCTCGTCATCGGGCTCGGTCTGATCGGGCAGTTGGTGGCGCAGTTGCTGACGGCGGCCGGGGTGCGGGTGGTGGGCGTGGACCCGGACCCGGTGCGCTGCGCGCTGGCGGAGGGGCTGGGCGCGGCGGCGGTCGGCGATCCGGGTGCGGCGGCGGTGGAGGCGGCGGTCGCGGAGCTGACCGGCGGGCACGGCGTGGACCAGGTGTATCTGGCGGCGGGCGGCGGCAGCAACGAGCCGGTGGAGCTGGCCGCGCGGCTGTGCCGGGACCGGGGCCGGGTCGTCGACATCGGCAAGTGCCGTCTGGACCTGCCGTGGAACGCGTACTACGAGAAGGAGCTGGACGTCCGCTTCTCGCGCAGCTACGGCCCCGGGCGCTACGACCCGGAGTACGAGCTGGAGGGCCGCGACTACCCCATCGGGTACGTGCGCTGGACCGAGCGGCGCAACCTCGCGTGCTTCCTCGATCTGATGGCCCGGGGCCGGGTCGACGTGGAGCCGCTCGTGTCGCATGTCGCGGAGTTCGCGGACGCGGTCGAGACGTACGGGAGCCTGAAGGACGGCGGGTTGAAGGCGGTGGCGGTGCTGTTCCGCTACCCGGGCGGGCCGGCCGCCGAGCCCGTCGCGGCACAGGCGCCCGAGCTGGTGGTGCCCGCCGTGCGCCGCCCGTCCGGCGGCGCGGCGCCCGCGCGCGTGACGAACTCGCCGGTGCGGCTGGCGTTCGTCGGCGCGGGCAACTACGCGTCGTCGATGCTGCTGCCGCACCTCGCGCAGCGCGCCGGGGTGACGTTGTCGACGGTGGTGACGACGACGGCGCTGTCCGCGGCGAACGCGCAGCGCAAGTTCGGCTTCGCGCACGCCACCACGGACCTGGACGCGGTGCTCGGCGACAAGGCCGTCGACGCGGTCTTCGTGGTGACCCGGCACAGCTCACACGCGGAGCTGACGCGCAAGGCGCTGCTGGCGGGCAAGGCGGTCTTCGTGGAGAAGCCGCTGGCGCTGAGCGAGGAGGAGCTGGCCTCGGTGCTCGCGGCCGTCGAGGAGTCGGGCAACGACCGGCTCCAGGTCGGCTTCAACCGCCGTTTCGCGCCGCTGCTGCGCGAGGCGCACGACCGGTTCGGCGCCCGGACGGGCCCGGCGAGCCTGCGCTATCTGATCAACGCGGGCCGCCTCGACCACGGGAGCTGGTATCTGCGCCAGGGCACGGAGGGCACCCGGTTCGCCGGTGAGGGCGGCCACTTCGTGGACACCGCGAGCCATCTCGTCGGCGCCGACCCGGTCTCCGTGTACGCGGTCGCGGGCGCGGGCGGCGAGGACCTCCAGATCGTGCTGCGTTACCCCGACGGCTCGACGGCGACGCTCAGTTACGTCACGTCGGGCCCCGCGAGCCTGCCGAAGGAGACGCTGGACCTGGTGGCGGACGGCAAGGCGCTGCGCCTGGACGACTTCGTACGGGCGTCGGTGTACGGGCGTAAGCGGTGGGTGAGTTCGCGGATGCCGAAGGCGCGGGACAAGGGGCAGGAGGCCGAACTCGCGGCGTTCGTACGGGCGGTGCGTACGGGCGGGCCGATGCCGGTGCCGCTGGAGTCGCTGGTGGCGACGACGGCCGCGACGCTCGCGGTGCAGACCTCGCTGGCCTCGGGCGCCCCGGTGACCCTGGCGGGGCCGCGATGACGATGGGCGCGGGCTGGTACCTGCGCCGGCTGTCGCGGATGGGTCCGGGCGAGATCGGCGGCCGGGCCGGGGACGCGCTGCGCAGGCGGCGCTGGCGCGCGACGCGGCCCGGGGCGCCGGCGGTCGCGGGCGCCCGGTTCACGTCGGTGCTGCCCGAGGGGGCGCTCGCGGCGGTGCCGGCGGACGCGGTGAAGCGGCTGGTGGAGGACGCGGACCGGCTGCTGCTCGGGCACGGCACGTTCTTCGGGGTGGCGCGGGAGGATCTCGCGGACCCGGACTGGTTCCTCGACCCGAAGACCGGGCGGCGGGCGCCGGAGGGCTACGCGTTCGACGTGCCGTACCGGGACGAGGAGGCGTGCGGGGACATCAAGCAGATCTGGGAGCCCTCGCGCCACCACACGCTCACGGTGCTGGCGGCCGCGTACGCGCTGACCGGTGACGAGCGTTACGCGCGCCGCGTCGCGGATCTGCTGCGTTCGTGGTGGGCGGCGAACCCGCCGCTGCGCGGGGTGCACTGGGTCAGCGGCATCGAGCTGGGCATCCGGCTGATCTCGTGGGTGTGGGTGCGACGGCTGCTCGACGGCTGGTCCGGCGCGGCGGAGCTGTTCGAGGACAACCCGGTGGCGCGGGAGCAGATCTGGCACCACCAGCGCTGGCTGGCCGCGTTCCCGAGCCGGGGCTCCTCGGCGAACAACCATGTGATCGCGGAGGCGGCCGGGCAGTTCGCCGCGTCCTGCGCCTTCGACTGGTTCCCCGACTCGCGGCGCCGGGGCGCTGCGGCGCTGCGGCTGCTGGAGCGCCGGCTGCGGGCCAACACCTACCTCTCGGGGGTCAACCGGGAGCTGGCCTCCGAGTACCACGGCCTCGTCCTCGAGCTGGGGCTCGCGGCGCTCGCGGAGGCGGACGCGGCGGGCGTGGCGGTGCCGGTGACGCTGCGGCTGGTGCTGGTGCGGATGACGGACGCGCTGGCCGCGGTGGTCGATGCGCGGCTGCGGCCGCCCCGGCAGGGCGACGCCGACGACGGGTACGGGCTCGTCCTCGACGGCGAGGACAGCGACCGCTGGGGTTCGCTGCTGCTCACCGGGGAGGCGGTCTTCGGGCGCCGCCCGTGGTGGCCCGCGGTGCCCGGCACGGATGTGCGCACGCCGCTGCTGGCCGCGCTGGTCCGGCGGTACGCCGAGGTGCCGGGGGCGCCCGCGGTGACCCGGCCTGCCGAGCGCCCCGCGCACTTCGCGGACGCGGGCCTGACGATCCTACGCACGGCGGACCCGGCTTCCGGCGCGGACTCCGGCGCGGGCGCTGCCTCGGACTCCGGCGTCGGCGACGGCTCCGGCGACGGCGACGGCTCCGGCTCCGGCTCCGGGGAGATCTGGTGCCGGTGCGACGGCGGCCCGCACGGCTTCCTGTCGATCGCGGCGCACGCCCACGCGGACGCCCTGTCGGTGGAGGTGCGGCACGCGGGCGTGGACGTGCTCGCGGACCCGGGCACGTACTGCTACCACGGGCAGCCCGCGTGGCGGTCCTACTTCCGCTCCACGGTCGGCCACAGCACGCTGGAGCTGGACGGCACCGACCAGTCCGTGTCGGGCGGCCCGTTCCTGTGGACGCGGCACGCGCGCAGCCGGGTCCTTGCGGCGGAGACGTCCGGGGACGTGCAGCGCTGGAGCGCCGAGCACGACGGGTACGCGCCGAGCACGCACCGGCGCCGGGTTGAGCTGACGGGCGCGGAGCAGGAGCTGCGGATCGTCGACACGGTGGCCGGGGGCCCGCGCCGCCCGCTGCGGCTCGCCTTCCACCTCGGGCCCGACATCGCGGCCGAACTCACGGACGAGCGCGCCCTGTTGACCTGGCGGGCGGACGGCGAGGAGCGCCGCGCGGTGCTCGACCTGCCGGACGCGCTCGCGTGGCGGGCGCACCGGGGCGAGAGCGCGCCGCCGCTCGGCTGGTACTCCCCCGGGTTCGGGCGCAAGGAGGCGGCCGTGACGCTCATAGGCACCGGATTCTCCGACAGCGCGCGGGAGTTCACGACGGTGCTCAGGTTCGGCCGGTAGGGGGACGCGTGGGGGGCAAGAGGGCGCGCGGGGCGTGGGCGGTGACGCTGACGCTGGCCGCGCTGGCGGTGGCCGGGTGCACGGACTCGCCGAAGGACGACGACGGGCGGGCGGCGAGGCCGAGCGCGTCGCCGACCGTGTCCGGGGCGCGGCCGGCGGCGGCGCGGGTGTGCGCGAAGCCCCCGGCGGGGTACGCGAAGCCGCCGGCGGGCGCGGTCCGGGTCGATCCGGCGGTGGTCGGCGATCTGGCGGCGAAGACGAAGCAGAGCCCGCCGGGGACGACGTTCTGGCTGGCGCCGGGCCGGCACCGGCTGGAGGCCGAGCGGTACGCGCAGGTCTTCCCGAAGAAGGGCGACCGCTATCTCGGGGCGCCCGGCGCGGTCCTCGACGGGCGCAGGAAGAACGCGTACGCGCTCAGCGGCACCGCGACCGGCGTGCGGGTGAGCGGGCTGACGGTGACCGGGTTCGTGGCGCCGCCCGACGAGGGCGTCGTCAACCACGACATGGCGGACGGCTGGATCATCGAGCACTCCCGCATCACGCGGAACTCGGGCGCGGGTCTGATGGCGGGCGCCCGTCAGCAGGTGCGCGGCAACTGCCTGAGCGACAACGGCCAGTACGGCATGAACGCGTACAAGACCGGTGACTCCATCCGGCACCTGGTGGTCGAGGGCAACGAGATCACCGGCAACAACACCGGCGACTGGGAGCGCCGCAAGCCGGGCTGCGGCTGCACCGGGGGCGTCAAGTTCTGGGCGGTGGACGGGGCGGACGTGCGCGGCAACTGGGTGCACGACAACCGGGGCGCGGGCCTGTGGGCCGACACCGACAACAACGACTTCCTCATCGAGGACAACCTGATCGAGAAGAACGACGGCGCGGCCCTGATCTACGAGATCAGCTACAACGCGATCGTGCGGAACAACACGATCCGCGGCAACAACGTGGTGGAGGGCGGCCGTTCGGCGCGGCGCGGCGACCCCTTCCCGTTCGGCACGGTGTACGTGTCGGAGTCGGGCGGCGAGCCGCGCGTGCGCGCCCGTACGGACCGGATCGACATCAGCGGCAATCTGCTGGAGAACAACTGGAACGGGATCACGCTGTGGGAGAGCGCCGACCGGTTCTGCAACAGCCCGGCCAACACCTCCTCCGGTGACTGCACGCTGCTGGTGAAGGACCGGCGCTCCTGCAAGCGGCCGGGGATCGCCGAGCCGCCGCTGTACGACGACTGCCGGTGGAAGACGCGCCGGGTCGACATCCACGACAACCGGTTCGTGCTGGTCAAGTCGGCGCTGGACTGCACGCGCGGGTGCGAGCGGATGGCGGTGCTGTCCAACTGGGGCACGTATCCGTCCTGGTCGCCGTACAAGGGCGACAAGGTCGCGCGGGCGATCACGCTCAAGCAGGACAACCGCTGGCGGCGCAACTCCTACCGGGGGCCGTGGAAGTTCGTCGTACAGGACCCGAGCAAGGTCCTCGACGTCGAGCAGTGGCAGGGGCTGCCGTACGGCCAGGACAAGGGCAGCACCTTCCGCGCGCGGACTGTGGGATGACGGGGATGACGGGGGTGACAGGGGTGACGGCGATGCCGGTGGAGCCGGACCTCGCGCGGCGGCAGGCGCCGCCGCGCGGGGTGGGCATCGTGTGGCTGCTGCTCGGGCTGAACACACTGGGTTCGGCCGGCGCGAAGACGATCGTGCCGATCCCCCGGTCGCTGATCCAGATGGTGACGATGGGGTCGCTGGTCGCCGCGTTCGCGCTGGCGCTCGCGCTGAACGCGCGGCTGCGGATCCGGGCGAGCGCGTTCCTGTTCCTGCTGAGTCTGCTGCTGCTCCCGAGCGTGATCTCCAGCGTCCATCTGGAGTCGGGGTTCGGCGCGCTGTTCCGCTGCACGCGGCTCGCGCTGTTCGTGGGGACGCTGTGGCTGCTGAGCCGCTGGTGGGACGGGAGCCTGACGTTCGTACGGCATCACATCCGGATGTACTTCGTGGTGCTGATCTCGGTCGCCGCGGGCCTCGTGATCTCGCCCGGCGCGGCCATGCCCGAGCTGTACGGGGGACGGCTCGTGGGGGCGCTGTGGCCGCTGACGCCGCCGCAGATCGGCCAGTACACGGCGGTGATCACGGGGCTGACGGTGCTGCTGCTCGTGGGCCGGCAGGTGGACCGGGCGAGCGCGGCGCTGGTGATCGTGGCGTCGCTGGTGCTGCTGGCGCTGACCCACACCCGTACGGCGACGGTGGGGCTGCTCGCCGGGCTGGCGCTGGCGATCTGCTCGCTGATCCTGACGAGCGCGGCGGCCCGCCGGTTCTTCGTGTGGGCGGTGGCGGTGGTGGCCGTCGCGGGCATCGGGTTCGCGTCGGCGCTCCAGGCGTGGTTCCTGCGCGGGCAGTCCAAGGAGTACTTCACGTCCCTGACGGGCCGGGCGAAGGTGTGGGACGCGCTGCTGTCGGCGCCGCGCACGACGGCCGAGCAGCTGTTCGGGGTGGGGCTCGGCGACAAGTCGTTCGGCGGGCTGCCCATCGACAACAGCTGGCTGGCCGTCTACAACGAGCAGGGGCTCGTGGGCGTCGGGATCGTGGCGGCGGTGCTGCTCACCCTCGGCGGGATCGCGCTGCTGCGGCCGCCCTCGCTCCAGCGGGCGTGCGCGATCTTCCTCATCAGTTACGTGGCGATCTCCTCGTACACGGAGGCGGGCCTCGGCGACGCCTCGCCGTATCTGCTGCATCTGGCGCTGGCCGCCACGCTCCTCGCGGCTCCCGCGACGCCGGGCGTGCCCGTGCCGCTGCCCGCGCCGCGACGACGTGTCCCGCGCTGGGCCCGGGATCGAGAGGTGGGCTGAGCATGCGTGTGCTCGTGGTGCACAACCGTTACTCGTCGGCGCAGCCGAGCGGGGAGAACCGGGTCGTCGACGAGGAGGTGGCGTTGCTGCGCGGCGCCGGCCACGACGTCGAGATGTTCGAACGGCGCAGCGACGACATCGGGGGCCGCTCGCTCGCCGGGAAGGCCGCGGTGCCGCTGCTCGTGCCGTGGAACCCGTCCGTGCGTACGGAGTTGAGGGAGCTGCTGCGCACGCGGCGGCCGGACGTCGTGCACGTCCACAACGTGTTCCCGCTGCTGTCCCCCGCGGTACTCGCCGCGTGCGCGGACGCGGACGTGCCGGTGGTGGCGACGCTGCACAACTACACGCAGGTCTGCCCGCCGGGCACGCTCCAGCGTGAGGGCCGGCTGTGCACGGAGTGCGTGCACAAGGCGGTGCCGCTGCCCGCCGTACGGCACGGCTGCTACCGCGACTCGCGTCTTGCGACGGTGCCGCTCGCGGTGAGCCTCACGGTCAACCGGCGGCGCTGGTGGTCGGGCGTGGAGCGGTTCTTCTGCATCTCGCACGCGCAGCGGGAGGTGCTGGTGCGCTCCGGGATGCCGTCCGAGCGCCTGAGCGTCAAGCACAACTTCGTGCCGGACCCGGGCCGCTGCCGTGACGGCAAGGGCGAGCACGTGCTGTTCCTCGGGCGGCTCGCGGAGGCCAAGGGCGTCCGGCTGCTGATGGCGGCCTGGGACGCGGTCGCCGCGTCGGGCGGGGTCGGCGTACCGCTGGCGCTGGCCGGGGCGGGGCCGCTCGCGGGCGAGGTGCGGGCGTGGGCGGCGGGCCGGGACGACGTGCGCCACCTCGGCCTGCTCGACCCGGACGGCTGCCGGGACGCGGTGGGGCGGGCGGTCGCCGTGGTGGCGCCTTCGCTGGCCCTGGAGACGTTCGGGCTGGTCGTCGCGGAGGCGATGGCGGCCGGGGTGCCGGCGGTCGCCGCCGGGCACGGCGCGTTCAC
Source organism: Streptomyces sp. NPDC107550 (assembly GCF_055639095.1). NCBI lineage: Bacteria > Bacillati > Actinomycetota > Actinomycetes > Kitasatosporales > Streptomycetaceae > Streptomyces > Streptomyces sp. NPDC107550. Next base: position 353,856 of record NZ_JBVKBC010000001.1, read on the forward strand.
CGAACTGGTCGACGACGGGGTGAGCGGCCTGCTGCACCGGCCCGGCGACGCGGCGTCCCTCGCGGACGGCATCCGCGCGCTGGCCGGGGACGCGGACCGCAACCAGGAGATGGGCCTGGCGGCCCGGGACCGCTACGCGCGGGGCTTCAGCCCGGCCGTCGGTCTCGCGCGCCTGGAGGAGGAGTACCGCGCCGCGATCGCGGGGCGGTCGGTGAAGGCCCGCGACGGGAGCGTCCGCGCGGGCAGGGGGGATGGGAACAGCCAATGACACGATGCCGACTGTGCGGCTCGGAGGCGATGCAGAGCGTCGTCGACCTCGGGGCGACGCCGCCGTGCGAGAGCTTCCTCGCCGCGGACCGTCTCGATCTGCCGGAACCGGCGTACCCGCTGCATCTGCGGGTGTGCACGGAGTGCTGGCTGGCGCAGATCCCGCCGCTGATCTCGCCCGAGGAGACGTTCGAGGAGTACGCGTACTTCTCGTCGTTCTCGACGTCGTGGGTGGAGCACGCGCGGCGGTTCGTCGCGGACGCGAGCGAGCGTGCCTCGCTCGGCGCCGACGCGTTCGTGGTGGAGGTCGCCAGCAACGACGGCTATCTGCTGCGGCACGTCGTGGAGCGCGGCATGCGCTGCCTCGGGATCGAGCCCTCGGTGAACGTGGGCGCGGCGGCGCGCGAGGCGGGGGTGCCGACGCTGACCCGCTTCCTCGACCCGGAGACGGGCGCGAGCGTGCGCGCGGAGCACGGCCCGGCCGATCTGGTCGTCGCCAACAACGTGTACGCGCACATCCCGGACGTCATCGGGTTCACGCAGGGCCTGCGGGCGCTGGTCGCGGACGACGGCTGGGTCTCGATCGAGGTGCAGCACCTGCTGACGCTGATCGAGGAGAACCAGTACGACACGATCTACCACGAGCACTTCCAGTACTACACGGTCGCCTCCGCGATCCGGGCGCTGGCCAGCGGCGGTCTGACGCTGGTGGACGTGGAGCTGCTGCCCACGCACGGCGGTTCGATCCGGCTGTGGGCGCGACCCGCGGAGGCGGCGGGCGAGCCGTCGCAGCGCGTCGCGGACGTGCTGGCGCGCGAGAAGGCGGCCGGCCTCCAGGAGCTGTCCGGGTACACGGAGTTCTCGGCGCGGGTGGCGAAGGTCCGCCGGGACCTGCTGCGGTTCCTCATCGACGCGGCCGAGCGCGGGCAGACGGTCGTCGGCTACGGCGCGCCCGGCAAGGGCAACACGCTGCTCAACCACTGCGGCGTCCGCCCCGACCTGCTCGCGTACACCGTGGACCGCAACCCGTACAAGCACGGCCGGTACACGCCCGGGACGCGCATCCCGATCCTGGAGCCGGAGCGGATCGCCGCGGACAAGCCGGACTACGTCCTCGTCCTGCCGTGGAACCTGCGCGACGAACTCGTCGAGCAGCTCTCCTACGTGCACGAGTGGGGCGGCAAGCTCGTCTTCCCCATCCCCGAACTGAGCGTGATCGAGGTCAAGGCATGAAGGTCGTACTGTTCTGCGGCGGTTACGGGATGCGGATGCGCAACGGCACCGCCGACGATGTGCCGAAGCCGATGGCGATGGTCGGCCCGAGGCCGCTGATCTGGCATGTCATGCGCTACTACGCGCACTTCGGGCACACGGAGTTCATCCTGTGCCTCGGCTACGGCGCCGAGCACATCAAGAACTTCTTCCTCACGTACGAGGAGACCGCGTCGAACGACTTCGTGCTCCGCAAGGGCCGTACGGAGCTGCTGTCGACGGACATAGCGGACTGGACGATCACGTTCGCGCAGACGGGCATCGAGTCGCCGATCGGTGAGCGGCTGCGCCGGGTGCGCCACCACCTGGACGGCGACGAGATGTTCCTCGCCAACTACGCGGACGTGCTGACGGACGCACCGCTGCCCGAGATGATCGAGAACTTCGAGCGGCGCGACGCGGGCGCCTCGATGATGGTCGTGCCGCCGCAGTCCTCGTTCCACTGCGTGGAGCTGGGCGAGGACAACCTCGTCGGCGGGATCACGGCCGTCAGCGAGCTGCCGCTGTGGGAGAACGGCGGCTACTTCGTGCTGCGCCAGGAGGTCTTCGACCACATCCCCGAGGGCGGTGACCTCGTCGCCGACGGCTGCGGTCAGCTCGCCAAGCGGGGCCGGCTCGTCGCGCATCAGCACCGCGGGTTCTGGAAGCCGACCGACACCGTCAAGGAGCGGGCCGCGCTGGACGCCGCGTACGGCAGGGGCGAGCGCCCGTGGGCCGTGTGGGAGCGGGCGGGCGCGGAGGTGGGCGCGTGATCCGCCTCGGCGCCGGTGGCCTGGACAGCGTCGTCGCGGTCGGCGCGCACTGCGACGACATAGCGATCGGCGCGGGCGGGACGCTGCTGACGCTGTGCGCCGCCCGGCCGGGCCTGCGCGTGGACGCCCTGGTGCTGTCCGGCGGCGGGGGCGAGCGGGAGCGGGAGGAGCGGGCCGCGCTGGCCGCGTTCTGCCCGGGGGCCGATCTGCGGCTGACCGTGCTGAAGCTGCCCGACGGGCGGCTGCCCGCGCACTGGGAGGAGGCGAAGTCGGCCGTGGAGGAGCTGCGCGAGCGCACCGACCCGGACCTGATCCTCGCCCCGCGCACCGACGACGCCCACCAGGACCACCAGGGGCTCGCCCGGCTGCTGCCGACCGCGTTCCGCGACCATCTCGTCCTCGGCTACGAGATCGTCAAGTGGGACGGCGACCTCGGCCGCCCGAACACGTACCAGCCGCTCACACCGCAGACGGCGGAGCGCAAGGTGCGGCTGCTCCAGGACCACTATCCGTCGCAGCGGCACCGCCCCTGGTACGACCGCGAGGCGTTCCTCGGGCTCGCCCGCATCCGCGGTATCGAATGCCACGCGCGCTACGCCGAGGCGTTCACCGTCACCAAACTCACGCTCGACCTGGGGGACTGAACCTTGCGCGTACTTCTGACCGGCCACCAGGGCTACCTGGGCACCGTCATGGCCCCGGTGCTGGCCGCCGCCGGACACGAGGTCGTCGGCCTCGACTCCGGCCTCTTCGCCGACTGCGTCCTCGGCCCCGCGCCCGCCGACCCGCCGGGGCGCCGCGTCGACCTGCGCGACGTCACCGCCGAGGACGTCGCCGGGGTGGACGCGGTGATCCATCTCGCGGCGCTCTCCAACGACCCGCTCGGCTCGCTCGCCCCGGAACTGACCTACGACATCAACCACCACGCCTCCGTACGCCTCGCGCGCCTGGCCCGTGACGCGGGGGTGCGCCGCTTCCTGTACGCGTCGACGTGCTCGGTGTACGGGGCGGCCGGCGGCGGCGAACTCGTCGGCGAGGACGCGCCGTTGCGCCCGGTGACGCCGTACGCGGAGTCGAAGGTGCGGGTCGAGGACGATCTGCACGCGCTCGCGGACGACGACTTCACGCCGGTGTACATGCGCAACGCGACGGCGTTCGGCTTCTCGCCGCGGCTGCGCGCCGACATCGTGCTGAACAACCTCGTCGGCCACGCGCTGCTCTCCGGCGAGGTGCTGGTGCTGTCCGACGGCACGCCGTGGCGTCCGCTGGTGCACGCGGCGGACATCGCGCGCGCGTTCACGGCCGCGCTGTCGGCGCCCCGCGAGGCGGTCCACGACCGGGCGTTCAACATCGGCACCGAGGACAACAACGTGACGGTCGCCGAGATCGCCGAGGAGGTCGCGCGGGCCGTCGACGGGGCGAAGGTCCGCATCACCGGCGAGGCGGGCGCCGACCCGCGCTCCTACCGGGTGGACTTCTCCCGCTTCCGGGAGGCCGTCGAGGGCTTCGCCTGCGAGTGGAGCGTGGCGCGCGGGGCCCGGGAACTGGCGGACGCCTACCGGGAGTTCAAGCTGACGCGGGAGTCGTTCGAGCAGCGGTTCACGCGGCTCGCGGTGCTGCGGGCGGCGTCCGGCGCGGGCACGGTCGACGACACCCTGCGGTGGCGCCGATGAGCACACCCGGCGAGGAGATGCACGCGCTCGTGGAGCGGCTGTACCCGCTGTGCCGCTCGATCACGGGCGACGGCGTGCGGGCCACCCTCGACATCATCGGCGAGTACGTCCCGCTGACGGTGCACGAGGTGCCCACGGGCACGCAGGTCCTCGACTGGACGGTGCCCAGGGAGTGGAACGTGCGGGACGCCTACGTCGCGGACGCCTCCGGGCGCCGCGTCGTGGACCTCGCCGCGTCCAGCCTGCATGTGCTCGGCTACAGCGTGCCGGTGGCGCGGACGATGCCGCTGGCGGAGCTGCGCGCGCACCTGTACACGCTGCCGGACCAGCCCGATCTGGTGCCGTACCGCACGAGTTACTACGAGGAGCGGTGGGGTTTCTGCCTCGCGCAGCGCACGCTGGACGCGCTGCCCGAGGGCGACTACGAGGTGCGGATCGACTCGACGCTGGCCGACGGGCATCTGACGTACGCGGAGCACGTGGTGCCGGGGCGGGTGCCGGACGAGGTGCTGGTCTCCACGCACATCTGCCATCCGGCGCTCGCCAACGACAACATGGCCGGGGTCGCCGTGGCGGTGTTCCTCGCCCGCGAACTGGCGCGCCGAGAGCCGTACTACACGTACCGGTTCGTGTTCGCGCCGGGCACGATCGGGGCGATCACCTGGCTCGCCCAGAGCCGGGAGCGCGTGGAGCGCGTCCGGCACGGGCTCGTGCTCGCCTGCGCCGGGGACCGGGGGCAGGTGACGTACAAGCGGTCGCGGCGCGGGGACGCGGAGATCGACCGGGTGCTGCGCCATGTGCTGACCGCGTCCGGACGCCCGCACGAGATACGGGAGTTCACCCCGTACGGCTATGACGAGCGGCAGTACTGCTCGCCCGGTTTCGACCTCGCGGTGGGCTCGCTGACCCGTACGCCGTACGCGGAGTACCCGGAGTACCACACGTCCGGCGACGATCCGGCGTTCGTCGCGCCCGAGTCGCTGGAGGACACGCTCGCCGTGTGCCGGGAGGCGTTCGCCCTCCTGGACCGCAACCGCAGCTATCTGAACCTGAGTCCTTACGGGGAGCCGCAGTTGGGGCGGCGCGGCCTGTACGGCGCGCTCGGCGGGCGCAGCGACACGAAGCAGGCGCAGATGGCGATGCTGTGGGTGCTGAACCTGTCGGACGGCGCGCACAGCCTGCTGGATGTGGCCGAGCGGTCGGCGCTGCCCTTCGAGACGGTCGCCGCGGCGGCCGACGCCCTGGCCGCCGCCGGGCTGATCAAGGCGTGAGGCGCATGGCCGTCGAGGGGGAGAGAACGAAAGAGAAACCGGCCCACGAGGGGGTCCCGCCCGCAGGGACCCCGGGCCCCGAGATCCCGGGCACCGGCGCCCCGCCCGCCGAGGTTCCGGCGCCGGAGGGCGGCAGCATCCGGCGCGGGGTGCTCGGGCGGCTGTCGTGGGGGCTCGCCGACCAGGCGGCCTCCAGCATGTCCAACTTCGTGGTGGGCATCTACGTGGCCCGCTCGCTCGGCGTCGCCGCGTTCGGCGTGTTCAGCCTGGCCTGGGTCACGTACGGCGTCGTCCTGAACGTGTCGCGCGGGCTCGCCACCGATCCGCTCGTCGTGCGGTTCAGCGGCGTGCCGGAGCCCGTGTGGCGCTCGGCCGTGAAGCGGTCCACGGGCACCGCGCTCGGTCTTGGCGGCGCCCTCGGTGTGGCCTGCGTCCTGGTCGGGCTCGCGCTCGGCGACCGGGTGGGGCCCGCGTTCGTGTGCCTGGGCGTGGTGCTGCCGGCGCTGCTGCTCCAGGACGCCTGGCGGTTCGCGTTCTTCGCTGCGGGCACCGGCCGCAAGGCGTTCTTCAACGACCTGCTGTGCGGAATCGTGCTGATCGCCGCGCTGGTCGGCGCCGCGCGCGTGGGCAGCGTCGGCGCGTTCCTGCTGGCGTGGGGCGGCGCCGCCGCGGTGGCCGCCGGCTACGGCTGGTACCAGTCCGGCATCCGGCCCGTCCCGTCCGGCGCCCGGGGCTGGCTGCGCGAGCAGCGCGACCTCGGCTACCGCTACCTCGTCGAGAACGTGAGCCTGAGCGGCGCGAGCCAGCTTCGGGCGTACGGGCTCGGCGCGATCGTCGGCGTCGGCGCGGTCGGCGCGGTGCGCGGCGCGGAACTGCTGCTCGGGCCGTTCCTCGCGGTGCTGATGGGCCTGTCCCTGGTGACGGTGCCGGAGGCGGCCCGGGTGCTGCGCCGGGCCCCGCACCGCCTCGGCGCGTTCTGTCTCGTCCTCGGCGGCGGGCAGGCCCTCGCGGCGCTCGCGTGGGGCTCGGCGCTCCTGCTGCTGCCCGACCGGCTCGGCGAGCTGGTCCTCGGCACGGTGTGGCCCTCGGCCTCCCAGCTCATCGTCCCCATCACGCTCGGTGTCGCGGGCGCGGGCCTCGGCACCGGCGCCGCGGCCGGGCTGCGGGCGCTGGCCGCCGCCCGGCGCAGCCTGCGCTGCCAGTTGTTCGCCTCCGTCTGCTACGTCGGCGGCGGCCTCGGCGGCGCGCTCGCGGCGGGCACCGTCGGCTCGGCCTGGGGCGTCGGCGTGGCGACGCTCGCCGGTTCGGCCGTGTGGTGGCTGCAACTGCGCTCGGCGCTGCGCGCCCGCCTCCCCCACCCTCTTCCCGAAGCGAGGACCGCATGACCCACCGTCCCAGGCTGAGCATCGGCCTGCCGGTCTACAACGGCGAGGAGTATCTCGCCGAGTCGTTCGACGCGCTGCTCGGGCAGACGTACGAGGACTTCGAGCTGATCGTCTCCGACAACGCCTCCACCGACGCCACCGAGGACATCTGCCGCGACTACGCCGCCCGCGACGAGCGCGTCCGCTACGAGCGGCTGCCGAGGAACATCGGCGCGACGCCCAACCACAACCGGCTGTTCACGCTCGCGCGCGGCGAGCTGTTCAAGTGGGCCTCGCACGACGACCTCTACGCCCGCGATCTGGTCGAGGCGTGCGTGGCGGCGCTCGACGAGCGGCCCGAGGTGATCCTCGCCCACGCCGACCAGGCCGTCATCGACGGCGACGGCAAGGTGACGGTGCCCTACGAGTACACGCTGCGCACGGCGTCGCCGAGCGCCCCGACGCGCTTTCGCAGCATGCTGTTCGAGCCGGGCGGCGACGACTTCTACGGCGTGATCCGCGCGGACGTGCTGCGCCGGGTGAAGCCCATGGACAGCTACCACCACGCGGACCGCACGTTCGTCACCGAGATCGGGCTGCACGGCCCGTTCCACCAGGTGCCGCGCACCCTGTACTTCCGCCGCGACCACCCCACGCGCGCGGAGCGGGCGAACCCGGGCAAGCGCGCGCGGTGCGTGAACCTCGACCCCCGCCGCGCGGGCCTGCTGCACCCGACGCCCCGGCTGCTCGCGGAGTACGTGTGGGGCTTCGTCTCGGCGATCCGGCGGGCGCCGCTGTCGGCGGCCGACCGGCGGGCCTGCTACGGGCATCTGGCGGCATGGGCGGCCAGCCGGGCCCGCCCCGGCGCGGGCGAGCGCGTCGAGGACCGGCCGCCGGTCGACGCGGCGGACGTCCCGGTGTCCGTGGACGCGCTGGTCGCCGGGCGCGAGCACCGCGCGGCCGGCGGGGCGGGGGCCGGGGCGTGACACAGGCACGTGAACGGGCGCCGCGCGTCGGCGTGTTCGGGCTGCTCGGCTCGGGCAACCTCGGCAACGACGGCTCCCTCGAAGCGCTCCTTCGCCAGGTGCGGGCCGCGCACCCGGAGGCCGTCGTGGACGCGCTGTGCGGGGGTCCTGAAGCGGTCACCGAGCGGTTCGGCATCCCGGCGACACGGCTGCACTGGAACCGGGGCGAGTACCGCACGGCGTCCCGGCTCGGCGCGGTCGCGGCGAAGGGCGCCGGCAAGGTCGTCGACGCGTTCCGCACGGCAGCCTGGGTGCGCCGCCACGACGTGGTGATCGTGCCCGGCATGGGCGTCCTGGAGGCGACGCTGCCGCTGCGGCCGTGGGGCTTCCCGTACGCGCTGTTCCTGCTGTGCGCGAGCGGAAGGCTGTGCGGGACGCGGGTGGCGCTGGTGAGCGTGGGCGCCGCCGAGATCCGCGAGCGGGCGACGCGCGCTCTTGTGCGCTGGTCGGGGCGGCTGGCGTCCTACCGCTCCTACCGGGACGAGCAGTCGCGGGACGCGATGCGGGCGATGGGCGTGGACACCGCGCGCGACGAGGTGTACCCGGATCTGGCGTTCTCGCTGCCCGTGCCGCCCGCCCGCGAGCCGGCCGAGCCGGGGCGGGTCTGTGTGGGCGTCATGGACTTCCACGGCGGCAACGACGACCGGGCCCGCGCCGAGGAGATCCACCGCCGCTATCTCGACGGCACGGTCCGCTTCGTACGGGCGCTCGTCGAGGAGGGCCGCCCGGTGCGGCTGCTGACGGGCGACGACTGCGACGCGCGCGTGGTCACCGCGATCCAGGAGGCGGTGCCCTCGCCGCTGCTCACCGCCGCCGAACCGCGCTCCCTCGCCGACCTGATGCGGGAGATGGCCGCCGCCGACAGCGTCGTCGCGGTCCGCTACCACAACCTGATCTGCGCCCTGCGGACCGGCACCCCGGTCCTCGCGCTCAGCTACGCCGCCAAGAGCGAGGCCCTGATGGCGGGCATGGGCCTCGCCGCGTACGTCCATCCCGCGCGCGAGGTGGACCCGGAGCGCCTCCTCGACCAGTTCCGCGCGCTGGAGAAGCAGGCGCCGCGGTTGCGGGCCACGCTCGTCGAGCGCAACGCGGCGGCGGCCCGCAGGCTCGACGCCCAGTTCACCGCCCTGTCCGCCGCCCTGTTCCCGGCGTCCGCGTCCCGCGCGGCGCGCCCCACCCCTGTGCGAGAGGCCCCCTAGTCCCATGAAAGCGACCGAAGTCCGCGAGATCGCGGGCGCCTATCTGTTCGAGCCGACCCCGCACACCGACGAACGGGGCTTCTTCTGCCGCACGTTCGACGCCGACGTGATCCGCTCGGTGGGCCTGGACCCGCACGCGTTCGTCCAGGACAGCGTGTCGCGGTCGGCGCGGGGCGTGGTGCGCGGCCTGCATCTGCGGTCGGGCGACGGCGAGGCGAAGCTCGTACGGTGCTCGGCGGGCCGCGTCTTCGACGTGGTCCTCGATCTGCGCGAGGGCTCCCCCACATACCGGGGGCTCGCGTTCTTCGACCTGTCGGGTGACACTCAGCGCACCGTGTACATCCCGGCCGGCTGCGCCCACGGGTTCCAGGCGCTCACCGAGACCGCCGACACCTCGTACCGCATCGACCGGCCGCACGACCCGGCCGAGGACGTGACGATCGCGTTCGACGACCCGGAACTCGCCGTGCCGTGGCCGCTGCCGGTCGCCTCGGCGTCCCGCAGGGACCGGGAGGCGCCGAGCCTCGGCGAAGTCCTCAAGAACGTCCTGAAGCACAAGTACTGACGCATCGCGTCGAAGCACGAGGAAGGATGAAGTCGGCTTGGAGAGAGAAGAGTTCCCTCTGCCCCGGTCCCGCGCGGCCAACGAGCGGCTGCACGCGCTGATCCCCGGCGGCGCCCACACGTACGCGAAGGGCGACGACCAGTACCCCGCGGACCTGGCGCCGGTGATCAGCCACGGCGCGGGCGCCCATGTGTGGGACGTCGACGGCAACCGCTACGTCGAGTACGGGTCGGGCCTGCGCTCGGTGAGCCTCGGGCACGCGCATCCCCGGGTGACCGAGGCGGTGCGCCGCCAGCTCGACCGGGGTGCCAACTTCGTCCGTCCGGCGGCGCTGGAGATCGAGGCGGCGGAGCGGTTCCTCGCCACCGTGCCGACGGCAGAGATGGTGAAGTTCGCCAAGAACGGCTCGGACGTGACGACGGCGGCGGTGCGCCTCGCGCGCGCGGTCACCGGGCGCCCCCGGGTGGCGATCTGCTCCGACCAGCCGTTCTTCTCCGTCGACGACTGGTTCATCGGGACGACCCCGATGCCGGCCGGAATCCCGCGCCAGATCCGCGAGTTGACGGTCTCCTTCCCGTACGGGGATCTGGAGGCGACCCGCGAACTCCTCGAACGCCACCCGGGCGAGATCGCCTGCCTCATCCTCGAACCGGCCGGTCAGAGCGAGCCGCCGCCCGGCTATCTCGCGGGCCTGCGCGCGCTCGCCGACACGCACGGCTGCCTGTTGGTCTTCGACGAGATGATCACGGGGTTCCGCTGGTCGGAGGCGGGCGCGCAGGGGCTGTACGGGGTGGTGCCGGACCTGTCGACGTTCGGGAAGGCGCTCGGCAACGGGTTCGCGGTGTCCGCGCTCGCCGGGCGCCGCGAGGTGATGGAGCGCGGGGGGCTGCGCCACGGCGACGAGCGGGTCTTCCTGCTCTCCACGACGCACGGCGCGGAGACGCATGCGCTGGCGGCGGCGATGGCGGTGCAGGAGACGTACGTGGAGGAGGGCGTCACCGCGCGGCTGCACGAGCTGGGGGAGCTGTTGGCCGCCGGGGTGCGGGAGGCTGCCGCCGGGGCGGGGGTCTCGGAGCATGTCGTCGTGCGGGGGCGGGCCAGCAATCTGGTGTTCGGGACGCTGGACGAGCAGGGGCGGCCCTCGCAGCTCTACCGCACGTTGTTCCTCCGGCAGTTGGTGGCGGGTGGGGTGCTCGCGCCGTCGTTCGTGGTGAGCGCGGCGCTCAGTGAGGGGGATGTCGCGTTCACGGTGGGGGTGGTGGCGGAGGCGTGCGGGGTGTATCGCAAGGCGCTGGAATCCGGCGACCCCACGCCGTGGCTCGGCGGCCGCCCCGTCCAGCCGGTCTTCCGCCCTCAGGCCTGACGGCCGGTACCGGGACCAACGGGGCTGTACTCATCGCCGGGCACGTCCCTGACGCGCAGTTCCCCGCGCCCCTGACGGGGCTTGCCAGCACCGGCACCTCTTCGGCGCCCCGCGCCGCCTTGGGCAATCTGCCGCCTGGGGCGGCAGGGTGGGCAAGGCGGCACCCAGCGCCGGGTGCGTAACTGTTGTGCCTCGGGTGCAGCCCCGGTGGGGCTTCTCGCGCAGTTCCCCGCGCCCCTGAGGGGGCTGGCCTCAACCCCAACTCCCAGCCCCTCCGGCGATTGAGGAGGGACTGACCTGAGCGCCGAACTGCCAGCCTCTCCGGCGATTGAGGAGGGGGGTTGCCTCAGCGGCGGGCTGTCCAGCCCCTCCGGCGATTGAGGAGGGAGTCCAGGGCGAGGGCTGTCAGGAGGGTGACCGTCAGGGCCGCGCACCAACCCCCCACCGTGTCCGTCGGATAATGCGCCCCCAGAACCACCTGCGCCCACCCCATCACCGCCCCCACGACCAACGACACCCCCACCACAAGAACAACCCCACCGACCCGCCCGACCCCCACCCGCGCCGCCACCCCGAGCGCCAGCACCACGCCGACCGACGCGGCGAACGTCGTGTGCCCGCTCGGGTACGACAAGTTCCCCGGCCCATGGATCGTGCGCCCCACAAAGAACTTGAGCACCCGCGCGACCCCCACCGCCGCCAACGGCCCCACGGCAAGCAGCACGGCGGTCCGCGGCGCCCGCACCAGCAGGCAAACCCCGCACAGCACGCCGACGAGCAGCACGGCACCCACCGGCTCCCCGAGGAAGTCGGCACCGTGCGCGAGGTCGAGCAGCGTCCCGTGCACCCCGTCCGCGGGCGGCCGCAACCACCGGTCGACGCGCCCGGGCCCGCCCCGCCCCGCGTACCGCACACCGAGCACGACGAGGACGGTCGCGGCGAGCCCGGCGAGGACACCGAGCGGCGCCCGCAGGGCGGGCGGCACGGCGGGCAGGACCGGCCTCGGCACGGCGCGGGGCCCGGGCTCGGGGCCGTACCGTTCCGTGTCCGTCGCGGGGTGGGTGGGTGTCATGCGCGGGGCCCCCTGTCACGTACCGCCTCGGCCCGAGAGGCCGTCTCATGGTCAGCCTAGGGCCTCACCACCCGACCGGGTGCGGAAGCGAGCCCCACGCGGCGCGGGCCGACTGCGACCGCACCGGGGCCCTGGAGCGGCCGCACGCGCCCAGGGGCGCGGGCGCGGTATCCGGCCATCCGGGGGCGGTGGTTCGGCCACTTCCCGGCGTGGCACCGGGTGCCCTCGCACGCGCGCGCGGGACGCGATGCGATCACAGCTTTCGGGAGGACTTGTGTCGCTCCCGTACGGCACCGTAGTTTCCGCGAGTGACACATGCCGGATCCAGCCCGGGCCCCCGGGCCACCATCTTGGTCGTCGACGACCACGAGCCGAACCGCCTCGCCCTGGGCAGCGTGCTGCGCCGGGCGGGATTCGGCGTGCTGGAGGCGGGCTCAGGGCCCGAGGCGTGGTCGATACTGGACGCCACCGACCCGCTCCCGGAGCTGGCGATCATCGACGTCCGGCTTCCCGGCATCGACGGCTTCGAGCTGGCCCGCCAGATGACGACAAGCCCGAAGCTGCCCCGCATCCCGGTCGTGCACATCTCGGCGGAGGCCAACGACCCCGAGGACCGCGTCCGGGGCATGGAGGGCGGTGCGAGCGCCTATCTGGCCACCCCGGTCGCGCCGGAGGAGCTGCTGGCGACGGTGGACATGGTGCTGGCCGCCGGCCGGGAGGCGCGGGAGGCCCGGGACGAACGCCGGTTCGCCTTCGACCTCCAGCACGCGTTCCTGCCGCCCGCGCAGAAGCTGGCCCGTCTGGAGGGCCTCGAAGGCGTCGATCTGGCGGTCGGTTACGTACCGGCGATGGACCGTTCGCAGCTCGGCGGCGACTTCTACGCGGCGTTCGCCGTCGAGCGCGGGGTGCTGCTCGCGGTCGGCGACGTCGCGGGGCACTCGCTGGCCGCCGCGACGGTCATGGTGGAGCTGCGGCACGTGCTGCGCGCGTACGCCCTGGAGGGCCACGAGCCGCACCGCATCCTGGAGTTGATGGACCGGCTGCTGGTGCACTTCCACCCGGAGGTGACGGCGACGATGTGCCTGCTCGTCGTCGACGTGCACACGGGCGCCATGGAGGTCGCCAACGCCGGCCATCTCCCGCCCCTGATCATCGACCCGGACGGGCAGGCCCGCTATGTCCGCGCCCACGGCCCGCTCCTCGGCCTCGACCTCCCGCACCACCCGGCCTCCCCGGCCCGGCTGGAGGAGGACCAGATCCTGCTGATGATCACGGACGGTCTGATCGAACGCCCGCGCGTGGACCTGGCCGACTCCCTGGAGTCCCTGCGCACGCACATCGCGGACCTCCCCCGTGACCCGCACCCGCTGCGCGACGCGCTGCTCCAGCACTACAGCGACGAGACGGACGACGACATCGCCCTGCTCGCGGTCCGCCGCCAGCCCGGAGACCCCACGGTCTCCCCGACGGTCAGCGACACCACGGGCATCGTGACGCCGTGACCGCCGGGGCGGCGCGCCAGACCCCGGCGGTCCCCCGCCCCGCCCCCGGCGCGTTCCCCCTCGGGCCGGTTACTTGTCGTCCGTGAACTTCGGGTCCTTCGTCTGGTCGTAGATCTCCTTGCCGGCCGCGTCGTACGCGTGGACGTACGGGTTCGGGCCCGAGTAGCGCGGCCCGGGAGGGCTGTCCGGGGTGATGGCGACCCCGTACACGAACGCGCCGCCCGCCATCCGCGCCGGGTACTCCTTCGGCTCCTCGCCGAAGCTGACGGTGACCTTGGCGACGCGCGAGGTGTAGTGCCCGGCGCCGAGGCTGACGTACGTGCCCTTGCCGGCGGGCATGAACAGGGCGTCGAAGTAGGAGATCATGCGGCCGGTGCCCCACAGGCGGTTGTTGATGAACGTCGGCGGGGAGTCCGGGCTCTCGCCCTTGTCGCCCTTCGTCTGGCACTGCGCGTACTGGCCCGCCGGATCGACGGCGACGGCGACACCGTCCGCGTCGGGCGCGGCGACGGGCAGCCGGACGGCGAGCACCGCGCGGTACTTGGCGGCCGTGGCGCCCAGGCACGAGGACAGGATGCGGCCGGTCGCCGCGGTGTCGATCGGGGGGGTCGCGGAGCCGGTGACCGTGAAGTTCTTCTGCCCGGTGTCCTTGGAGACCTCCCCGCCCAGGCGCCCGCCCTTGTGTCCGGCGCCCTTGCGTCCCGCGGCCGCGCCGCCCGAGGCGGAGCCGGACGGCTCGGGCGAGGCGTCCGCGGTGGCGACGCCGCCCCGGCCGGGGCCCGTGGCGTTCGGCCGGGCGTCGCCCGCGTCGCCGAGCACGACGACGGCGGCGACGCTCATGGCGGTCACCCCGGCGGCGACACCGATCGGCACCATCCAGCTCCGGCGGCGGGCGGTGCCCTGCGTGCGTTCCTGCGGCTCGATCATCTTCAGGAGTTCCTCTCGGGTCCGCCGGTGGTCCGGCAGATCACGATCGGAAGGAGCCGCGGGAATGCCCTGCGTGCCATTCATCGTGCGATCTCCTTCGTGGGGACGGGACGTCTGGAACCGCGCGGCGGTGGGGTGTCCTGGGCCGGGTCGAGGGCGGCGCCGAGCCGTCTGCGGGCCCGGTGCAGACGGGACTTGACGGTCCCGACGGGCACCTTGAGTGCGGCGGCCGCGGCCTGCTGGTCGAGGCCGGACCACACGCACAGCTCGACGACCTCGCGTTCGTGGCGGGGCAGCCGGGCGAGCGCCCGGTGGATCTCCGACATGCGGCGCTCGTCGTCGATCCGGCCGGCGACGCGTTCGGCGTGGTCGCTCACCGGTTCGTCGTGCGGGACGAGCCGGTGCAGCAGCGCCTCGGCGCGCCGCAGACGGCGCCGGGTGTTCGACAGTTGGCCGTTGGCGATGCCGAGCAGCCAGGGCAGCGCCGAGTCACGGTCGAGGACCGTGTCCGCCCGCCGCCGCCAGGCGTGCAGGAACACCGTGGAGGTGAGGTCCTCGGCCTCGGCCCAGTCGGCCGTCCGCCGGAACAGATGGTTGTAGACCGCCTTGCCGTGCCGGTCGAAGATCCGGCCGAACGCCTCGCGGTCACCGCTCACGGCTCTCGCCCACAGCTCCCGGTCGGAGGTGCCCCCGACCGGTCCGGCCGACCCAGCGTCGTTCAGTTCCATGTCCCGTCCGTGTCCGGCTCCCGGCGGAAGGTTCCCACGAACACGACCCGGTTTCGAAAATCCGCGCGAAGGCCACCTGGCGCGAACCGCGCGGGGTGATTTCACGCCACATGGCGCGAAGCGCGCAGGAACCCCCGCGCCCGGCCCCGGATTCCTATGCTGGGGACATGATCGACATTCCGCTCTCCGCGCTCGAAGTGGCGATGGTCGAGGCCGGCGCCCGCGCCGAGGACACCCTGAAGGACACGGCCGCGTTCGCGCGGGAGGTGGAACGGCTCGGCTACCGGCGGATCTGGTACGCCGAGCACCACCACTCCCGGGCGATCGGCGCGTTCCCGCCGGTCGTCCTCGCCGCGCACGCGGCGGCCTGCACGACGACGGTCCGGCTCGGCTCGGGCGGTGTCCTCGCGCCGAACCACGCGCCGATCATGGTGGCGGAGCAGTTCGGCACGCTGGCCGCGCTGCACGACGGCCGTATCGACCTGGGCGTGGGGCGCGGCCCGGGCACGTTCGACGAGGCGACCGCGCGGGCGCTGCGCCGGGGCGCGGGCCCGACGACGGACGGGGCGTACCGGGACGACGTGGCGGCGATCCTGGCGTTCCTGGTGGACGAGGTGGGGCTTGAGCCGCTGCCGGAGCCGTGGCTGCTGGCGTCGAGCCCGGCGGGCGCGGCGCTCGCCGCTGAGCTGGGCCTGCCCGTGGCCGTCGCCCATCACATCCGTCCGGAGAACACGCGGGCGGTCCTGGACGCGTACCGGTCGGCGTTCACCGCGTCGCGCTGGTGCGCGCGGCCCCGGGTGCTGGTGTGCGTGGAGACGATCTGCGCGCGCACGCGCGAAGAGGCCGAGTGGTGGGGCGGCCCGATGAACGTCGTCAAGGCGGGACTGCTGAAGGGCGTCAGCGCGGGCCCCTTCCCGACGCCCGCCGAGGCCGCCGCGCACGAGTTCACGCCTAAGGAGCGGGAGGCGCTGGCCCGGTTCCGCGCGGCGCAGGCGGTCGGCACCCCGCAGGAGGTCGCGGCGCGGCTCGCCGGGCTGGCGGAGGAGACCGGCGCGGACGAGCTGATGCTGACGACCCCGGTCCACGACTTCGCCGCGCGGACCGGCTCGTACGCGCTGCTGCGGCAGCATCTGGACGGGTGAGCGCGGGCGGGCGGCCGGGGAGACCGCCCGCGGCTCCGACTGCGGCGACCGCCGAGGGAGTTGTCCGCGCGCCTGGACCCGGCGACCTCGCTCCGGGGGCCGGACGGCCGGGTTTGCCGGAACGGCAAGTCTGATCGCGCGCCGCCCCGGGGGACCCGCATGATCGAGAGGCAGCCGCGTCCCCCGTGAGCCGAGGAGCAGCCCATGCAGCCCGTCCCACCCGCCTCGCCCGAACCTCCCGTCTCGCCCGCCTCGCCGGCCGAGCCCCGCCACCGTCTCGTCGACTCCCCGGCCGGCCGCACGCACGTCGTCGAACAGGGCACGGGCCCCCTGGTCCTGCTGGTGCACGGCTTCCCCGAGTCCTGGTACTCCTGGCGCCACCAGCTCCCCGCCCTCGCGGCGGCGGGCTACCGCGCGGCGGCGATCGACGTACGCGGCTACGGCCGTTCCTCGAAGCCCGCGCGCGTGGACGCGTACCGGCTGCGGGAACTCGCCGCCGACAACGCGGCGGTGGTCCGCGCTCTCGGCGAGGAGCGCGCGGTCGTCGTCGGTCACGACTGGGGCTCGAACATCGCCGCCGCCTCCGCCCTGCTGCACCCCGAGGTGTTCCGCGCGGTCGGCCTGCTGAGCGTCCCGTACGCGCCGCCGGGCGGCCCGCGCCCCACGTCCGTCTTCGGCGAGATCGGCGGCCCCGACCAGGAGTTCTACGTCTCGTACTTCCAGGAGCCGGGCCGCGCGGAGGCGGAGATCGAGCCGGACGTACGGGGATGGCTCGCCGGTTTCTACGCGGCTCTGTCCGCCGGGACGATGCCCTCGGCGGGCGCGCCCGACCCGCACTTCGTGGCCCGGGGCGGCCGGTTGCGCGACCGGTTCCCCGCGGGCGTGCTGCCCGCGTGGCTGCCGGAGGCCGATCTCGACGTCTACGCGGGCGAGTTCGAGCGTACGGGCCTGACGGGCGCCCTCAATCGCTATCGCTGCGTGGACCTCGACTGGGCGGACCTGGCGCCGCACCAGGGGGCTCCGCTGACGCAGCCGTCGCTGTTCGTCGGCGGTGCGCTGGACGCGTCGACGACGTGGATGGCGGACGCGATCGACGCGTTCCCGACGACCCTCCCGGGCCTGTCGGCGTCCCATCTCCTCCCCGGCTGCGGCCACTGGCTCCAGCAGGAACGCCCCGAGGAGGTCAACGCGCTTCTCACGGACTGGCTGGCGGCGCTGGGGAGTTGAGGGGCGGGCGGGGATCGGCCTCGGTACGCGGGCGGGCCGAGGCCGGGGGCGGGCGCTGTCCTTGTCCGGGGAGCGTGGCGCTGGGAAGATCGCGGATCATGCGACCGGGGGAACTGAGCACGACGGAACGGCAGTTGTGGGACGCCTACGCGCAGGGCCGCGCCCTCGCCCTCCGCCCGGGGCCGCCCGAGCCGCCCGGCACTCCGGAACCGCCCGGCACTCCCGAGCCGCCCGCCGCTCCCCCGCGCCCGACCGTACGCGCCGAGTTCCTCGCGGCGCTGCTGGTGGGCGCCGGCCCGGAACCGGCCCCAGGTGACCGCCCCGCGCTGCGGCTGAGCGGCGCGTACGTCACCGGCACGCTCGACCTGCGGCACGCCGAGGTCCGCGCGCCGGTCGCCCTCGGGGACTGCCGCTTCGCCGAGGCACCGCTCCTTGAGGGCGCCGAGTTCCGCGAACTGGCCCTGCGGGACTGCGAGGCGCCCGGCCTGAGCGCGCCCGCGCTCCGGGTGCAGGGCCGCCTCGTCCTCTCCGCCTGCCGCCTGGCCGGGCCGCTGGTCCTGACCCGGGCCGAGATCCGCGGCGAACTGGACCTGACGCACACGGCGATCACCGCGCAGGACCGGGAGGCATGGTCCGCGGTGGGCCTGGTCACGGGCGGCGACCTGCTCGCCACGCACCTGAGCGTGCGGGGCGCGGCACGGCTGTCGGGGGCGTCGGTGGCGGGCGAGTTCGACCTGGAGGGCGCCCGGCTGAGCAACCCCGGCGGCACCGCCCTCGACGCCTACCACGTCCGGGTCACCGAGGACTTCACGTTCCACCCGGGGTTTCGCGCGGAGGGCCGCATCATCCTCTCGGGCGCGGACGTCGGCGCCGCCGTCGGCTTCTGCGGGGCCCGGCTGCACCACCCCGGCGACGTGGCCCTGGAGGCCGTGGACGTCACCGTCGCCCGCAACGTCGACCTCGGCCTGGGACTCGAAGTGACGGGCGGGGTCAAGCTCGACGGGACCAGTGTCGGCACCCGCCTCAGCTTCCACGACGCCACGATCACCGCTCCCGCCGGCACCGCGCTGTCGCTGCGGCTCGTCCGGGCCCGCGCGACGGACCTGCGCACCCGCCGCCCGATCGACGGCACGGTCGACGCGGAGCAGGCGGCGCTCGGCGTCCTCCACGACACCCCGGAGACCTGGCCCGCCCGGCTCCGGCTGAGCGACACGACGTACGACTCGCTCGCCACGCCCCTGGCCGCGCCCGTCCGCCTCGCCTGGCTGCGCCGCGGCACGGGCGGTTACCTCCCCCAGCCCTACGAGCAACTGGCGTCCGCCTACCGGCGCCTGGGCCACGAGGACGAGGCCCGCACCGTGCTCCTCGCCAAACAGCGCCACCGCCGTGCCACGCTGCCCCGGCACGCGCGCGCGTGGGGGTACGTCCAGGACGCGACCGTCGGCTACGGCTACCGCCCCGCACGCGCCGCCCTGTGGCTCATCGCGCTGCTCGTGGTGGGCGCCGCCTGGTTCACCGCGCACCCGGCGAGCCCGCTCGAACCGGACAAGGCCCCGCCCTTCAGCCCGGCGTTCTACACGCTCGATCTCCTGCTGCCCGTCATCGGCTTCGGCCAGAAGTCGGCGTTCGCCCCGCACGGCGGCGCGGGCCAGTGGCTGGCGTACGCGCTGACGACGGCGGGCTGGATCCTCGCCACGACGGTGACGGCGGGCGTCTCCCGCGCCCTGAGCCGCCAGTGAGCAGCTAAGGACCGACATCCGCGCTCCCATGCCGAGAACGCCGGCTCCTTCTCCTCCTGACGCCGGGGTGCGGGGGCGCGGGGGCGCGGCCCACGCCCCCGCACCCCGTACGGCACCGCCTCACACCGCCCGCGCCTCCTGCCACACGTGCCCCCGCAGCCCCTCCTCCCCCAGCCAGCCGGTGAGGCGGGTGAGGTCGGCGGGCCCGAGGACGGACGGGTCGACCGTGGTGCGCAGTTGGTGGGGGACGCCGGACGCGCGCAGGAGGCGCAGGCTGCGCAGGGCGGGGGCCGCGCTGTTGGCTCGGCCCGTGACGCGGTCGTACGTGTCGGGGTGGGCCTTGATGTCGAAGCCGACCCAGTCCAGCAGCCCTGCGGACAGCAGGTCCGCCAGCCGGCGCGGGTAGGCGCCCCCGGTGTGCAGGCCGACGGCGTGGCCCCGCTCGCGTGCGTCCCGCGCGGCGTCGGCCAGGCGGGGCTGGAGCAGCGGCTCCCCGCCGGAGAACACGATGCCGTCGAGCAGCCCGCGCCGCCGTTCGAGGTGGGCCGTCACGTCCTCCCACGCGATCGGCGCCGGGCCCCGGGGGTCGAGCAGTGCGGGGTTGTGGCAGTAGCCGCAGCGCCAGGGGCACCCCTGGCAGAAGACGGTGGTGACGAGGCGGCCGGGCCAGTCGCACGTGGACAGCCGGGACCAGCCGCCGAGCGCGATCACGCGGGCACCACCGCCGTTCCGGCGCCGTCGGCGCGTTCGGTGACGTACGCGCGTTCCGTGAAGTGCGTGCGTTCGGCGTGTTCCCCCTTCTTGCCGGTGTTGAAGGAGGAGACCGGGCGGTGGTAGCCCATGACGCGGGTCCACACCTCGCACACGCCCCCGCAGGTCGGGCAGGTGGCGTGCTCCCCGGCGAGATAGCCGTGGTCGGGGCAGATGGAGAACGTCGGCGTCACCGTCAGATACGGCAGCGAGAACCGCTCGAGCGACCGGCGGACGAGGGCGCGGCAGGCTTCGGGGGTCGAGATCCGCTCCGCCATGTACAGGTGCAGGACGGTGCCGCCGGTGTACTTCGTCTGGAGCGTGTCCTGCATCTCCAGCGCCTCGAACGGGTCGTCGGTCCAACCCACCGGTAGCTGCGAGGAGTTGGTGTAGTACGGGTGGGCGTCGGTGCCCGCCTGGAGGATGCCGGGGAAGCGCTTGCGGTCTTCTTTGGCGAAGCGGTAGGCGGTCCCCTCGGCGGGGGTCGCCTCCAGGTTGTACAGATGCCCGGTCCGCTCCTGGATCTCGACCATCCGCGCCCGCACGTGGTCCAGCAGCCGCACGGCCAGCGCGTGGCCCTCCGGCGCGGTGATGTCGGCCCGGTCGTACGTGAAGTTACGGATCATCTCATTGATCCCATT
The DNA here is from genome assembly GCF_055639095.1 of Streptomyces sp. NPDC107550. Taxonomy (NCBI): domain Bacteria; kingdom Bacillati; phylum Actinomycetota; class Actinomycetes; order Kitasatosporales; family Streptomycetaceae; genus Streptomyces; species Streptomyces sp. NPDC107550. The sequence goes on from NZ_JBVKBC010000001.1 coordinate 374,335, forward strand.
GACGCCGACCGTCGAGAAATGATTGCGCAACGTTCCCAAGTACCGCTTGGTGTACGGGAAGAGGCCGCTGTCGATCAGGCCCTGCACGGTGACCCGCTTGACCTCCAGGCTCTCTTCCGCGAGCGCCAGCAGACGGTCGAGCGCGGCGAACAGGCCGGCCTCGTCGCCCGCGTGCAGGTGTCCGAGGCGCGCGCAGTTGAGCGTGACGACGCCGAGGGAGCCGGTCTGCTCGGCGCTGCCGAACAGGCCGTTGCCCCGCTTGAGCAGCTCGGTCAGATCGAGCTGGAGGCGACAGCACATGGAGCGGATCTGGCCGGGTTCGAGTGTGGAGCCGATGAAGTTCTGGAAGTACGGGAGGCCGTACTTGGCGGTCATCGTGAACAGCCGCGTCGCGTTCTCGCTCTCCCAGGGGAAGTCCTCGGTGATGTTGTATGTGGGGATCGGGAAGGTGAAGACGCGGCCGGTGGCGTCACCGCCCGTCATCACCTCGATGTAGGCCCGGTTGATCATGTCCATCTCGGCCTGCAACTCGCCGTAGGTGAAGCTCATCTCCGCGCCGCCGACGACCGGCACCTGCGCGCGCAGGTCCGGCGGGCACGTCCAGTCGAACGTGAGGTTGGTGAACGGGGTCTGGGTACCCCACCGGGACGGGACGTTGAGGTTGTGCACCATCTCCTGCACGCACTGGTACACCTCGTCGTACGTCATGGCGTCCTTGCGCACGAAGGGCGCCATGTAGGTGTCGAACGAGCTGAACGCCTGCGCGCCGGCCCACTCGTTCTGGAGCGTGCCGAGGAAGTTGACGATCTGGCCGACCGCCGAGGAGAAGTGTTTCGGCGGCGCGGAGTCGATCTGCCCGGGGACCCCGCTGAACCCCTCGGTCAGCAGGGTGCGCAGGGACCAGCCGGCGCAGTACCCGGAGAGCATGTCGAGGTCATGGATGTGGAAGTCGCCTTCGCGGTGGGCGCGCCCCACGGCCTCCGGGTACACCTGGTCGAGCCAGTAGTTGGCGACGACCTTGCCGGCCGTGTTGAGGATCAACCCACCGAGCGAATAGCCCTGATTGGCATTGGCGTTGACGCGCCAGTCACTACGGTCCAGATACTCGTTCACGGAATCAACAGCGTTGATCAACGTCACGACGGCCCTCCCACGAGGCGTACGGAGTGAGCCCGGCCCGGACGGAACGGGGGCCGGCGCCGGCAGGTATCGGGCTCGCCCTCCACCTGGGGGCACACCGTTGCGGGGCAGCTCCGGACTCGCACCGGATTCCCTGTTGCCTCGACCTTCCGCGTCTCCCGCGTCCCGGCCGAACCGACGCTCGAACACTACATCTGCCACACTCCCGACACGCCCATGCCACATGTAGTGGTGACACAGGTCCCGACCCGCAGGACTTACGCCCCGCGCCCGTAGTACACGGCCGTGGGGCGGCCCGCCAGGTCGTGCACCTCCACCGGGGTGCCGAAGACTTCCGTCAGGGTCTCCGGGCGCATGATCGACGCGGCGCTCTCCGCGGCGACGATCCGCCCGTCGCGCAGGGCGATGACATGGTCCGAGTAGGCCGCCGCGACATTGATGTCATGGATGATCAGGACCACGGTCTTGCCGAGTTCGTCCGCCGCCTGCCGCAGCCGTTCCATCATGCGGACCGAGTGCTTCATGTCGAGGTTGTTGAGCGGTTCGTCGAGGAGGACGTAGGCCGTGTTCTGGGCCAGGACCATGGCCACGTACGCGCGTTGGCGCTGCCCGCCGGAGAGTTCGTCCAGGTAGCGGCCTTCGAGCGCGGCCAGGTCGAGGAAGTCGAGGGCCGTGTCGACCTGGCGTACGTCCTCCGCGGTGAGCCGGCCGCCGCAGTGCGGGAAGCGGCCGAACGACACCAGTTCGCGCACGGTGACCCGCGCGGTGAAGTGGTTCTCCTGCCGCAGCACCGACAGGAGCCGCGCCACGTCCCGCGTCGGGGCGCGGTGCACGTCGATCCCGTCGACAGTGACGCGCCCGGAGGTGGGCGCGGTGAGGCGGCCCGCGATGGTCAACAGGGTGGACTTCCCCGCACCGTTGGGGCCCACGAGCGAGGTGATCCCGCCCGTGGGGATGCTCCCGGACACGGGTCCGAGGACGACATGGTCGCCGTAAGCCTTGGTGACGTCGGTGAACTCGATCACAGGGTGCCCTTTCGGACCAGATGGACGAGGAAGACCGCACCGCCGGCGAACTCGATGACGACGGTGAGCATTCCTGCGGCGTAGAAGACGTGTTCGAGGACGAACTGGCCGCAGACGAGGACGAGGAAGCCGAGCAGGAACGCCATCGGCAGGGCCGCCGCGTGCCGGTACGTGCCGATGACCTGGTAGGTGAGCATCGCCACCAGGAAGCCGAAGAAGGTCATCGGCCCGACCAGCGCCGTGGAGAACGAGATCAGCGCGGAGACGGCGAGCAGGATCACGGTCAGCTCCCGGCGGTAGCCGATCCCGAGGTTCGTCGCGGCGTCCCGCCCGAGCAGCAGCACGTCGAGCCGGTGCCTGCGCCGCCACACGACGACGCCGACGACCGCGCACACGACGGCGGCCAGCGGCAGATGCGTCGCCTCCACGGCGCTGAGCCGCCCGAAGAGGCGCGCGCTCAGCACGTCGAACTCCGCCGGGGACAGCAGCCGTTGCAGGAACACGGACAGGCTGTTGAAGGCCAGCCCGAGGACCACGCCGACGAGCAGCAGGACGTGCATGTTGCCGCCGGGCCCTTGCAGCAGCCACCGGAAGAGAACGGTGGTGAAGCCCATCATGAGCAGCGTCTGCGTCACGAGTTTCGCGGTGCCGTCGGTCGCCGCGAGCACGCTGCCGCCGAAGACGGCGACCATGGCCGTCTGCATGAGCGTGTAGACGGCGTCGTAGCCCATGACGGAGGGCGTCAGGATGCGGTTGCGGGTCACGGTCTGGAAGGTGACGGTCGCCACCGCCTGCGCGAACGCGGCCACGGCCATCGCGCCGAGCATGGTCAGCCGCCGGTCGAGGGCGAACGCGTAGGAGCCGCGCACGAAGAGGAACAGGAAGCAGAGCGCGGCGACGACGCACAGCACGGCGACGACCGCGATCCGGGCGCCGGGCGCGGCGAGCGGTGCCGTGGCGCGGGCGACGGCCGGGCGCCGCGCGGGCGGGGTGCGCAGGACGTCAGACACGGCTCGCCCCCCGCTGCCGCAGGACCATGGCGATGAAGACGACAGCGCCCACGGCACCCAGGATCACCGTCGCGGGGATCTCCAGCGGGAACACGACGGTCCGTCCGATCAGGTCGCAGGCGGTCATGAGGGCGACGCTGAGGAGCACCACCCACGGCAGGTTCGCGCGTACGTTGTCGCCCCGGGCGAGGGAGACGAGGTTGGGCACGATCAGGCCGAGGAAGGGCAGGAAGCCCACGACCACGGTGGTGACCCCGGTGGCGAGCGCCACGAGGCCGACGCCGAGGTGGAGCACGCGCCGGTAGTGCAGCCCGAGGCCGGTCGCCACCTCCCTGCCGAGCCCGGCGAGGGTGAAGCGGTCGGCCGCGAGGTACAGCACGACCACGATGACGCCGACGATCCACAGCGGCTCGTACGCGCCCTTGGTCGTGGAGCTGAACCCGCCGGAGCGCCAGGTCGCCAGCGTCTGGAGGCGGTCGGTGGTGGACGCGACGCACAAGGTCACCGCGCCGACCACGGCACCGAGCATGATGCCGACGACGGGGACGACGACCGCCGATCGCAGGGCCAGCCGGTCGAGGACCGCCAGGAAGACCAGCGCGCCCACGAAGGCGAAGACGCCGGCCAGGGTCATGCGGACCAGCAGGCTCGCCCCCGGCGCGACGAGCGTCAGGAGCAGCACGCCGAGGGCGGCCCACTCGCTGGTGCCGGTGGTCGTCGGCTCGACGAACCGGTTCTGCACCAGCATCTGCATGATCACCCCGGAGGTGGCCATGGCCGCCCCGGCGAGGACGAGCGCGAGCGTGCGCGGCACCCGCGAGATGAAGAACATGTCGCGGGCGTCCGCGTCGGTGAACAGGGCCCGGGGGCTGATGTCGTAGCCGCCCACGAACAGCGAGAGGACGAGGAGCGCGAGCACGCCCGCGACGGCCAGCGGCAAGGAGAGTCGGCGCATGGCGCGAGCGGTCAGCGGGCCGCGTCGAACGCGTCGGCGACCTGCGTGAACGCGCGCGTGTACGCCTGGATGCCCTCGGTCAGATAGAAGTCGGGCTCCAGATGGATGATCTGGTCCTTCTTCTTGAAGGTGGTCTTCGCCCACGCCTTCTGCCCGGCCACGAGCTTGGCGGCCGGCGGCGCGGACTCCCCGTCCTCGACGACGGCGGCGTCGCGGTCGAGGAGGATCATCCAGTGCGGGTCGAGCTTGGCGACGGTCTCCGGCGCGAGGCCGGAGTCGTTGTGCACGGAGGTGCTGTCCTGGCCGTCCGCGCTCAGGACGTTGCGCAGGTCGAGCGGTGCGGCGAGGCGGCCGATGCGGCTCGCGCCGTTGTCGATCTTCCCGGCGCTCGCCACGCCCAGGAAGACCTTCTCGCCGTGGGTGGCGTCCGCCGCCCGCTTCTTCGCCGCGTCGAGCTTGCCGGTCAGCGCGCGGGCCGCGTCCTCCTTGCCGAAGACCTTCCCGAGCGTACGCGTCTGGGTCTTGAGGGCGTCGACGTAGCCGCCCTTCGCTTTGTCGGAGGGGGCGATGTCGAGGGTGGGCGCGATCTTGGAGAGCTTGTCGTGGTAGCTCTCGAAGCGGTAGCCGCCGATGATGAGGTCGGGCTCGGCCGCGTTCAGCTCCTCCAGCTTGGGTTCGCGGTGCCCACCGACGTCGGCGATGCCGTCGTCCGAGCGCCAGTCCTCGTAACCCTTCTTGGGCAGCAGTTGCTTGGGGACGGCCACCGGCTTGATGCCGAACTCCTTCAGCGTGGCGAACGACGTGTTGTCGAGGGCGGCGACGCGCGCGGGCGCCACCGGTATCTTCACGTCGCCCTTGTTGGAGGGGACGGTCGTCGTCGCCCCGCTCGCGCGGTCGGCGCCGGAGCCCGCGGAGCAGCCGACGAGGACGAGGCCGGCGGCGAGGGCGGTGGCGGCGCCCGCGACAGGGCGTAGGAAGGTCGCACGCATGACGGAAGTACTCCTTGACGGATCGAAGGACTCCCCCCGGAGAATTTAGGCAAGCCTAACCTACAATTTCGGGTGATCGGCGACTTGTCCCTCTTCGGCCGTTCCGTCCGCGCGCGGGATCGTGAAGCGGAACAGGGCGCCCTGCCCCGGCGCGTGTTCCGCCGTCAGGTCCGCGTCGTGCGCCAGCGCGATCTGCCGGGCCAGCGCGAGCCCGAGCCCGGAGCCGGGCAGCGAACGGGCGGCGCTCGCCCGGTAGAAGCGGTCGAAGACGTACGGCAGGTCTTCCTCGCGGATGCCGGGCCCGTGGTCGCGGACGGTCACGTCGAGCCGTCCGTCCCGCGCGGTGAGCGCCGTCTCGACGGGCCGCCCGTCGCCGGGGCTGAACTTGGCGGCGTTGTCCAGGAGGCTCGACAGCAGCCGGGCGAGGCGGGCCGGGACCCCGCGGACCACGGCGGTACGGGCGTCGGGGTCGACGGCGAGGGTGAAGGGCACGGCCGGCCAGTGGTCCCGGGCGGCGTCCACGCAGCGCCCGAGGAGGCCCGCGAGCCTGATCTCCTCGACGAGCAGGTCGGGTTCCTCGTCACGGGCGAGTTCGATGAGGTCGTTGACGAGCAGGGTGACCTCGCGCAGTTGCCGGGTCAGGGCGCCGGCCGCGCGCTCCTGCTGAGCCTCCGTCAGTCGGGAGCCGCGCATGAGCAGTTCGGCGTTGGTGCGCAGCGCGGTCAGCGGGGTGCGCAGTTCGTGCGAGGCATCGGAGACCAGGCGGCGCTGGGCGGTGACGGACTTCTCCAGTTCGTCGAGCATGGTGTTGAAGGTGGTCGCCAGCCGGGTGATCTCGTCGTGCGGTCCGGGCCGCTCGGGCGGCAGTTCGATCCGGTGCCGGGCGTCACGGGTCGCGGCGATCCGTTCCGCTGTCGCGGTGAGCCGGGCGACCGGCGCGAGCCCGGTGCGCGACACCCAGGAGCCGAGGAGCCCGGCCAGCGCCACCCCGACCGCCCCCATGACGCTCAGCGCCGTCGCCGCCTGCCGCACCCCTCGGTCCACGGTGTCGGCGCGCACGGCGACCTGGAGGGCGCGGCCCTCCCCCAGCGGCGTGGTGAGCATCCGCCCGTGGTGCCCCGCGAGGGTGACCTCGCCGAAGCGGGGGCCGCCGTGGCCCGCGGCGATCTGCCGGGTGGCCCCCGTGACGGGGAGCAGATACGGCTCGGCCGGGTCGTCGGAGGCGTCGGCGGGCACGAGCTGGGCGCAGGCGGGGGCGGCGAGGTAGCGGCACTCGCCCTGGACGACGCCGACCGGTTCGTGCCGGTACTGCTGCGCGGCGAGCCGGGCCGACTGGGTGAGATGCAGGTCGAGCTGGTGCAGCAACTGGTGCCGGACGACCAGGAACGCGGCGCCGCACAGGCCGACCGCGACGACGGCGACGGCGAGGGACGCGGTGAGCGTCAGCCGGGTGCGCAGGGGGCGGCGCAGCGGCCAGCGGGCGTGCCTGCCCCGGGCGTCGGCGGGCCCGTTCGTGCGCGGCTCGCGCCGCGAGCGCGGGGTCATGGCAGGTCCAGGCGGTAGCCGACGCCGTGCACGGTGTGGATGAGGCGGGGTTCGCCGCCCGCTTCCAGCTTGCGGCGGAGGTAACCGACGTACACGGCGAGGGAGTTGGAGGCGGGCCCGAAGTCGCGGCCCCAGACCCGGTCGAGGACGGTCTCGCGGGTGAGCACCTGCCCGGGATGGCGCAGCAGCAGTTCCAGCAAAGCGGTCTCGGTGCGGCTCAGTTCGAACGGGCGGCCCGCGCGGCGTCCCGTGCGGGTCTCCGGGTCGAGTTCGAGGTCCGCGAAGGCCAGGGCGGTGCCGGGCGCGTCCGCCGGGGCGGTGCGCCGCAGCAGGGCCCGCACCCGCGCCACCAGCTCGTCCAGGGCGAACGGCTTGACGAGGTAGTCGTCGGCGCCCGCGTCGAGCCCGTCCACCCGCTCCCTGACCGCGTCGAGCGCCGTGAGGACGAGTACGGGAGTGCGGTCGCCGAGGGCCCGCAGCCTGCGGCACACCGCGAGACCGTCGAGGCCCGGCATCATCACGTCGAGGACGACGACGTCGGGACCCCAGTCGGCGACGGCGGTCAGCGCGGCGAGGCCGTCCGGGACCGCGCGCGTCCGATAGCCCTCGACGGCGAGCCCGTCGCGCACCGCGAGCCGCACCTCCGGCTCGTCGTCCACCACCAGCACCTTCGGCGCACCCTCGCCCAGATCGTCCTTCATGGGGCAAAGCCTGCCAGAGCGGGCTCTCACAAAGTTCTTAGAGCAGGTCAGCAGGGTGCTCGTCATGACCACACAGCACACACCTCCCCCACGCCTGTCGGTGGTGATCGGCGCGGGCGGCACCGGCGGACACATCTATCCGGGCCTCGCCCTCGCGGACGCGCTGCGCCGCGCGGTGCCGGACGCGGACATCGCGTTCATCGGGACCGAACGGGGCCTGGAGACGCGGATCATCCCTGACGCCGGCTACCGCCTGCACACCGTCGACATGATCCCCTTCGACCCCTCGCTCGGCGCCCGGCGCTTCCTGCTGCCCGCCGCGCTGGTCAAGTCGGGCGTCCAGGCCAAGGCCGTGCTGCGCGAGCGGCGGGCGCAGGTCGCGGTCGGGATGGGCGGCTATCCGAGCGCGCCGGTCATCGTCGGGGCGCGGATGGCGGGGCTGCCCAGCGTCATCCACGAGTCGAACGCGGTCCCGGGGCGCGCCAACCGCTTCGCCGCGCTGCTCACCGACCAGATCACGCTGGCCTTCGAGGAGAGCCGCGCCCACCTCGCCGGCAGCCGAGGCGCCGACGTGGTCGGCATGCCCATCGCCGCCGGCCTCGCGGACCTGGACCGCGCCGCGCTGCGCACCCGGGCGCGCCGCTCCCTCGGGCTCCCGGCCACCGGCCGCGTGCTCCTCGTCAACGGCGGCAGTCTCGGCGCGGCCCGCCTGACCGCCGCCGCCACCGAACTCGCGGCGCGCTGGCGGGACCGGACCGACGTCCACCTGTTGATCAAGACGGGCCCCGCCCTGCTCGACCAGACGCGCGACCGCCTCCACGCGACGGGTGCGGCCCATGTGGCGACCGCCGTGCCCTATCTGGACCGCATGGACTTCGCGTACGCGGCCGCCGACCTGGCCGTCTGCCGCGCCGGCTCGGCGACCGTCGCCGAACTCGCCACCACCCGCACCCCGGCCGTGCTGGTCCCGTACCCGTACGCGCCCGGCGACCACCAGACGCACAACGCGCGCGTGCTCACCGACAGCGGCGCGGGCCTGCTGCTGGCCGACGCCGACACGGACGCCGACCGGCTCGCCGCGCTCACCGAGCCGCTGCTCGCCCGGCCCGAGCGGCTGGCCGCCATGTCCGCCGCCGCGCATCCGGGCCACCACGCGCGCGCCGCCGACCTGCTGGCCCAGCACGTCCTGCGCCTCGCCGCCCGCTCCGGCGCCCGCCTCCCTCTGCCCACCCCCGAGAAGGAACCCACCTCATGAACACCGCCGCCACCGCCTCCCCCGCCGCCCCCGCGTTCGACTGGACCGGCCGGACCGTGCTCGTCACCGGCGCCGAGGGCTTCATCGGCTCCACGCTCGTCGACCTGCTCATCGCGCGGGGCGCACGCGTACGGGCCTTCGCCCACTACAAGCCGTACGGCGACAAGGGCAACCTCGCGCCCCACCTCGGCGACCCCGACGGCCCCCTCGAACTGGTCTCCGGCGACGTCCGCGACGCGGGCCGCGTCATGGACGCCGTCGAGGGCTGCGACACCGTCTTCCATCTGGCCGCGCTCATCGGCATCCCCTACAGCTACGAATCGCCGGGCGCCTACGTCCACACCAACGTCGTCGGTACCGAGAACGTGGCCGAGGCGTGCCGCCGCCACCAGGTGCGCCGGCTCGTGCACACCTCCACCAGCGAGGTCTACGGGACCGCGCGCACCGCCCCGATCAGCGAGGACCACCCGCTCCAGCCGCAGTCCCCGTACGCCGCGTCCAAGATCGGCGCGGACATGATGGCGCTCTCGCACTGGCACGCGTTCGAGCTTCCGGTGACGGTCGTGCGCCCCTTCAACACGTACGGCCCCCGGCAGTCGGCGCGCGCCGTCATCCCCACGATCCTGGCCCAACTCCACGCCGGGGCGCGGCAGATCAGGCTCGGCTCGCTGACTCCGACGCGCGACTTCACGTACGTCACCGACACCGCGCACGGCTTCCTCGCCCTGGCGGCCTGCGACCGGGCACTCGGCCACAGCGTCAACCTCGGTACGGGCCAGGAGATCAGCATCGGCGACCTGGCCACCGCCCTGATACGCGCTTCGGGCCGCGAGGCGGAGATCGTCACCGACCCCGACCGGCTGCGCCCGGCGGGCAGCGAGGTCCACCGCCTGCTCTCGGACAACACGCGGGCCCGCGAGTGGTCGGGCTGGACCCCGCGCGTCTCCCTGGAGGAGGGCCTGCGCCGCACGTCCGCGTGGGTCGCGGCCCACCCCCACCTGTTCACCGCGACGCGCTACCAGACCTGACGCTCCCTCAAAAGGCGTTGCGCGTCGGCCGGTGCGGCCCGCGCAGGGGACGTGCGCAGGGCGGGGATCAGTCCCGTTTTAGGACACCGCTCAACCCCGCCGCCACGGCCGTCGTCAGCACCCATCCGGCGCCGGTGATCTGCCGGTCACCGTTCGCCGCACGCCCCCACGCAGGCCGCCCGGCCCGGTCAGCCGCGCCGCCGGAACCACCCGCGCCCCGTCTCCGCCCCGCCGCTCCCGCCCGGCACGAACGGCGCCGCCGGCGCATGGCTCGCCTGCGCGCGGGTCGCCCTCGCGGTCTTCTTCACCGTCCGCGCCTCGGCGTGCCGCCCCACGCTGTCGTAGAGGTCGGCGAGGGTGTCGAGCATCTCCAGCGTCACGGGATCGGCCGGGCCGAGGACGCGGGAGTACGACGCGGCCACCCGTTCGCCCAGGCTCACCGCCTCCTGATCGCGGCCCACCACGCTGTACGAGAGGGCGAGTCCGGCGAGCGTCTCCAGGGTCTCGGGGTCGTCGGGACCGAGGACGCGCGTACGGGCCTCGGCGACCCGCGCCTTCAGGTCGAGCGCCTCCTGCTCGCGGTCGAGGAGGTCGTAGGCGAGGGCGAGGGTGTAGAGGCTCTCCAGCGTGTCGGGGTCGTCGGGCCCCAGCACCCGGGCGCGCGCCTCGGCCACGCGCTCGCCCACCTCGGCCGCTTCCCGCTCCCGGCCCATCTCGCCGTAGGCGGCGGCGAGGATATGGAGCGTGTCGAGGGCGTCAGGGTCGTCGGGGGCCAGGGTGCGGGCGTGCGCCCGCGCCACCCGCTCCCAGAGTGCGACGGCCTCCTGGACGCGGTCCACCGAGCTGTAGGAGACGGCGAGGCTGCGCACGGCTCGCAGGGTGTCGGGGTCGTCCGCGCCCAGGACCCGGGCGCGCGCCTCGGCGACGCGCTCCCTGAGCCGCAGCGCCTCCTGCTCGCGCCCCGACCGGTCGTAGGAGACGGCGAGATCGAAGAGGGTCTCCAGGGTGTCGGGGTGTTCGGGCCCGAGCACCCGGGACCGCGCCTCGGCCACCCGCTCCCGCAGGCTCAGCGCCTGGCCCTCGCGTCCGAGGCAGTCGTAGGTGAGCGCGAGGTCGTGGAGGGTGCGGAGGGTGTCCGGGTCCTCAGGGCCGAGCACCCGGGACCGCGCCTCGGCCGCGCGCTCACCCACGTCCGCCGCTTCCTGGTCCCGCCCCACTTCGCTGTAGACGGAGGCGAGGACGTGCAGCACGTTGAGGGCTTCCGGGTCGTCGGGGGCCAGGGTGCGGGCGTGCGCCCGCGCCACCCGCTCCCACACCTCGACGGCCTCGTGGACGCGGCCCGTCGCGGCGTAGGAGACGGCGACGACGTCGAGCGCCTCCAGGGTGGCGGGGTCGTCGGGTCCCAGCACGCGGGCGCGCGCTTCGGCGACCCGTCGTCCCAGGTCGGCGGCCTCTTCGTCACGGCCGGCGTCGCCGTGGGCGAGGGCGAGTTGGTAGAGGGTTTCGAGGGTGTCCGGGTCCTCGGGTCCGAGCACGCGGGACCGCTCCTCGGCGACCTGGGCGAGCAGGGCGAGGGCTTCGTCCGTACGACCGTCCACGGCGAGGTCCACGGCCTCGTCGTGCCGGAGGGCCAGCGCGTCGGTACGGGGATCGAAGGCCGCCGCCTGGGGGCCGTCGCCGGGGGCCGCGTTGCGGTTGAGGACGAGCCCGAGCTGGTCGGCGTTCTCGGTGCCTCTCTGCTGGGGCAGCGGCAGCCGTTCCGCCGTGAACCGGCTCCACAGGGTGCGGTAGATGTCCTGCATGGTGATCAACGGGCCGGCGTGCGGGGCGCCTTCGCGCAGCAGGGAGAGGAGCCGCCCGGTGAACGCGGTGTGTTCCTCGTCGGCGAGCACCAGCGCGGTGCTGTTGGGCGGCGCCGAGGTCAGGGTGTAGGTGCCCTGGATGTCGAGTTGCCCGAGGACGTCCTGCTGACCGGCGCTCAGGGTGGCGCCGATGGCCCGCCCGCTGAAGCAGCTGTCCAGGATGATCACGCGGTTCTTGGCCCTGCTGCCGAGGAAGGTCCCTCGTACGGTGTCGAACCGCAGCGCGCTGTACTCCACGGCGTCCATGGCGGTCTCGTGGAGGGCGAGGTACAACTCGTGGGAGCGGCCGACCGGGATGCCGTGTCCGACGAAGTAGAACAGCAGCAGGTCCTCGGCCTCGTCCGCCGCCCGGTGCAGGATCTGCCCGACCGACTTGCCGGTCGCCTGGGGCGGGACGGTGACGCAGCACTCCGCGGGGAACGCGCCGAGCGCGGGATCGGTGAGCACGGCGGTCAGGTCCCGCAGATTGGCCGACACCTGGGGCACGTCGGGCAGTTGCGCGTCGTCGTACGAGGCCGAACCGAGCAGGACGACGCGGGAGCGCGCCGGGTCGATACCGCGCCCGGTCACCGGGGCCCTTCCGCCTGCCCCAGCGCGATCCGCAGGAGCCGTTCGGCGTCGTCCGCGCACTGCGCGTCCACCTCGACCTCCTGACCCTGCGGCCCCTTCATCTTGATACGGACCGAACGGCGCCTGGGCTGCGACAGATACGCGCTCAAGGACGTGGCCAGCGCGCTGGCGACGCCGCCACCGCCCAGCGCGGCGATCAGGACCTCGGACAGCCCGCCGAGTTCACCCTCGGACGGGACCGCCGGCGCCGGCTTGACCCGCCCCCGCAGCCCCGGTTCCTGGCTCAGCCAGTCCTCCAGGTCCTCCAACTCCTCGACAACCTCGCCCCCCTCGACCCACAGATACAGCTCCACGCCCGCCCTCTCCTCCCCCAGCCCGCAGCCCGCAGCCCCGGCACGAAGCCCGCCTGCGGATCTCCCCCTGGATTGATCCAACTGGCTGGCAGCATAGACGGATTGAGGCACGCCAGGGCGGTCGGCAAGGCGGCGCGGGCCGGATCGCGAGACGACAGCCACCGGGCCCCCGCCGCAGGCGAGGTTCGACTTGGTCGCCAGCTCAGTCAACCGCGTCCAGGAGCTGCTCAATCGCTTGGATGACGTGCTTCACGGTCTCCGGGTCGGCCGCAAGTGCTGGCAGAGAGACAGTTGGCCAGCCGTTGAAGCCCGATTCCCGCTGCACGGCCAGCTTCTGCCCCAACCCGCCCAAGGCTGGCAGCGCATCAGCGAATCCGGCCGCGGCTTCATGCCCGAGCCGCCGTGTGATGGAGCTGAAGTTGAAGGCGAGTTCCCCGGCAGCGTCTCCGTCGTACAGCGACAAGGTCCCGACCGACACCCATTGACCTGCGGCCCGGTAGTGCAGATTCATGCTCGGATACCTGGCGGTGCCCCCTACGAGCCGCCCCCGCTCCTGCGCATGGTCCAACAAGGCTTTGGCGACACGACGCACCTCAGGGGTACAGCGCCTGTCGAGAGCGGTTTCCAGTTCCTCACGCGTGCGGGGTGCACCGCGTTGCTGGCCCAAGGAGGTTTTCGCGGCCGTGGCGACTTCGCCGTAGACGCGGGGCACCAGGACCCTCTGCTCGCCCGCGCCGCGGTACTGGGTCAGCTCCACCGCGTACACGTCCGTGTGCCGCATCTGACGGTTGAGGAACTCCGCGACAGCGCGTAGCTCCTGCGGGATCCTGTCGGCGACGAACAGCAGACGCATCTGGCCGGCAGCCAGTCGCTCCTCCACAAGCGCCCAGAAGTCGTCCGGCGAGCGTTCACCCAGCAGTTCCCCGTACGCCCCGGTCAGATCGCGGCCGTCAGCCTTGCACGTCTCTTCGAAAGAGTGGCGCAGCAGGGCCGCCGGCCAGTAGCGGGCTCCGTTGGCAGCGTAGTCGAGCATCTGCCCCACCACCTCGCGGCGGATCCGGGTGTCGGTGGCGCGCTTGACCTCCACCAGCGTCGGTACCCCTTCGGCATCGACGAACAGATGGTCCAGCCAGTACGCGGAGCCGCTGTCCGCGCTCGTGGCCACTCCCATCTCTCGTGCCACCAGCACAAGACGCAACGGACGTCCGTCCGACAACGTGCCGAAGTCCAGCACGCGAGGATGTCGCGCCAGCAACTCCTGGAACTCTTCTTCTGTCTCGAACCCGCAGACTTCCAGCGCGTGCAGCCCTTGCCCCAGCAAGAACACCGGCTGATCCGTCACGCCCTGCCCCTCTCAGTGAGCTGTGGCCTCGGCACGTAACCACATGCACTCTGATTCATACCGGGAGTCACTGACACATCGACAACACCGGAGCTGACGAGCCGTCGGCAAGCCAAGAGAGAGACTGACGGTCCACCAGCTCGTGCGTCCAACGTGCATTACGTGCGCCAGTTACGCGTCAACCCATCGCGCGTGACGCACGTCATACACAGCCGGCGAACTGACAGGTCAGCGACCCTTCTCGACTGGCTCCAGAATCGCCACGCACTCCACATGATGCGTCATCGGAAACAGATCGAACGCCCGCAGCGTCCGCACCCGGTACCCGCCCTCCCGGAAGTACCCGAGATCCCGCGCCAGCGCGGCCGGGTCGCAGGCGACGTAGGCGATGCGGCGGGCGCCGAGCGTGCTGAGGTGGGCGACCGTGGCGCGGCCCGCGCCCGCGCGCGGCGGGTCGAGGACGATGAGGTCGGCCTCGGTGATGCCGGTGCGCGGCAGGACGGACTCGACCTTGCCCTGTTCGATGCGGACGCGGTCGAACCCGGCGAGGTTGTGCCGGGCGTCCTCCACCGCGCGCTTGCCGGACTCGATGCCGAGCACCGCGCCCTTCTCGCCGACGCGGTCCGCGAGCGCCCCTGCGAACAGGCCGACGCCGCAGTACAGGTCGAGGGCGGTGTCGCCCTTGCGCGGGAGCAGGCCCTGCATGACGGCCTTCATCAGCGTGTCGGCGGCCTTGGGGTGCACCTGCCAGAAGCCGCCGCTGCCGACGCGATACGTACGGTCGTCGGCGCGTTCGCGGACGAAGGGGCGGCCGTGGACCCGGTGGACACCGCCGTCCTTCTCGCCGACGCGCATGACGGAGACGGGCTTGTCGAGTTCCACGATGGGCAGCCGCGCGCCCGGCTTCGGCGTGAGGATGACCTGCCGGTCCTGGGAGCCGCTGGCGGCGATGGCCTCGACGGACTCCATGCCGGTCCAGTCGCGCTGCTCGATGCCCAGTTCGCTGACGCCCTCGGCGGCGATCATGCAGTGCTCGACGGGCTCGACCTCGTGCGAACGGTGGCGGCGCAGACCGGCGTGCCCGTCGGGCGTCACCGCGTACTGCACGCGCGTACGCCACTGCGGCACCTCGCCCGCCGGGAGCTTGTCGCCCTCGGCCGGCATGACGGTCCCGTCCCAGCCGGCCTCCTCCGGCGTGAGGCCCGCGAGCCGCTGCAACTGCTCGGCGATGACCTCGCCCTTCAGGCGGCGCTGCGCGCCGGGCTTGGCGTGCTGCCAGTCACAGCCGCCGCAGCGGCCGGGCCCGGCGTACGGGCAGGGCGCCTCGACGCGGTCCTTGGACGCCTCCAGGATCTCCACGGCGTCGGCGCGCAGGAAACGGGCGCCTTCCTCGCCGTCGGTGACCCGGGCGCGGACCCGCTCGCCGGGCAGCGTGTGGCGGACGAAGAGGACCTGGCCCTCCGCCGTACGGGCGATGCAGTGGCCGCCGTGCGCGACGGGCCCGACCTCGACCTCGTACTCCTCCCCCACCAGGGACTTCTTCGGTTCTGCCGGCATGGCGGGGGCTCCGTTACGTCTACGACACGCGGCCACAGAACAGCGGCCGGACAACAGCCGTCCAGTCTACGTGGCTGTCGTCCGGCCGCTCACCACGGCGCCGCTCCTGCTCGCCGCCCGGCGCTTACCGCTCGGCTTCTCGCCGCCCGGTTACTTGCCGTTACTTACCGCTCGGCTCCTTGCCGCTGTGCTCCTTGGGCCGCTTCTCCACGGGCCCGCGGCGCACGGCACCCGGCGCGCTCCACTCCTGGCGCCTGCGGGCCCGCTTCTTGGCGGCCTCGGAGGACTCGAGCTGGTAGGGCACGGAGGTGACCATGATGCCGGGCGTGAACAGCAGACGGCCCTTGAGGCGCAAGGCGCTCTGGTTGTGCAGCAGGTGCTCGTACCAGTGGCCGACGACGTACTCGGGGATGATCACGCTGACCGCGTCGCGCGGGGACTCGCGGCGCAAGCCCTTCACGTACTCGATGATCGGCCGGGTGATCTCCCGGTAGGGCGAGTCAAGAACCTTGAGCGGAACGTCAATGCCTCGACGCTCCCACTCCTGCTTTAACGCCTTCGTCTCGGTCGGATCAACATTGACGGTGAGCGCTTCGAGCGTGTCCGTCCGCATGAGCTTCGCGTACGCCAGTGCGCGCAGCGTCGGACGGTGAATCTTGGAGACGAGGACGATCGAGTGGACGCGCGAGGGCCGGACGCTGTCGTCGGACGGCTGGTCAGGCGCGGCGATCTCCTCGGCGACCCGGTCGTAGTGCTTACGGATCGCGGTCATCGTCGCGTAGAAGATGCACATGCCGAGCAGTGCGACCCAGGCGCCGTGCGTGAACTTCGTGAGGAGCACGACGACCAGGACGAGACCCGTCAAGAATGCACCGAACGTATTGATCGCCCTTGACCGGATCATGTGTCGACGCTTGTTCGGGTCCTTCTCCGCGCGCAGGTGCCGGTTCCAGTGCCGGACCATGCCCGTCTGGCTGAGCGTGAACGACACGAACACACCCACGATGTAGAGCTGGATCAGGCGGGTGGAGTCGGCGCCGTAGATGATGACGAGGAAGGCGGCCGTCCCGGCGAGCAGCACGATGCCGTTGGAGAACGCGAGGCGGTCGCCGCGGGTGTGGAGCTGGCGCGGCAGGTACCGGTCCTGGGCGAGGATCGAGCCGAGCAGCGGGAAGCCGTTGTAGGCCGTATTGGCGGCCAGGAACAGCACGAGCGCGGTGGCCGCGGCGAGGATCACGAACAGGAAGCTGCCCTTGCCGAAGACGGCCTCGGCGACCTGCGAGATCACGGGGTTCTGGACGTAGTCGGAGCCGACCGCGACGCCATTGTGCAGAAGGTCGGCGGCGGGGTTCTCGGCCATGCGGACCTTGGTCACCATGGCGAGGGCGATGATGCCGCAGAACATGGTGACGGCGAGCAGGCCCATCATGGCGAGCGTGGTCGCCGCGTTCTTCGACTTGGGCTTGCGGAAGGCGGGCACGCCGTTGGAGATCGCCTCGACGCCGGTGAGCGCGGCACAGCCGGAGGAGAAGGCACGCAACAGCAGGAAGACGAGCGCGAAGCCGGCGAGCCCCTGGTGCTCGGCCTTGATGTGGAAGTCGGCGGTGGGGGCCCGCATGGAGTCGCCGAGGACGAGCCCGCGGAAGGCACCCCAGGCGATCATGATGAAGACGCCCGCGACGAAGACGTACGTGGGGATGGCGAACAGCTTGCCGGACTCCCGGACACCGCGCAGGTTCATGACGGTGAGCAGGATGATCACGGCCGAGGCGCACAGCACCTTGTGTTCGACCACGAAGGGGACGGCGGAGCCGAGATTCTCGATGCCGGAGGAAATCGACACGGCGACGGTGAGCACGTAGTCGACAAGCAGGGCGCTGGCGACGGTGAGGCCGGCCTTGGGGCCGAGGTTGGTGTTGGCCACCTCGTAGTCGCCGCCGCCGCTCGGGTACGCGTGCACGTTCTGCCGGTACGAGGCGACGACCGTGAACATCAGCACGACGACCGCGAGCGCGATCCAGGGGCTGAAGTGGTACGCCGACACGCCCGCGATGGAGAGGACCAGCAGGACCTCGCCTGGCGCGTAGGCCACGGAGGACAGCGGGTCGGAGGCGAAAACGGGGAGTGCGATGCGCTTCGGCAGGAGCGTTTCTCCGAGCCGGTCACTGCGCAGTGCGCGCCCGATCAAGATCCGTTTGGGCACGTCGGTCAGTTTGGACACGCAGAGGATCGTAAGCGTTCGAACGCGAGAGCGCCCACCCACCACCCCGAATCAGGGCTCAGCCACCCCGAATCAAAGGCTCAACGCACCGCACGGCCCGCTTTCGTCCAGTTCTCATGCAGCTTGTCGAGGTAGCCGCGGGCCTGGTCGCCGGGGGTCGCCCCGCGCGCGAAGGCGAGCATGTTGCCCGCCCCCGTGTTGTACCCGAGGGCGAGGAGCTGGTCGCGCGTGAAGGGGCCGCTCCAGTGTGCGGGCAGCCGGGCGTCGAGGTCGTGCAGGTGCCAGGCGGCGGCCTCCAGGGCGAGGTCGCGGTCGTCGGGCAGCTCCTCCCAGCGCCTGCCGGCGAAGTCGCGGCCCTTCTTGGTCTCGTCGAACGCGGCGCGGTGCATGTTGGCGATGCCGAAGGCGGCGCCCGGCTTGTAGCGCTGCCAGGCCCGCTCAAGCGCGGGGTCGTGCGGCTTGTACGCCTCGTTGTAGAGGATCGCCATGAGCAGGCGGGGGCTGATCCCGGCGCGGCCGGCCCAGGTGCGGACCTGGGCCGCGTAGTGGGCGGGGTCGTAGGAGCCGGACGTGTCACGGCTCTCGGCGCCCGGCGAGGACTCCGCGGGGTCCGCGCCGCCCCCGGAGGACGTGGAAGGGCCCGGGGAGGGCCTCGTGGGGGCGCTGGAGGGGCCCGTGGGGGCGGCTGTGGCGCTCGGGGCGTCCCGTACGCCCGCGTCGCCCTGCACGGGCGTACGGGACGCCCCGCCGCGCGCCACGAGCCCCCACACGACGACGGCCGCGACGGCCAGCGCCCACCACGCCCATCGCTTGCGCCGTCCCGCCATGTCGCCACCTCCCGCGCGCGCCGCGTGCCGCGCCGGTCGTCGCGGGGCGTCTCACAGGGTGCCCAGTGTAGGAATCGGCGGTGGTCCACGGGCTGACGCGAAGGACGAGACGGCGCGCATTGCCGATACGGTGGTCATGAGCGCGAGCCGCAAGCAGCCCGCCCCGTGCCCGAGATCGAGCCGCTTCGGCTGGACCGAGCCGCGAGAGAGAGACATGAGCAGGACGTTTACGCAGGTCAGTTGGCCTATGAGGAGTGCGTGGTAGGGCCGTGCATATCGTGATCATGGGCTGCGGCCGAGTAGGGTCCCAACTCGCCCAGACCCTGGAACAGCAGGGCCACACGGTCGCCGTGGTGGACCAGGACCCCACGGCCTTCCGCCGTCTGGGCTCCGGCTTCGGCGGTCGGCGTGTCACCGGGGTCGGGTTCGACCAGGACACCTTGCGTGAGGCCGGCATCGAGGAGGCGGGCGCGTTCGCCGCCGTCTCCAGTGGCGACAACTCCAACATCATCGCGGCCCGGGTGGCGCGCGAGATGTTCGGCATCGAGAACGTGGCGGCGCGCATCTACGACCCGCGGCGCGCGGAGGTCTACCAGCGGCTCGGCATCCCGACGGTCGCCACGGTCCGCTGGACCGCCGACCAGATGCTGCGCCGTCTGCTGCCGTCCGGCGCGGAGCCGCTGTGGCGCGACCCGACGGGCGGTGTGCAGCTCGCGGAGGTGCACGCGGCGCCGTCCTGGGTGGGCCAGCGGATCAGCCGGCTCCAGGAGGAGACCGGGGTGCGAGTGGCGTTCCTCACCCGGCTCGGCGAGGCGATCCTGCCGACGTCGCAGACGGTGTTGCAGGAGGGCGACCTCGTGCACGTGATGATGCGCACGGACGACGTGGACAAGGTCGAGGCGGCGTTCGCCGAGGGACCCGATGAGGAGAGCGGTCACTGATGAGGGTCGCCATTGCCGGTGCCGGTGCCGTCGGCCGCTCGATCGCGGGCGAGCTGCTGGAGAACGGGCACGAGGTTCTGCTGATCGACAAGGCGCCGACGGCCATCTCGGTCGAGCGGGTGCCGCAGGCGGAGTGGCTGCTGGCCGACGCCTGTGAGATCACGTCCTTGGACGAGGCGGCGTTGCAGCGCTGCAACGTGGTCATCGCGGCCACGGGCGACGACAAGGTGAACCTCGTCGTCTCGCTGCTCGCCAAGACGGAGTACGGGGTTCCGCGTGTCGTCGCGCGCGTGAACAACCCGAAGAACGAGTGGCTGTTCAACGAGTCGTGGGGCGTCGATGTCGCCGTCTCGACGCCGCGCCTGATGTCGGCGCTGGTCGAGGAGGCGGTGAGCGTCGGCGATCTGGTCCGGCTGCTGCGCTTCAGCCACGGTGACGCGAACCTCGTGGAGCTGACGCTCCCGCCGGAGTCGGCGCTCGCCGGCACGCGCGTGGGTGACGTGCAGTGGCCGGAGGACACGTCCCTGGTGACGATCATCCGCGGTACGCGGGTGCTCGCGCCGAGCCAGGAGGACTCGCTGGAGGCGGGCGACGAGCTGCTGTTCGTCGCCGCGCAGGCCCGCGAGGAGCAGCTGGAGGACCTCCTGTCGGTGCGCCGCGCGGACGCGTGAGCGACACCGCGAGGACGGTCGCCTGAGGCAGTACGTACGAAGGTGGGCCCGAGCATCGGATGCTCGGGCCCACCTTCATGTCGTACGGGCTCGTGGGGAGCCCTGGGCGGTGCCCCTCGCCGGCGCTGTGCGGGCCGGCGAGGTCAGCTCTCGCGGCGGTGGCGCGGACCGGCCCCCGCGGCGCCCTCGTGCCGTGCGGCGGGCTCCTCGGCGGCGGCCTCCTTCGCGGCTGCGGCTTCCTTGGCGGCCGCCTCCTCCGCCTCCATCTCGGCGAACACGTCGATCGGCGCGGGCGCCTTCGCCAGGAAGACCCACGTCAGCCAGACGGCCAGCAGGAACGGCGGGATCTTCAGGGCGATGAGCACCCAGCCGAACTGGGTGGTGTCGCCCCACCAGTACAGCGGGAAGAGGACCGCGCACTTGGCGAGCAGGATGAGCCCCCAGGCCCAACTGGCTTTCGCGTACGCCTTCTTGCGGCCCGGGTTACGTGTACGCCATGACAGGTTCTCCTTGAAGACCGGGCCGAGGATCAACCCGATCAAGGGAACGCCGGCGAGCGTCGTGATGATGTAGGCGAGCGCGAGGCCCAGCGTGTACAGCATGCCGGGCAGATAGAAGTCCTTGGCGTTGCCGGTCATCATGGCGAAGACGACACCGAAGGCGACGCCGAAGGCACCGCTGAAGGCGTGCTTGACGGTGTCCTTCATGACCAGGCGCACGACGACCAGGACCAGCGACACCGCGAGGGCCGCGATGGCCGACATGTGCAGGTCTTTGTTGATCGTGAAGATGGTCACGAAGAGGAGGCCGGGCACGACGGTCTCCACCATGCCCCGCACGCCACCGAAGGCTTCGAAGAGCGCCGCCTCGGTCACCGCCTTGGAATCGGCGGAGTCGGATGCGACTCCGGGTTCGCGGTCGGTCGGCTTGTCGAGGGACGTCACCGGCTACTCCCGTCCGAGCGGTCTGAGTTCGTACTTCGGGTTGAAGAGCACCCTACGGCCCCGGCTCATCGAGATCCGGCCCGATGCGATCAGCTTGCGGCCCGGTTCGATCCCCACGATGGAGCGCCTGCCGAGCCACACCACGTCGAGGGCGGCCGAACCGTCGAACAACTCGGCCTCCAGGGCCGGGACTCCGGCGCGTGGCCGCAGGGTGACCGTGCGCAACGTACCAGTTACGGTGACTATCTGTCGGTCGTGGCAGTCACCGATGCGGGTGCAGCCCGTGGTCTCCGAGTCCTCGCGCAGCTCCTCCGACTCCAGGTCCTCCTGGGACGTCGACAGGCGGTCGAGCATGCGCCGGAACCGGCCCGCAGGCTTCTCGGACGTCCTGTCGGAACGTGGAACAGCGCTCATGCAAGAAGCGTACCCGGGGTGGCGGGTGCGAACGCGGGGGCTACTTCTCGAACCGGTATCCCATTCCGGGCTCGGTGATGAAGTGCCGCGGGTGGGACGGGTCGGTCTCCAGTTTGCGCCGCAATTGCGCCATGTAGACGCGCAGGTAGTTGGTCTCGGTGCCGTAGGAGGGCCCCCAGACCTCCTGGAGGAGCTGCTTCTGGCTGACGAGGCGGCCCGTGTGGCGCACGAGGACTTCCAGCAGATGCCACTCGGTGGGCGTCAGGCGTACGTCACGGCCCTCGCGGTGGACCTTCTTGGCGGCCATGTCGACGGTGAAGTTCGCGGTCTCCACGATGCCCTCGTCCTCGCCTCCCCCGGTGGGCTCGGCACGGCGTACGGCGGCGCGCAGCCGCGCGAGCAGTTCGTCCATGCCGAAGGGCTTGGTGACGTAGTCGTCGGCTCCCGCGTCGAGCGCCTCGACCTTCTCGTCGGAGGAGTGCCGGGCGGACAGGACGAGGATCGGCACGCGGGTCCAGCCACGCAGCCCCTTGATCACCTCGACGCCGTCCATGTCGGGCAGGCCGAGGTCGAGGACGACGACGTCGGGGTGGCGGGCGGCGGCGAGCTGGAGGGCCTGGGCGCCGTCGGCGGCGGCGTCGACCTCGTACTTGCGCGCCTTGAGGTTGATGACGAGGGCGCGGACGATCTGGGGTTCGTCATCGACCACGAGCACCCGGGTCATGCGGGCCTGCCTCTCTGCGTGCGTGCTGTCGGGGCGACCTCTGGTGCGGTCGTCGCGGTGGGGGTGCGGGCGGCGGCCCGCAGGGTGAGGACCATGGTCAGTCCGCCGCCGGGGGTGTCCTCGGCGGTCAGGGTGCCACCCATGGCCTCGACGAAGCCGCGGGCGACGGCGAGGCCGAGGCCCACGCCGGTGCCCCGCGGTGCGTCACCGTAGCGCTGGAAGGGGGCGAAGATGCGGTCTTTGGCCTCGTCGGGGACGCCGGGGCCGCGGTCGGCCACGCGCAGTTCCACACGGTCGCCGTGGGTGCTGGCGGAGACCAGGACAGGTTGATCGGGTGGACTGTACTTGACGGCGTTCTCGACGATGTTGGCGACGGCGCGTTCGAGCAGGCCCTTGTCCACATTGACCATGGGCAGGGTCTCGGGGACGTCGAGGCCGACGCTGCGCTCGGGGTCGGGCACGCCGACGAGGGCGAGGGGGACGACCTCGTCGAGGTCGATCTCGCGCATCAGGGGGGCCACGGTGCCGGTCTGGAGGCGGGACATGTCGAGGAGGTTGCCGACGAGGTGGTCGAGGCGGTCCGCGCCCTCCTCGATCCCGGCGAGCAGTTCGGCCTGGTCCTCGGGCGACCAGTCGACGTCCTCGGAGCGCAGCGAGGTCACGGACGCCTTGATGCCGGCGAGCGGGGTGCGCAGGTCGTGGCTGACGGCGGCGAGGAGGGCGGTGCGGATGCGGTTGCCCTCGGCGAGGGCGCGGGCGCGGTCGGCCTCGGAGCGCAGCCGCTGGCGGTCGAGGACGACGGCGGCCTGGGCGGCGAACGCGGCGAGGACGCGGCGGTCCTCGGCGGGCAGGACGCGCCCCGCCAAGGCGAGCGCCATGTGGTCGCCCACGGGCATGTCGACGTCGGCCTCGTCGGGCCGGGCGAGCAGACGCGGGCCGACGCTGCCGGCGCAGGTCCAGGGCGCGGTGTCGCTCTCCCGTTCCAGAAGGGCGACGGAGTCCATGGCGAAGGTCTCCCGTACGCGTTCCAGGAGGGCTTCGAGGCTGGTCTCGCCGCGCAGGACGCTGCCGGCGAGGAAGGAGAGGATCTCGGACTCGGCGCGCAGCCGGGCGGCCTGGTGGGTCCTGCGCGCGGCGAGGTCCACGACGGACGCGACGGAGACCGCGACGCCGACGAAGATCACGATGGCGACGATGTTCTTGGGGTCGGCGACGGTGAACAGGTGCTGGGGCGGCGTGAAGAAGTAGTTCAGGAGCAGGGAGCCGAAGGCGGCGGAGGCGAGCGCGGGCAGGAGCCCGCCGACCAGGGCGGCGGCGACGGTCAGCGACAGGAACAACAGCATGTCGTTGGCGAGGCCGAGATCGCTGTGGACGTGGATGAGGATCAGCGCGAGCAGCGCGGGCCCTGCGACGCCGATGAGCCAGCCCCACAGGATGCGGGAGCGGCCGAGGCGGGCGCCGCGCGCGACGGGCAGGCCGCGCCCCTTGGCGGCCTCCTCGTGGGTGACGATGTGGACGTCGAGGTCGGGGCCCGACTCGCGGGCGACGGTGGTCCCGACACCGGGTCCGAGGACGTACTGCCAGGTCTTGCGGCGGGAGGAGCCGAGGACGACCTGGGTGGCGTTGACGCCGCGGGCGAATTCGAGGAGGGCGGAGGGGATGTCGTCGCCGACGACGTGGTGGAACGTTCCGCCGAGGTCTTCGACGAGGGTCCGCTGGACGGTCAGCTCCTTCGGCGAGGCCGCGGTCAGTCCGTCGCTGCGGGCGATGTAGACGGCCATGACCTCGCCGCCCGCGCCCTTCTCGGCGAGGCGGGCGGCGCGCCGGATGAGGGTACGGCCCTCGGGCCCGCCGGAGAGCCCTACGACGATGCGCTCGCGGGCCTGCCAGGTGGTGCGGATGTTGTGCTCGCCCCGGTACTGCTGGAGGTAGGCGTCGGCGCGGTCGGCGACCCACAGCAGGGCGAGTTCGCGCAGCGCGGTGAGGTTGCCGGGGCGGAAGTAGTTGGAGAGGGCGGCGTCGACCTTGTCGGGCTTGTAGATGTTGCCGTGGGCCATGCGGCGGCGCAGAGCCTCGGGCGACATGTCGACAAGCTCTATCTGGTCGGCCCGGCGCACGACCTCGTCCGGGATCGTCTCGCGTTGACGTACACCAGTGATCGAATCAACCACGTCGCCGAGTGACTCAAGATGCTGGATGTTGACGGTCGAGATGACGTCGATGCCGGCGGCGAGCATTTCCTCGACGTCCTGCCAGCGCTTGGCGTTGCGGGAGCCGGGGACGTTGGTGTGGGCCAGTTCGTCGACGAGGGCGACGGCGGGCGCGCGCTGGAGGACCGCGTCGACGTCCATCTCCTGGAAGGCGCTGTCCCGGTGGACGAGGTCTTTACGGGGGATCTGTTCCAGGCCGCTGAGCATGACCTCGGTGCGGGGCCGGCCGTGATGTTCGGCGTAGGCGACGACACAGTCGGTGCCCCGCTCGACGCGGCGGTGCGCCTCGGCGAGCATCGCGTACGTCTTGCCGACGCCTGGTGCCGCACCCAGGTAGATCCGGAGCTTGCCGCGTCCCATGGCCTCATGTCTTTCCGTCGCCGCTTCACGCAGCGTCGACCTTACGGCCAGCAATTGTCGCAAATGGGACGGACGGCTGCCGGGGGCGACGGCTTTGACGTAACCCTGATGCGGCACGCGCGCGGGGTGGGACGGGGGGCCGGGCGCGGGGCGGGGCGCGGGGCGGGCCGCATCAGTGCTGGACGATCTCGCCGTCGCTGAGTTCGAGGACCCGGTCGGCGAGGCTGAGGAGCGTGGCGTCGTGGGTGGCGACGAGGGCGGTGACGTTCTCGCTGCGGACGACGGCGCGCAGCAGCTGCATGACGGCGAGGCCGGTCTCCGCGTCGAGCTGGCCGGTGGGCTCGTCGGCGATGAGCAGGGCGGGGCGGTTGGCGAGGGCGCGGGCGATGGCGACGCGCTGCTGCTGGCCGCCGGAGAGTTCGCCGGGGCGCTGTTCGGCGTGACCGTCGAGGCCGACGAGGGAGAGCAGCAGCTCGACACGCTCCTCGCGCTCGCGCGCGGGGGCCCGGCGCAGACGCAGCGGGACGCCGACGTTCTCGGCGGCGGTCAGGATGGGGATGAGGCCGAACGACTGGAAGATGAAGCCGATGCGGTCGCGGCGCAGTTCGAGCAGGCCGTTCTCGTCGAGGCCGGCGAGGTCGCGGCCGTCGACGACGATCTGCCCGGAGTCGGGCTCGTCGAGGCCGCCGACGAGGTTGAGCAGGGTCGTCTTGCCGGAACCGGAGCGGCCCTTGAGGGCGACGAGTTCGCCGCGCGGCACCTCGAAGGAGACGCCGCGCAGGGCGTGCACGGCGGCTGCGCCGGTGCCGTACGAGCGCCGCAGGTCCCGTACGACGACCATCGGGCCCTGCCCGTCCTGAGCGAGGACGGCCGTCCCCGCCTCGGTGCTCTCGCTCATCCGCCCACTCCCCCGCGCCCGCCCCTTGCCGACCGGCGCCAGTATGTACTGCGCCCCGGACCCGGGCAATGCCCGGCGCCTCCGGTGGGGACTGCTCCCCGGTACGGGCGCCTTCCGCACGGGGCTACGAGCCTCCGCCCCGGCGCCCGGCCCGCCGCCACCCCAGCCACCCGCCCCTGGCTGCCCCCACCCGGCACCCCGTAGCCCACGGCTCCCGGCTCCCGGCTCCCGGCTCCCGGCTCCCGGCTCCCGGCTCCCGGCTCCCGGCTCCCGGCTCCCGGCGGCACTCCCACAGCCCCGCACACATAGCTCCCGCGGCTCGCCGGAGCACGCCAGCCCCCAGGCAAAACGAACGCCGCGCGCCCCGGAGGGACACGCGGCGTTCAGGTACGTACAGCCGAGCGGCGCGGAGAGCGTCAGCGGACCTCGGTGATCTCCGGGCCGCGGGCGAGCTGGCCCATGCCGCCGGAGAAGCGGGAGCCCTCCTGCGGTTCCTGGGCGGCGGCCCCCTCGGCGACCATCTGCGCGTCGTCGGGGAGCTTCAGGACGATCGGGTCGCGCGGAGCCATCGGGCCCTCGCCGCGGACGACGACCGTGTCGCGGAAGATCTGCTCCAGCAGCCCCGCGGCCTGCGGCTGCACCGCGCCCTGGCCGGAGATGACACCGCGCAGGAACCAGCGCGGGCCGTCCACGCCGACGAAGCGCACGACCTGGAAGCCGCCCGTGCCGTCGGGAAGCTGGACGGGCACCTGGGCGCGCAGCTCCCAGCCGAGCGGGCCCTCGACCTCGTCGATCACACCACCCTGCTGGGTGATGCCGGAGGCGATCTCCTCGCGGACCTCGCCCCAGATGCCCTCCTTCTTGGGGGCGGCGAAGCCCTGGAGCTGGATGGCGCTGTCCTGGAGGACGACGGTGGCCGCGACGATCGCGTCGCCCGCGACCTCCACGCGCAGCTCCATGCCCTCGACACCGGGGACGAAGAGTCCGCCGAGGTCGACGCGGCCCTCGCCGGGCTCGCGCACCTCGGAGACGTCCCAGGGACCGTCAGGGCGCGGCTCCGGCTCAAGGCGCACGCGCTCCGACCCGCCGTCGGCGTCCGCGTCGGCACTGTCGACGGCGTCGACGACCTGCTCGGCCTCGCCCGCCGCGTCCTCGGCGGCGCCGTTCTTCTTGCGACGTCCGAACACGTCACTGTCCTTCCCGGTCGGATACGACCGAAGCGTATCGATTCCCACCCTTTTGACCGTCCGTCCCCTCGGCGACGGCACCCACACAGGCATGCCCGCCGGTGGACCCGAAGCCCCCCTCGGCCCGCGCCGAATCGGGAAGCTCCGCGACCTCTTGGAAGCGGACCTTCTCGACCTGCTGGACGACCAGTTGGGCAATCCGGTCGAAGCGCTCGAACCGCACGCGCTCGCGCGGGTCGAGATTCACCACGATCACCTTGATCTCCCCACGGTACCCGGCATCCACCGTCCCTGGGGCATTCACCAGGGCGACACCGCAGCGCGCTGCGAGACCGGATCGTGGGTGCACGAAGGCCGCGTACCCCTCGGGGAGCGCGACAGACACCCCGGTCGGCAGGACGGCCCGCTCGCCGGGGGCCAGCTCGCACGCCTCGGTGGTGCGCAGATCGGCGCCCGCGTCGCCGGGGTGGGCGTACGCGGGCAGGGGCACGTCGGGGTCGACGCGCCGGATGAGCACATCAAGCGTCACGGGTTCACCTCGAAGGCACGGGCTCGCCGGACCTGGTCCGGGTCGCTCATGGCCGCCTGGATCTCCTCCTGGCGGCCGTTGTCGATGAAGTGGTCGACCTTGACCTCGATGAAGAGGGCGTCGGCGCGCACGGCGACGGGCCCTTCAGGGCCGCCGATGCGGCCGGTCGCGGTCGAGTAGATCTTGCGTCCCGCGGTGGCGGTGATCTCGGCGGACAGATGCAGCACGGTGCCCACGGGCACGGGCCGCACGTAGTCGGTCTCCAGGCGGCCGGTCACGGCGATCGTCTGGATCAGCCAGTTCAGCGAGCCGAGCGTCTCGTCGAGCGCGGTGGCCAGCAGGCCGCCGTGCGCGAGGCCGGGAGCGCCCTGGTGCTCGGGCCGGACGGTGAACTCGGCGACGACGTTCACGCCCTCGCCGGCGCGCGCCTCCAGATGCAGGCCGTGCGGCTGCTCTCCGCCGCAGCCGAAACAGTGCCCGTAGTGCGCGCCGAGAAGCTCGCCGGGAGCGGGAGCGTCGGGGTGCCGCACGGGCGGTATGGCGTCGGCGGGGGGCGTCAGAGCTGCTGAAGTACCACTCACAGGCGCAGACCTTACCCGCGCGCCCTGTGCCCGCACGCATCGTGCCAAGCTTGTCTCCATGGAGCACTCGACGACGCCGTACGAAGAACGCCTCACCGCGCCCCGTTCGTGGTGGCTCGTCACACTCCTGGTCGGTATCGCCTGCGGCCTGATCGCGCTGCCCTTCGGCACGCTCGCCCTGCTCGGCGGGTTCGTCGGCGGTCTTCTGGTCGCCGCGGTGATCACCAGCTCCTACGGCTCGGCACGCGTGCGCGTGGTGGCCGGTTCGCTGGTGGCGGGCGACGCGCGCATCCCGCTGTCCGCGCTGGGGAGCGTGGAGATCCTGGACGCCGAGGAGGCGCGCGCCTGGCGCACGTACAAGTCGGACCCGCGCGCCTTCATGCTGCTGCGCAGTTACGTACCGACCGCGGTCCGCGCGGAGATCGTCGACCCGGCGGACCCGACGCCGTACGTGTATGTGTCGACCCGCGAGCCCGAGGCGCTGGCGAAGGCCCTGCGGGGCGCGGCGACCGGCACCCCGTCCGACACGACGGCAGGCCCCTCGTCCGACACGTCGCCCGGCACCTCGTCCGACGCGACGCTCTAGCGCTCCGCGTCATGGCGCCCCTCGGCGTGCGGCGGGGCGTCTCTCTACGTGCGGCGGGGCACCCCTCTGCGCGTACGCGGGACGCGGCCGGCCTCAGTCCTCGATCTCCAGGGCGTCCGCGGGCCGCTCCAGGGGCGGCAGGGCGGTCAGCTCGTCCCAGGGCACCTGCATGCGGCGCAGGTCCTTCCTGACGCGCTCGGCGAGCTTCTTGGTGTCCCTGCGGTTCATGACCGCGCCCACGGCGGCGCCGACCATGAACGGGGTGAGGCTCGGCAGGTTGCGCACCATGCGCTTCATGATCTGCTGGCGCAGCTCGCGCTTCATCTGGCCGCCGAGCGCCGCGTTGACCGTGAGGGGCTTGGTGACCTCGATGCCGCGCTCCTGCGTCCAGGACGTCAGATAGGCGGTGCTGCGGTCCTTGAGGTTGCCCGCGGGCCGTACGCCGTAGACCTCGTGCAGTTCGGCGATGAGCTTCAGCTCGACGGCGGCGACGCCGGTGATCTCGGCGGCGAGTTCGGTCGGCATGGCGGGCGGCACGGGCAGCATGGCGGCGGCGCCGACTCCGGCGCCTACGGCGGAGGAGGCGTGGGCCGCGCCGCCGACGAGCTTGTCGGCGAGCTGTTCGGGGCCGAGGCCGGGGAACTGTTTGCGCAGGGTCGCCAGGTCGCGTACGGGTACGCGCGGGGCCATGTCGATGACGCGGTCGGCGAGGTAGCCGATGCCGGCCTTCGCGGCGGCACCGCCCTTGACCATGCCGGTGCGCGCGACGGTCCCGCTCTTGCGGACGCCGCTCTTGACGGCGCCCATGCGGCGCCTCGCCGGGGCCGCGGTGGGATCGGAGGCGAGCTGAGGCGCGCCGGCCGCGTCGCCGTCGTGAGCGGCCACGACGCCGGCTGCCGTCGCTTCGCCCGTGGTGTCGGGTCCGCCCGCCGGTTCGAGCGAGGCTGCTCCAGGTGCGGAAGAGCCTCGCTCGTCGTCACGCGCGGCCCGCTCGGGGCCTTGCACCGCTTCCCGGTCCTGCTTCTTCCGGGTACGGCGCTTCCAGGGCGGGGTCGAGCCAGTCATGCCCGACCCTGCCTCAGTCGCAGTCGCGGCAGATCGGCTGCCCGTTCTTCTCCCGCGCGAGCTGGCTGCGGTGGTGCACCAGGAAGCAGCTCATGCAGGTGAACTCGTCCTGCTGCTTGGGCAGGACACGAACGGCCAGCTCCTCGTTCGAGAGGTCGGCGCCCGGAAGCTCCAGCCCCTCGGCCGCCTCGAACTCGTCCACGTCGACGTTCGACGCGGACTTGTCGTTCCGCCGGGACTTCAGTTCTTCGATGCTGTCCTCGTTGAGGTCGTCATCGGTCTTGCGTGGGGTGTCGTAATCCGTTGCCATGTCGCTCTCCCCCTCTGGGTGTATGCGGTGTCTCAGCGCACGTAACGCATGAGAGGCCGGACTTGTGCCCGACCTGAGGCGGAGATTTTGCCTCACATCAAGGTCTGTTACTCAATCGACACCCAACCGGACTCCGCAGGAGTGATCGGCTTGGGTGGCGAACCGGACCGTACACGGTCCTCTTGTCGCACTGCACGGGCGCCACCCCGTGTACTTCCCGTGATCAAGGCGCCCGAAAACCCGGATTTTCCCGGCTTTCCGGCGGTCATGGCGATCACAGAGAGTGGAAGGCACGGAAATCGCCCATGTGATCGATCACACACGGGCCTCCCGGGTTCAGGTCCCGAAAATTCCGCTAAAAGCGAACTCCGTCAGCGCGTCGGCGGAAGCATGTCAGATCCGCACGCCACGTGCACCTCGAAACCTTCTGCCGCCTGTCCTTCTGCTCCGGAGGACAGGCGCTAGATGGGCAGGGTCACCCGCATCACGAGCCCACCCCCCTCGCGCGGCTGAGCTGCGATCCGGCCGCCATGGGCGCGCGCGACGGACCGGGCGATGGACAGGCCGAGCCCCACACCCTTGTCGCTGCCGGTGCGCTCGGTGCGCAGCCTGCGGAACGGCTCGAAGAGGTTGTCGATCTCGTACGCGGGGACCACCGGCCCGGTGTTGGCGACCACGAGGACCGCCTGCCCGTGCTGTGCCTCGGTGTCGACCTGGACCCAGCCGTCCTCCGGCACGTTGTACCGGATCGCGTTCTGCACGAGGTTCAGCGCGATGCGCTCCAGGAGTACGCCGTTTCCCTGGACGACCGCCTCCTTGCGCTCCCCGCGGATCTCGACGCCCTTCTCCTCGGCCT
Organism: Streptomyces sp. NPDC107550; assembly: GCF_055639095.1. Classification (NCBI taxonomy): domain Bacteria; kingdom Bacillati; phylum Actinomycetota; class Actinomycetes; order Kitasatosporales; family Streptomycetaceae; genus Streptomyces; species Streptomyces sp. NPDC107550. The sequence goes on from NZ_JBVKBC010000001.1 coordinate 404,991, forward strand.
CCGTACGGGCCTGGTCGATGGCCTGCGAGGCGACCTCGGCGAGGTCCACGGGTTTGCGCTCGACGATCTGGTTGTCGCTGCGGGCGAGCAGCAGCAGGCCCTCGACGAGCTGCTCGCTGCGCTCGTTGGTGGCGAGCAGGGTCTTGCCGAGCTGCTGGAGCTCGACCGGCGCGCCCGGATCGGAGAGATGGACCTCCAGCAGGGTGCGGTTGATCGCCAGGGGGGTGCGCAGCTCGTGCGACGCGTTGCCCACGAAGCGCTGCTGCGCCGTGAACGCCCGCTCCAGGCGGTCCAGCATCTCGTCGAAGGTGTCGGACAGCTCCTTGAGCTCGTCGTCCGGGCCGTCCAGCTCGATCCGCCGGGACAGGTCCGTGCCGGCCACGCGGCGGGCGGTACGGGTGATGCGGCCGAGCGGCGACAGCACGCGGCCGGCCATCGCGTACCCGAAGGCGAACGCGATGATGGCGAGGCCGAGCAGGGCCATCAGGGAGCGGCTGAGCAGGACGTCGAGGGCGTGCTGGCGCTGCTGGTTCACACAGTCGCTCAGGACGCTGTTCAGCTCGCTGGCGGGGACGGCCGTGTTGTCCGGGATGTTGCACACACTGCTGGAGACGCGGCCGACGACGATCTTGAACGGCAGCTCGCTGCCCACGTTCAGGGCCTGGGCCGCCAGCAGGTAGATGATCGACAGCAGCAGGATGCCGGCGATGAGGAACATGCCGCCATAGAGCAGCGTGAGCCTTATGCGGATCGTGGGGCGCAGCCAGGGGAACGGCGGTTCGACCTTGGTGCCGGGCTTCCAGGTGGGCTTCGGGGGCGCCGTGGGGGGCGCGGGAGCGGCTGGCATGGAGGGATCAGATCCGGTAGCCGGAGCCGGGGACCGTGACGATGACGGCGGGCTCACCGAGCTTGCGCCGCAGGGTCATGACAGTGACGCGGACGACATTGGTGAACGGGTCGGTGTTCTCGTCCCACGCCTTCTCCAGCAGCTGCTCGGCGGAGACGACCGCGCCCTCGCTGCGCAGCAGGACTTCGAGGACGGCGAACTCCTTGGGCGCGAGCTGGATCTCCTTGCCGTCGCGGAAGACCTCGCGGCGGTTGGGGTCGAGCTTGATGCCGGCGCGCTCCAGGACGGGCGGCAGCGGCACGCTCGTACGGCGGCCGAGGGCGCGGACGCGGGCGGTCAGCTCGCTGAACGCGAAGGGCTTGGGCAGGTAGTCGTCGGCGCCCAGCTCCAGGCCCTCCACGCGGTCGCTGACGTCGCCGGAGGCGGTCAGCATCAGGATGCGCGTCGGCATGCCCAGCTCGACGATCTTGCGGGCGACGTCGTCGCCGTGCACGAGCGGCAGGTCGCGGTCGAGGACGACCACGTCGTAGTCGTTGACGCCGATGCGCTCCAGGGCGGCCGCACCGTCGTACACGACGTCGACGGCCATGGCCTCCCGGCGCAGTCCGGTGGCCACCGCATCGGCGAGCAGTTGCTCGTCCTCGACGACGAGTACGCGCACGTCGCTTGTCCTTCCTCTGGTCGCCCGCGGGCAGCGCTTCGGCGCGCGCGGGCGAGTCCGGTCATGGGGTGTGGCCCTCCATCCTGCCCCTTTCGGCCATAAACCGGCTGTAAGACGGCCTGCGGGCCGGGGAATGCCGGACTTTCCGGCGGGGTTGAGGTTTCCGCGGAAGGGAGCGGGGGGAGGACGGCTTTACACCCGCGATCACGCTTTGTATGTGGCATGCCACGAGCTGCTTGTCCAGGGCGGCTCGAGACGTGATCGCCCCTTCCACCGGGCACACCCCCGTGCCATCGACCCACGACCCAGGACGAGGGGGCGCAACCATGGACGCATTCACCGCAGGACTTCTGCAGCGCATAAAGGCGGCCGAGTCCGACCTGACGCGGGCGCGCGAGACCGGCGACGACTTCCTTGCCGAGGTCGAGCAGGGCGAGTTGGACGACCTGCGCCGCCTTGCCGCCGAGCACGGCGTCGAGGTCCACGCCGCGCACGCCTGACCGGTCCGCACGCTCGACCGGCCCCACCCGCCTGACCGGTAGCACCTCCGACCGGCCGCGCACGTCTCATCGCACCACGGGAGAGCCCCGGCGCCTGTTCGATCCAGGCGGGCGCCGGGGCTCTCTCGTGTCCGCGTGCTGCCGCGCGCGCGGAGCGGGCTCAGTCGTGCCAGGCGCCCAGGTCCTCCAGGCGGCTCTGCAGCTCCTCGAAGAGGCCGGGCGGGGCGGCGACGGCCAGCTCGGGCGACAGGGGCAGGCCGGGGCGGCCGCCGGTCAGGGCGCCGGCCTCGCGGGCGATGAGGTCGCCGGCGGCGAAGTCCCAGGGGTTCAGGCCGCGTTCGTAGTACGCGTCGAGGCGGCCGAGGGCGACGTCGCACAGGTCGATGGCGGCCGAGCCGCCGCGCCGGATGTCCCGCACCTGCGGGATCAACTGCCGCACGACGTCGGCCTGCCGGGCGCGGCGGCTCTCCAGGTAGCCGAAGCCGGTACCGACGAGGGCCTGGGCGAAGGGCGGCGCCACGCGCGCGTGGGCGGGTGTGTCGTCGACGTGGGCGCCCTGGCCGAGGACCGCGCGGTACGTCTCGCCGCGCATGGGGGCGGCGACGACGCCGACAAGCGTCACGCCGTCCTTGCGGGCCGCGATGGACACGGACCAGTCGGGGCGCCCGTACAGGTAATTGACCGTGCCGTCGATGGGGTCGATGACCCACTCGACGCCGCTGGTGCCCTCGGAGGCGGCGCCTTCCTCACCGAGGACACCGTCGTCGGGCCTGCGGTCGGCCAGGTAGCCCGTGATCAGCTTCTCGGACGCGATGTCCATCTCGGTGACGACGTCGACGGCGCTGGTCTTGGTGGCGGCGACGCCGAGGTCGGCGGGGCGGGCGTCCCGCAGGAAGGCGCCCGCGCGGGCCGCGGCCTCCAGGGCGACGTCGAGCAGTTCGGCCTTGAGGACGTCGGAGGCGTCAAGGGCGTCGGGCGCGGAGGAGGCCGCGCTCTGGTTCACATCGTCGGTCACGGTGTCGTCCTCACGCGTACGGGCTGTCGGCGCCCGCGGCGGCGGGCTTGGGCGTACGGGCCGGGCAGCAGCCGACCGGGCACAGGTCGTGGCTTGCGCCGAGCGCGCCGAGGGCGCAGGGCGCGACGTCGCTGCCGCGCTCGCTCGCGGCGCGCTCCAGGACCAGGTCCCGTACGGCGGCGGCGAAGCGCGGGTCGGCGCCGACGGTGGCGGAGCGGCGGACGGGCAGGCCCAGCTCGGCCGCCTTGGCGGTGGCCTCGGTGTCGAGGTCGTACAGGACCTCCATGTGGTCCGAGACGAACCCGATGGGGGCCATGACGACGGCCGGGACGCCCGCGGCGTGGCGCTCCTCCAGGTGGTCGCAGATGTCGGGCTCCAGCCACGGGATGTGCGGGGCGCCGGAGCGCGACTGGTAGACGAGCTGCCAGGGGTGCTCGACGCCGGTCTCCTCGCGGACGGCGTCGGCGATCGTCCGCGCCACGTCGAGGTGCTGGCGCACGTACGCGCCGCCGTCGCCGTGGTCCTCCACGGGGCCGGAGGTGTCGGCGGCCGCGGTCGGGATGGAGTGCGTGGTGAACGCGATGTGGGCGCTGTCGCGTACGTCCTCGGGCAGCTCGGCCAGCGACTTCAGGACGCCGTCGATCATGGGGCGCACGAAACCGGGGTGGTTGAAGTAGTGCCGCAGCTTGTCGACGACGGGCACGTCGAGGCCCTCGGCCTCCAGCGCGGCGAGGGAGTCCGCGAGGTTCTCGCGGTATTGGCGGCAGCCCGAGTAGGAGGCGTACGCGCTGGTGGCGAGGACGAGGACGCGGCGGTGCCCCGCGGTGACCATCTCGCGCAGGGTGTCGGTCAGATAGGGCGCCCAGTTGCGGTTGCCCCAGTGGACCGGCAGGTCGAGGCCGTGGTCGGCGAAGTCCTTGCGCAGGGCGTCCAGGAGCGCTCTGTTCTGCTCGTTGATCGGGCTGACGCCGCCGAACTGGAAGTAGTGCTGCCCGACCTCTTTGAGCCGTTCCTTGGGGATGCCGCGCCCCCGCGTCACGTTCTCCAGGAACGGGACGACGTCGTCGGGGCCCTCGGGGCCGCCGAAGGAGAGCAGCAGCAGGGCGTCGTAGGGGCGGGCATCGGGCGTGACAGCGTGCGCTTCTGGCATGCCTTCGATCCTGCCACCCGCCACTGACAGGCGGAAAACCGCCATGCCAGGGGCTCATGACACGCGTAAGCTGTATCAGCTGTACCCCCGAATCAACCCTTACGCCTGGCCTGACCGGAGTTCCGTTGCCCAGCCCCTACCGCGCCATTTTCGCCCTGCCCGGCACCAAGAGCTTCTCGGTCGCCGGGTTCCTGGGCCGGATGCCCCTGTCGATGATGGGCATCGGGATCGTCACGATGGTCTCGCAGCTCACCGGCCGCTACGGGCTCGCGGGCGCCCTGTCGGCGACGGTCGCGCTGTCGGCGGCGGTGATCGGACCGCAGATCTCGCGGCTGGTCGACCAGTTCGGGCAGCGGCGGGTGCTGCGCCCGGCGACGCTGGTCTCGCTCACCGCGGTGACCGCGATGCTGCTGTGCGCGAAGTACGAGACACCGGACTGGTCGCTGTTCGCGTGCGCCGCGTTCATCGGCTGCGTACCGAGCGTGGGCTCGATGATCCGCGCGCGCTGGGCCGTGCTGTACGGGGGCGCTCCGCGCCAGTTGCACACGGCGTACTCGTTCGAGTCCGTCATCGACGAGGTCTGCTTCATCTTCGGGCCGATCATCTCCATCGGGCTGTCCACCGCCTGGTTCCCGGAGGCGGGGCCGCTGCTCGCGGGCTGCTTCCTCGCGGTCGGCGTGTTCTGGCTGACCGCGCAGCGGGCCACGGAGCCGGCGCCGCACCCGCGCGCGCAGCACGGCGGCGGTTCGGCGCTCCGCGCGCGCGGGTTGCAGGTTCTGGTGGCCACGTTCGCCGCCACGGGCGCGATCTTCGGGTCGGTGGACGTGGTGACCGTCGCGTTCGCGGAGGACCAGGGCCACAAGTCGTGGGCGAGCGTGGTGCTCGCGGTGTACGCGGCGGGCTCCTGTGTCGCGGGCGCGGTGTTCGGGCTGCTGCACTTCAAGGGGGCGCCCGCCCGCCGGTGGCTGGTGGGTGTCGTCACGATGGCCGTGAGTATGATCCCCCTCCAACTGGTCGGGAACCTGCCGTTTCTGGCCGTGGCGCTCTTCGTTGCGGGCCTGTCCATCGCGCCGACGATGATCACGACGATGGCCCTCGTCGAGCAGCACGTACCACGCGCGAAGCTGACCGAGGGCATGACCTGGGTGAGCACCGGCCTGGCGGTCGGCGTCGCGCTCGGTTCCTCCGTGGCCGGCTGGGTGATCGACGCCTACGGTGCGAGGGCCGGGTACGGGGTGCCGGTCGTCTCCGGCGCCGTCGCGGTCCTGGTCGGGTTCCTCGGCTACCGCCGGCTGAAGCGGCCGGTTCCGCAGCGGGGAGGAACAACCCATGAGCACGGCGCAGACGGGCAGCACGAAGAGCAGCGAAGCGTGGCGTAACTGGGCGGGGAACGTCGTCTCCCGGCCCGCGCGCGAGGTGACGCCCGCGTCGGTCGAGGAACTGACGGCGGCGGTGCGCAAGGCGGCCGAGGACGGCCTGACCGTGAAGGCGGTCGGCAGTGGCCACTCGTTCACGGCGGCGGCGGCCACCGACGGTGTGTTGATACGCCCTCAACTGTTGACGGGCATCCGCAGCATCGACCGGGAGAACCACACGGTCACGGTCGAGGCCGGCACTCCGCTCAAGAGGCTCAACCTGGCTCTGGCCCGCGAGGGCCTGTCGCTCACGAACATGGGCGACATCATGGAGCAGACGGTCTCCGGGGCGACCAGCACCGGCACGCACGGCACGGGCCGCGACTCGGCGTCCATCGCCGCGCAGATCAGGGGCCTGGAGCTGGTGACGGCGAGCGGTGAGCTGCTGACCTGTTCCGAGCAGGAGAACCCGGAGGTCTTCGCCGCCGCGCGGATCGGGCTCGGCGCGCTCGGCATCGTCACGGCGATCACGTTCGCCGTGGAGCCGATCTTCCTGTTGACGGCCCGCGAGGAGCCGATGGCGTTCGACCGGGTGCTCGCCGACTTCGACGAGCTGTACGCGGAGAACGAGCACTTCGAGTTCTACTGGTTCCCGCACACCGGCAACTGCAACACCAAGCGCAACAACCGCAGCGCGGGCCCCGAGGCGCCGGTGTCGCGGCTCAGCGGCATCTGGGAGGACGAGATCCTCTCCAACGGCCTGTTCCAGGTGGTGAACTCGCTGGGCCGGGCGGTGCCCTCCACGATCCCGACGATCGCCAAGGTCTCCAGCAAGGCCCTGTCGGCACGGACGTACACCGACATTCCGTACAAGGTCTTCACGTCCCCGCGCCGGGTGCGCTTCGTGGAGATGGAGTACGCGATTCCGCGTGAGGCGCTGGCGGACACGCTGCGCGAGCTGAAGGCGATGGTGGAGCGGTCGAACCTGCGGATCAGCTTCCCCGTGGAGGTCCGCACGGCCCCGGCCGACGACATCACCCTGTCCACGGCGTCCGGCCGGGACAGCGCCTACATCGCGGTCCACATGTACAAGGGCACGCCGTACCAGCGCTACTTCACGGCCGCCGAGCAGATCTTCACCGCGCACGAGGGGCGCCCCCACTGGGGCAAGATGCACACGCGCGACGCGGAGTACTTCGCGCGCGCGTACCCGCGCTTCGCGGAGTTCACGGCGCTGCGTGACCGCCTGGACCCGGACCGCAGGTTCGCCAACGCCTACCTGCGCCGGGTCCTCGGCGACTGACCTGGGGGCCTGGCCCGAGGGGCAGCCCCCGGGCCCCGGCTCACTGCGCCGGGGACTGCCGGCCGGCGTCGCCGGTGGCCGCGCCCTCGTCGGCGCCCGTGCCGGAGCCCGCGCTCTGGGAGGGGGTCGGGGTGGGCGTCGGGGCCGGAGTCGTACCGCCGTCGCCCTTGTCGGTCCCGGAGCCGTCGCCGTTGTCGCCCGAGCCGGTGTCGGTGCCGGGGCTGCGGTCCGAGCCCGTGCCGTTGCCCGTGCCGTCACCGGTCCCGGAGCCCGTGCCGTTCCCGCCGTTGCGGTCGGGGGTGGCCGCGGGGCCGGTGCCGCCGTCGCTGCCGGGGGTCGCGCCGCCGCCGTCCATGGGGGCGCCGGTGCCGTCCGTGGGCGACTGGGAGGTACCGGGGGCGGGAGTGTGGCGGCCGGACGAGGAGCCGCCCCGGAACGCGTCACGCAGGGTCGTGCTCTTGTCGTCGCCGCTGAAGCTGTGGCCGGAGGCCACTTCGTAGACGGTGATGCCGCCCATGGTGATGCCGAAGACGACGGCCGCGGCGATCAGCGGCCGCTTCCAGCTCTTGACGCGGGACCGGTGCACGGTTCCCTCGGTGAACTCCTCGTCGCCCGGCAGCGGTACGCCGGCACCCTCGGCGGGGTCCAGCGGGCGCAGCGCGCGGGTGGCCTGGTCGGCCGGGACGCCGGTCTCGTCGGTCACCGCGCCCGCGCCCGCGCGAAGGACGCGGGTGCGGTCGGCGCCGGTCGTCCCCGCGGCACCGAGGCGGCGGGTGCTTCCGGTGTCGCCGGCCGCGACGGTGCCGAGCAGCCGGGTCCGCTCGGGGTCCAGAGGCAGGGCACCCAGGAACTGCGTCTTCTGCGGATCGGGGACATCGGAGGGGCTGCCGGCACCGGAGTCGCCCGTGGTGTTCGAGATGCCGGAGGTGCCGGTAGGCCCTGCGGCGCCCGACGTGCCGGTGATGCCTGAGGTGTTCAGCATCTGGGTCGCGTCGGTGTCCCCGGTAACGGGCGAGCCGGCCCCCGTCGTGTCCAGGAGGCGGGTCTCCTCGGCGTCGGCCGTCTCCCCCGCGCCCGGCAGCGGCAGGCGGCCGGTCTCGTCGGGCAGCAGATCGGCGACGGCGCCCGTGTCGAGGAAGCGCGTGGTCGCGTCGGCCCCGGACTGCCGCGCGGGCAGCGCGCTCGCGGCGCCTACGCCGGTGTCGCTATCGGCCCCGCCGGGGTTGCCCCACGTCGTGGTGGTGGGCAGCGCGTCGAGCCCGGGGCGGGCGAGGGGCGGGCGGTCGCCGGTGACCATGGCCTTGGTGGCGTCCATGGAGGCGTCGGAACGGAAGGTGCGCGGCACGGGCCGGCCCTCCGCCGTGACGGGCACCTGGCGCGCCTTCGGCTTGGTCTGCACGGCGACGTCACGTATCTGCTCGCCGGTGCGCTTGAAGAAGTGCTGGAAGACCGTGCCGCCGCAGGTGGCGAGGGCGCTCACCACACCGGCGCCGAGAATCGTCCCGTAGACGCCGAAGCTGGAGGCGAGCTTCGCGGCCACGACGGCGGCGACGGCACTGCCAGCCACCTGAGGAACGCTCAGATCCAGCCGCTTCTTCTCCTTGGCCTCTCCCTGGTCGCCTGCGGAGTTCTCCGGCTTATCGCCCATCTCCGGACCTTGCCTGCCTTTCTCGACGTCCACTACCAAAGCTCTTGAATCACAGTGAAGTTCTCGAGGCTACGTGAACTTCTCCTGTCACACGAGAAAGGACGTACGACTGTAGTTCGTAGTTCCGGATCTGGAGATTCCGTGAAGCACGCCACGTGGACCACCCACGGAACCAGCACTGTTCCCCCGATGGCGCACCCAACTCCCGCCCCCCGTGAGAAGTTCGGCGGCGTGCCGATCCACGCGCGTGGCCCGAATGGAGTACTGTTGCGAGCCCTGGGTCCGGTCTCCCGCCAGGGTGCCCGGGGCCTTCCAGGACCGCCGGGAGGGGGCTCGTTGCACAGGGTGACGACTACGGTCACTTAGCGTTGCGAACAGGTAACCGTGCCATAACGGCGCTTTCGGGCCCACGCCCGACACGCCGGGCAACTCGGCAAGGTTGTGGCAGGCTGCACCCGGGCAGGCCACACTCGACTAGCGGAAGCAGCGACGCACGTGACGTCGGCAGGCACCACCCGGGAGGTCCCCATGCCCGAACTGCGTGTCGTGGCCGTCTCTAACGACGGCACACGGCTGGTGCTGAAGGCTGCGGACAGCACGGAGTACACGCTTCCGATCGACGAGCGACTCCGCGCCGCCGTGCGCGGCGACCGTCCGCGTCTCGGCCAGATCGAGATCGAGGTGGAGAGCCACCTCCGCCCGCGCGACATTCAGGCGCGTATACGGGCAGGCGCCTCCGCCGAGGAGGTCGCCCAGTTCGCGGGCATCCCCGTGGAGCGGGTCCGCCGCTTCGAGGGCCCCGTGCTCGCGGAGCGCGCCTTCATGGCCGAGCGAGCCCGCAAGACGCCCGTACGCCGCCCCGGGGAGAACACGGGACCCCAGCTCGGCGAGGCCGTCCAGGAGCGGCTGCTGCTGCGCGGTGTCGACAAGGAGACCGTCCAGTGGGACTCCTGGCGCCGCGACGACGGCACCTGGGAAGTCCTGCTCGTCTACCGGGTCGCCGGTGAGCCGCACTCCGCGAGCTGGACCTATGACCCGCCCCGCCGGCTCGTGCAGGCCGTCGACGACGAGGCCCGTTCGCTCATCGGCGAGTCCGACGACATCGGCGCCCCGGAGCCCACGTTCCCGTTCGTGCCGCGCATCGCCCGCCTGCCGCGCGACCGACCACTGGACCGCGCCCTGGACCGGCAGCTCGAACGTCCCTCGTCCCCGGCGGAGCCCGCAGACCCGCCGGCCGAGGAGAACCTGCCGGCCATCGCCTCGGCCTCGGAGCGCGACTCGCTGACGAGCCTCCTGGAGGCCGTGCCGAGCTACCGCGGCGACATCGTGGTGCCCGACCGCCCCACGGTCGCGCCCGAGCCGCCCGAGGACGAGCCGGAGCCCGCCGCCGAGGTGGTCGAGGAGCCGGCCGCGCCCGCCGCTTCCGCCGGCGCGGGATCCGCGTACGCGGACATCCTGATGCCCCGGTCCGTCGCGGGCCACCGCGACCGGCTGACCGGCACGACCGACCGACAGGCCGAAGCCGACGGGGTACGCCCCGGGCGCCGCGCCGCGGTCCCGAGCTGGGACGAGATTGTCTTCGGCACGCGCCGCAAGAAGCAGGAGTGACGCGGCGACTGTGTCGGCCCGGGGCCGCCGCGTCACCCTCCGCGCCTTCTGCTGCTACGCGCGCGTAGACACACGTACGCGACTTGCCGTGCAGGGCAGCACACGGGCGGGCGGGCACGGCAAGGCCGTACGCCCTCAGGTGTGGCCCTCAGGAGTGGCCCTCAGGTGTGGCAGAGGCGCCCGCGCCCGCCCGTCCCTCGTGGTCGGTCGGCGCGGGCGCCTGATCGCCCATACAGGCTTACCAAGAGGCTCACCAGGTCACGTCACTGCGGGTCGGGGCCCTTCGCCACCGGCCGGGACTCGTCCGCCGACCACTGCGACCAGGAACCGACGTAGAGCTGCGCGTCGATGCCCGCGACAGCCAGCGCCAGCACCTCGTGCGCGCCCGAGACGCCGGAACCGCAGTACACGCCGACCTGCCCCGCCTCCCCCAGTTCCCCCGTCGCCCCGAGCGCCCGGAACCGCTCCGCGAGCTTCCCCGCGGGCAGGAAACGGCCGTCCTCGTCGACGTTCTCCGTCGTCGGCGCCGAGACCGCGCCCGGAATGTGCCCGCCGACCCGGTCGATGGGCTCCACGTCACCCCGGTAGCGCTCGGCGGCACGGGCGTCCAGCAGCAGCCCGGAACGGGCCAGGGCGGCCGCCTCGTCCGCGTCCAGCAGGCCCGTGGCACCCGGTGCAGGGACGAAGGTGCCTGGCCGCGCGGTCCGCTCCCCCGTCTCCAGCGGGCCGTTCCACGCGGCGAGCCCGCCGTCGAGGACTCGCACGGACGGGTGACCCGTCCAGCGGAGCATCCACCACGCGCGCGCGGCGGCCCACCCCTGGCCGCCGTCGTACACGACGACCTCGCGGTCCGGCGACACGCCCGCCGCGCGCATCGATGCGCCGAACGCTTCGAGGTCCGGCAGGGGGTGCCGGCCGCCGTCCGCGCCGGGGTGTCCGGCCAGCTCCTTGTCCAGGTCCACGTAGACCGCGCCCGGGATGTGACCTGCCGCGTAGGTCGCGCGGCCGTCGAAGACAGGGGCTCCGGCGGCCTTGGCGACGCTCAGTTGCCAGCGGATGTCGAGCAGGGCCGGCGGGGTGTCGCCCGCCAAGTCGCTCGCAAGTTCGGATGCGGAGATGATGGCATTCATGAGGGCCATCCTTGCCCATGGTCTGGCTCGAGCGTCCGGGTTCGGCTAGCGTGCTCGCTCGACTACTGAGCGTCCACCTGCCGGACACGTGCCGGTCGTGGCGCCGCCACGCATGCGCGACACCGTTCAGGGCACTCTCTGCGGGGAGTCCTACGGGTTCGGCGCGGCCAGGAGCGCTGCGCGGCACGGAGTGCCACCATCAGCACGGGCGTGATGTGACACGCGGGTCCCCGATCACGGGCCCCGAGGGTCCCGTTTTTGAGGAGAGAGTGACGATGACCGAGGCAGCAGCCCGGCGCGCACCCGGCACACCTTGCTGGGTGAGTCTGATGGTCCACAGCATGGCCGCCACCCAGGAGTTCTACGGGTCGCTGTTCGGCTGGGAGTTCAGACCCGGTCCCCAGCAGCTCGGCCCGTACGTACGGGCTCTCCTCGGCGGCAAGGAGGTGGCCGGCATCGGGCAACTGCCCGCCGACCGGAACCTGCCGATCGCGTGGACGCCGTACATGGCCTCCGCGGACGTCGACGTGACGGCCGAGTGCGTACGCCACTGCGGCGGCACCGTGGGCGTGGGGCCGCTGGACGCCGGCGAGGCGGGCCGGCTGGCGATCGGCTCCGACCCGGCGGGCGCGGTGTTCGGGATCTGGCAGGCGTCCGCGCATCTGGGCATGGCGGTGACCGGGGAGCCGGGCACGGTCGCGTGGAACGAGCTGGTGACGCACGAGACGGCGAGCGTCGCCAAGTTCTACCAGGCGGTCTTCGGATACGCCGAAGAGGCTGTTGTCTCCGCCGACTTCGACTTCCTGACGCTGCACGTGGAGGACCGGCCGGTGGCGTCGGTGCACGGTGTGGGCCACGCGCTGCCGCGTGAGCGCGGGCCGCACTGGATGACGTACTTCGAGGTCGCGGACGTGGACGAGGCCGTGGAGCGGGTCGCCGACCTGGGCGGGCACATCGTCAAGCCGCCGCGCGAGGATACCTACGGACGGGTGGCGACGGTCGCCGATCCGGAGGGCGCAGAGTTCACCGTGGTGAAGTCCCGGCGCGACTGACCGCGGCCCGGGTTCCCGTGCCGGGCTCGCGGGGTCCGGGGCTCGCCGCCTCCGCTCCCGGCGCCCTGACGTGTCCGCTCCGGGCGGCCCCGCGTGGCGCGCTCTTGCGGCACGTAAGCGTGCCCTCAGCCGAAGCGTGCCCTCAGCCGACCGGCAGGACGTCCGGTGACAGGGACGCGGCGTGCGCCGACGAGGCCGTCATACGGCGCCGGTGATGGCGGCGGCACAGCACCTCGTAGCCGATCGTGTCCTCCGCCTGGTCGACGTCCCCGACGACGACCTGGGCGCCTTCGACGACCATCTCGCCGTTGACCGTGCGGGCGTTGTGTGTGGCGCGGGCGCCGCACCAGCACAGCGCCTCGACCTGCAACACCTCCACACGGTCCGCGAGTTCGACGAGCCGCTGCGAGCCCGGGAACAGCTTGGAGCGGAAGTCGGTGGTGATGCCGAACGCGAAGACGTCGAGCCCGAGGTCGTCGACGACCCGGGCGAACTGGTCGATCTGCTCAGGCGCGAGGAACTGGGCCTCGTCCGCGATCACGTAGTCCACCTTGCCGCCCTGCGAGAGCCGGTCCACCACGTACGCGTACACATCCAGGTCATCGGCCACCTCCACGGCGTCGGTGACCAGGCCGAGGCGTGAGGAGAGCTTGCCCTCGCCCGCCCGGTCGTCCCGGGTGAAGATCATCCCCTGGAGCCCGCGGGCCGAGCGGTTGTGCTCGATCTGCAGAGCCAGGGTGCTCTTTCCGCAGTCCATCGTTCCGGAGAAGAACACCAGCTCGGGCATGGGGAGTCGAGCACCTTTCGGTCGGTCGGCGGGCGGGAGGGGCGAAGGCGGGTCGTGGGGCGCGGTGGAGTGCGGTGCGGTGGAGTGCGGTGCGGTCGGTGCGGGCTCAGGCGCGCGCTTCGAGAAGCGGCACGAGTTGCTCGGCGGGGGTCATCGAGCCGTGGTTGCCGACCATCGCCGACTCGTTCGGCTCGTTGCGGGAGGCGATGAGGACGACGTCGTCGCGGGCGGCGGCGATCACGTCACCGAGACGCTCGTACACACGTTGATCAACATGTGGACCGAACCAGCCCGCGGCGATGGCCTCGTCGCGGCCGGCGATCCAGAACTGCTCGCCGAGCACCTCGCGCCACACGGTGAGCACGTCACTGGCGGCGCCGGGCACGGCGTACACATGACGGGCACGGCCCTCGCCGCCCAACAGGGCGACACCCGCGCTCAGTTCCCAGTCGTCGTCGAAGTCGATACGGGACTGCTCGTCGAAGGGGATGTCGACCATGCCGTGGTCGGCGGTGACGTACAGGGCGCTGTGGGACGGCAGTTGCTCGGCGAGGCGCTGAGCGAGCCGGTCGACGTACATGAGCTGCCCGCGCCAGGGGTCCGAGTCGACGCCGAAGCGGTGCCCCTTGCCGTCGACCTCGCTGTAGTACGTGTAGACGAGTGAACGGCCGCCCGCCGCCAGTTGCTCGGCGGCCAGGTCCATGCGCTCCTCGCCGGAGAGACGGCCGTAGAACGTGCCGCCGCTGAGGGCGATCTTGGTGAGCGGGGTGGACTGGAAGGCGGGGGCGGAGACCTGCGCGGTGTGCACGCCCGCGTCGTGGGCGCGCTGGAAGACCGTCGGGTAGGGCTGCCAGGTCTGCGGCTTGGTCCAGGGCGTCCAGCGCAGCTGGTTCATCAGTTCGCCGGTGTCGGGGTTGCGCACGGTGTAGCCGGGCAGACCGTGGGCGCCGGGCGGGAGCCCTGTGCCGACAGAGGCGAGGGAGGTGGCGGTGGTGGCCGGGAAGCCGGCGGTGATCGGGCGTCCGGTGCCGCCGCGCGAGGACGGTATGAGAGAGCTGAGGAAGGGCGCCTCGTCGGGGTGGGCGCGAAGCTGCTCCCAGCCGAGCCCGTCGATGAGGAAGACGCAGGCGCGGTCCGCCGGGGCCAGCTCGGGGATCGCGGGGGTGCAGCCGGGGACGCCGAGATGGGCGGCGAGGGTGGGCAGCAGGTCGGCGAGCGACCCACTGCCGTACGCCGGGACGGGAGCGGTGTGGACGGGCAGCGGCTCTACGTCGTCCCAGGCGGCCTGAGTCATCAGCGTCCCGCGTCCGCGGTGGCCTCGGAGAGCGACTGGGAGAAGGCGAGGGCCTGACGGACGGTCTCGGGGCCGTCGCCGGCCTCGCTGACGCGCAGGCTCAGGTCGTCGGCGGTGGAGCTGCCCGTGTAGCCGTGGTCGGCCTCGCAGTTCGGGTCTCCGCAGGCGGCGGGCTCCAGGTCGATGCGGGAGACGGCGCCCCAGCCGATCGTGAGGACGACTTCGCGCGGGAGGGTGCCGGGGACGTACTTCTCCGGGTTGGCGACGACGCGGCTGAGGACCACGGAGGAGATCCGGCCGATCTTCACGGACTCCGTGGACGTGGTCGCGTACGGCGTCGGGGAGGTGCTGTCGGCGGCCTGCTCGTCGGTGTGGCTCACGATGAAGCGGGTGCCGGTGAGGACGAGGACGGTGACGTGCCTGCGCACCTCGTTGGCGTCGAAGGTGGTCTCCTGGTGCACCAGATACGACGAGATGGGCTCGCCGCCGACCGCGGCCTCCACCGCCTCGGCCACGAGGGCCGGGTAATAGCCGCTGCGCTCGATCGCTGCGCGCAGCCCCTGGGTCGTCGTACTGGTCTTGGCCATGAGGTCCATCCTAAAGCCCGTGACGAGGCTGACGTCTCGCCTGTGGACAACGCTCGGCACGCGTTCCGCCCGGGCGTGTCGGGCGGGCGCGGACATCGGGCGCGCGGGCCGTGTGGGCGGGCGTCAGTACGCGACGGGCAGCGTACGCGGGCCGAGGTCGTCGCGCGCGGGCGGGGGCGCGAGGCGGACCCAGGCGCCGAGGACGGTGAGGCCGTGCTGGGCGACGACGACGGGTTCGAGGGCGACGCCGACGACCTCGGGATGGTCGTCGACGAGGCGGCTGACGCGCTGGATCAGCTCCTCGAGGGCAGGCGTGTCCACGGGCGCGGCGCCGCGCCAGCCGAACAGGATCGGCGCGGTCTTGATGCCGCGCACGACCGCCTGGGCGTCGCGGTCGGTGACCGGGATCAGGCGGTGCGCGGTGTCGCCGAGCAGTTCGGAGGGAGCGCCCGCGAGGCCGAAGGAGAGGACGGCGCCGGCGGCCGGGTCGATGACCGCGCGGACGACGGTGTCGACCCCGCGCGGGGCCATGGCCTGCACGACGGGCCGCAGCTCGGCGGGGGCGCCCAGGTGCTCGGTCAGCTCCTCGTAGGCGCGCCGCAGATCGCTCTCGTCGGCGAGGTCGAGGCGTACGCCACCGAGGTCGGCGCGGTGGCGCAGGTGCGGGGCGGTGGTCTTGAGGGCGACGGGATAGCCGAGGCTGCGGGCCGCTTCGGCGGCGGCGTCCGCGTCGGGCGCGGGCAGGGTGGGGCGTACGGCGATGCCGTAGCGGGCGAGGAGGGCGCGGGCGTCGTCGGGCGCCAGTTCGATGCCGCGCGGGTCGTCGTCCTTGGCGAGCAGCGCGGTGATGAGGTCGGCGGCGCCGGACTCGTCGATGTCGTCGTACTCGGGGACCTTGCCGGGGCTGTCGTGGTCGCGGCGCCACTGGGCGTATTTGACGACGTCGGCGAGGGCGTGGACGGCGCGCTCGGCGGCGGGGTAGGCCGGGATGAGGCGCGGTGCTGCGCCGGACGCGGGGGCGGCGGCCCGGGGCGCGGGGGCGGGCTGCCGGGCGCCGTCCTGGGCGGCGGGGGCAGGATGCGGGGTGCCGTCCGGCGCGTCGGAGACGGCGGTGTCGGTGGCGGCGGTGTCGGGGCTCGCGGCGCCGGGCGCGGCCGCGTTGGGGCCGGTGCTGGCGGCGGCGGAGAGGGCTTCGGCGAGGCCGCCGAGTTCGACGTGGACGACGAGGACGGGCTTGGTGGGGACGGTGGCCGCGGCGGCGCTGAGGGCGGCGGCCAGCTCCGCGTCCTGGGCCATGCCCTCCCCGACGACCGGCATGGCGGTGACGACGACGGAGTCGGTCTTGTCGTCGGCCAGGGCGGCTTCGAGGGCGGCACGGAAGTCGTCGGGGGACGCCTCGGTGGTCAGGTCGCGGGGCGTCTTGGGGCGCAGCCCTTCGGACAGGCACACGTCGTAGGTGAGCAGGCCGAGGGATTCGGAGTTGCCGAGGATGGCGACGCGGGGGCCCGCGGGAAGCGGCTGGCGGGCCAGGAGGAGGCCGGTGTCGACGAGTTCGGTGATGGTGTCGACGCGCAGCACTCCGGCCTGCCCGAGCAGCGCGGAGACGGTGGCGTGCGGGAGGCGGGTGGCACGGACGGCGTGGCCGGTGGGGGCGGTGCCGCTGTGCCGGGCGCCCTGGACGACGACGAGGGGCTTGGCGGCGGCGGTGCGGCGGGCCAGACGGGTGAACTTGCGGGGGTTGCCGATCGATTCGAGGTACATGAGGGCGACGTCGGTGTCGGGGTCGTCGTACCAGTACTGCAGGACGTCGTTGCCCGAGACGTCCGCGCGGTTGCCCGCGGAGACGAACGTGGAGACGCCGGTCAGGCCGGTGACGCCGCCGCCCCTGCGGTGCAGCCGGGAGAGCAGGGCGATGCCGATGGCGCCGGACTGGGCGAACAGGCCGATGCGTCCGGGCCGTGGCATCTGGGGGGCGAGCGAGGCGTTGAGGCGGACGTCGGGTGAGGTGTTGACGATGCCGAAGGCGTTGGGCCCGACGATGCGCATACCGTGGCTGCGGGCCTGGCGGACCAGCGCGCGCTGGCGCTCGCGTCCTTCGGCGCCGCTCTCCGCGTAGCCGGCGGAGACGACGACGAGCCCCTGGACGCCGCGCGCGCCGCACTCGTCGACGACTTCGGGCACGTCGGGCGCGGGGACGGCGACGACGGCCAGGTCGACGTGGTCGGCGGGGTCGATGTCACGTACGGAGCGATGGGCGGGGACGCCGTCGATCTCGGTGAGGTCGTCGGGGAACGCCTTGTTGACCGCATACAGGCGGCCGGTGAAGCCGGCGTCCTTCAAGTTGGCGAGAACGCTGCGGCCCACTCCCCCGGGCGTGCGGCCGACACCGACGACAGCTACGGAGCCGGGGGCGAGCAGGCGCTGCACGGAGCGGGCCTCGGCGCGCTGCTCGCGCGCGTGCTGCACGGCGAGCGACTGTTCGGTGGGTTCGATGTCGAACTCCAGGCGGACGACACCGTCCTCGAAGCTGCGCTTCTGGGTGTATCCGGCGTCCCGGAACACCTTGATCATCTTGGTGTTGGCGGGCAGCACCTCGGCGGCGAAGCGGCGGATGCCGCGCTCGCGGGCGACGGCCGCGATGTGTTCGAGCAGGGCGGAGGCCACGCCCCGGCCCTGGTGGGCGTCCTGGACGAGGAAGGCGACCTCGGCCTCGTCGGCGGGGGCGGAGGCGGGCATGCCGCGCGCGTCGATGCGGTCGTAGCGCACGGTGGCGATGAACTCGCCGCCCACGGTGGCGGCGAGACCGACGCGGTCCACGTGGTCGTGATGGGTGAACCGGTGGACATCCTTGGCGGACAGGCGTGGATATGGCGCGAAGAAACGGTAGTACTTCGACTCGTCCGAGACCTGCTCGTAGAAGCTGGTCAGGCGGTCGGCGTCCTCGGTCGTGATGGGCCTGATCCGCGCGGTGCCGCCGTCGCGCAGCACCACGTCGGCCTCCCAGTGGGCGGGGTAGGCGTGCCGGTCCGACGGGGTCTCCATGCGGCAAGGGTAGAGCCGGGCACTGACAGGCGTCGGCGGTCTCCCACGGGTCGCGTCCCGCGCGCGTGAGGGGCAGGCTATGGAGGGCCGAAGGGCGGTGCGGATCGGGACCTGGGTCCGCGCGAGCACGTCCCGAGGTATGTGAGAATGGTCTAGACAACCGTGAGTCACCTGAAGGGCAGCATCACATGGCTGAGCGCCGCGTCAACGTCGGCTGGGCCGAGGGCCTTCACGCCCGCCCCGCTTCCATCTTCGTCCGCGCTGCCACGGCCGCCGGCGTTCCCGTGACGATCGCCAAGGCCGACGGCAACCCCGTCAACGCCGCTTCCATGCTCGCGGTGCTGGGCCTCGGCGCCCAGGGCGGCGAGGAGATCGTCCTGGCCTCGGACGCCGAGGGCGCGGACGCCGCCCTCGACCGTCTGGCCAAGCTGGTCTCCGAGGGCCTTGAGGAGCTTCCCGAGACCGTCTGACGCCCTGCCCCTTCCGGGGGCCAGGCCGGCAGTCGTCCCGGCATCACGGCGGAGCCGCGCGACCCCTTCGGGGAGGCGCGGCTCCGCCGTTCGCGCGTGCGGGCGTCTACGCGTTCGAGCCGTGAGGGTCTTCGCGTACGGGACTGCTGACGGCGGAGCATTTCTTCCATGCTGACGGACCACAGAAACCGAACGCGCAGGAATAGCA
Organism: Streptomyces sp. NPDC107550; assembly: GCF_055639095.1. NCBI lineage: Bacteria > Bacillati > Actinomycetota > Actinomycetes > Kitasatosporales > Streptomycetaceae > Streptomyces > Streptomyces sp. NPDC107550. The sequence continues at coordinate 423,648 of NZ_JBVKBC010000001.1, forward strand.
GAAATTCCCGCTCTCCCGCCACTCGACCCTTTCCCGTCAGGCCGCATCAAAGAGAACACCGACCGGTAAGTCAGGGAACTCACGACAGTGCCTCGCGGAGAATACCGACGCTTTCTCGTACAGCTTGTATACGGTCCCTTTGTTAATGCTGGAGCCGGGGCGTGTTGACGGCATGTTGCGAAGCCCTCACACGTTCGCTCGGACGAGGGATGCGGAGTCGGTGCGCGCCCGTCACCCGTTCGGCGTGGCGGGCCGCCAGCGCGCGGGCGCGTGTGGCGTCCCTGCGGGTCACGGCGTCGACGAGGGCGCCGCGCTCGGCCCAGGTGTCGGCGGGCCGCTCCGGCGCCTCGACCGCGTACATCCACTCGATCTTGTGCCGGAGCTGGGTCAGCACGGCGATCAGGCCCGGGCTGCCGCACGCCTGGACGAGCGTCTCCTGGAACCAGGCGCTCAGGGCCTCCAACTCCTGGCCGCCACCGTGCCGGGCGCGCTCCTGACCGAGCCTGACGAGGCCGTGCAGCACCTTGAGGTGGGCGTCGGTGCGGCGCTGGGCCGCGCGGGCCGCGCAGAGGGGCTCCAGCAGGGCGCGCATCTCCAGCAGGTCGGCGGCCTCCCGCTCGCTCGGTTCGGCCACGCACGCGCCCGCGTGCCGGCGCGTGACGACGAATCCCTCGGCCTCCAGGGTGCGCAGCGCCTCACGCACCGGGACGCGCGAGACTCCGTAGCGCCGCGCCAGTACCTCCTCGGTGAGTCTGCCGCCGCGCTCGTAGACTCCCGCGACGATGTCGTCGCGGATCGCCGTGCATACCGAGTGCGCGGGAATGCGCATGACCCGAACCTCCGCCTGGACCCGCGCGAAAACGCGCTCGATTTCCGCCGCGCCGAAGCGCGTCCGCTTCTTCCGCGCACCGGCCCGACGACTCTATTCCACCATTCTCGGAATTCCGGCGGAAGGCGGCGGCCGGGGGTCATTTTTGGGACACTGAATACCTGGCGGGGTGAAATCAGGCGGGAGAAACCGGCCCGCTACGCGCGCGTGGGGCAGGCGTCCGCATACGGCGACAGCCCCGGCTCGCGGGGAGCCGGGGCTGTCGTGACGCCGCTTCAGGCGCGGGGACCGGGGTCCGGGTCCGGGTCCGGGTCCGGGTCCGGGTCCGGGGTCAGACGTTGACGCCGTGAGCGCGCAGGTACGCGAGGGGGTCGATGTCCGAGCCGTAGTCGGGCGAGGTGCGGGCCTCGAAGTGCAGGTGCGGGCCCGTGGTGTTGCCGGTGGAGCCGGACAGGCCGATCTGCTGGCCCGGGGTGACGGACTGGCCGACGGAGACCCCGATGGACGACAGGTGACCGTACTGGGTGTACGTACCGTCATTCATCTTGATCACGATGTTGTTGCCGTACGCACCGCCCCAGCCGGCCTCGACGACCGTGCCCGCGCCGACCGCGTGGACGCTCGTCCCGGACGCGGCGTGGAAGTCGATACCGGTGTGGCTGCCGGAGGACCACAGGCCGCTGCTCGCCTTGTAGGCGGTGGACACGTACGAGCCGGCGATGGGCGGCACATAGGCGTTCAGGCGCTTGCGCTCGGCGTCGCGGGCGGCACGCTCCTTGGCCTCGCGCTCCTGCTTCGCCTTCTCCTCGGCCTTGCGCTTGGCCTCTTCCGCCTTGCGCTTGGCCTCCTCGGCACGCTTCTTGGCCTCGGCCTCGGCGCGCTTCTTGGCGGCGGCCTCGTCGGCGGCCTTCTTCTGCGCGGTGGCCTGGGCGTCGATCTGGGCGGCGAGCGAGTCGCCGATGGCGACGGCCTGCGTCAGTCCGTTCTGCTCGGCCGGGGCCGCGGCGTCGGCGGCGAGGGCGGGGGCCGCGAGGCCCGCGACGACACCGGTCGTGGTGAGCGCGGCGACACCGGCGACCTTGGCGGTCGTACGGGTGAGGCGGCTGGGACGACGATGCTTCCCGGTGGCACGGGTGAACGCCATGAAGGGGCTTGTTCCTTTCCTTCCCTCTCGCCTACCGGGTTAGCTGACGGGTTCGGAGCAGGAAGGTCTCCTACGGGGCCCTCCCCTCGCGGGAAGCGCGCCCGATTCACCCCAGGGACTGCGATGGGTCCCCGGCTCCCCTGGCTCGCGCCGTAGGGGGACTCGGCGATGACTGTCCGGTGTCGCGGGCGCGACGTGGGTCTGGCCGAACAGCCGGACCGACGCTAAGCGGGCCACCGTTCCCGCAACAAACAGATCGCTGTTTTTGTCGCGCATGCCACAGAGCAGACAGGCAACCTCCCCATCAAAACGGACATACGTGATCCGATAGGGGGTACGGCCGGACGTGATCGGTCCCACGCGCCGGATCGGTCCCACCCCACGAGACGGTTCAGCCCCACGCGACAGAAGGAGCCCCGGCGGTCGCGGTGACCACCGGGGCTCCCTGGCGCTCCTGACGTTTCTGGCGCTCCAGACGCTCGTCTTGCTCGTACGCGCGCGTGGCGCGACGGCTCAGCCCGCGACGACGCTCACGTCGCCGATGCCGAGCTCCCTGACGGGCGCCTCGATGCTCGCGGCGTCGCCCACGAGGATCGTCACCAGCCGGTCCGCCGGGAACGCGCTCACGACGGCCGCGGTGGCCTCCACCGTGCCCGTCTCGGCGAGCCGCTGGTACAGGTGGCCCTGGAAGTCGTCCGGAAGCTCCTGCTCGACCTGGTCGGCGAGCGTGGCGGCGACCGCGGCCGCCGTCTCGAACTTCAGCGGGGCGACGCCGACGAGGTTCTGCACGGCGGTGTCGCGCTCCGCCTCGGTCAGCCCCTCGGCGGCCAGCGTGCGCAGCACCGTCCACAGGTCGGCGAGCGCCGGGCCCGTGTTCGGCGTGTCCACCGAGCCGCTGATCGCCAGCATCGCCGCGCCCGTGCCGTCGGCCGTGGACCGCAGCACCTGCGCGAAGGAGCGCACACCGTACGTGTAGCCCTTCTCCTCGCGCAGCACACGGTCGAGACGGGACGTCAGGGTGCCGCCCAGGCAGTACGTGCCGAGGATCTGCGCCGGCCACACCTGGTCGTGCTTGTCGGGCCCGACGCGGCCGATGAGCAGTTGCGTCTGCACGGCGCCGGGCCGGTCCACGATGACGACCCGGCCGCGGTCGTCGGCGGTGACCGGCGGGGCGGCGAGCGGCTGCGCGGTGTCGCCGGTCCACGCGCCGAGCGTGTCGGCGAGCAGGGCGTCGAGGTCCACGTCCGTCAGGTCGCCCACCACGACGGCCGTGGCGGTGGCGGGGCGTACGTGCTTCTCGTAGAAGGCGCGGACGGCCGCCGCGTCGATCGCGCCGACGGTCTCCTCGGTGCCCTGGCGCGGGCGCGACATGCGCGAGGTCGCCGGGAAGAGCTGGCGGGAGAGCTCCTTGGCGGCACGGCGGGCCGGGTTGGCGCTCTCGTGCGGGATCTCGTCGAGGCGGTTGCGTACGAGCCGCTCGATCTCGCTGTCGGCGAAGGCGGGCGCCCGCAGCGCGTCGGCGAGCAGGCCGAGCGCCTTGGCCAGCCGGGAGACCGGCACCTCCAGGGAGACACGGACGCCGGGGTGGTCGGCGTGCGCGTCGAGCGTGGCGCCGCAGCGCTCCAGCTCGGCGGCGAACTCCTCGGCGGAGTGCTTGTCGGTGCCCTCGGAGAAGGCGCGCGCCATGATCGTGGCGACGCCGTCCAGGCCGGCGGGCTCGGCGTCGAGCGGCGCCGCCAGGTTGATCTCGACGGCGACGACCTGCTGGCCGGGCCGGTGGCAGCGCAGCACCGTCAGGCCGTTGCCGAGGGACCCGCGCTCGGGCGCCGGGAACGCCCACGGCTTGGGGGCGCCGGCCTGCGGCTGCGGGTGGAACTCCATGCTTGCGAGCTGCTCGGTCACCGGCCCGCCTCCTCGTCGCTGTCGTCGCTCTCGTCTTCGGAACCGGCGGGGGCGGTGGGCTCGTACACGAGGACCGCGCGGTTGTCGGGGCGCAGGCGGGCCTTGGCGACCTCCTGGACCTCCTCGGCGGTCACGTCCAGGACGCGCTGCACGGCGGTCAGGGCGAGCTGCGGGTCGCCGAACAGGACCGCGTAGCGGCACAGTTCGTCGGCGCGGCCCGCGACCGTGCCGAGCCGGTCCAGCCACTCGCGCTCCAACTGGGCCTGCGCGCGCTCCATCTCCTCCGGCGTCGGCCCCTGCTCGGCGAACCGGGCCAGCTCCTCGTCGACGGCGGCCTCGATGACGGGCACCTCGACATCGCCGGAGGTCTTCACGTCGAGCCAGCCGAGCGAGGGCGCGCCCGCGAGGCGCAGCAGGCCGAAACCGGCGGCGACGGCGGTACGGTCGCGCCGCACGAGGCGGTTGTACAGGCGGGAGGACTCGCCGCCGCCGAGGACGGTGAGGGCGAGATCGGCGGCGTCGCACGCGCGCGTGCCGTCCTGCGGGAGCCGGTAGGCGGCCATGAGGGCGCGCGCCGGCACCTCCTCCTCGACGACCTCGCGCACCTGACCTCCGATCACGTCCGGCAGGGAGCCGTCGCGCGGGGCGTCCTTGCCGTCGTGGCCGGGGATGGAGCCGAAGTACTTCTCGACCCAGGCGAGCGTCTGCTCGGGGTCGATGTCGCCGACGACGGAGAGCACCGCGTTGTTCGGCGCGTAGTACGTGCGGAAGAAGTTCCGCGCGTCCTCCAGGGTGGCGGCGTCCAGGTCGGCCATGGAGCCGATGGGCGTGTGGTGGTAAGGGTGGCCCTCGGGGTACATGAGGGCGGTCAGCTTCTCGAAGGCGGTGCCGTAGGGCACGTTGTCGTAGCGCTGGCGGCGCTCGTTCTTGACGACGTCCCGCTGGTTCTCCATCGACTCCTCGTCGAGGGCGGCCAGCAGCGACCCCATGCGGTCGGCCTCCAGCCACAGCGCGAGTTCGAGCTGGTGGGCGGGCATCGTCTCGAAGTAGTTGGTCCGCTCGAAGCTCGTCGTGCCGTTCAGGGAGCCGCCCGCGCCCTGGACCAGCTCGAAGTGCCCGTTGCCGTGGACCTGCTTCGAGCCCTGGAACATCAGGTGCTCGAAGAGGTGCGCGAGGCCCGTACGGCCCTTGACCTCGTGGCGCGAGCCGACGTCGTACCAGAGGCAGACCGCAGCGACCGGGGTCAGGTGGTCCTCGGAGAGCACCACGCGCAGGCCGTTGGCCAGCCGGTGCTCGGTCGCTGTCAGGCCGCCGGAGCCGGGCTCGGCGGTGGCCGTGTGACCCATGGGCATGTACGTCCCTTCGATCGCGGAGAGCGCAGAATACGCAGCGGGCAGTGCGGCAGGCGCATATCCGCCGCTGGTGCTGCCACTGTATGCAAGCGTGCTGACACCTGGCGAAGTTCCCGCCGGGGCTACGCCCTGAGCGAGCAGACGGCGCGGGGCCCGCCCCGAGCGCCTGTTCGGACCCGGCGACCGGCCGGTACGGACGGGTCGCGCTCGGCGTTGTCAGTGGGGCGGTCCACAATGGACCGCGACAGTCCCCGTTCACGTACCCGTTCATGTTGGTGAAGGAGCCGCAGCAGCGATGGCCCGCCGCAGCACGAAGACCCCGCCGCCCGACGATTTCGAGGAGAGGATCCTCGACATCGACGTGGTCGACGAAATGCAGGGCTCCTACCTGGAGTACGCGTACTCGGTCATCTACTCGCGTGCCCTGCCCGACGCGCGGGACGGGATGAAGCCGGTCCACCGGCGCATCGTCTACCAGATGAACGAGATGGGCCTGCGTCCCGAGCGCGGCTATGTGAAGTGCGCCCGTGTCGTGGGCGAGGTCATGGGTAAGTTGCACCCTCACGGCGACTCGTCGATCTACGACGCGCTGGTGCGTCTCGCGCAGCCGTTCTCGATGCGCGTGCCGCTGGTGGACGGCCACGGCAACTTCGGCTCGCTGGGCAACGACGACCGCCCGGCCGCCATGCGGTACACGGAGTGCCGCATGGACGCCGCCGCCTCTTTGATGACGGAGTCCATCGAAGAGAACACGGTCGACTTCGCCCCGAACTACGACGGCCAGGAGCAGGAGCCGATCGTTCTCCCGGCGGCGTATCCGAACCTGCTGGTCAACGGCACGTCCGGGATCGCGGTCGGCATGGCGACGAACATGCCGCCGCACAATCTGGGCGAAGTGATCGCCGCCGCCCGGCACTTGATCAAGCACCCGGGCGCCGATCTCGAGACGCTCATGAAGTACGTGCCGGGTCCCGACCTGCCGACCGGCGGCCGGATCGTCGGCCTGTCCGGCATCAAGGACGCGTACGAGACGGGCCGCGGCACGTTCAAGATCCGCGCCACGGTCGCCGTGGAGCACGTCACCGCGCGCCGCAAGGGGCTGGTCGTCACGGAGCTGCCCTTCGCGGTGGGCCCCGAGAAGGTCATCGCGAAGATCAAGGAACTGGTCGGTTCGAAGAAGCTCCAGGGCATCGCCGACGTCAAGGACCTCACCGACCGCGAGCACGGCCTGCGCCTGGTCATCGAGATTAAGAACGGCTTCGTCCCGGAGGCCGTCCTCGAACAGCTCTACAAGCTGACGCCGATGGAGGAGTCCTTCGGTATCAACAATGTGGCGCTGGTCGACGGCCAGCCGCTCACGCTGGGCCTCAAGGAACTGCTCGAGGTCTATCTGGACCACCGCTTCGAGGTCGTGCGCCGGCGCAGCGAGTTCCGCCGCGGCAAGAAGCGGGACCGGCTGCATCTGGTGGAGGGCCTGCTCGTCGCCCTGCTCGACATCGACGAGGTCATCCGCATCATCCGCTCCAGCGAGAACAGCGCGGAGGCCAAGCAGGGCCTCATCGAGCGCTTCTCGCTGAGCGAGATCCAGACGCAGTACATCCTGGACACGCCGCTGCGCCGGCTCACCAAGTTCGACCGGATCGAGCTGGAGAGCGAGCGCGACCGGCTCACCGGCGAGATCGACGAGCTGACCGGCATCCTCGACTCGGACACCGAGCTGCGCAAGCTGGTCTCGGCGGAACTGGCGGCGGTGGCCAAGAAGTTCGGCTCGGACCGCCGTACCGTGCTGCTGGAGTCGGGCGCTTCCTCGGTGGCGACGGTGCCGCTCCAGGTGGCCGACGACCCGTGCCGCGTCCTGCTGTCGTCGACGGGCCTGCTGGCGCGCACGGCGAACGCGGAGCCGTTCGCCGCCGACGAAGACGCCAAGCGCGTGAAGCACGACGTGATCGTCTCGGCGGTGCCGGCGACGGCGCGCGGCGAGGTCGGCGTCGTGACGTCCGAGGGCAGACTGCTCCGGCTGAACGTGATCGACCTGCCGCAGCTCCCGGACACGGCCAGCGCGCCGAACCTGTCGGGGGGCGCGCCGATCTCCGAGTTCCTGTCGTCCCTGGGCGCGGACGAGAAGGTCGTGTGCCTGACGACGCTGGACGAGTCGTCGCCGGGTCTCGCGCTCGGCACGGAGCAGGGTGTCGTCAAGCGCGTGGTCCCCGACTACCCGTCGAACAAGGAAGAGCTGGAGGTCATCTCCCTCAAGGACGGCGACCGGATCGTGGGCGCGATGGAACTGCGTACCGGCGAGGAGGACCTGGTCTTCATCACGGACGACGCGCAGTTGCTGCGCTTCCAGGCGTCCATCGTGCGTCCGCAGGGCCGCGCGGCGGGCGGCATGGCGGGCGTCAAGCTGGCGACGGGCGCGAAGGTCATCTCGTTCACCGCGGTGGACCCGGCCGCGGACGCGGTGGTGTTCACGGTGGCGGGGTCGCGGGGTACGCTCGACGACTCGGTGCAGACGACGGCGAAGCTCACGCCGTTCGACCAGTACCCGCGCAAGGGGCGGGCCACGGGCGGTGTGCGCTGCCAGCGGTTCCTGAAGGGCGAGGACTGCCTGAGCGTCGCCTGGGCGGGTCCGGCGCCCGCGCGCGCGGCGCAGAAGAACGGCATGGCGGCCGAGCTTCCGGAGATGGACCCGAGGCGTGACGGTTCGGGTGTGTCCCTGCCGAAGACGGTGGCCGTGGTGGCCGGGCCGGTGTAGGTCGCGGGCTGTCGCCGTGAGGCGGCCGGTGCGGAGCGATGCTTCAGCGCCGGCCGCTCCGGTGTTCTATCCCTCGTGGCCGTGTGGGCCATCGGGGTCGTCCTGCCTGTCCGGGTCGGCCTGCCCGTTCGGGTCGACTTGCCCGTCTGGGTCGTCCTGGCCGTCCGAGTCGCCCCGGCCGTCCTGCCCGTCCTGTTCGTCGCCCTTGTCCTGTACGTAGCGCAGGACGCCCCACATGGCGTGTTCGTCGGCGCTGTCGGGGGCCGCGCTCTTGCAGGCGGCGAGCTTCTCGTGGAGGGCGTCCGCGTCGATGCCGGTGCCGATGAGGACGAGCTGGGTCAGGCGCGGCTCGTCGGCGGGCCAGGGCTCGGGGTAGAAGCGCAGGAACGGGCCGACCGCGTGCACCAGATACCGGTTGCCGGGGTCGGCGGCGCCGAAGTCGACGTATCCCTTGATCCGGTAGAGCCCCGGGGGCCTGCTGTCCAGGAAGGCCATGGTGCGGCGCGGGTCCAGCGGGACGTCCGAGGTGAAGGCGACGCTGTCGTAGGCGGCGTGCAGATGTCCGGCGTGCGCGTCGGCCGCGTGCCCCTCGGAGGCGCCGGGAGTGGGCTCGTCGGCGTGCCGGTGCAGGTCGTCGAAGGACAACTGCCCGATACGCTCCCGCGACGGCCGGCACTCGAACAGCAGCTCCGGGTCGATGCGGGCGTACGAGGCGGACACGACAGCGGCGGGCCCGGCGAACGAGCGGGCCAGCTCCAGCACGCGGCGGCGCTCGTCGCCGGACACGCGGTCCGCCTTGTTGACGACGACGAGATCCGCGAGGCCGAGATGACGCTCCAGTTCGGGGTGTCTGGCCCGGGACGCGTCGAACTCCACGGCGTCGACGACCTCGACGAGCCCCCCGTACACGACGCGGGGGTTCTCGCTGGCGAGCACCATGCGGACGAGTTCCTGCGGTTCCGCGATGCCGCTCGCCTCGATCACGATGACGTCCATGGAATGCATGTCATTGACGGGTCGGGTCAACTTGTCCAGATAGACGTCAAGTTCACTGGCGTCCACGGCACAGCACAGGCAGCCGTTTCCGAGTGAGAGCGTCGAGTCGCCGAGCTGGCCCGCGACCGCCATCGCGTCGATCTCGATCGCCCCGAAGTCGTTGACGATGGCCCCGATGCGGGTGCCTCCACTGTGGTGGAGCAGATGGTTGAGCAGGGTCGTCTTCCCCGACCCGAGAAATCCCGCGAGGACCACGACCGGGATCTGCCGCGGGTTAGTGCTGGTCAACGTGCGCCCCTCTCTCCGTGCGACCTCGGACCGAGGACCGCGCCGGCGCCCGGCCGGCTCCTACGACATTGCCTGGCGCCCCAGAATACGAGCGCGCGAGATGACGCCTGAGTGAACGATTGCTAACGGCGCTCGCTGGGCACACGTTGGACATGGCGCAGGTTCTTGCGAGCCCCTCATGGTTCCGTGCGCCTTCTCTCCGTTTCCCGCCGATCAGAGCCGCTCGGCACCCTGGGAGACGGCAAGCGCGCCGCCACCGCTCGCCGGTCCCCATCACTGTCGCTCCTGCACCGACACCCCCGGCGGACGGTCGCCCGAGTCGGGGGTTGTCATGATCACAAGGAGTTATGAGGTGGGCCGTCTCGCGGTCGCCGCCGCCACCGGCGGAGTGGCGGGTGCGCTGGTGACCCGCTTCCTCCAGCAGCGGGGGTGCGGCACGCCCCAGCACCGTTCGGAGGCGCGGGAGCGGCGCGCGACCCGCGCCCATCAGCAGCGCATGCACTGGGAACTGTTGAACAAGGCGATCGACGACCCCTCTCTCGCCGACGTGATCGACACGTACGACGTCGAGGTTGATCCCGCCAAGCGCCGTCAACTTCTGTACGCGAACGCCTGGTACGTCAATACGCTCCATCTGTACGAGGCGGGCCTCATGGACGCCGCCGCGGTCCACGGCCATCTGCGGGAACTCTTCCGCAGTCGCGTCATGCGGGAGTACTGGGCGGCGACCCGGCACCATCGCGCCTCCCTGGACGCGGGGACGACGGAGGCGTGGCTGGGCCGGATCACCGACGCGCTCCTCAGCGAACTGGACGAGGACGACACGGGCGTGTGGTGGGTCGTCGGCGAGCCGCCGAGCGACTGACCGGGCCCGTGCGGAGCAGGCGCGTCACCCGGGACGGTGAACCGGCTTCAACTCGCCCTGGAAAGCGTGGACTCGATGCCCTCACGCGCCCCGGCACGCACTACTGTGACGCCGTACTCTCCCAGCTCCCTAAGGACCGGTTTCCTTGAAGATCGTGCGCCGCATCGGCGTGCCCCCGAGCGCTCGCGGCAGCGCGTCGGGCACGACCTGCCCCGATGTCTTCGAACTCAGCGACGGCAACTTCGCCGTGATCGGCACAGAGGCCACCGCCGACCTCAAGCACGAGCTTCCCGCCGACGCCGGCGTCGCCGACTATGAGCGCATCGTCATCGTGAACAGGGAGACGCTGGTCCGCGCCAAGAGCGACATCCCGGACGCCTGAGTCCGGCGCAGGGCCCGCCACGCCGCCGGCCGCCGATCCTCGAAGGGTCGGCGGCCGACGCATGCCCTCTCCTCCCCCTCTCCCCCCTCCGGACCGCACCGGCGCTACGGCCGGCCTCAGCCCAGGGTGGGCACCGGGACCGGCGGCTCCTCCCCCACGTACCGCGCCGCCGGACGGATGATCTTCGAGTCCGCCGCTTGCTCCAGGATGTTGGCGCTCCAGCCGACGACCCGCGCGGCGGCGAACGTCGGCGTGAACATCGCGCGGGGCAGCCCGCACAGCTCCATGACCACGCCCGCGTAGAACTCCACGTTCGTGTGCAGTTCCCGGCCGGGCTTCAGCTCGGCGAGGATCAGCTCGACGTGCCGCTCGACCTCCACGGCGAACTTCACGAGCGGCCCGCCGAACTCCTCCGCGATCCCCCGCAGCATGCGCGACCGAGGGTCCTCCGTGCGGTACACGGGGTGCCCGAACCCCATGATCCGGTCGCCGGCCAGGACACGCTCCCGCACCCATGCGTCGATGCGGTCGGGCGTGCCGATCGCGTCCAGCGTGTCCAGCGCGCGGCTGGGCGCGCCGCCGTGCAGGGGCCCGGAGAGGGCACCGACCGCGCCCACGAGGCAGGCGGCTACATCCGCGCCGGTGGAGGCGATGACGCGTCCGGTGAACGTTGACGCATTGAAGCCATGATCAATGGTTGAGATGAGGTACTGCTCGATGGCGCGGGCGCGCCTCGGGTCGGGTTCCGCGCCGGTCAGCATGTAGAGGTAGTTCGCGGCGTACGACAGGTCCGCGCGCGGTGCGACGGGGTCGAGACCCTCCCCGAGCCGGTGCAAGGCGGTGAGCAGGGTGGGGACGACGGCGGCCGCCGCGAGCGTGTCCTCCCGGCGCCGGGCCGCGTCGATGTCGTAGACGGGCCGGAACCCGCGTGCGGCGCCGAACAGCGACAGCGCGGTGCGCAGCCCGGCGAGCGGGCCGGAGGCGGAGCCGGCCCGGGCGATGGCGGGCAGGGCGGCCCGCACGTCGGCAGGCAGGTCGCGCAGGGCGGCGGTCTCACGGGCGAACGCGGCCGAACGTGCGGCATCCGGCAGTTCGCCGTGGATCATCAGGTGCCACACGTCCTCGAAGCTGCGGGTCTGCGCGAGCTCGACGGCCGAGTACTGGCGGTAGTGGTAGAAGCCTTCGCGGCCCCGCACGTCACCGAGCGCGGTGTCGGTGACGACGACGCCCGCGAGCCCGCGCGGTACGTCGACGGCGGGGGCGGTCGTGGTCCCGTTGATCGGCATGATTTCCTCCCTGAACTTGATTCGACTGTCTATGCTTGACTCAATCTCTGTCAATATTGATTGAATCAATATCAAGCCAGCCGCTACGGTGACGCGCATGAGGGATCAAGAACCGGCACCGGCCGCCCACACCCGCCGTCTGACCACCAAGGAGGCCGCGGAACTGCTCGGCGTGAAGCCCGAGACCGTCTACGCGTACGTCAGCCGCGGCCTGCTCACCAGCAGGCGGGCCCAGGGCGCGCGGGGCAGCACCTTCGACGCCGCCGAGGTCGAGTCCCTCGCCCACCGCAACAGGCGTGAGAGCGCCCCGAGTTCGGCCCCCGGCGAACTTTCCGTGCGGACCCGGATCACCCTCATCGACGAAGACCGGTACTTCTTCCGGGGGGTGGACGCGACCGAGCTGGCGACCCGTCACTCGTACGAGGAGGTCGCGGAGTGGCTGTGGACGGGAGCCTTGCGCCCGGGTATCCGCTTCACCGCGTCCAGGGAGGCCCTGACGGCGGCCCGCCGCGCTGTCGGCGCGCTGCCCGAACACAGCACGCCCGTTGACCAGTTGCGGGTCGCGGCGGTGGCGGCGGCGACCGCCGACCCGCTGCGCTACGACCTCTCCGAGGAGTCCGTCCTCGGCGCGGCACGCTCCCTCATCCCGACGCTCGCGGCCGCCCTGCCCCTGCAACTGCCCACCTACAGCGACGGCCCGCCGATCGCCCAGCGCCTGTGGGGCCGACTGTCGTACCGGGAGCCCGACGAGGCGTCACTGCGCGCCCTGGACACGGCTCTCGCCCTGCTCGTCGACCACGATCTGGCGGCCTCCACCCTCGCCGTACGCGTCGCCGCCTCCGCCCGCGCGCACGCGTACGCGGCCGTCTCGGCGGGCCTCGGCGTCCTGGAGGGCCCCCTGCACGGCGCGGCGAGCGGTCTCGCGCACCGCATGCTCCTGGAGGTCCTGGACCGCGGTGACGCGCGCTCGGTGGTGGCCGACGAGCTGCGCGCGGGCCGCCGGATCCCGGGGCTCGGCCACCGGCTGTACCGGGGCGACGACCCACGCGCGCGGGCCCTGTTCGCCGTCCTGGAGGAACTGCCCGGCGCGCACCCCGCGCTGGCGGCCGCCCGCGACGTGGTGGCGACGGCCGCCCGCCACACCGACCTGCACGCCAACGTCGATCTGGCGCTCGCCGTTTTCACGGCCTCCTCCGGCATGGCCGCCGAGGCGGGCGAGACGATCTTCGCGGTGGCGCGTACGGCGGGCTGGATCGCCCACGCGCTGGAGGAGTACAAGGAACGCCCGCTGCGCATGCGCCCCACCGGCCACTACGTGGGGCACCGGCCGCCCCGGCCGCTCCCGGCCCCAGAGGGGGACGAGCAGGCAGGCTAGGCTCACCTATGTGAGTACGTGCGCCACCGCCTCGCGGGATCTCGACGAGCCGCTCGCGGGCACCGCGGCCACCGCCCGGACCTGGCTGCTGATCGAGCAGCCGGGACCCTGGGGAGCGAAGGCCCTGACCTCCAGCCATCTGGACCCCGCCGTGGGCCGCGCCCTGGAGGCCGCCGCCGCCGGCACGGGCGTACGCGTCGCCCTCATCCGGCGCCCCGGCCGGCACGCCGACTGCCACGAGGTCGCCCGGCGCCAGGTGTACGTCGCCCACACGACCCCGGGCAACGCATGGGTGCGGTCCACCACGATCGACGACCCCGCGGCCCTGCTCCGGCTCGACTTCACGGCCCTGGGCGCCGGCGAACACGGCGGCTTCGGGGCGCCCCACGAGGGCGCGCCGCTGGCCCTCGTGTGCACCAATGGCAAGCGGGACCGCTGCTGCGCCCTCCTCGGCCGCCCGCTCGCGGCGGAACTCGCGGAGTCCGGCGTGGAGGGCGTCTGGGAGACCACCCACCTGGGCGGCCACCGCTTCTCCCCCACGCTCCTCGTGCTGCCTTATGGCTACGCGTACGGTCGCGCGAGCGCCGCCGATGTGAAGGACGTCCTGGAGTCGGCCGCCGCGGGGCGGATCGTCACGGAGGGCTGCCGCGGGGGCTCCGCGTGGGACCGCCCGGCCCAGGCCGCCGAACTCGCGGTACGCCGCGTGGCCGAGGAGCCGTCCGCCGACGCCCTCCATGTCGTCCGTACGGAAATCACGCACAAGGGCGTGGAAGAAAACACGGACGCCGACGCCACCGCAGACCGCGCGGACGAGCCGCTGTGGGAGGTTCTCGTCGCGCATGAGGACGGGCGCCGGTGGCGGGTGACGGTGGCGCGCGGCGCGTCCGTGCCGGCCCGCCCGGAGAGCTGCGGCGGTGCTCTGGGGTCGCCGGCCCGCATGGATGTCGTAGCGGTGCGTGAGGTTCCCGCGTCGTACAGGTAGTGGTGCGTCTTTTCCGGGCGGTGCGGGCAGTCCACGTACGAGATCCGCGCCACAAGGGCTTCGGTCGGGGGCGGGCGGGCCCGTACCGTTCGTCAGGTCATGATGAGCGCTCTCTCCTCCGCCCGCCGTCGCCGCTTCGGCCTGCCCAGGCGGGTGTTCGCGCAGGTGCTGCTGATGCAGGTGGCGATAGCCGCCGGGGTGGCCGTGCTGGCGACCGGTCTGTTCCTCGCGCCGCTGAGCGCGCAATTGGACGACCAGGCGATGCGGCGCGCGCTGGCCATCGCGCAGACGACGGCCGCGCAGCCGAGGATCGCGGAGGACCTGCTGGCCACGCGTCCCACGCCTGACGGGCCTGTGCAGGCGGACGCGGAGCGGATCAGGCGGGCGAGCGGCGCCGAGTACGTGGTGATCATGAACAGGAAGGGCGTGCGCTGGTCGCACACCGACCGTTCCGAGATCGGCAAGATCGTCTCGACGGACCCCAGCGAGGCGCTGGCGGGCCACGAGGTCATGGAGATAGACAACGGGACCCTCGGCCGCTCCGCGCGCGGCAAAGTGCCGCTGAGGGGCCCGGACGGGGCCATCGTGGGCGCGGTGTCGGTCGGCATCGAGTACGACAGCGTCCGCGCGCGGCTCATCCACGCGATCCCCGGCCTGTTCGCGTACGCGGGCGGCGCCCTGGCCGTGGGTGCGCTCGCCGCCTACCTGATCTCCCGCAGAGTGCAGCGGCAGACGCGTGACCTGGCGTTCTCCGATATCTCGGCGCTCCTCGCGGAGCGCGAGGCGATGCTGCACGGCATCCGGGAGGGCGTCGTCGCCCTGGACCGGGCGGGGCGCATCCGGCTGTTGAACGACGAGGCGCAGCGCCTGCTCGGGCTCGACGGCGAGGCGATCGGCCGGCCACTCGACGCGGCGCTGGGCCCGGGCCGTACCACGGACGTGCTGACGGGCCGGGTCACCGGCACGGATCTGCTGACCGTGCGTGGGCAGCGCGTCCTGGTGGCCAACCGCATGCCCACCGACGACGGCGGCGCGGTCGCCACCCTGCGCGACCGCACGGAGCTGGAGCAGCTCGGGCGGGAGCTGGACTCGACGCGCGGCCTCATCGACGCGCTCCGCGCCCAGGACCATGAGCACGCCAACCGCATGCACACGCTTCTGGGACTGCTGGAACTGGAGATGTACGAGGAGGCCGCCGAGTTCGTCGGGGAGGTCGCCGGCGCGCACCGGGTCACCGCCGAACAGATCACGGAGAAGATCCAGGACCCGCTGCTCGCGGCACTGTTGGTGGGCAAGGCGACGGTGGCGACGGAGCGCGGGGTGGCGTTCGGGATCTCGGCGGACAGCGCGCTGCCGGACCGGCTGGTCGACCCGCGCGGGCTCGTCACGATCGTCGGCAACCTCGTCGACAACGCGATCGACGCGGCGTCCGGTTCGGGTCGCCACGCGCGCGTAGAGGTCGATCTGCGCTCGGAGGGCCGCACGGCGGTACTGCGCGTAGGGGACACCGGTCCGGGCGTGCCGGACGATCAGCGGGAGACGGTGTTCCTGGAGGGCTGGTCCACGAAGGAAGCGCCCGCCCACGGCAAACGCGGCATCGGTCTGGCCCTGGTCAGACGGCTCGCGGAACGGCAGGGTGGCAGCGCGCGCGTGCGCGCCGCGTCCGGCGGCGGGGCCGAGTTCGTGGTCGTCCTGCCGGAAGCGCTCGCCGAGACCGTCCCGAGCCCGGTGGAGGAAGCCCGATGATCGACGTCCTGGTCGTCGACGACGACGCGCGCGTGGCCGACGTCAACGCCGCGTACGTGGCGAAGGTTCCCGGCTTCCGGGTGGCGGCGAAGGCGTACAGCGCGGCCGAGGCGCTCGCCCGGATCGAGGACCTCGCCATCGATCTCGTACTGCTCGACCACTATCTGCCGGACGAGACGGGCCTGGACGTGGCACGCGCCCTGCGGGACCGCGGCCTCCATATCGACGTGATCATGGTGACGGCGGCGCGGGACGTGGCGACGGTGCAGGCGGCGATGCGGCAGGGCGCGCTGCAGTACCTGGTGAAGCCGTTCTCGTTCGCGGGCCTGCGCGGCAAGTTGGAGGCGTACGCGAACCTGCGGCGCACCCTCGACGGCGGCGGGGAGGCCGAACAGGCGGAGGTGGACCGCATTTTCGGCGCCCTGTCCGCCACGGCCGAACCCGAGCTGCCGAAGGGGCATTCGCCGACGACCGCCGAGCTCGTGCGGCGCGCCATGATGGACGCCGAAGGGCCGCTCAGCGCGCAGGACTTGGCGGACCGTACCCGGCTCAGCCGGCAGACCGCCCAGCGCTATCTGAAGCTGCTGGAACGGACCGGCCGGGTCCGGCTGAGTCTCAGGTACGGCGACATGGGGCGCCCCGAGCACCGCTACGAGTGGGCCGCCAGCCCCTGAGGGGGCGTGGTCAGACGGCTCCGGCGCCGGTGAGGGCGCGGACCTCGGTCTCGGCGTGCTTGGCCTCGTCGGGCGGTTCGTGGGAGGTCACGGTGCCCAGCCACCCGGCGAGGAAGCCGAGCGGGATGGAGACGAGACCGGGGTTCTCCAGGGGGAAGAACTGGAAGTCGACGCCCGGGAACAGGGAGGTCGGGCTCCCGGAGACGACCGGCGACAGCACGACGAGCACGAGCGCCGGCACGAGTCCGCCGTACACGGACCAGACGGCGCCCCGCGTGGTGAACCCGCGCCAGAACAGCGAGTACAGCAGCACCGGCAGGTTCGCGGACGCGGCGACGGCGAAGGCGAGGCCGACGAGGAACGCCACGTTCAGATCGCGGGCCAGCAGCCCGAGCGCGATGGCGAGCACGCCGATGCCGGCCGCGGCGACGCGCGCCACGGCGACCTCGCTGAACTGCCGTCCGCCGCGCGGCTCCCCCCGCCGGTTCATCCGCAGCGACGCGTACAGGTCGTGCGCGACCGACGCGGACGAGGCCAGCGTGATGCCGGCGACGACGGCGAGGATCGTGGCGAACGCGACCGCTGCGACGACGGCGAACAGCACCGTGCCGCCCGTGGAGTCCGGGCCGCCTCCCAGGTCGAGGGCGAGCAGCGGCACGGCGGTGTTGCCCGCGGCGTTCGACCCGCGCACGGCGTCGGAGCCGACCACGGCGGCGGCGCCGAAGCCGAGCACGATCGTCATCAAATAGAAGCTGCCGATGAGCCCGATGGACCAGATCACCGAACGGCGTGCGGCTCGCGCGGTCGGCACGGTGTAGAAGCGCGACAGGATGTGCGGCAGCCCGGCCGTGCCGAGGACTAGCGCGAGCCCGAGGCTGATGAAGTCGAACCGCTCGGTCCAGCTCCCGCCGTACTTCAGCCCGGGCGCGAGGAAGTCGGAGCCGTGCCCACTGCGTGCGGCGGCGGTACGCAGCAGCTGGTTGACGTCCCCGTGGAAACGCGCCAGGACGAGCACCGTCAGGGCGACCGTCCCGCTCATGAGCAGGACAGCCTTCACGATCTGGATCCAGGTGGTGGCCCGCATCCCTCCCATCGACACGTAGATGACCATGAGCGCGCCCACGCCGACCACGGTCCATGCCTGCGCGGCTCCGCTCGTCCCTCCCAGCAGCAGCGCGACGAGGCTTCCCGCGCCGACCATCTGCGCCACCAGATAGAGAACGGACACGGTCACCGAAGAAGTTCCCGCCGCGATACGGACCGGCCGCTCGCGCATCCGGGCGGCGACCACGTCGGCGAGCGTGAACCGGCCGCAGTTGCGCACCAGTTCGGCGACGAGGAACAGCACCACGAGCCAGGCCACGAGGAAGCCCACGGAATACAGCAGGCCGTCGTACCCGAAGAGGGCGATGAGCCCCGCGATGCCGAGGAAGGAGGCCGCCGACATGTAGTCACCGGCGATGGCGAAGCCGTTCTCCATCGGCGAGAACAGCCGGCCGCCCGCGTAGAACTCCTCCGCCGATCCATGCCTGTTGCGGCTGACCAGCGCCGTGATGGCGAGGGTGACCGCGATGAAGACGCTGAACAGGACGAGCGCCCACGTCTGATGTGTCCCGGTCACCGCTGGCCGCCCTCGCTCCGGACCTGCCCCTGGGCCTGGTCCACTGTCCCGTACTGTCGGCCCACGCGCTCGCTGCGAGCGGCCTCGGGCCTGCCTGCTGTCTCGATCACGCTGCCCGCGTCCTCCCGTACGGCACCGCTCGCCAGGCCCAGATCGCCGGGCCCGGGGGCAACCGACTCCTCGGCATCCGGGGCGGCGACGAGGTCGGCGACCTCTGCGCCGGGCGCCGAGGTGACGGTTCGGCGCACGGACGGCGCCACCGTCACCCCATGTGTCACTCCGTGCGCCACGCTGACGTCGTCAACCGTGGAGCCCCCGTAGGCAGCGGCGCCCGGCGCCGGTGCGAGGTGGTCGAAAGCACCGCCCGCCCCGACGGTCGCGGAGGCGGCGACACCGCCGATTCCGCCCGGGTCCGTGAGGCCGCGGAACCCCATGCTCGGGCCCGTCCGCCCGGCGTCGTCGCCGGTGCCCGGGTCCGTCCGCGTGCCCTCCGCGCCGCCGCCCTGCCGGTTCCACCCGGCGTCGTCCCCCTGGCCCGCAGGCCCGTGGCCCACGCCCCCGTCCCCTTCCAGGACGGTCCGACCGGCGGACCCGAAGCCCTCGCGTGCTGCGGGGACACCGCCCGCCACGACGTCGCTGCCCGCCCCGGCCTCAGCACGCGTCACAACTGACTCGGTTGCCTCGTCCACACCGGCGGCAGCAGCCTGACGCGCGGACGCGTCGATGCCACGGGTCATCTCCTGCGTGTCCCACCGCAGTTCGAGCGCGGCCCGGTCCCGGCGCAGCCGCGCGTGCCGCGCGTACAGCCAGGTCAGCAGGAACGTGCTGGCGAACTGGCCGAGGCCCGCCACCATCGCCACGTTCACCGCTCCCACGACCGGACGGGCCATCAGCCCGGGCGCACTCGTGGCGGCCACGACGTAGGCCACGTACCAGGCGAAGAACGCCGCGCCCGCGGGCATGACGAACCTCAGGTAGCGCCCGCGTACCTCCTGGAACGCGGCGCTGCGCTGCACCTCCAGATAGACGCCGGCCGCGCTCCGCTCCGGGGGCGCGGACTGGGCCGGCACGGCAGGCACCCGACCGCCCGTGCCGTCCCACTCACTCCACCCCGAGGCCAGCGCGTCGTTCCAGGGATCGCCCATGCCACCGCGATCTCCGGCCCGGGGCTGCGCCGTGTCGCGCCCGTCCTGCTTATCCACCGAACTCTCCTTGTCCGCGGCCACGTCGGCCGCGTGCCCAAGGATGGACAGATCAGGAAGATCCTGGACTCTCCTCGCAACCCCTTCACCCCATTAGGTGATGGAGGCGCCCGGCGGCTTCGCCAGGCCGTGCCCATAGGCGTAACGCACCGCTTGCGCACGGTCCTTCAGGCCGGTCTTGGCGAACAGGTTGTTGATGTGCGTCTTCACCGTCGCCGTCGACACGTGCAGCGCCCGCGCGATCTGCTGGTTGGTCAGCCCGTCGGCGATCAGCTGGAGAACCTCCGCCTCCCTCGCGGTGAGCCCGTCCGGCAGCTCCCCCCGCTCCTCGGGGCCGCCGGCCTCAGGCTGCGACAACCGCTCCAACAGTCTGCGCTGGATCTTCGGCGACAGACCCGCGTCCCCCGACATGACGTCCTCGACGGCCCGCACGATCTCCTCTCCCCCGGCGTCCTTGGTCAGATAACCCCGCGCCCCTGCCGTGAGCGCGGGAAAGAGCGACTCGTCGTCGGCGTACGTGGTGAGGATGACGACCTGCGTCGCGGGGTGATCGGCGCGGATGCGTCTGGTCGCCTCGACCCCGTCACACCGCGGCATGCGCAGGTCCATGAGGACGACGTCCGGCGTCAACTCGGCGACCAGGGCGACCGCTTCCTCACCGTCCCCCGCCGAACCGACCACTTCGATGCCGGGCAGCAGACCGAGCAGCATCACGATGCCTTCCCGCACCACTGTCTGGTCGTCGGCCACCACGACCCGGGCAGCCGGCCGCTGAACGCCCGCGCCGCTCTCCTCGTCCCCCGTCCGCCCCTGCGACCCGTTCATACGGGAACCCTCAACGTGACCACGAAACCCTCCTCGTACGGCCCTGCGTCCAGCGTGCCGCCCAGCAGTTCGGCGCGCTCCCGCATCCCCAACAGACCGTAACCGGCGCCACTGACAGTGAGCTCCCGGTGCGGGCGGGTCGCACCCGAGTCCCGTATGTCCAGGGCCACTTCCGCGGGCCGGTACTCCAACCGCATCGCGGCCTTCGCGCCGGGCGCGTGCTTGCGGACGTTCGTCAGCGCTTCCTGCGCGACCCTGCGTACGGCCTGGGACGCCTCGGCGGACATCGGCTTCCGCTCGCCCTCCACGGTGAGCGTCGCACCGTCGCAGGACGCAACGAGCTCGCGCAGGAAGTCCTCCAGCGGGGTCATCTCGCCACGGAGCGCGGAGAGCGCCTGCCGGGTCTCGGCCAGGCCGTCGCGGGCCATGCCGCGCGCCGCGACGACCCGGTCGAGGATCTGGCCCCGATCGGCTCCCCGCTCGATGAGCAGCCGGGCCGCCTCCAGATGGACGAGCTGTGCGGACAAGCTGTGGGCCAGCACGTCGTGTATCTCACGCGCGATGCGCGAACGCTCCGCGAGCGCCGCCGACTCCGCCTCCGCCGCTCGCGCGGCCCGCTCCTGGACCAGCGCCCGCTGGGTGCTCCCCCGCGCTTCCGCGTCCAGACGCAGCACGTATCCGGAGAGCACGAGCCCCACGGCGACGACCGCGGTGGTCAGCCAGTTGTCGTCGTTGACCGTGGCGAAGCCGGCGAGGCAGAGAGCGGTGGCCGGTACGGAGGCGGCCATCGGAAGTCTCTCCAGGGCCGTGACCGCGCACCCGCACCACAGCACGATCGCCGGCCCGAGGAATCCGGCCGCCTGCGCGAGGACGGCGACGCCGAGCAGAAATCCCAGCAGACCGAGCGAGGGCAGCAGCCGGTGGTCCAGTGTCGTGTGGAAGAAGGCCCACGCGGCGACCGCACACGCCACGAGCAGCACGGGCGCCATGGCGAAGGCCCAGTCGCTGACACCGCGCTGCGTGACAGCGGTCCAGACGAGGACGATGCCCACGACCGAGCGCACGGCACCGGCGAGCAGGCGCCGGGCGCGGGTCACGCCCTCGCGGGACAGGGCCTCGCGCGACGGCCATTGCGTCCACTGCCTGCGGATCACCGGTGGTCCTCCCACGCCGACTGCGGGCCAGCACCAACGTACGCCGGACGCTCCCGCTCGGCCCGCAGCATCAGCAGCCCGGAGCGGACGAGGAGAGAGACGGCGAAGCCGAGCATCAGCGCCGAGGAACCCAGGTGGACGCCGGCAGCGAGGCCGATACCGACGACCCCGGCCCGGGCCACGGCTCCACCGAGCCAGGCCCCCGCGGTCGCGGCGGTGCCTTTGGTCCACACGTCACCCTGATCGTCCGTCCATACGCGGGTGGTGAAGGCCCAGGCGATACCGACGCCGAGGCTGAGTATCAGTTCGACGGCGAGGAGGACCGCCGAGCCCGTGACGTGGCGCGGATCGGTCAGCGAACCGTTCTTGACGGCCAGGCCACCGAGGACGACGGGCAGCAGCCACCAGGACCGATCGCGGGAAAGGCGCTCGGTCCTGAACTGGCGCACGAGGACGATCACCAGGACGGCGATGACCCCCAGGACGGTGGTGAGCGCGGACATAACGGCCTCCGTGGAGCGGTCGGGAGCGTGCGGTTCGACGCCTTCGACGCTACGGAAAGCAACAGGTCAGCAGATCGGCGCGAGGGTGGAAACGAGGTGGAGCGGGGGTCTCCACCCGTAGGTGGAGACACCCGCTCCCATGGCCCCTGGCCCGTCGTCAGTCACCGGTCGCCGGTCGTCGGGTCCAGCCGTCCGGACCGACCGCCGGCCCTCACACCCCGCCCCGGACCCACTCCTCGCTACCGCGCGGCCTCGCCCCCAGCGCTCGGGCCGACCCCAGCCCCGGCTGCGACCCGGCACCGGCCCAAACACCAGCCCGTACGCGCTACGCGTCGATCCGGGACCGGTCCAGCGTCGCCGCGGAGCTGCTGATGAACTCCTTGCGCGGCGCCACATCGTTGCCCATCAGCAGATCGAAGACCTGCTCGGCCGCCTCCAGCTCGCCGATGTTGATCCGGCGCAGGGTGCGATGGCGGGGGTCCATCGTGGTCTCCGCCAACTGGTCGGCGTCCATCTCGCCCAGACCCTTGTAGCGCTGGATGGAGTCCTTGTAGCGCACGCCCTTGCGCTGGAACTCCAGCAGCGTCTCGCGCAGCTCACGGTCCGAGTACGTGTACACGTACTTGTCCTGCCCCTTCTTGGGCTGGACCAGCTCGATGCGGTGCAGGGGCGGGACGGCGGCGAAGACGCGGCCGGCCTCGATCATGGGCCGCATGTAGCGCTGGAACAGCGTGAGCAGCAGCGTACGGATGTGGGCGCCGTCCACGTCGGCGTCCACGAGCAGGATGATCTTGCCGTAGCGCGCCGCGTCGAGGTCGAAGGTCCGGCCGGACCCAGCTCCTATGACCTGGATGATGGCGCCGCACTCCACGTTCTTGAGCATGTCCGAGACGGACGACTTCTGAACGTTGAGGATCTTGCCGCGGATCGGCAGGAGCGCCTGGAACTCGGAGTTCCGCGCGAGCTTCGCGGTGCCGAGGGCGGAGTCTCCCTCGACGATGAACAGCTCGCTGCGCTCCACGTCGTCGCTGCGGCAGTCGGCAAGCTTCGCGGGCAGCGAGGAGGACTCCAGGGCCGTCTTGCGGCGCTGGGCGTCCTTGTGCTGGCGCGCGGCGATACGGGTGCGGGCCGCGGCGACGGCCTTCTCCATGACGGCGCGGGCCTGCGCCTTGGCGTCGCGCTTGGTGGAGGTCAAGAACGCCTTGAGCTCCTTGGCGATCACGTTGGCGACGATCCGGTTGGCCGCGGAGGTGCCGAGCACCTCCTTGGTCTGGCCCTCGAACTGCGGCTCGGCCAGACGCACCGTGACAACGGCTGTGAGGCCCTCCAGGGCGTCGTCCTTGACGATGTCGTCCTCGGCCACGCGCAGCAGCTTCTGGGCCCGCAGAACCTCGTTCATCGTCTTGGTGAGCGAGCGCTCGAAGCCGCTGACGTGGGTGCCGCCCTTGGGCGTGGCGATGATGTTGACGAACGACTTGATGGTCGTGTCGTAGCCGGTGCCCCAGCGCAGCGCGACGTCGACGCCCAGCTCTCGCTGGACCTCGGTCGGCGTCATCTGGCCGTGCTCGTCGAGGACCGGGACGGTCTCCTTGAAGGTGCCCTGCCCGGTGAGGCGCAGCACATCGCAGACGGGCTTGTCCTGGGCGAGGTACTCGCAGAACTCGCTGATGCCGCCGTCGAAGCGGAAGGACTCCTCGCCCTTGCTGCCGCCGTCGCCCAGGCCGAACTCGTCGCGCACGACGATGGTCAGGCCCGGCACCAGGAAGGCCGTCTGACGGGCGCGCTGGTGCAGGTGCTCCAGGGAGAGCTTGGCGTCCTTGAGGAAGATCTGGCGGTCGGCCCAGTAGCGGATCCGGGTGCCCTGGCGGGCCTTCGGGACCTTCTTGATCTTGCTCAGCCGGGCCGACGGGTCGAACGCCGAGTCCGGCCCGGGCTTGGCGAAGGCTCCGGGGACTCCGCGCCGGAAGCTGATCGCGTGGGTGTGCCCCCCGCGGTCCACCTCCACGTCGAGCCGCGCGGACAGCGCGTTCACCACGGAGGCGCCCACGCCGTGCAGACCGCCGGAGGCCGCGTAGGAGCCACCGCCGAACTTGCCGCCCGCGTGGAGCTTGGTCATGACGACCTCGACGCCGGAAAGGCCGGTCTTGGGCTCGACGTCCACGGGGATGCCGCGTCCGTTGTCCCGGACCTCGACGGAGGCGTCGTCGTGGAGGATGACCTCGATGTGGTCGCAGTAGCCGCCGAGGGCCTCGTCGACCGAGTTGTCGATGATCTCCCAGAGGCAATGCATCAGGCCGCGGCTGTCCGTCGAGCCGATGTACATGCCCGGACGCTTGCGTACGGCTTCGAGCCCCTCGAGGACGAGAAGGTGCCGCGCGGTGTAGTTGGAACCGTCCCGGTCAGCTCCGGTCAGCAGCGCTGTGGACGGCACGGACGTTTCGGCGGTCACGCGGTTCGCTCCTCGCTGAATTTCAAAGGTGTCCCTCTTGGGTAAGGGGCCGGCGTCGGTCGCCGCTCAGAGGGTACCGATGCCTGGTAGAGCCGTTGTCACGCCACCCTCGACCTCTCCCCAGACTAGTCCACGCTCGTATGCATGTTCGATCCTTCGTTGGAGTGAAGCACACATCACGTTCCCTTCCAGGCATGAACCATTTAGGCTCCGGGCACGTCCTCATGAACAACCGGCAACCCAGCCGGGAGGACCGACCTGACAGAACGCGCGAACCCGTACGACACGTAAGACACGCAATACGGCACATTCGCCGCCACCCGGCAGCAGACAGCCGGTCTCGAAGAAATTTTTCGAGGAAAAGCCGCGAGCGGGAACGTTTTCGGCCTGGTTGGATGTTGACCCTGGTACGACAGCTCGTCGAGCTAGAGAAGAGGCGACGTGACTACTGTTCTGACCCCCGCGAGCCCGCTGACGGCCGCTGACCGCTGCGACCGTTGCGGCGCCCAGGCATATCTGCGCGTCGTACTGATCAGTGGTGGTGAACTGCTCTTCTGCGCCCACCACGGTCGCAAGTTCGAGCCGGAACTCAAGAAGATCGCCGCTGAGATACAGGACGAGACGGAGCGACTCACCGCCGTTCCGGCAAACGCCGAGACCGAGGAACGCTGACGCCTCGCACCCACGACGAGCCAGCTCCGGCATCAGGCCGGTGATCGGGCGGCTGTCCCTGCCACATCACAGCAGGGGCAGCCGCCCGTCCTCGTATCAGCGCGCGGCCAGGCACTCCGGCACCGGCCCGTGCGCCCTCAGGGGCGCTCGTGCAGCACGCGGATCACGTCGGTGCCCCTCGTGTACACACCGGGGCTGCCGGCCCGCCCGCAGCCGCTCCCCCACGACACCAGGCCGATGAGCCGCCCCTGAGCCACCAGCGGGCCCCCGCTGTCGCCCTGGCAGGCGTCCTTGCCGCCGCCCGGCTCCCCGGCGCACAGCATCGCCTTCGGCTCGTACGTGCCTTCGGCGTCGCCCGGATAGGCCCGCTCACACACCTGGTCCCCGAGCACGTGGACGCGGGCCGCGCGCAGGACGCGTGAGTAGTCGCCCTGGCCGCTGGTGTCGCCCCACCCGTAGACGGCCGCGCCCGTGCCCGGGCGGTAGGCGGGGTCCCCTTCGTCGGCCATAGGGATGACGTATCCCTCGGGCAGCGGTGTGGCCAGCGTGAGGACCGCCACATCCCCGGCGTTCGTCGAAGGGTCGTAGTCGGGATTCACCCAGGAGCTGCGCACGGGGATCTCCGCGCCTTCGTCGGAGAGCAGGTCCGTGCGTCCGGCGATGACCTTCAGGTCGTGGACCTGTCCGTGCGGCCCACCGAGGACTTCCCTGCCCATGCAGTGCGCGGCCGTGACCACCGTCGTACGGCCCACGACGACGCCGCCGCAGAACTGGCCCGCCCGCGTACCCCCGAACCGGTCACGGCTGGAGAGGGCCACCGCCCAGGGGCTGTCGGACGCCTTCACCGGTTTCCCGCCGATCACACCCTCGTCGGCGGCGGCCGGCACCGGCGCGGCCAGGGGCAGCACGGCCACCGCGGCCACTGCGGTCATCGGCGCGATCAGCGCTCGCGCGAAGGAACGACGCATGGGGTCTCCTCACTCTGGGTCGTCATGGCACACCCAGAGTGATTCAGCGGGCGCATGCACGCACCCGAGAACCGTGCGTGTCGCGCCGCCGTATCGGGTCGTCCAGCGGCAGGCGCGTACGCAAAGCCCCCTCCCGTCCGATCTGGCGTTCCCCCAATTCTTCGTGCCACGCGCGCGTAGCCACGTACAGGAAGCACCCGACGGGCCCGGCCCTACGGAAAAGGCCCTGACCCGCGGAATCACCGCAGGCCAGGGCCTCATCGAGAGGGGAGCGCCGTCTTAGTCCAGGTAGTCGCGCAGGACCTGGGAGCGGGACGGATGGCGGAGCTTCGACATCGTCTTGGACTCGATCTGGCGGATGCGCTCACGCGTGACGCCGTAGACCTTGCCGATCTCGTCGAGGGTCTTCGGCTGACCGTCGGTGAGACCGAAACGCATGGAGACGACACCGGCCTCGCGCTCGGAGAGCGTGTCGAGGACCGAGTGCAACTGCTCCTGCAGCAGCGTGAAGCTGACCGCGTCCGCCGGGACGACCGCCTCGGAGTCCTCGATGAGGTCACCGAACTCGCTGTCGCCGTCCTCGCCGAGCGGGGTGTGCAGGGAGATGGGCTCGCGGCCGTACTTCTGGACCTCGATGACCTTCTCGGGGGTCATGTCGAGTTCCTTGGCCAGCTCCTCCGGGGTGGGCTCGCGGCCCAGGTCCTGGAGCATCTGGCGCTGCACGCGCGCGAGCTTGTTGATGACCTCGACCATGTGCACCGGGATACGGATGGTGCGGGCCTGGTCGGCCATGGCGCGGGTGATCGCCTGACGGATCCACCAGGTGGCGTACGTGGAGAACTTGTAGCCCTTGGTGTAGTCGAACTTCTCGACCGCGCGGATCAGACCGAGGTTGCCCTCCTGGATCAGGTCCAGGAAGAGCATGCCGCGACCGGTGTAACGCTTGGCCAGGGAGACCACCAGACGGAGGTTGGCCTCCAGCAGGTGGTTCTTGGCGCGGCGGCCGTCCTCGGCGATGATCTCCAGCTCGCGCTTGAGCTTGGGGGCGAGCTTGTCGGCGTTGGCGAGCTTGTCCTCGGCGAACAGACCGGCCTCGATGCGCTTGGCGAGCTCGACCTCCTGCTCGGCGTTGAGCAGCGGGACCTTGCCGATCTGCTTGAGGTAGTCCTTGACCGGGTCGGCGGTGGCGCCGGCGGCGGCGACCTGCTGGGCGGGCGCGTCGTCCTCGTCCTCGTCGGACAGGACGAAGCCCTGGCCCTCGGGCTCCTCGCCCTCCTTGCCGGCCGCGGGCGCCGGGGTCTCCTCGGTCGCCTCGTCCTCGAGAAGGTCGTCGTCCTTCTTGGCAGCGGTCTTCTTCGCCGCAGTCTTCTTGGCCGTCGTCTTCTTGGCAGCGGCCTTCTTGGTCGTGGCCTTCTTCGCCGCGGCCTTCTTGGCGGGCGCCTCGTCCTCGGCGGCGGCCTCGGGGGCCACCGGCTCGGGGGTGGCGGTGGCCGCGACCTTCTTGGCGGTGACCGTCTTGGCCGCGACGGTCTTCGTGGCGGTGCGCTTCGCCGGGCTCTTGGCTGCGACGCTCTTACGAGGACGCTTGGGTTCAGCGGCACTGACCATCAGCGTCACACCCTCTTCCTCGAGGATCTGATTGAGGCTGCGCAGAACGTTCTTCCACTGAGTGGCCGGAATCTGGTCGGCTTCGAACGCACGGCGCACGTCGTCGCCGGCGATCTGGCCATCAGCCTTTCCCCGCTCAATGAGCGCCATGACAGAGACGGACTCGGCGATCTCCGGCGGGAGCGTACGGGATGTGCTGGCCGACACGAACAACCTCTCGGAACGTTGGAAAACGGCTTCCGGCCCCGTCCTGTGTGGACCGGAGCCGACGACCGACGGCTTGGGGATGGGCCGACGACGCGGGCGGGGGCCTGTGGAGAGGCACAGCGCCGCTTACGGCTGCTGTATTCCTTCCTCGGCTGTCACCTCTTAGGTCATCGCGCTGCCCCGTGGAGCGTTACGCCCAATCTGCGTGGCCCGAGTCACACCCCGTAAGCGGTCAAAAACTGACGGATACGGGCAGAGTCGGTCATGCAGCAGAGCCGACCCCGCGGGGTGTCCCCCAGTGTCGAGCCACGCCCCTCTACGACCGAGTCGCCGGATGACGGCCTTCTACACATGCGCGTGGCGCAGGCGTGTCGGGCATGTCGTCCGGCGACATCAGGTGCGTACTCCCTCGCTCCGCTTCGGCCGGGGCCGGTCAGTGCTCCCGGGGAGCCGGGACGACGCGCTCGACCTCGGGGTGGACGGTGAGCAACTGCCGCATGGCGGCCTCGGCGCTCGGGCCGTCGCCCGCGGCGAGCGCGTCGGCGATGCGCGCGTGGTGCGCCACCGACACCTCGCTCGGCCGGTCACAGCCGGTGACGGGCCCGCCGGACACCTGGAGGGCGGCGGAGACGATGCCGGACAGGTGCTCCAGCATGCGGTTGCCCGCGAGCTGGATCAGCAGGGAGTGGAACTCGGCGTCCGCGCGGGCGAACGTGATGGAGTCGCCCTGCCCGAGCGCGTGCCCCATGATCTCGACCATGTCGGCGAGTCGCTGCTGCACGTCCTCGCGGCCGTGCCCGGCGGCCAGGCGGGCGGCGAGCGGCTCGATCGTCCAGCGCAGCTCGCTCAGCTCGCGGCGCTGGTTGTCGCGCTGCGGGCCGAACGCGCGCCATTCGATGATGTCGGGGTCCAGCAGGTTCCAGTCGCTGACCGGCCGCACACGGGTGCCGACGTTCGGCCGGGCGCTGACGAGGCCCTTGGCCTCCAGGACGCGAAGGGACTCGCGCACCACCGTGCGGGAGACCTCGAAGCGCTGGCCGATCTCCTCGGGCACCAGCGGGCGGTCCGCCCCCAGGTCCCCGGAGACGATCATCTGTCCGAGCTGCTGGACCAGTTGCCCGTGCAGGCCCCGGCCCCGGCTGCCGGCGGCGCGGCGGCCGACGCGGCCGAGGTCCTGGTCCGGGCTGTCCCAGACGGGGCTGCCGAGACGGTCGGCGGCGGAGTCCGTGTAGGGGTAGCGGTCGAGTTCGCCCGGTGCTGCGAGGCCGGTGTCGGCGGAGCGGGCGGCGGTCATCATGGTGTGCGCAAGGGTACTCACGGAATCTGTTGTCGGCGCTGGCTCCAACTCCCTTGAGGTCTTTGGTGAAAAGCACACGAAAGGGTGATCTCCCGCTTCGCCGCACTTGACGCCTTATCGGAAAGAAATGGGCGTTCCAGGGAGAGTTGTGCGCACCGGCCGACCAGAAGGCGGCGGACGCCTGTCAACGGAGGCGCGGGCGCAACGCCGTGAACAGATATGCGCAGAGCAGAGCGCCGAGCGACAACATCAGAGCGCCGCCGACGGGTTGGGCGGCCATCCGCAGCGCGCCGACGACGAACCGCTCCGATCCGAACGGCCAGTGCACCAGGGCGAGGTCGCGGAGCCGTGTCGGCAGCCCGGCCGCGGTTCGCACGGATGAGCCCGCCGCGAGTTTTTGTACGAACGGAACGATGATGATCGGTACGGCGATCACGGCGGCCAGTCCGGCGGCCGTCGACCGGAAGACACCGGAGGCGAGCACGCCCGCCCACGCGCACGCGACGACGAGCCCGAACCAACTCGCTACGAGGGCGGGCCAGTCGGCGGGAACTTCTGTGAGCTCCGGGCCGTATACGAGGTGGAGCAGCGCGGCGTCGCACCCGATGACGAGGGCGGCCATCAGGACGGCGATCGCGGCTTCGACCAGCAGCTTCGCGGTGAGCAGGGACAGTCTGCGAGGGACGGTGCCACGGTCGGCGGCCAGGGCGGGGTGCCGGAACTCGTCGCCGAAGGCGAACGCGCCGAGCAGTCCCGCGCCCAGCGCGGCGGGCGGGAGGGGCAGCTCCGCAGGCCAAGCGGCGAGCAGGCGGGCCTGCGCGGTGTGCCCGGCGCGGGCGAGGGCGACGGAGAGGAGCGCGGAGACGGCGACGACGAGGGCGGCAGTGAGGTAGGCCGTGGCGACGCCCGTGACCCGGCGCACCTCGTAGCGCACGGGCCGGAGCGGGCTGCGGGCGGTCTGCACGAGGACGGGGGGCGGCAGCAGCGACGGCTCGCGCAGGGAGCCGCGGCGGCCGGAGCCGGCAGATCGGGCGGCGGCGCCGGTGGGCTGCGATTCGGTGACGGCGGGCAGCGGCACGGTGTCACTCATCAGGGGTACGTAGACGCTGCCTGCGGGGGCGCCGGGGGGCGGTGGGGTGGCGCCCGGGGGCGCAGGGGCCAGGGGCGCAGGGGCCAGGGAGTCTCCTGCGGGCGACGCGCCGTCGGCCGGGGAGTCCGCGACTGGGGACGAGGGGACCGAGAAGTCTCCTGCGGGCGTGGCCCCGCTGTCGGCGGCCCGCGCGGATGCGGGGCGACCCTTGCCGTCTTCGGCGACGCCTGCGAGGTAAGACGTGTCGGCTACCTCGTCACCGTGGGGGGATCCGGGGTCCCGGGCAAGCCTGGCGCCCCGCCTCGCCTGCGCGTCCCCGCCTCCGGGGGCCACCGCCCCGCCCTCGTGCGGAGCTGCCGACGGTGCGGCGTCCGGCGCCGAGGCTCCGACTTCGTCGGCGAGCCGGTGTACGACGATGCCGTGCCGGAAGGCGGCCTCCCCCACGTCGGCGCAGCTACTGCCGTACACCGACAGCCGGCTGCCGCCTTCGGCGACGACCTCGACGGAACGTCTGTCCGTGCGCGCCTCTTTGGTCAACAAGGCGCCGAGGCGCGCGGCGTACGGCGTGCGGACGGCGACGCGGGGCCGCAGCCTCGTCCGGGCGAACGCGGTCGCCTCCTGGTCCGCGACGACTCGGCCCTGGTCGAGCGCCACGACATGGTCGGCGGTCCGCGCCGCCTCCTTGGGGTCGTCGGTGGTGAACAGGACCGTGCCACCGAGCGTCGCGTGCGCGCGCAGGATGCTGTGCAGCCAGACGCTCTCGCGGTGCGCCAGACCGTTCGCGGGGGCGTCGAGGACCAGCGTGTGCGGATCCGCGAGCAGCGCGCAGGCCAGGCCGAGACGGCGGTCCATGCCCCGGGAGAGTGTGCCGAGCCGCTGGTCACGCAGGCTCACCAGGCCGACCACTTCGAGCACTTCGTCGGCGCGCTCGGCGGAGACGCCCGCGGCGGCGCAGAGCATCCGCAGGTGCCCCCGTACCGTGCGCCCAGGATGCCCCGGCACATCGCCGAGCAGGACGCCCACCTCGCGGGCAGGGTGGGCGATGCGGTGCAGCGGTCGGCCTCTGAAGTAGGTGATGCCACGGCCCTGTTGAAGTTCGAGCATGAGCCGCAGCGTGGTGGTCTTGCCGGCACCCGCAGGACCGAGAAGTGCGGTGACGCGGCCCGGGTGCGCGTCGAAGGACACGTCGTCGACCGCGGACGGGCGCTCCTTACGGGCGTTGCTGGTCAGTCCGATGGCCTGGATCATCGCTTCTCTCGCAGGATGGGCGACCGCCCGGCGGCCGGAGCGCGAGCGCTACCGAGGTGGCGCCGAACCCCGTGGGTACCCCAGCAAGATAACGCGACATTTGAGCCTTTTCGGGCATCGTGCGGGCGTGGCCGTACGCGACATGGCATACGGGAACCGCCTATGCGAGGGCCTCGACGACGCGAACCCAGGCGCGCCCGGACCCGACAGGCCGACTTCCGCCGGGAGTTGCTCAGACCTCGGGCCGGAGCATCGGCGGGTTCAGCAGAGTGGCCCCGCCCGCGCGGAAGAGTTGAGCGGGGCGCCCGCCCTGGCGCGTGGTGGTACCGCCGGTGGGGACCAGGAAGCCGGGCGTGCCGGTCACCTTGCGGTGGAAGTTGCGCGGGTCCAGCGCGACGCCCCACACGGCTTCGTAGACCCGGCGCAGTTCCCCGACGGTGAATTCCGGCGGGCAGAACGCCGTGGCCAGTGACGAGTACTCGATCTTCGATCGGGCCCGCTCGACCCCGTCGGCAAGGATCTGCGTGTGGTCGAAGGCGAGCGGCGCGGCGAGCTCTCCGTCTCGTCCGTAGCCGCTGTGGTGGAGCAGTTCTTCGACGGGCGCCCAGCGAGCGCTGTGCGCGTCACCGCCCGGGCGCGGCGCGGGCAGGTCCGGGGCGAGCGCCAGGTGGGCGACACTCACCACGCGCATGCGCGGGTCACGCTGGGGATCGCCGTAGGTCGCCAACTGTTCCAGATGCGCCCCGTTGTCCTTGGCGGGCGTGTCCGCGTCGTGAGCGGACAGCCCCGTCTCCTCGGCCAACTCGCGGGCCGCTGCTTCCGTCAGGTCCTCGTCGTCCCGTACGAAGCCGCCCGGCAGCGCCCAACGGCCCTGGAACGGAGGCTCCCCGCGACGGACCGCCAGCGCGCACAGAGCGTGGCGGCGCACGGTCAGCACGACCAGATCGACAGTGACAGCGAAAGGCGGAAAGGCCGACGGGTCGTAGGGCGACATGGAACGATGATAGTCGTCTGCCTGACGATAAACACTCCCTTCGCCGTTGTCGTCAGACTTGATCACCGGGCTTTCGAACCCGTTCACGTGCGAACCCCGAACGGCTTCCTCAGGGGCGCGCGGGAGTCCTCTGACCGTGCCGTCCGTCACGGGGTGTAGTCACAGGGGGCTGTGTGCGCGGGTGTCGGACGTGCGCCGTGTGCCCGAGGCCAAGCCATACGCCCGCCCGCATGCCCGCCTGCGTTGCATGCATTCAACGCAGGGAACTCCGGACGCGGCCGCCGCGAACACCGAGGTTTGTCCCGAACACCGAGGTCCGCCTCGAATGTGCCAGGAACTGGCGCCGCTGGCACCAGAACACCCCGCACCCGGCTCACACCCCCATCACACCCCCAACTGCAGTTCGTCAGCCGCCTCCTCCACCATCGCGAGGCCCAGCCGACTGACCCGCACCGAGAACGCCTGACCTGCGACTCTCAGTCCCGTCATCCCGACCTCCCCGAGCGGCGCGCCCCGCATCGGGGACAACGTGACGGTGCGCGCCGGTACATCGGGCCGGATTCCCACAAGCGTGACCAGCAACTGAACGCCGGCCGCAGCGGCGACAGCGGCCGGTCTGCACGCCGCCGGGTGGGGCAACGGAACACCGCCCTCGGTCCGCTGCTCCCCCGCGTACATCTCGGGCAGCCGGTGGTCGAACGCCTCGGCCGCGGAGAACACTCCGCTCAGCAGCAGCGTCACCTCCTTCTCGTAGCCCGCGCGGGCGAGACCGGTGACGGCGACAGCGGTCTCGTACACCCGGACGGCACCCGCGCGATGCCCGAACGGGTTGTAACGCGCCTCCTTCGCGCCCAGCGTCCGCAACCCCCACCCCGAGTCCAGGCCGGGCCCTCCGAACAGGCGTGCCAGTTGCTCGGTCTGCACCTTGTCCAAGAGGCCGGGGGCTACGGTTCCTCCGCCGAGCAGTCCGGTGTCGAGGAGGTGGGCCGCGCTGCTGCCGAGGCTCGGGATCGGGCGCCCGTCGGAGGTGAGCGCGGCGGCCGGTCTGCCGCCGCTACGGTCCTCGACCCAGAAGTCCGCCCGTAAGCGCTGCCGCAGAGCTTCCGCCCATTGCCGCAGCTCGGTGCCGCCAGGTCTCCCGTACGCGTCGAGGAGGTCGGCTCCGAGCAGGGCCGCGCGATGGGCGTGGGCCTGGGTCTCGCAGCGGAGCGGCGCGCCCGGCCCGGGGTCGGGCAGATATGTGCGCTCGGCGGTCGTCTCGCGCAGCCATCTGAGGCAACGCTCGGCTGCGGGGAGCAGTTCCAGTGCCTCTTGTTCGACCAGGCCCCACCGGCGGGCCTCCGCCAGCAACACCGGGAACAGCAAGGTGGCTTCGATACCGGTGCAACTGGGCGGCAGATGCGCCCCGGCCTGCCGCAGCGGCCCGGGCAGTCGGCCGAAGTCCCTCCCCCGCTGCTCGTGCTGGGTGCGGGCGAGGGCGCGCAGCGTGCCGACGGCTGCCTTCGTCCCGAGCGGCAGCGCCATCCGCGCGGCGGCCAGCGCCTCAGCGGGGGCCGGGCCACAGCGCCATGGGGCGCCTGCCGCGAGGATGAGGTCCGATGGCCGTGCCGGGTCGCGCACCAGGAGCGCCTGAAGGTCATCGACACAGGTGCGCAACAACGCCCCTACGCGCGGATCGTCGCCGTGCGCCTGCGCCGAGGCGAACGTCCGGCCGGCGGCCCCGGCGGCCCCGGCGGATCTGGCGGATTTGGCCCCTCCCCCACCCGGGGAGTCGGCGCGGACATGCAGTTCCACCGTGCGCGTGCCGCCCGGGGGCAGGTCGAGTTCCCAGCGCAACAGGCCGGCGGAGGCGAGCGCGTCGGTCGGTGGTGGTGTCGCGATGACGACGGCCTGCGCTGTCGCCGTGGACCACCGCATTCCTGCCCCGTGGACGGTCGCGGGCAGTTCCCGGCCGGGCAGGCCCGCCGCCACGGCTCCCAGTTCGGCCAGGTCGGTGCCGAGGGAGACCTCCAGGGGCAGACGCAGTGGTCTCGGTGCCGCACTGTGCAGGGTGATCCGCTCGACGCCGTCCGCGTGACGGGCCCGCTCGACGGTGATGTCAGGGTCGGGCCCGCTGTCCGGCGAGGCTCTGACCGTCCCCACGAAGCGGGCGCGATCGGCGGCCACCATGTGCGCCAGCACGGGGACGGGCTCGCGCCCCGCGACTTTGATCTGGCAGCGCGACAGCAGACGCCGACCAGCCAGGTAGAAGCCGTCGAGCCCCTGCGCCGCGAGCTGGCCCCGCTCGTCGGAGACCACCAGGCCCGGCAGGGCTAGGCACATCAACGACCGGTGCACTGCCGGGAGTCCGGTACCGCGTCGAGGGGCCGGCGCCGACGCCCCGGCCGCCGTGGAAGGCCGGCCGGATCCTCGGTCACGGACGCGAGCGGTGCCTGGCCCGGATCCTGCCGCCGTTCCTGCCCCGATTCCGGCCCCGACGCCTCCCCTGGTCCCGACGCCTGCCCTGATTCCGACGCCTGCCCTGATTCCGACGCCTGTCCCGCTCCCTGTGCCGGCCCCGGCGGCGCCTGTGCCGGTTCCGGTCTCCCACAGTGACTCCAGTTCCCCC
Organism: Streptomyces sp. NPDC107550; assembly: GCF_055639095.1. NCBI lineage: Bacteria > Bacillati > Actinomycetota > Actinomycetes > Kitasatosporales > Streptomycetaceae > Streptomyces > Streptomyces sp. NPDC107550. The sequence goes on from NZ_JBVKBC010000001.1 coordinate 458,667, forward strand.
ATGGAGCCCCTCCTTTCGCGCACGGTCGCGCGAGGCGCCGGCTTCACGCCGGGATGTGCTGCGCTGCTCGACGGCGAGGCCCGGCCGTCGCTCCCGCCTACCAGATGAACGGGACCGCGCCGCCTCAAGTAACGCCACAGGGCATCGAAGTACCGTCGCCACGGCCCGCGTACAGGCGCCAGGACGACGAGGGCAGCGGTGCTCATCCGTCGCCCCGGGTCCGCTGGCGTCCCACGCGGCGCCGGCCCGCGGGGTGCCGCGGCGCCCGTGATCCGGCCCGCGCGGGGTGCGTGCCCGCACCAGGACGTCGCCGCTCGCCTCGGCGTCGTAGCGCGGCTTCCAGACTTCGAGCAGCACGCGAGGACCCGGCGTCGACCGCCTCTGCCGGATCAGTGTCGTCGGCGGTCGCGGCCGGATCGGCGGCTTTCTCCGGCTCACCCGTTTCGGTAGCGCCGGCGGCACGCGAGCGGCCGGCGAGTTCGCCGCCCGCCGGAGCCTCGGCCACTTCCGCGTCGACGCCCTGCGCCTCTTCGACCCGGTCCGTCCGGAGCCCGCGCAAGGACCGCCGCACCAGTTCCGGATCGAGGCCGTCGGCCCGCGCCGCGTTGAGCAGGCGGGCGAAGATGTAGTGGGGGTCGGCCAGCAGGGCCATCTCGAAGGCCTCGTCCGCTTCCACCGGGTCGTCGAGGGACCAGGCGACCCACCCTGCAAGGGTCAGCGGGGCTGCGGCGTACTCACCGAAAGGGCCGACGCAGCGGCGGGCGAGTGATCGCCACAGGCGCAGCGCCGACGCGCCTTCGTCGCCTTCCATCCATTCCGCCGCCCGGTCGCGGGTCTCCCGGTCCTGGAGACCGAGAATGAGCGTCGCGGCCTCGTCATGGGCGAGCAGTTCGTCGTCCTGGAGGTCGGCGCCGAGCCGGTCCTCGGTCTCGGGAGCGCCGGCGAAGCGGCGCATGATCACGCGGGCCAGGTCCAGCGTCTCGGCCGCGACGACCTCACGGGCGGTCTCGCCGAAGATCCTGGGGAGGATGTCCGCCGCGGCGGCATTCAACGCACGGGTCTGCTCTGTGACGAGCCCGGTCTCCAAGGGGGCCAGCCGCCCCCTGATCTCCCGGACGGACTCCCGTACCCGGATGCCCGCGAAGGCCGCTGTCGCCGCCATCACCGAGGTGCCCTTACGGGCCACGACGTTCCCTTCCGGCGGGCAGCATTCGGTACGCGGGCAGCAGTAGGACCAGTAGCGGCCGTCGGAGATGCAGAGCGCCTCCGTCACCGGCACGTCCAGCGCCCCGCACTCGGTACGGAGCTTCTGGGCCAGCGGCCGCAACCTCTCCATCAGCCACTTTCCGGCGAAGGGCCCCGCGTCCACCCCGTCCTGGCAAAGAAAGGCGATCACGCTGTCGGGGCGACCGTCCCGGCGCTCGCACTCCCCGATCAGGCAGCCGGCCACCTGGCGGGCGAGCGAGGGCCAGTCCTCCGGCCTGGCGGGGATGCCGACACGTACGCGTCCGCCGAATCGGCCCTGTTTCAACGCGACGAGGACGACGCTGTCCTGCGGTCGGAAGCCAAGCAAGTACGGGAGCGCCTCGGCGAGTTCACCGGCGCTGCGCAGAGTGATCTTTGCCTCGCCGGTCACGCCGACGGGCTCGCTGTGATTCGTCATGCGATGACCATGCACCGGATCGACCTGTCCCCGTTCACCCTGTGGATAACCCTCACCAGGGACACGACAGGAGTTATCCACAGACTGGCGGTCTCGTTCGCGCGATGTCAGTGGCATCAGGTTGCATGGGGGCATGAGCAACGAAGACCTGCGGACGGCAGCCGACGCCGTACTCGCCCGCCTCGTCGGGGACCCGAGCGGTACGGCCCGTCTGCGTGAGGATCAGTGGCGCGCGATCGAGGCCCTGGTCGCCGATCACAGACGCGCCCTCGTCGTGCAGCGCACGGGCTGGGGCAAGTCCGCGGTGTACTTCGTCGCCACGGCCCTGCTGCGGGAGCGCGGCAGCGGACCGACCGTGATCGTCTCCCCGCTGCTCGCGCTGATGCGTAACCAGGTGGAGGCGGCGGAGCGGGCGGGCATCCGCGCCCGCACGATCAACTCGTCCAATGCGGAGGAGTGGGACACCGTCCGCGCCGAGGTCGCGGGGGGAGAGGTCGACGTCCTGCTGGTCAGTCCGGAGCGCCTGAACAACCCTGATTTCCGGGACAACGTGCTGCCGCAGCTGGCCGCCGCGACGGGGCTGCTCGTGGTGGACGAGGCGCACTGCATCTCGGACTGGGGCCACGACTTCCGGCCCGACTACCGCCGCCTGCGCACGATGCTCGCCGACCTCCCCTCGGGCGTCCCGGTCCTCGCCACGACGGCCACGGCGAACGCACGCGTGACGGCGGACGTCGCCGAGCAGCTCGGCACGGGCGGCGGCAGCGACGCCCTGGTGCTGCGCGGCCCCCTCGACCGGGAGAGCCTGAGCCTCGGAGTGCTGCCGCTTCCGGACGCGGCGCACCGGTTGGCATGGCTCGCGGATCACCTGAACGAGTTGCCGGGCTCGGGCATCATCTACACCCTTACGGTCGCCGCGGCCGAGGAAGTCACCGCGTATCTGCGTCAGTGCGGGCACACGGTGCTCTCGTACACGGGCAAGACGGAGAACGCGGACCGCCAGCAGGCGGAGGACGATCTTCTCGCCAACCGGGTGAAGGCGCTCGTGGCCACGTCCGCGCTCGGCATGGGCTTCGACAAGCCCGACCTGGGCTTCGTCGTGCACCTGGGCTCGCCGTCGTCCCCCATCGCGTACTACCAGCAGGTGGGGCGTGCGGGGCGCGGGGTCGAGCACGCGGAGGTCCTGCTGCTGCCCGGCAAGGAGGACGAGGCGATCTGGCGGTACTTCGCCTCGCTGGCCTTCCCGCCCGAGGAGCAGGTACGCCGCACTCTGGACGTCCTCGCCGCCGCCGAACGCCCGCTCTCCCTGCCCGCGCTGGAACCGCTCGTGGAACTGCGGCGTTCGCGCCTGGAGACCATGCTGAAGGTCCTGGACGTGGACGGCGCGGTCCACCGCGTGAAGGGCGGCTGGATCGCCACGGGCCGGCCATGGGTCTACGACACCGAGCGGTACGCGTGGGTCGCCAAGCAGCGGGAGGCCGAACAGCAGGCGATGCGCGAGTACGCGACGACCTCGGGTTGCCGGATGGAGTTCCTGCGCCGTCAGTTGGACGACGAGGAAGCGGCCCCGTGCGGACGCTGCGACAACTGCGCGGGGCCGCGTTTCGAGGCGTCGGTGTCGCGGGCGGCGCTCGACTCGGCGCGCGGCGAGCTGGGCCGACCGGGCGTCGAGGTGGAGCCCCGCAAGATGTGGCCCACGGGGCTCGCGGCGGTCGGCATCGACCTCAAGGGCCGTATCCCGGCGGGCGAGCAGGCGGGGCCGGGCCGGGCGCTGGGGCGCCTGTCGGACATCGGGTGGGGCAACCGGCTGCGCCCGATGCTCGCTCCGCAGGCACCGGACGGGCCGGTGCCCGAGGATGTGGCGCGGGCCGTCGTCGAGGTGCTCGCCGACTGGGCGAAGGGCCCCGGGGGTTGGGCCTCCGGCGGCGCCGACGCCCTGCCGCGGCCGGTGGGAGTGGTCACGATGGCCTCGCACACGCGCCCGGAGCTGATCCGTTCGCTCGGAGCCGGCATCGCTCAGGTCGGGCGCATGCCCGTGCTGGGCGAGGTCGCGTACGCGCCGGGCGGCGACACGGCGCACATGCCGCGAAGCAACAGCGCGCAGCGTCTGCGCGCCCTGGACGGCACGCTCACCCTCTCCGCCGAGCTTCGAGAAGCCCTCACGCGCGCGGGTGGCCCGGTGCTCCTCGTCGATGACTACACGGAGACCGGCTGGACGCTGGCGATGGCCGCGCGCCTGCTGCGCCGGGCAGGTGCCCAGGGGGTGTTGCCGCTGGTCCTGGCGGTACAGGGCTGATCGACGCGTCAGGCCCCGGCCTGTGGGCAGGGATATAGGAGACGCATCGCCAGATACCGGTCCGGCGCCTCAATTGCTCGTTGCCGTGCGCGGGCGCGACGGGAAGAATTGGAAGCGCTCCCCGCGCGGCTCCGGTGGTCCAGTAGGGCTGTGCCGCGGTGCGCTCCCCCAGTCAGACCCTCGCCCTCCGTGAGGGCGTGTAGCCGAAGGGAGGACCGTGACCTTCGGATTCGCTCCGTCCTCTGCCGCGTCGCTGCCGCCGTCGAGACGGGCCGAGAGGTCCGCCGACTCCGTCGACCGTCCGACCAGGCTGCTCGAACCCGCCGAGTGGGCGGCGGCCGGCATCCCGCTCCTGCGTAACCCGCGGGAGGTCGTCAGCGGCCTGCACAGCCGCCACCGGCCCCCGGCCAGGACAGCCGTGGTGGCTGTCCTCGACGCGGAGGAGCGGCTGCGGGCCAGCGCCTCGTTCGCCCGGCGAGACACTCCGGCGGACGGCTGGACGTTCCGTAACGCGCTGCTGTCGCAGTTGCGCCGGGTCGTGCCGCACGATCTGCGTCGGCGTACACCGGTGCGGACGGCGGTCCTGCTCTACTGCCGCGAGGGCGACGCCCGTTGGACGGAAGAGGACGGAGCCTGGATGTGGGGCCTGCGGGACGCCTGCACCCTGCACGGGCTGCGCTGTGGGGCGTACATCACGATGACGCGTGACGGGTGGCAGGTCCTCGGCGAGGGGCGGGGCGGCCGACGCCCGAGCGTGGGTTCGGTCGCACGGGAGCTGGGGAGCGACGAGGAGCCGGCGCCACGGACCGGAGGCGCCGCGACGGAGATGCTCCGCCGCGCGGCGGCCCGTTGAGCGGGAGGTACCGGGGACCGCACCGGCCTGCCGGACTCCCCGAGCCCCGCCTGCGGGCGGGGCGGGCAGCCGGCAAGCGGTGCGTCAGACTCCGGCGCCCAGCAGCGAGTTGATGCGCTGCGGGTCGCCGCACACGATCAGCAGGGTGGAGGCCCGGCCGAGCGCGAGCGGCAGGGCGGTGACGGCCCTCTCGTCGACGCCGCCGTTCACCGCGACGACGACCACCGGCCGGGCGGCGGCCCGGCTGAGGGCGGAGGCGTCGGCGTAGAAGACGTCGTCCTTCGCGTCGTGCTGCGCCCAGTAGGCGTCCTCGCCGAACGACAGCTCGTGCGCGGCCCACGGGTGCGGGTCGCCTGTGGTGATCACGAGGACGTCGCCGGGCGCGCGGCCCGCGTCGAGGAGCAGGTCGACGGCTTCCTCGGCCGCGTCCAGGGCACCCTCGGCCGAAGCCGGGATGAGCTGGATCTGCGGCTGCGAGGCCGACGGGGCGGCCGGGGTGCCGGGCCCTGGCTTGGAGGCGGCGGCCGGCTCGCGCGGGGTGCGCTGCGCGGGCGGCGTGGGCCTTGCGGGACCCGGCCGGGCGGGTCGTGACGGCGCCGCGGAACGCGGGCCGGGTACGGGGCGAGGGGTCGGCGCGGTACGGCTGCTGGCCGGGGTGGCGCGGGGACCCTGGGCACTCTCGTGAATCTGAGGCTCCTCGGGAATGAGAGGCATGAGCTGATATCTATCAAACGCGGGTGCGACTCGCGTCGGCGGGTGGCACGTCAGTGCGAAGCGCAGTGATCAGAAGTCGAAGCCGAGCTGGCCCTCGATCTCCGGAACGCTGACCTCCGCCCAACTACGGGCTTTCTTGAGGTGCCGCCACTGGGGCAGCGCATCAAGATACGCCCACGTGAGCCGGTGGTACGGGGTGGGCCCCCGCTCCTCCAGCGCGGCGCGATGCACCGGCGACGGGTATCCGGCGTTGGCCGCAAACCCGAAGTCTGCATGGTCGATGCCCAGTTCGGCCATCATTTTGTCGCGGCGGACCTTGGCGATCACCGAGGCCGCGGCCACGGCGATGCAGGACCGGTCCCCCTTGATCACGGTGCGGACCTGCCAGGGAGCACCCAGGTAGTCGTGCTTCCCGTCGAGGATCACCGCGTCCGGCCGTACGGGCAGGCCCTCCAAGGCGCGGACGGCGGCGAGCCGGAGCGCGGCCGTCATCCCGAGTTCGTCGATCTCCTCGTGCGAGGCGTGCCCGAGCGCGTGCGCCGTCACCCAGCTCTCCAGTTCCACGGCGAGCGTCTCGCGGCGCTTGGGGCTGATGAGCTTGGAGTCGGTCAGCCCCTCAGGGGGGCGGCGCAGTCCGGTGACGGCGGCGCAGACGGTGACCGGGCCGGCCCAGGCACCGCGGCCGACCTCGTCGACACCGGCGACGATCTTGGCACCGGTGGTGGCGCGCAGTGAGCGCTCGACGGTGTGGGTGGGTGCTTCGTACGGCATGGCGGCATACAGCGTACGCCGCCAAAGGCCCGCCGCGACACCCGCCCGGGTCAAACCGTCGGCCGCCTCAGCAGAGGCAGCATCACCTGATCGATCATCTCGACCAGATCCGGCTCCTCCCATTCGCTTCCGCACACCTTGGAGCGGTACATCATCATGGCCGGGATGACGTCGCACACGTAGTCGCAGGCGGCATCCGGCCGGACCTCACCCCGCTCGATCCCGCGACGTAGGACTTCCTTGATCCTGCGGACGCTCGGCGCGACGACACCGTCGACGATCACGCCGTGGAACCGTTCCGCGGTGACCGCATCGCATTCGTGAAGGACGGACCGCAGCGCGAAGCCGGGCCGGGAGTACATCGCTTCCCGCGCCTGACGGCACAGCTCCAGCAGATCCTCGCGGAGGCTGCCCAGATCGGGGACCGAGTCGAAGGACGGCAGGCCCGCCTGGAGCGCGTCGACGACGAGGTCCTCCTTCGAGGGCCAGCGGCGGTACACCGCCGCCTTTCCCGTCTGCGCTCCGGCGGCGACACCCTCCATCGTCAGACCGTTCCAGCCGACCGTACTGAGCTGGTCGAGCGCGGCGTCGAGGATGGCCCGTTCCAGCACGGGGCCGCGCCTGCGCATGGAGGTGGCAGCCTCGCCGGATGCGCCCGTCAAGCGCGAAGTAATCATCGGCCGCCGCCGGGTCTTCATGGCCGGCATCCTGCTCTTCACCTTCGCCTCGCTGCTCGGCGGACTCGCCCAGGAGCCCTGGCAGTTGCTCGCCGCGCGTGCCCTCCAGGGAGTCGGCGGGGCGATCGCGTCGCCCACCTCCCTGGCCCTGATCACCACGACGTTCCCTGAGGGTCCCGAGCGCAACCGCGCGTTCGGTGTGTTCGCGGCGGTCTCCGCGGGTGGCGGCGCGGTCGGGCTGCTCGCGGGCGGCATGCTCACCGAGTGGCTGGACTGGCGCTGGGTCCTCTTCGTGAACGTACCCATCGGCCTGCTCATCGCGGCTCTGACGCCTCGCTTCATCAGCGAGTCGCAGCGTCACCCGGGCAGCTTCGACATAGCCGGCGCGCTCACGTCCACGCTGGGCATGGCGGCGCTCGTGTACGGGTTCATCCGCGCGTCCGAGGCGGGGTGGCGGGACAGTCTGACCCTGGGGTCGTTCGGCGCTTCCGTGGTGCTTCTGCTGCTGTTCGTGGCGGTCGAGAGCCGGGCCAAGGAGCCCATCACACCGTTGCGGATGTTCGCCGACCGCAACCGTTCCGGCACGTACGTGATCATGCTGAGCCTCGCGGCCGCGATGTTCGGCATGTTCTTCTTCATCGTCCTCTTCGTACAGAACGTGCTGGGCTACTCGCCGATCAAGGCGGGCCTAGCCTTCCTTCCGGTGACAGCCGCCATCGCGGTCGGCGCGGGCCTGTCGCAGCGGTTCCTTCCGGTACTCGGGCCGAAGCCGTTCATGGCGGGCGGGTCGCTGCTGGCGGTGCTCGGACTGGTCTGGCAGACGTTCATCAGTCCCGACAGCCCGTACGTGGGCGGGGTGCTCGGCCCGATGCTGGTCTTCGGCTTCGGGATGGGCCTGAACTTCGTCGCCGTGACCGTGACCGCCGTCTCCGGTGTCGCCCCGCACGAGGCGGGTGCCGCGTCGGGCCTGCTCAATACGACCCAGCAGGTCGGAGGCTCGCTCGGGCTGTCGATTCTCACCACGGTCTTCGGCACGGCGAGCCGGGACGAGGGCAGACGTCAACTGGGCGACTTCCTTGCGCACGGGACGCCGGAGCAGAAGGCGGTGTTCGCCCGGACCCACCAACTGCCGGCGCGCTGGAGCCATGAGGTCCTGGCGCAGGGGATATCCACGGCCTTCCTTCCTGCGGCGGCCATGGCGATCCTCGCCCTGCTGGTCGCGGCCACCGTGATCAAGGTCCGCAAGAGCGACTTGGACGCCCTCGCGGGCACGGCCAGGCCTGCCGCCGGCTGATTCCTGGCCGGGGTCTGCCGCCGGCCCCGCGCAGGTACCGGACGCCCCGGGCGCGGGAAGACCGTCAGGCGGGGAGGGTCGGGGCCCAGGCGGGAAGGGCCTCGGTCCGTTCCACCCAGGTGGCGCCGGGGGCGCCGCCCTTCCCCGCGGCGAGGACGCCACCCACGATCGCGCACGTGGTGTCCATGTCGCCGCCCACCTGGGCGGTGCTCCAGAAGGCGCCTGCATAGTCCCCGAGGCCGCGCGCGGCCGACCAGAGCGCGAAGGGGACGGTGTCATGGGCGGTGGTCCGCCTGCCGCAGCCGAGGACGGCGGCGACCGTCCCGGGGTCGTCGTAGTCCAGCATGTCCTTGGCTCGGCGCAGCCCCGCGCCGACCGCGCTGCGCGGCACGAGCGCGATCACGCCGTCCAGCAGATCCTGCGGCGCCGGCGGGCCCTCAGGACCGGACGCGAGCGCGGCGGCCGCCGCCACGGCCATGGCGCCGACGACGGCCTCTCGGTGCTGATGGGTGGGGTAGGCGGAGATCTCGGCCTGGCGGGTGGCCTGCTCGGGATCGTCGGCGTAGTACGCGCCGAGCGGGGCGATCCGCATCGCCGCGCCGTTCCCCCACGACCCTTGCCCGTTGAAGAGGCAGGCCGCGAGCACGCGCCAGTCGCCGCCCTCGCGGATCTGCCGCAGCATCCGGTTCACCGCGGGCCCGTAGCCCCGGTCGAAGTCGTGGTGCTCGGCGAAGGACTGCGCGAGGGCGTCCTGGTCGATACGCCCGTGCTCCGCGAGGACGGCCACGACGGAACAGGCCATCTCGGTGTCGTCGGTCCACTGCCAGTCGCCCTCGGGCAGCTCACGGCGCTTGAGCAGCGGATAGTTCACCGGGACGAAGAACTGTGAGCCGAGGGCGTCTCCCACGGACAGCCCGCGCAGGCTGGCCAGGGCGCGGCTCAGGCGGGCAGTGGGAGAGGAGTCAGGGGTCATCGCTCGGCCACTCTAACCGGTGATTCCGTAAGGCTCAGGTTCACGCCAGCGCTCGAATTCTCGATCCAAGGTGTACTTGCCGTCCTCCCCGAGAACGAGCATGCGGCTCTCGCCGTTCCCGGGGTTCGACAGGGACTCGAAGTCCGCGACCGACCAGTGGAACCAGCGCATGCAGAACAGGCGCATGGTGAGCCCGTGGGTCACCAGCAGCACGTTCGGCGGGTGGTCGGGCGCTTCGAAGCTGCGGAACAGGCTCTCCAGGAAGGCGCCCACCCGGTCGTAGACATCGGCGCCGGACTCGCCTTGGGCGAAGCGGTAGAAGAAGTGCCCGTAGGCGTCGCGGTACGCCTTCTGCAGCCGCACGTCGTCGCGGTCCTGCCAGTTCCCCCAGTCCTGCTCCCGCAGGCGCGGCTCCTCCCGCACCCGGACCCGGTCGGGGTCGAGCCGGAACGCGCGGAACGTCTCGTGTGTACGCCGATAGGGGGACACATAGACGCTCACGCGCTCGTTGCCGAACAGGTCTCTCAGATACGTGCCGGTTTCCTCGGCCTGCCGCCAGCCCTGGTCGGTGAGTGCCAGGGCGTGGTCGGGTTCACGCTCGTACACGGTGTCGTCGGCGTTGCCCTCTGATTCGCCGTGCCGGACAAGAACGATGCGCCTCGGTCGTGCCATGACGAGACCCTAGATCGATCTGGCCGATTTCGAGCACCCGTACGCGCTCGATCCGGAGTCAGATCACACTGAAGGCCCGCCGCCCGGCAGCCGCCACGACGCTCCAGATACGCGCGCGTAGCGGCTCGTTCACATGGGCTCGTTCACACGGTCCAGGCCGGTTCGAGTTCCACGATGTCGCCGGTGATGGCGGCGACATCAGCCTCGGTCTGGGCGCGGAGCGAGAGCCGCTCCACGCGCTCCGCCTGATACTTGCCGCGCTCGGCCGCCGCGCGCCACATCGAAAGCACGAGGAACTCGTCGCCGGGGGCCTCGCCGAACAGTCCGCGGACCATTCCGGGTGAGCCGGCCATCGCCGGGTTCCAGACTTTCTGCTGCATCAAAGTGAAGTGTTCCGCGCGCTCGGCGTTGATCCGGCAGTGAGCGACCCGGACGACGTCGGCGTCGGTGAACTTCGGCTCGAAACCCGTCTTCACGTCGAAGAGGTGGTCGAACAGTTTCACCTCTGCCCCCGTGTAGGTGCCCGTCTGGGCAGCCGCGAGCCGGTCGTGAGAACGCGCCATGAAGGAGTCGTAGAACGTACGGCTCTCCCAGAAGCCGAAGACATGCGCCACTCCGGGCCGTTTCCTGCTCCAGCCCCCGCCCTGCCCCCGGAACCCCGGCTCCCCCAGGAGCCCTGCCCATTTCCGCTGTCCCCGCTCGAACCCCGGACGGTCCACCACAGTGCAGCGAATCCACTTGACCAGCACCGCGCCATCGTACGGCGCGGTGCGTCACGCCGGGTCACTCTCCGCTGTGAACGGTCTCGACAGCCCGTTGTCAGTGGGAGGACGTAGCGTGTTCGTAGCAGACAGACCCGGGGCGTGGAGCCCAACGCCGTACCGAGGAGGGGGAGTTCGGTGAGCAGTCTTCGCAAGGGCATCGAGAAGGTCGAGGTCGGGCTGAAATGGGACCCGAGCCCGCTCGGTTCGCCTCCGCACGATCTGGACCTCGTAGCCGCGACGTACACCGACGACGATCCGCACGGCCGACCCGCCTACCTCGTCCACTTCGACAGCCGGTCCCCCGACGGGACCATCACGCTGAACCGGGACAGCAGGACCGGGCAGGGGTTCGGCTACGACGAGCTCATGACGCTCGAACTGGACCGCCTCGCGTCACGCTACGCGCGCGTGGTGGTCGGCGCCGCCATCCAGCAGGACGCTCAACACCCGGACCGGACCACGGTGTTCGCCGATGTGGCCAATGCAGGGGTGCGGGTGCGCGAAGGCTACACAGAGCTGTCGCTGCACGATTTCTCGGCGGTGGGAACCAGTACGGCGGCCACAGTCGCGGAGTTCGTGCGAGACGCGGACGGCGAGTGGACGTTCCGCGACCTGGTGCGCGGGTTCGACGGGGACATGGATGCGTTCTCGGCGGCGATGGGTGCCCTGTGACCACGCGCCATCTGCCGACCCGGCGCCGCACGCCCGCCCTCCGAGCACCCCACCGCTGAACGCACGGAGGGGACCGACCGGACGGCCGATCCCCTCCCCCGTCAACTACGGTCGCCTACAAGGCGACTCAGCTGCAACCGCTGGTCGAGCCGCAGCCCTCGCAGATGTAGCAGGAGCCGGCGCGCTGCATCTTCGTACCGCAGGAGAAGCAGAGCGGGGCGTCGGCCTGGATGCCGAGCTGCATCTCGACGAGTTCGGCGCTGGTGTGCGCCTGCTGCGGAGCGGGCGCCGCGGCGGGCGACTCGGCCTTCGGCGTCTCGACGGCATTCAACTCCTGGGCGCGGGGGGCCGACTGGGCCAGGCCCTCGACGTCCACCTCGTCCTCGGAGGGCTCGTACGAGCCCGTCTCCAGGTGACGCTGACGCTCCTCGGCGGAGTGGATGCCGAGCGCGGAGCGCGTCTCGAAGGGCAGGAAGTCGAGCGCCAGGCGGCGGAAGATGTAGTCGACGATCGACTGCGCCATCCGCACGTCCGGGTCGTCCGTCATGCCGGCCGGCTCGAAGCGCATGTTGGTGAACTTCGAGACGTAGGTCTCCAGCGGCACGCCGTACTGGAGGCCGACCGAGACGGCGATGGAGAAGGCGTCCATCATGCCCGCGAGCGTGGAGCCCTGCTTCGACATCTTGAGGAAGACCTCGCCGAGACCGTCGTCCGGGTAGGAGTTGGCGGTCATGTAGCCCTCGGCGCCGCCCACCGTGAAGGAGGTGGTGATCCCGGGACGGCCCTTCGGCAGACGCTTGCGGACCGGGCGGTACTCGACGACCTTCTCGACGGCCTCGCGGATCGTCGCCTCGGTCTTCTCCGTGACCTCGGTCTTCTCCTGCTCCTTCTTCTTGGCGGAGAGGGGCTGGCCGACCTTGCAGTTGTCGCGGTAGATGGCGAGCGCCTTGACGCCCATCTTCCACGCCTCGAAGTAGACCTCTTCGACGTCCTCGACGGTCGCCGTCTCCGGCAGGTTGACCGTCTTGGACAGCGCGCCGGAGATCCAGGGCTGGATGGCGGCCATCATGCGGACGTGGCCCATCGCGGAGATGGAGCGCTCGCCCATGGCGCAGTCGAACACCTCGTAGTGCTCGGGCTTGAGACCGGGGGCGTCGATCACATTGCCGTTCTCGGCGATGTGGGCGACGATCGCCTCGATCTGCTCCTCCTGGTAGCCGAGCCGGCGCAGGGCCTGCGGCACGGTGCCGTTGACGATCTGCATCGAGCCGCCGCCGACCAGCTTCTTGAACTTGACCAGGGCGAGGTCGGGCTCCAGGCCGGTGGTGTCACAGGACATCGCGAGACCGATGGTGCCGGTCGGCGCGATGACGGACGCCTGAGAGTTACGGAAACCGTTCTTCTCGCCGAGGCGGACGACGTCCTGCCAGGCCTCCGTCGCGGCGGCCCAGATCGGGGTGTCCAGGTCGTCCACGCGGACGGCCACGGCGTTCGCGTCGGCGTGCTGCTTCATGACGCGGTTGTGCGGCGTGGCGTTCTTCGCGTAGCCGTCGTACGGGCCGACGACCGCGGCCAGCTCGGCGGAACGCTTGTACGAGGTGCCCGTCATCAACGACGTGATGGCGCCGGCGAGGGCGCGACCGCCGTCGGAGTCGTAGGCGTGGCCGGTCGCCATGAGCAGGGCGCCCAGGTTCGCGTAGCCGATGCCGAGCTGACGGAAGGCGCGGGTGTTCTCGCCGATCTTCTGCGTCGGGAAGTCCGCGAAGCAGATGGAAATGTCCATCGCGGTGATGACCAGCTCGACGACCTTCGAGAAGCGCTCGACGTCGAAGGACTGGTTGCCCTTGCCGTCGTCCTTCAGGAACTTCATCAGGTTCAGCGAGGCGAGGTTGCAGGACGTGTTGTCCAGGTGCATGTACTCGCTGCACGGGTTCGAGCCGTTGATGCGGCCGGACTCCGGGCACGTGTGCCAGTGGTTGATGGTGTCGTCGTACTGGATGCCCGGGTCGGCGCAGGCCCAGGCGGCCTCGGCCATCTTGCGGAAGAGCGACTTGGCGTCGACCTCCTCGATGACCTCGCCGGTCATGCGCGAGGTGAGGCCGAACTTGCCGCCCTCCTCGACCGCCTTCATGAAGGCGTCGTTGACGCGGACCGAGTTGTTGGCGTTCTGGTACTGGACGGACGTGATGTCGTCGCCGCCCAGGTCCATGTCGAAGCCCGCATCACGCAGGGCGCGGATCTTCTCCTCCTCCTTCACCTTGGTCTCGATGAAGTCCTCGATGTCGGGGTGGTCGACGTCCAGGATGACCATCTTGGCCGCGCGGCGCGTGGCGCCACCCGACTTGATCGTTCCTGCAGAGGCGTCGGCACCGCGCATGAAGGACACGGGACCCGAGGCGTTGCCGCCGGAGGAGAGCAGTTCCTTGGAGGAGCGGATACGGGAGAGGTTCAGGCCGGCGCCGGAGCCGCCCTTGAAGATCATGCCCTCTTCCTTGTACCAGTCGAGGATCGACTCCATGGAGTCGTCGACGGACAGGATGAAGCAGGCGGAAACCTGCTGGGGCTGCGGTGTGCCGACGTTGAACCAGACCGGCGAGTTGAAGCTGAAGATCTGGTGCAGGAGGGCGTACGCCAGCTCGTGCTCGAAGATCTCGGCATCGGCGGGCGAGGCGAAGTACTTGTAGTCCTCACCAGCCTTCCGGTACGTCTTCACGATGCGGTCGATGAGCTGCTTGAGGCTCACCTCTCGCTGCGGGGTGCCGACAGCACCACGGAAGTACTTGCTGGTGACGATGTTGACCGCGTTCACCGACCAGAACTCGGGGAACTCGACGCCACGCTGCTCGAAATTGACCGAGCCGTCGCGCCAATTGGTCATGACGACGTCACGACGCGCCCACTCCACCTCGTCGTACGGATGCACTCCGGGGGTGGTGTGGATGCGCTCGATGCGCAGACCCTTGGTGGCCTTGGCTCCCTTGGCGCGGGAACCTCGTGCCGGGCCGCTCGCCGTCTCTGTCATGCCGCCTCCCATATACCGGGCTAAAACGCCCTAAAGTGCCTCGTTCTTCCCGGGGCACGATGTGTGTCTTGTGTCGCGGTCGCCGCTCGCGTCGCCCGCGACAGGTCTGTGGTGCCGCCGTCCGGCCCTGGGCCGGTCAGTCGGCGGCGTGAGCGGGCACGGGGACCTCCACCGTCCCGCCGGGCCCGCCGTCGTCCTGCGCACGTTCCGCGCCCGCGTCGGCCGCCTGCGCGCCGGGCGCTTGTTCCCTCAGTTCCGCGATGGCCGACTCGAAGTCCTCCAGCGAGTCGAACGCCCGGTACACGGACGCGAACCGCAGGTAGGCCACGAGGTCGAGCTCCTGAAGCGGGCCCAGTATGGCCAGGCCCACGTCATGGGTGGTCAGCTCGGCGCTTCCGGTGGCACGCACGGCCTCTTCGACCCGCTGGCCGAGAAGGGCGAGGGCGTCCTCCGTGACGGGGCGCCCCTGGCACGCCTTGCGTACGCCGTTGATGACCTTGGTGCGGCTGAAGGGCTCGGTCACCCCGCTCCGCTTGACCACCATCAGTGAGCACGTCTCCACCGTCGTGAAACGACGGGAGCAGTCCGGGCACTGACGGCGCCGGCGGATCGACGTGCCGTCGTCCGTGGTGCGGCTGTCGACGACACGGCTGTCGGGATGCCTGCAGAAGGGGCAGTGCATGAACTCCCAACCCTCCTTCACGGCACGACTCGATAGCCCCGAGAGGCTGGAACCGCCCCTCGAAGCAGCCCCCAGCATAGGTGATGGTCGCGCCGCCGGATGACGCGGGACCACTACTTCTGGGCTGCTGATGCAATCCAACCACTACATGTAGGGTTTCGCTGCTTATTGAGCCCTAGAGCGTGTCGTACGGCGCGTCGCGTCCGGAAACGCTCGGTGAACCCCCCAGGCCACAGGCCCCGACCGGCGCGACGCACGGCGGGAGGGGGCGGTGACGCCCCCACGAGGGGAGGGGTGGCACACTGAGGGCACCCACGGAGCGGGCCTCGGCCCCGGCGCTGAAGCGTACCGGATTCAACCGATATGTCTCGCTGCCCGATCGGGGGCCATACACCCAGGCGCATGATCACAACAAGTAATCTGCGGTTTTTCACTCGAACGTGTGTTTGGCGCAACCTTTCGAAAGCAACTACCGTTGGCTAGCTAGGGAGACATACTCGAGAGGGGCCTTACGACGTGACCACGACCGCCGCAGACAGTGCCACCATCACTGCCCAGGGACGCGCCCAGGGCCGACTCGAGCCGGTGCATGCCATGAATGACGCAGCCATGAGCCATGAGGGCCCCAAGCCCGGGCGCTCCCTGCCCGGCCGACCTCCAGGGATCCGCGCGGACAGCTCGGGCCTCACCGACCGCCAGCGGCGCGTGATCGAGGTCATCCGCGACTCGGTGCAGCGCCGGGGGTACCCGCCGTCCATGCGGGAGATCGGCCAGGCGGTCGGTCTCTCCAGCACGTCGTCGGTCGCCCACCAGCTGATGGCGCTGGAGCGCAAGGGCTTCCTGCGCCGCGACCCGCACCGCCCCCGCGCCTACGAGGTCCGCGGCTCCGACCAGCCCGCCGCGCAGCCCACGGACACCACGGGCAAGCCGGCCGCCTCGTACGTGCCGCTGGTCGGCCGGATCGCGGCCGGTGGCCCGATCCTCGCCGAGGAGTCCGTCGAGGATGTCTTCCCCCTCCCCCGGCAGCTCGTCGGCGACGGTGAGCTGTTCGTGCTCAAGGTCGTGGGCGACTCGATGATCGAGGCCGCGATCTGCGACGGTGACTGGGTCACGGTCCGCCGCCAGCCCGTCGCGGAGAACGGCGACATCGTCGCCGCCATGCTCGACGGCGAGGCCACCGTCAAGCGCTTCAAGCGCGAGGACGGCCACGTCTGGCTCCTCCCGCACAACTCCGCGTACCAGCCGATCGCCGGTGACGAGGCGACCATCCTCGGCAAGGTGGTCGCCGTACTGCGCCGGGTGTGACCCTCCCTGATCGGGCCCCGGAACCTACTGCGCCGGTTCCGGGGCCTTGCGCTGTCTCCCGCCCCTCCCTGACCGGCGACACCCGCCACAGAGCATGTACGTAAAAGCCCTCGCCCTGAGCGGGGGCTTCCGCGTCTCTCCGGCCGCCGTTGCGGCTACTTATCGGCGGCCTGCGCCGACGCGTCGATCGCCGCGAGGGAGCGCCGGACCTGATTGCGGTCCGTCGTGTACCAGAAGTCCGGCATGGAGGCGCGCAGGTAACTGCCGTAGCGGGCCGTCTCCAGCCGCGGGTCGAGCACAGCGACGACGCCCCGGTCGCCCATGGCGCGGACGAGACGGCCGGCGCCCTGTGCCATGAGCAGTGCCGAGTGGGTGGCGGCGACCGCCATGAAGCCGTTGCCCCCGGCCTCCTCGACGGCCTTCTGGCGGGCGCTCATCAGCGGGTCGTCGGGGCGGGGGAAGGGGATCTTGTCCATCACCACGAGCTGGCAGTTCGGCCCGGGGACGTCGACGCCCTGCCACAGGGACAGCGTGCCGAACAGGCAGGTCTTGGCGTCCGCCGCGAAGTTCTTGATCAGCTCACCGAGGGTGTCCTCGCCCTGCAACAGGATCGGGAACTCCGGGATACGCGTCCGCAGCTCCTCCGCCGCCGCCTGCGCCGCCCGCATGGACGAGAACAGGCCGAGAGTGCGCCCACCGGCGGCCTGCATCAGCTCGGTCAGTTCGTCCAGCATGTCGGTGCGGACGCCTTCGCGCGCGGGGCGGGCCAGGTGCTTGGCGACGTAGAGGATGCCCTGCCTGCGGTAGTCGAACGGGGAGCCGACGTCGATGCCCTTCCACACCGGCAGGTCGTCGCCGGTGGTCCCTTCGGGGGCGAGGCCGAGGGACGCCCCCACGCCGTTGAAGTCGCCGCCGAGCTTCAGGGTCGCCGAAGTGAGGATCACGGAGCGGTCCGTGAACAGCTTCTCGCGCAGCAGTCCCGACACGGACATGGGGGCGACGCGCAGGGAGGCGCCGAAACGGTCGTGCCGCTCGTACCAGACGACGTCCCACTCCGAGCCGTTCGTGATCCGCTCGGACACGTCGTGGATCGTCTCCACGGAGGCGAGCGCCTGCTTGCGGACCGCGTCCTCGTCCTGGACGGACTTGTCGCGCGTGTTCCCCAGGGCCGTGATGACCGTGCGGGCCGCGTCACGCAGCGCCATGAGGGCGTACCCGAGGTCTTCGGGGATCTCCTCCAGGCGCCCCGGCAGGGCCAGCTCCATGAGCCGCTCGAAGCCCTCGGCTGCGGTCTGGAGCTGGTCGGCGGCCTTCTCGTTGACGAGTTTGGCCGCGCGGCGCACCGCCCGGTTGACCTGGCCGGGGGTCAGCTCGCCCGTGGCCACGCCGGTGACGCGGGAGACCAGCTCGTGGGCCTCGTCCACGATCAGCACCTCGTGCTGCGGCAGCACCGGCGCGCCCTCGATGGCGTCGATCGCCAGCAAGGCGTGGTTGGTGACGATGACGTCGGCGAGCTTCGCGCGCTCGCGGGACATCTCCGCGAAGCACTCCGCTCCGTACGCGCATTTGGACGCGCCCAGGCACTCGCGGGAGGAGACGGAGACCTGGGCCCACGCCTTGTCGGAGACGCCGGGGGTCAGGTCGTCGCGGTCGCCGGTCTCCGTCTCGTCCGCCCAGTCCCGCATGCGCAGCAGGTCCTGGCCGAGCTTGCTGGTCGGGGCCGCCGCCTCGAACTGGTCGAAAAGGCCCTCCTCCTCGTCCTGCGGGACGCCCTCGTGGAGGCGGTGCAGGCAGAGATAGTTCGACCGGCCCTTGAGCATGGCGAAGTTCGGCCGGCGGCGCAGCAGGGGGTGCAGCGCGTCGACCGTACGCGGCAGGTCGCGTTCCACGAGCTGCCGCTGGAGGGCCAGCGTGGCCGTCGCCACGACCACCCGCTCCCCGTGCGCCAGCGCGGGCACGAGGTAGCCGAGGGACTTACCGGTGCCGGTCCCTGCCTGGACGAGCAGGTGGGAACCGTCGTCGATCGCCTCGCCGACGGTCTCGGCCATGGTCACCTGGCCAGGGCGCTCCGTGCCGCCGACAGCGGCGACGGCGGCGTGCAGGAGCTCGGGGAGTGAGGGCTTCGTCATAGCTCGACCACCCTAAACGGCGCCACTGACAATCCTGTGGTCACGGTTGGTGGAGGGGGTTGGCGACGGTGCCGTGCACGGCCGCGTGCGGACGGTGGGCGCGGTCGCGGTAACCGTCGAGGTGCAGCCTGTTGCGGTTGAGGCAGAGCCGCTCGATGCGCGGGGTGAGCAGGTCGAACATCTCGTAGCGCTCCTTCAGCTCGGGGAACCGGGCGTGGTGGCACAGGATCTCCTCGCGTACGAGCTGCCAGAAGTCGTGCTCCGGGACGCCGAGTTGGTCCTCGCACAGAGGCGCGAGGTAGCGGAAGACACCGACGAAAAGCCCCGAGTGGATGAACTGGGTGAGGAAGTCGGGACTCTCCGTGAGCAGCACCTCCCGTACATCCTGTGGCATGGAGGCGTGTTCCGGCAGTGGTTCGGCACTGACGTTCACGTCGTCGACGAAGTCCTTGACCGCGAGCCGGACGGGCACGTCCTGGTCGTCGAAGACCACGATGGCGTTCTCCCCGTGCGGCGAGAAGACCGTCCCGTAGCGGTACAGGAAGCGCAGCAAGGGGGGCAGCAGCGCGGCGAACAACCGGCGCAGCCACGTGCGGGGGGTGAGCCCGGAGCGGGCCACCAGCTCCGCCGTGAACGCGCGGCCCTGAGGGTCGACGTGCAACAAGGAGGCGAGCGTCCGGGCGCGTTCGCCGGGGCGGAGGTGGCGGGTCAGCGGTTCGCGCCAGATGGCTCCGAGCAGTTCCTTGTACTGGTAGGGCACTTCGTCGAGTCCGTCGTACAAGGGATGTCGCACGCTCACGGACGCGACTTCACCCAGGAGGATGACGCCGCATTCCTCCTTGAGGAAGGGGTCGGCGTCCCTGAGGCCGTGCATCCATGACGTCACCGCGGGGGCGGCGAGCGTGCGTTCGGTGGGCAGGCCGCGCCAGACGAGGGTGTTGAGGACGGACAGCGGCAGTTTGACGGTGTGCCGGTCCGGCCGCGTGATGTTGAGGAACGTACGGATCGACTGCTGCGGCAGGCGCAGGTCGCCGTCGGCCGGGAGCGGGACGATGGCCTGCGCGGCGACGGAGGGCGCGAAGAGCGGTAGCACGATGTCGTCCCACTGCCAGGGGTGTACGGGGAGGAAGAGGTACGCCGACGGGTCGAGCCCGCGCGCGCGGAGAGTGTCGGCGAACAAGTCGCGGGTCGGCGCGTCGAGTTCACGGCCGTAGAGCGTGTCGGGGGCGTCGAGCTCGCGCACCCCGCGGTACGTGGCGAGGCCGGTGTGCACGGCGATCCAGGGGAGGCTGGTGGGGCGGCGCGCTTCGGGGGCCCAGCGGGCCGTGTCGGTGGCGGAGAAGCCGAGACGTCCCTTGTTGAGGATGAGCCAGGGGTGTCCCGTCTGGTGGCCTTCGAGCTCCGCGTAGCCGAGGTCGGCGAGTTCGGCCGCGGGGAGCGCGGTGGCGTCGAGGCGGGTGTCGGCGGCGAGGGTGACGGTCAGTTCCCTGATGAGGTGGCCGAGGGTGGTGCCGTCGAGGCCGAGGATGTGCCTGGTACGCAGGAGGAAGACGAGGGGGTCGGTCAGAGGCTCGGCGCGGCGGGCGCGGTCGGTGTCCGTGTCCGGCTCGCGCGGATGCTGCACCGGCCGTGGGTGGGCGGGGCCACTGTCGGGCCCGGGCTCCCAGGTCATGCTCTCGGGGGCGACCTGCCAGCTCCCGTACGCCCCGCGCCGGGCCCGGAAGCGCAGCTCCCCGCCGGGGGCGCCCTCTTTCTCCGCCGGGACGGTCAGGGAGTAGAGGTGTCGGCTGGGCTCGGTAGTGGGGGCTGCGTCGCGGTCAGCTGCCGTGCCGGGCTCGACGGGGAGGGGGCGCAGGATCTCCTCGTACGCGAATTCCCCGATGAGTTTCGCCAGCAGGCGGGCGCCGGCCCGTTCCCAGTTCTCGCAGGTCAGCTCGGGCGGGTCGTGCAGCGCGGGCGGCTCGGCCACATCGGGGACGGACTTATTCGGCACAGGGACTCCTCGCGGGGGAACTGGATCGAATCGAGCTTCGTTACAGAGAGTGATTGGGTCACAGCACGGCGCGCAGGGCTCGGTCACGGACCATGAGTGCGGCCCGCTTGTCGGGAAGATCGATCTCGGCGAAGAAGCGGAAGCCGGCGCTCAGGAAGGCGGATACGGAGGGGGTGTTGCGAAGGTCGGGTTCTGCGACGACGCGTGCGCAGGACGGGCGATGGTCGAGGACGTGATCGGCGACGGCTCGGAGCAGGGTGGTGCCGAGTCCTCGTCCCCGGTTGGCGACGCCACCGATGAGGAGGTGAATGCCGGTGTCGTGTGGGCGGGCGGGGTAATGGCGGGCCAGGGGGTCCAGATCGGCGCGGTAGATCTCCCAGTAGCTCATGCGGGTGCCATCGAGGACGCCGAGGCAGGGGACGCTGCGTCCGTCGCCCTCGTCGAGCTGCGGGCGCAGATGATCGGCGGTGACGGACTCGGGTCCTTCTAGTTCCCAGAAGGCGGCGACGGCCGGGTCGTTCATCCAGCGGCTGATGAGCGCCAGGTCGCGGTCGAGACGGACGGGCACGAGCTGGAAGACGCCGGAGGGAGTGGTGACCGGTCCCCACTCCCCCACGTTGTCGAGCAGGTCGTGCGCGGTCGAGGAGGCGGTGAGCGGGACGGCTTCCTGGGCGGCGATGAGGGCGAGGAGTTCGTCCGGGAGGCGCAGGTCGAGCGTGTCCTGGCAGTCGGCGCTCACCTCGTCGTCGGGCTCGGCGTCGCGTGTCCTGGTGTCGCCGGCCCTGGAGCCGTCGGTACCGGGGGCGTCGGTACCGGAGGCGTCGGTACCAGAGCCGTTGGCCCCGGTGTTCTCGGTGCCGTCCTCGTTCGCTCGGGCGGCCACGGAGCGGGCGCCGGCGACGCTCGGTTGGCCGGTACGGAGCTGGTCGGCAGGGAGCTGATCGGCTCGGGGCTGGCCGGCTGGGAGTTGACCGGTGCGGCGCTCGTCGGTGCGGCGTTCGTCTGTGTGGGTGCCGGCCGCTGTGCCGACGTGGGTGCTCGCATCGCTGGGGGACACGCGACGCTCCTCTCAGGAGGACGGGGAGGGCTGTAGGTGGAAGTAGGGCGGTCCTTGGACAGTGGGGCCTCGGGAGACGGCTCCGGACTGGACAGGAGCGACTCCGGTGGACTCGGGCAGAGGCGCCGGAGGCACTCCGGAGGCCATGAGAGCGGGGTCGGAGAGCAGGGGGACGGGTTCGGAGTGGTCGGGAACTGGCTCAGGAATGGAGGGGGTTGGCGATGGTGACGTAGACGGACTGGGTGTCGACCGGGCCGACGAGCTCGTCGAGGCCGTGCAGCCGGGTGAGCAGGTTCGCCTTGCAGCGCAGCCTGGGCGTGTCGAGAAGGCGGCTGGGCAGGGGGCTGCGCAGTCGGCGCGGCCCTCCGGCGGCGTCGAGCAGGAAACGGCGGAATGCGGCGATCAACAGCGCTTCGTCGGCGAGCCGTTGGGAGCCGAAGGCGCCGATCAGGCCGAGCACGTTGTTGATGGCGAGGTAGTAGGCGAACCGTTCGTCGGTGACCTCGTCGGAGACGAACGTGTCGCTGAGCGTGCCGATGCCGGGCAGCCTTGCGCCGAGTTCGTCGCGCCGGGACTCGCGGAAGTAGTAGCCCTGGTTGTCGCGGTAGCGGCCGCCGCTGGGCCAGCCGTCGGCGTCGAGCAGGAGCAGCGTGTTCTGCTGATGGGCTTCGAGAGCCACGCCGGCTTCTCCGTCGAGCCAGAGCACAGGCCGGACGACGTGTTCGAGGTAGCGCAGGAACCACTCGGCGGCCACGGCGCCCCGGGCCCGGCCGGTGCGGGCGGCGAGGCGGTCGATGAGGTCGGCGAGCCGTGACCGCATCGGGGCGCCCGGCGTACGTCGGCCGGGGTCGTCCTGGCGGTGCTCGGGGTCGGCGGGCGGGCGCGGCGAGACGAGGCCCGCGACGCAGGCGACGTCGTCGTCCGGGCTGAAGGGGTTGTTGCGGATCACGACGTCGAGGCCGGTGACGGGTTCGCCGTTGAGGGCGTCGACCGCGAGCCAAGCCGGGTCGCGGACGATGTCGAAGCCCGGGTGCGCGGCGTGCCACTGGTCGGCGAGGCCGCTGCGCAGCAGGCGGTGCACTTCGACGCCGCGCTGGAGTTCCTTGCGGAGGTTCTCCCGGCGGGAGTTGGTGATGCGGAGGCCGAGGGAGAGCTTGAGCATGGCCGGGGCGCCGGGATGGTAGAGGGTGCGGACGGAGGAGGTGGGGTGCCAGGGCTCGCCGTGCGGGCCGAGGTCACGCAGGTGACCGGCGTCGAAGAGGGCGGCGGTCTCGGGGCGGTGCCGCAGTTCGCGGAGTTGCCAGGGGT
Organism: Streptomyces sp. NPDC107550; assembly: GCF_055639095.1. Lineage (NCBI taxonomy): Bacteria > Bacillati > Actinomycetota > Actinomycetes > Kitasatosporales > Streptomycetaceae > Streptomyces > Streptomyces sp. NPDC107550. Next base: position 481,512 of record NZ_JBVKBC010000001.1, read on the forward strand.
GGACGGGCAGGAGGGCGTGCCCGGCCGGGACCGGAACGCCGGGGCCGGCGAGGCGGGCGGTGAGTCGGTCCGCGGGGACGGCACGGCCGCTCTCGGTCCAGGCCGAGTCCTGGGCGAGTACGTCGGGGGCCACAGCGACCCAGTGCAGGGGGAAGGAGCCGCGCAACTCGGGTGAGTAGAGACGGGCTTCGGCCTCGGAGAGACCTTCGCGGCTCTTGGGGGTCGGGTGCAGGGGATGGCCGAGAAGGAGGGACTGTTCCGCCGCGAGGAAACGGTCGGGGGTGTCGGTGGGCCGGCGGCGCCGGTCGGTGATGAATTCGGCGGTGCGGCGTACGGAGTCGGCGACCCGGGCGACCAGATCGCCGCCGTCGCCGGAAGGCAGCGGCGTGCTTGCCGCGCCTGCGTCAGGGCCGGGTCCGGCGTCGGGGCCAGGCCCGGAGTCGGAGTCGGGGCTGGAGCCGGCGTCGGGGCCCTCAGCGGCCTCCGCAGCGTCCGCCGGTGCGGTTTCCGGGGCCGCTCCGGTCGCTGATTCGCGGGTCAGGAGCGCGGCGAGGGTGACGGCGTCGACGTAGGGGGCGCCGCTCGGGCCGTCCGCGAGGCAGGGCAGGCCGAGCCGATGCCAGCCGGTGGCCGACCAGTAGTGGACGGGGACGAGGAGGGCGGTGCCGCTGGCGGGGAGCGGGATGTGCAGGGTCCCGCAGGTTCCAGGCGTGCCGGCGGTGCCGGCCGAGGGAGAGGGAGGAGCGGCGATGGCGTTCTCGCGGATCCAGCAGCGCAGCAGGTTCTCGACGGCGGCGCTCTGCGCGGCGGTCGGGGCGTCGGGGTGGTGGAGGAGGTCGGCGTCGGCAAGGGAGGGACGCCCGTGCGCCTGGTGGGGTGCCTGCTGGTGGGCGCCCGTCAGCGTGGTCGTCGCGGCGCTCGTCTGGTGCGGCACGGCGGGCTCGTGCCGACCGGTGCGCGGCGGCTGGGTGTCACAGGTGCCGCCGGCGGCGGGGTGGGGCGGGCCGTCGGGTGCGGGAGTGGCGTTCAAGGCGGCTTCCTCAGGTGGGGGTGGCGGGCTCCGGCGGGTGGGGCGCCGGTGGGCCGAAGGCCCGGGGCACGGACGGCGGCCGGACGGTGGGCCGGCCGCCGGGGAAGGACAGGCCCTAGTCGTGATGGGCGCGGGCCACGGCCGCGATGGCGTCCGTGAGGCGGTCGATCACGGCGGTGGCCTGTTCGTCGGTGATGGTCAGAGGCGGCAGGAGGCGTACGACGCTGGAGTGCCGGCCGCCGAGTTCGACGATGAGGCCCCGGTCCAGGCAGGCGTCCCGAACGGCGGCGGCGAGTTTGGGCGCAGCCGGTCGCGGGGCGGTCTCCGGGACGCCGAGCAGCGGCGCCTCGGCGGCGGCGAGTTTGGGCGCGGCCGGTCGCGGGGCGGTCTCCGGGACGCCGAGCGGCTGCGCCTCGGCGGGGACGGAGGCCGGGGCGGCGGGGTCGACGAGTTCGACGCCGATCATGAGACCCCGCCCTCGCACGTCTCCGACGCAGGGCAACGCGTCCTTGAGAGCGCCGAGTTGCCGGAGCATGCGGCTGCCGAGGGTGGCCGCGCGGTCGGCGAGGCCGTTCTCGCGGACGAAGGCGAGGGTGGCGGCGCCGGCGGCCATGGCGAGCTGGTTGCCTCGGAAGGTGCCGGCGTGGGCGCCCGGCGGCCAGACGTCGAGGTCGTCGCGGTAGACGATCACGGCGAGCGGAAGGCTGCCGCCGATGGCTTTGGACAGGACCATGACGTCGGGGACGACGCCGCTGTGGTCGACGGCCCAGAAGGCGCCGGTCCGGCCGACGCCCGTCTGCACCTCGTCGGCGATCAGCGGGATGGAGCGCTGTTCGGTGATCGCACGCATCCGGCGCAGCCACGCGTCCGGGGCAGGGATGACGCCGCCTTCGCCTTGGACGGGTTCGAGGATGAGGCTGGCGGGCTGCAGCACTCCGGACTTGGTGTCGTCGAGGAGCGACTCGGTCCAGCGGGCGGCGAGTTCGGCGCCGCGCGGGCCACCGATTCCGAAGGGGCAGCGGTAGTCCTGCGGGTAGGGCAGGCGGGTGACACGGACGTCCTGGGCGCCGCCGGAGGCTTCGAGCGCGCCCGCGGTCATCCCGTGGTAGGCGCCGGTGAAGGCGAGCAGACCGGTGCGGCCGGTGGCGGCGCGGACGAGTTTGAGGGCGGCTTCGACGGCGTCGGTACCGGCAGGCCCGCAGAACTGGATGCGGGCCCGGTCGGCGAGCGCGGGCGGCAGCGTGCGGAACAGTTCGGTGGTGAAGTCGTCCTTGACCGGGGTCGCCAGGTCCAGGACGTGAAGGGGGGCGCCGGAGTCGAGGACCGCGCGGATCGCTTCGAGGACCACGGGGTGGTTGTGGCCGAGGGCGAGAGTGCCCGCCCCGGAGAGGCAGTCGAGGTAGCGGCGGCCGTCGGCGCCCTCGATGGTGAGTCCCCGGGCGCGCACCGGCACGATGGGCAGCGAGCGCGCGTAGGTGCGTGCCGCGGACTCGCGCGCGGACTGGCGGCGCAGGATTCCTTCGTGCGCGGCGCCGTCGTGTGCGGCGCTGTCCCGTACGGCGCTCTCGTGCGCCTCCCCGTCGTACGGGGCGGGCACCGGCACGGGCGCAGGATCGGTCACGGCCACGGCTGTTGGTCCTCCCGCTGCGTATACGGCCGGCGGGGTGCGCCGGCCCGTCTGTGGGCGGGGGAAGTCCGCGGCCTCAGACCGCCGGAACCGCCCCGGCGCGCACCGGGGCGGTTCGAGGACGTGACCGCCGCGTGCGTGTCCCCCGTACGTACCAACGACGGTGACGCCCGGGGAACACGGGTCGGGGGGCGTCAGATGACGACGGGTCACGGCACGGGACAGCGCACGGCCCGTGTCCCTGCGCCCCCTTGTGCCCCGCGCGCCGTCGTCAGCCACCGAAGCCTCCCCGCTTACCCCGGCCCTCGCGGACCACCTCTCCCCACCGGCCGTCGGCCACCACCGCTCACGGCCCCGGCCCCCGCCCAGGGCCCGAGGCGCCCGCCCGCCGCCCGCCCATCACCCGCCCCGGACGGTGCTCAGGGACCGCAAGATCCCGCCGTGACGGAACCGTTGCTGTTCCGTCGGCCGGTGCCGACGGCACCGGCATAGTGTGGGGTGCCGTTCGGCCAGGGGCTCACGGCGCCTCACGGCCGGCACGTACGGCACGTACGGCACGTACGGCACGTACGGCACGTACGGCACGTACGGCCTTGCAACGATCTCGAAGCCCAGGGGGATTCACGACATGCGACCCATACGCCCGTTGTTCGCCGCTCGCCGCTCGCGGAGCGTGCGCGGCAGAACCACCCCCGTGGCGGCGGCCGTTGCGCTCGGCGCGGCGCTGGCCCTGACCGCCACGGCGTGCGGCCCGGGCGAGGACGACGCGAACGACAAGCCGTCGGCGTCGGCCGCGGCGGGCGGCGACAAGTTCCACATCCCGGACGACATCAAGGACAAGCTGAAGCAGCACGGGATCGATCCGGACAAGTGGAAGAACGGCGAGTGGAAGAACTGGGACCGCGACAAGTGGCTGCGTGAGGCGAAGGACTTCGTCAACCCGATCATCGACGGCCTGTGGGACTCGGACCGGATGCGGGACGCGGACAAGAACCCGGACCACGAGGTCGACGACAACGACATCAGTGGCGACCAGGGCGTGACCGACCCGACGCCGCAGCCGGTGAAGGCGGCGGCCCTGCCGAGCCCGTACCACGGCAGCGCGCCCTACGCGGGCAAGCTGTTCTTCGACGGGCCCGAGGGGTCGATGGTGTGCTCGGCGACGGTCGTGACCGACCCGGCGCACCCCGGCAAGTCCAACATGATCTGGACGGCCGGCCACTGTGTGCACGCGGGCAAGAGCGGCGGCTGGTACCGCAACATCGCGTTCGTTCCGTCCTACAACGACGCGGGCAAGTCGGCGGCGGACCTCCAGGGCGCGCCCAAGTCCGAGGTCGCTCCGTACGGCGTGTGGTGGGGCGACTGGGCGCAGACGTCCGACCAGTGGATCGAGCAGGGCGGCAAGACGGGCGGTGCGGGCGCGCCGTACGACTTCGCGGTGATCCATGTGACGCCGGAGAAGGGCAGCACGGGCAAGTCGTTGCAGGAGACGGTCGGCTCGGCGCTTCCGGTGAACTTCAACGCGCCGGCGGTGCCGAAGATCTCCCGGCTCACGGCGAAGGGGTACCCGGCGGCGCCGCCGTTCGACGGGCAGAAGCTGTTCCAGTGCGCGGACAAGCCGGGCCGGCTGTCGCTGAAGGCGACGGACCCGACGATGTACCGGATCGGCTGCACGATGACGGGCGGTTCGTCCGGCGGCGGCTGGGTCGGTCAGGGCGCGGACGGCAAGCCGGCGCTGGTCTCCAACACCTCCATCGGCCCGGTGACGACGGGCTGGCTCGCCGGCCCGCGGCTCGGTAAGGAGGCCAAGGGGATCTACGACGCGGTGAGCAAGAAGTACGCCGGACAGTGAGGCGGGGCGGCGGGGTGGAGGTTTCTTCACCACCCCGCCGCAGTTCACCCCCGCTTTCACAGGCATAGTGGGGGTCCGTGTCTCAGGGAGCGCACAGGTTCGCCCGTCGCAGCAGGTCGGGCGGGCCCGACAGCCGTGCCAGGCCCGCGGGCTCGACGGCCTCGCCAGGCTCTCGGGTTCGACGGCCTCGCGGGGTCCACAGGATCGACGGCCCTTCCAGGGATGTCCGGTCCGTGGGCCCGCCCCGCAGGTCGGCTCTTGTCGTCGGCCGGGCGGACCGCTTCCGGAATGACACGTTCATGACAGATACCATCGGGGGTATTCGTACGATGCGTTCCACACGTCCGTCCTTCGCACGCGGCCGGGGACGGAGTTCCGTCCTCGCCGCGACCGCACTCGCCGCGACGCTGGCGCTCACCGCCACCGCGTGCGACGACGGCAAGGACGAGGCCGGCGACAAGCCGGCCGCCACCACCTCGCAGGGCTCCGACACCGGCGCGAAGCTGCCCGGCGACATCGCCGGGCAGCTCAAGAAGCACGGCATCGACCCTGACAAGTGGAAGAACGGCGCCTGGAAGAACTGGAACAAGGACGACTGGCTGCGCGAGGCGAAGGACTTCGTCAACCCGGTCATCGCGGGGCTGTGGAAGCCGGAGCGGATGAAGTCCGCGAAGGAGCCCGACAAGACGATCGCCGCCAAGGACTACGCGCAGGACCAGGGCGTCACCGACCCGGAGCCGGCGCCCGTGAAGGCGCAGCCCGAGAAGACGCCGTACCACCAGCACGCGGCGCCGGTCGGCAAGGTCTTCTTCGACTCCCCCGAGGGCTCGATGGTCTGCTCGGGCACGGTCGTCAAGGACCCGCGCAACCCGGGCCGTTCGAACCTCGTGTGGACGGCGGGCCACTGCGTGCACGCGGGCGGCTCGGGCGGCTGGTACCGCAACATCGCGTTCGTGCCGTCCTACAACGACCTCGGCAAGTCCCCCGACGCGCTGCGTAACGCCGCGCAGCAGGAGGTCGCCCCGTACGGCACGTACTGGGCGGACTGGGCGTCGACGTCCAACGAGTGGATCAGCAACGGCGCGGCGTCCGGTGGTGCGGGCGCGCCGTACGACTTCGCCGTGCTGCACGTGAAGCCGGAGCGGGGCACGAAGTCCCTGGAGGAGACCGTCGGCAACGCGCTGACCGTCGACTTCTCCGCGCCCGCCGTCCAGTCGGTGGGCTCGATGGGCGCGTGGGGCTACCCGGCGGCGCCGCCGTTCGACGGGCAGCTCATGCACAAGTGCGTGGACCGGCCCGGGCGGCTGTCGATCAGCGCCGGCCAGCCGACGATGTACCGGATCGGCTGCACGATGACGGGCGGTTCGTCCGGCGGCGGCTGGTTCCGCAACGACGGCGGCAAGACCGTGCTGGTGTCGAACACGTCGATCGGCCCGGCCGACAACACCTGGCTCGCGGGGCCGCAGTTGGGCCGCGAGGCGCAGCAGGTCTTCGACACGATGAGCGAGAAGTACGGCAGCCAGTGACGCGTCCGGCGCCCTCCGCCCCGCACGGGAGGCGCCGGCGACAACCCCGTACGGCAGGAAGAGGGCCCGCCCCGGGCACATCCGGGGCGGGCCCTCTTTCTGCTCGGTGGGGCGTACGTCAGGCTGTCGCGGCGGGGACGTACGGCGCCAGTTCCGCCGCCAGTTCCTCGTGGACGCGGGCCTTCAGGAGCGTGCCCTCCGGGGTGTGCTCCTCGGAGATCACGTCGCCGTCGGCGTGCGCCCGCGCGACCAACTGGCCGTGCGTGTACGGCACGAGCGCCTCGATCTCGACCTCGGGACGCGGCAGTTCCACGTCGATGAGGGCGAGCAGTTCCTCGATGCCCGCGCCCGTACGGGCGGAGACGGCGATGGCGTGCTTCTCCTGGCGCATCAGGCGCCGCAGCACCTCGGGATTGGCCGCGTCCGCCTTGTTGATCACCACGATCTCCGGGACCTGGGTGGCCCCGACGTCACGGATGACCTCGCGCACGGAAGCGAGCTGCTCCTCCGGCGCCGGGTGCGAACCGTCGACCACGTGCAGGATGAGGTCGGAGTCGGCGACCTCCTCCATCGTGGAGCGGAACGCCTCGACGAGGTGGTGCGGCAGGTGCCGTACGAAACCGACCGTGTCGGCCAGCGTGTACAGGCGGCCCGAGGGCGTCTCGGCCCGGCGGACGGTGGGGTCGAGGGTGGCGAACAGCGCGTTCTCCACCAGGACGCCGGCGCCCGTGAGGCGGTTGAGCAGGGACGACTTGCCGGCGTTGGTGTAGCCGGCGATGGCGACCGAGGGCACCTTGTTGCGCTTGCGTTCCTGGCGCTTGATGTCGCGGCCGGTCTTCATCTCCGCGATCTCCCGGCGCATCTTCGCCATCTTCTCGCGGATACGGCGCCGGTCCGTCTCGATCTTGGTCTCACCGGGACCGCGGGTGGCCATGCCGCCACCGCCGCCGCCACCCATCTGCCGGGACAGCGACTGACCCCAGCCGCGCAGCCGCGGCAGCATGTACTGCATCTGTGCGAGCGCGACCTGCGCCTTGCCCTCTCGGGACTTGGCGTGCTGGGCGAAGATGTCGAGGATCAGCGCGGTCCGGTCGACCACCTTGACCTTGACGACGTCTTCGAGGTGGATGAGCTGGCCGGGGCTCAGCTCACCGTCGCACACGACGGTGTCGGCGCCGGTCTCCAGGACGATGTCCCGTAGTTCGAGGGCCTTGCCCGAGCCGATGTACGTCGCCGCGTCGGGCTTGTCCCGGCGCTGGATGACGCCGTCGAGCACGAGCGCGCCCGCGGTCTCGGCGAGGGCGGCCAGCTCCGCGAGGGAGTTCTCCGCGTCGTCGACCGTTCCCGACGTCCACACGCCGACGAGGACCACGCGCTCCAGGCGGAGCTGCCGGTACTCGACCTCGGTGACGTCCTCGAGCTCGGTGGAGAGGCCCGCGACACGCCGCAGCGCGGCACGGTCGGAACGGTCGTGCTGCTCGCCGTCCCGCGCTCCGTCGATCTCGTGGCTCCAGGCGACGTCCTCTTCCATCAGGGCATCGGCCCGAAGACCTTCGGGGTAGTTCTGCGCGAAGCTCTGTGCGTCCTGGGAAAAGGAAGAAGAGGAGGTCATTGGATCCTTACGTCAGTGGAGTGCCGGTAACAGGACGAGCGTGGAGCCCGTCATGGTGGTCAACGCCTCACGGGCCCCCAGGATTCCCGCGCGGGTCCTCCGGGCCGCCCTTCGGCGTCGACCTGTCGATGGTCGCACGGTACGGGGCGTCTCGTCACGCGGGTTTTCCCGTGCGGCCACTGGGCCTCGCCGGACGGCCGCGCGCGCTCCCGGAAGGGGCCGGGAGCAGGGGCGGGTCAGCTCTCGGTCTTCCAGTCCGGGTGCCCCGGCATCGGCGGCGTCTTCTTGCCGTACAGCCAGGCGTCGAAGAAGCCGCTCAGGTCGCGGCCGGAGAGCCGGGAGGCGAGGGTCGTGAAGTCGGCGGTGGTCGCGTTCCTGTCGCGGTACTTGTGCACCCACACGCGCTCCAGGCGCTCGAACGCGGGCGTGCCGATCTCCTCGCGCAGCGCGTACAGGACGAGGGCGCTGCCGTCGTAGACCATGGGCCGGAAGATGCTGATCTTCTCGCCGGGGGTGGGCTTCTTGGGCGCGGCGGGCGGTCCGTCGGACGTGCGCCACCTGTCGGACGCCTTGTACGCCTCGCGCATCCGCTTCTCCATCGGGCGGCCGGCCTTCTCCTGCGCGTACAGCGACTCGTACCAGGTGGCGTGGCCCTCGTTGAGCCACAGGTCGGACCAGGTGCGCGGGCTGACGCTGTCGCCGAACCACTGGTGGGCCAGTTCGTGGACCATGACCGACTCGACGTACCGCTTGGGGTAGGCGGGCTCGGTGAACAGGCCGCGTTCGAACAGGGACAGTGTCTGTGTCTCCAGTTCGAAGCCGGTGCTGGCGTCGGCCATGAGGACGCCGTAGTTCTCGAACGGGTAGCGGCCCACCTTGCTCTCCATCCAGGCGAGCTGGTCGGGCGTGCGGTTCAGCCAGGGGCGCAGCTTGTCGCGGTCCTTGGCGGGGACGACGTCGCGTACGGGCAGGCCGTGCGGGCCCTCGTGGTGGACGATCGCGGAGCGGCCGATGGAGACCTGGGCGAGTTCGGTGGCCATGGGGTGGGCGGTGCGGTAGGCCCAGCGGACGGCGCCGCCCTGGCGGGTGGTGGGGACGGGCGTGCCGTTGGCGACGACGGTCAGCCCTTCGGGTGCGGTGACGCGGAAGGTGAAGTACGCCTTGTCGGCGGGGTGGTCGTTGGACGGGAAGACGCGGTGTCCTGCGTCCGCCTGGTTGGCCATGGCGAGGCCGTCCTTGGTGCGGACCCAGCCGCCCTCGGCGTTCTTGTCGGGCCGCGGGTCGCTGGTGTGCCGCACGGTGATGTGCAGCGGCTCGCCCTGCCCGATCGGCTCGCGCGGGGTGACGACGAGGTCCTCGTCGGCGGTGGCGAAGTCGGCGGGCGCGCCGTTGACCTCGACGGAACGGACGGTTCCGTGGGCGAAGTCGAGGTTGAGGCGGTCGAGCGGGGTCAGGGCGCGGGCGTCGATGCGGGTGACGGCGTCGAGCGGCTTGTCGTTGTGGCCGCCGTAGGTGAAGTCGATGTCGTACGACTGCACGTCGTACCCGGGGTTGCCGAGGTGCGGGAAGAGGCGGTCGCCGATGCCGAGCGGGGCCGGGGCGGGCGCGGCGGCGGAGAGCAGGGCGACGCAGGCGCCGGTGGCGAGCAGGGCGGCGGTGCGGGGCGTTCTGGAGCGGAGCAGCATGATCTACGGCTACCAGCGCGGGCCCCTCCCCCGCCGCGACACGCGCCGCTCCCACCCGAACGAGAGCCCCTAGAGTGCTTTGGCCGCCGCGTGCTGCGTACGCCCTACGTCGTACACCCCCGGCACGTTGCGCATGGCGCGCATGAGGCCCTGGAGGTGGGCGGCGTCGGGCAGTTGGAGCGTGTAGGTGTGCCGGACACGGCCCTGGGCGGGGGGCTCGACGGTCGCGGAGACGATGGCGACGCCCTCCAGCGCTATGGCCTCGGTGAGATCGGCGAGCAGGTGGGGGCGGCTGAACGACTCGGCGACGAGCGTGACGCGGAACTCGGCGCTCCGCGCGTCCGCCCAGTGCACGCCGACCTCGGGACGGCCGTCGTCCTTCATGCGGGTGACGCCGGAGCATTCGACGCGGTGCACGGTGACGACACCGCCGCGCACGGCGAACGCGGTGATCGCGTCGGGCGGTACGGGGGTGCAGCAGCCGGCGAGCCGGACGACGGCGCCGGGGCGGTCGACCACGGCGTTGGCCGCGGCGAGCCGCGCGGAGGGGCCGCTGTAGGGAGCGCGCGGGGCGGGCTCGGCGGTGCGGGGCCGCTCCGGGTGCGTGGCGAGCCAGCGGCGGATGGCGATCCGGGCGGCGGGGGTGCGGGCGTGGTCGAGCCAGTCGCGGGACGGTTCGGAGGGGGTGGCGCCGTCGGCGCGGGCCATGAGGAGCTGCACGGTGTCGCCGTCGCTGAGGACGGTGCTGAGCGTGGCGAGCCGCCCGTTGACCCGGGCGCCGATGACGGCGTGGGCGTCCTCGCCGTACTGCGCGTAGGCGGCGTCGACGCAGCTCGCGCCCGCGGGCAGGCCGAGGGTGCCGCCGTCGGTGCGGAAGACGGTGATCTCGCGGTCCTGGGCCAGGTCCTCGCGCAGGGTCGACCAGAACGTGTCGGCGTCGGGGGCCGAGCGCTGCCAGTCGAGGAGGCGGGAGAGCCAGCCGGGGCGGGTGGGGTCGGCGCGCTCGCCGACGGTGTCCTGGGGCTCCTCGCCGGAGGGAGCGTAGGGGTTGCCGAGGGCGACGACACCCGCCTCGGCGACCTTGTGCATCTGGTGGGTGCGGATGAGGACTTCGGCGACCTCGCCGTCGGGGCGGGCCACGGCGGTGTGCAGCGACTGGTAGAGGTTGAACTTGGGTACGGCGATGAAGTCCTTGAACTCGGAGACCACCGGCGTGAAACAGGTGTGCAGCTCGCCGAGGACGGCGTAACAGTCCGCGTCCTCCGCGACGAGGACGAGGATGCGGCCGAAGTCGGCGCCGCGCAGGTCGCCGCGTTTACGGGAGACCCGGTGCACGGAGACGAAGTGGCGGGGCCGGATGAGGACCTCGGCGCTGATGCCGGCCTCGCGCAGCACGCCGCGTACCTCGTCGGCCATGGCGGTCAGCGAGTCGTCGCCGCGTGCCGCGTTGGCCGCCATGAGGGCGCGGGTACGGGCGTACTCCTCAGGATGCAGGATGGCGAAGACGAGGTCTTCCAGCTCGGTCTTGAGGGCCTGCACGCCCAGGCGCTCGGCGAGCGGGATGAGGACGTCGCGGGTGACCTTGGCGATCCGTTCCTGCTTCTCCTGGCGCATGACGCCGAGGGTGCGCATGTTGTGCAGGCGGTCGGCGAGCTTGATGGACATGACGCGTACGTCGTTTCCGGTGGCGACGAGCATCTTGCGGAACGTCTCGGGCTCGGCGGCGGCGCCGTAGTCGACCTTCTCCAGCTTGGTGACGCCGTCGACGAGGTAGGCGACCTCCTCGCCGAACTCGGTGCGCACCTGGTCGAGGGTGACGTCGGTGTCCTCGACCGTGTCGTGCAGCAGGGAGGCGGTCAGTGTCGTCGTCTCGGCGCCCAGCTCGGCCAGGATCAGCGTCACGGCGAGCGGGTGCGTGATGTAGGGCTCGCCGCTCTTGCGCATCTGGCCGCGGTGCGAGGACTCGGCGAGCACATAGGCGCGGCGCAGCGGGTCCAGGTCCGCGTCCGGGTGGTGGGCGCGGTGGGCCTCGACGACGTGGCTGATGGCGTCGGGCAGCCGGTCGCGGGTGGCCGGGCCGAGCAGCGCGGCACGGCCCAGGCGGCGCAGATCGAGCCGGGGGCGGCCACGTCGGCGGGTGGACGCGGGCGTGAGCGGCCCCGGCGTCGCGGGGTCGGTCGCCTCCGCACTCATGAGCACCTCCGGCTTGGTCGACCGGTGGCGGGCTGGCGGGCGCACCCGTCCGGACCGGTGCTTGATGCTACCGAGCCCATCACGTGCCGCTGTCCCGCTCTCGCCCAGCGTGAAACGGATCACCCATTCGAGCGAACGTTCACGGGTTTACGGTTTCGATCGACGCGAACCAGTCCGCGTCGAGTTCACCCTGGGCGACGATCTCCGCCGGTCCGGTCATCTCGATCTCCCCGTCGGGCCGCTCCGTGATGGTGAGCCGTCCGCCGGGCAGGTCGATCTCGTATGTGACAGGGGCCCCGGTCACTGCCGGGTCGAGCCCGTCCCGGCGTGCCGTGGCGACGGCGACGGCGCAGGCGCCGGTGCCGCAGGAACGAGTCTCGCCGGAGCCGCGCTCGTGCACGCGCATGGCGACGTGGCGCGGTCCCCGGTCGACGACGAACTCCACGTTGACCCCGTCGGGGTACGCGTTCGCCGGTGCGAAGGGCGGCGGGTCGAGCAGCTTGCCCGCGTGCGCGAGGTCGTCGACGAAGGCGACCGCGTGCGGGTTGCCCATGTTCACGTTCGTCGCGGGCCAGGTGCGCTCCTCGACGCTGACCGTGACCTCTCCCTCGGGCAGCCGGGCCTTGCCCATACCGACCGTGATGAGCCCTTCCTTGTCGATGTGGACGGTCTTGACGCCGCCGCGCGTGGCGACGGCGACGTCCCCCTCGCCGATGTGTCCGGCGTGCTGGAGGTAACGGGCGAAGACCCGCACGCCATTGCCGCACATCTCGGCGATGGAGCCGTCCGCGTTGCGGTAGTCCATGAACCACTCCGCCTCGGCCGCCTGGTCCCGGGCCTCCGGGTGGGCGGCGGAGCGCACGACGTGCAGCACGCCGTCCCCGCCGATGCCGGCCCGCCGGTCGCACAGGGCGGCGACGGTCTCCGGCGCGAGCGGGATCGCGTTCTCCGGGTCGGGGATGATCACGAAGTCGTTCTCGGTCCCGTGACCCTTGAGGAAGGTGGTCATTTCTCGATCGTACGAGATGGCTACGACAACTCCGTCGCCGGAGCCCGGTGACGTGCCCGACACCGGTGCCGCGTACGGGTGTCGCGGTACGCGGAAGGGGTTCGGCACGTGGAAGCGATTCGGCGGAATGATCTCGGTACGGGGCCGGGTCGCGCGGCGCTGCCCGGGCGGCGGGTGCCCCGGTGGGCCCGTGAGGAGCGGGTCAGCGCAGGCGGGCGACGCGCCACACGGCGAGGACGGCGGCGGCGGCCACGACGACCACGTACGCGCCGACGACCCGCCAGTCCGGGCGGCGGCCGGAGCCCCTCGGGGGCAGGCCGGGCAGCGAGTAGCCGACGCGGCGGGCGGCCATCATGCCCCAGCCGGCGGCGCAGGAGCTGATCAGCAGGCCCAGCATGGCGACGACCGCGCCGCCGTCCCCGAACTCGAAGAACAGCGGGAAGGCGAACATCAGGGAGCCGACCGTGGCCAGCATGACGATGGGGGCGAGCTGCCAGATGCGCAGCCTGCGCTGCGGCCGCAGCTCGACCTCGACCTCGGCCGCCTCGTCCTGCGCGGCGAGCTCGTCCGGGGTGGGCCCGTCGGCGATCACGCCGTCCGGGGTCGCCTCAGGACCGTCGGAGCTCAGTTGCTCGCCGCCTGGTGCGGTGTCTCGAGGGCCGGCCTCCATCGCCACGCGCCCTCCCACTCCGGACTCCACTGGTCGATCGAAGGTCGATGATGGCACGCCCCGGGAGGCCCGGATGACCGCCCGGGCGTCCCGATGCCATCACGTGATCAGGCTGTAACCGGTCGTTCGACCAACGTCATTGCCCGGGCCGGAAGTTCCCCGCGTTCGGCGAGTGCCCCGCTGAGCCAGTGCACACGCGGATCACGGCGGAACCAGGAGTCCTGGCGGCGCGCGAAGCGCTTGGTGGCGCGGACGGTCTCGGCCCTCGCCTCGTCCTCGGTGCACTCCCCGGCGAGCGCGGCGAGCACCTGCTGGTAGCCGAGCGCCCGCGACGCCGTACGCCCCTCGCGCAGCCCCTCGCCCTCCAGGGCGCGTACCTCGTCGACGAGGCCGGCCTCCCACATGCGGTCCACGCGCGCGGTGATGCGCGCGTCCAGCTCGGGGCGCTCGACGTCCACGCCGATCTGGAGCGTGTCGTACACGGAGTCGTGGCCGGGGAGGTTGGCGGTGAACGGCTTGCCGGTGATCTCGATGACCTCGAGGGCGCGTACGATCCGGCGGCCGTTGCTCGCCAGGATCGCGGCGGCGGCCTCGGGGTCCGCGGCGGCGAGCCGGGCGTGCAGGGCGCCGGAACCGTGCCGCTCCAGCTCGTCCTCGAGCCGGGCACGGACCTCGGGGTCGGTGCCGGGGAACTCCATCTTGTCGACCGCGCCGCGCACGTAGAGCCCCGAGCCGCCGACGAGGATCGGCCAGCGTCCGGCGGCGAGCAGGCGGTCGATCTCGGCGCGGGCCAGCTTCTGGTACTCGGCGACGCTCGCGGTCACCGTGACGTCCCAGATGTCGAGCAAGTGATGCGGCACGCCGGCGCGCTCCCGCGGCGTCAGCTTGGCGGTGCCGATGTCCATCCCCCGGTACAACTGCATGGAGTCGGCGTTGACGACTTCGCCGCCGAGTTCCTTGGCCAGGAAGACTCCGAGATCGGACTTTCCCGCCGCGGTGGGACCGACGACGGCGATGACCCGCGGGGCGGGAGCTGCGCTACTCACCGCCCCAGTCTCGCAAACCCCGGCCACGCTTCACGAACGAGCTACGTGACGCGGCCCTCGCGGGGTCGTTGCCTGTTGCGAGGTTCCGGCCGCCGGTTGCGAGGACCGGAGACCCGGGGCGCCGCAATCGGACGCTCCGGGAAGGGCGGGATTTCGCCCACACGAGTACTATATGGAGTTGAAATGGGCGTTTTTTCCAGGTTTCGCCGCAAGGCCAAGAACACCGAGGAGGCTGCGGGCGCCGACGCGCCGGTCGCCACGCTGACGGCCGAGCCGGAGACGGACGCCCCTGAGGGGACCGCGGCGCAGTCGGCGCCCGAGGCGTCGGATGAGGCCGCGCAGGCCGCTTCGGAGGCCAACGGCAAGGGCGCCGAGGCCGCGGCCGCCACCGAGACGGCCGGGAAGACCGAGGCCGCCGAGGCGGTCGCCACGGAGGGCGTGGAGATCCCCAAGCAGCAGTCCGCGGAGCAGGCGGCCGACAGCGGGGCCGGTGAGAGCGCCCGCGCCTAGCGACGGCCCGCCGGGGAACACGGGCGGGACACCGCGGGTGAGCGAAGTGTTTCCGTCAAGGGATGGTGAATCGATGGGCTTCCTGGACAACCTGAAGGCCAAGCTGGGCCCTAACAAGGACAAGGTCTCCGACCTCGCCCGGCAGCACGGCGACAAGATCGACCAGGGCCTGGACCGGGCCGCCAAGGAGGTCGACGACCGGACCCAGGGCAAGTACAGCGACAAGATCCAGCAGGGCACGGGCAAGGCGAAGGACGCCCTCGGGCGTTACGCGCAGGGGTCCCGGGGCCCCGACGGTGCCCCCGGCTCCGGTGGCGCCGAGGGCACGGAGGGCGGCACGCCGCCCACGCCTCCCCCGGGGTCCTGAGCCCCTCGGCACAGACGGCGGACGGCCGCGAAGCCTCTTGGCTTCGCGGCCGTCGTCGTACGTAGGTGCCGTCGCCCTACGTCGTTGCCGTGGTCCTACGTGGTTGCCGGCGCCGGTGCTGTCGTGCGGGTCTCGCCACCGCTGTTGCCGGGTGGCGCGGAACGGCCCGCTCAGGCCCAGGTGGCGACGAAGTAGCCCACCCCGTAAGGCGCGTCCTCGTACAGCACGCGCGCGTCGCACTCGTCCCGCTCCCAGGCCGCCGAGAGGACCTGCCAGGGCGAGCGGCCGGAGATCTTCAGCTCGCGCGCGAGGCCGGCGTCGAGCTGCGCCAGATAGCCGTCGCGGTCTCCGGCGCGCAGGGCGGCGCCGATGGCGGCGTCCACGCCCTCCGCGCGCTCGTCCAGGTAACCGGGTGCCTTCACCGTGCGGCAGGCGGTGCCGTCGCCCATCACGAGCAGGCCGACACGGTCGGCGAGGCGGTTCGCCAGGTTCACGCCGTCCTCGCCGTTGGCAGGCCAGGGCCGGTCGCCCTCCACCGCGTAGCCCCTCACGGGGCCGTCCCACCCCGCGCGCGTGAGGAGCCACGCCCCGACGGTGAGGGACGACGGCAGCGGTTCCTCCCCCGCGTCATCGCCCTTGCCGAGCGTCACGTCGAGATCGACGCCGAAGGGGCGGAACGAGCCGCGTGAGCCGGCCTCGTGGTACCCGGAGCGCGGCCCCTCACCGACGACGACGATCAGGTCGGGACGGGCCGCGACGAGGGCCTCCAGGGCCTCGTCGCACGCGGCGCGCAGGTCGTCCAGTTCCGGGGCGGCTCCGGCGGCCACCTCGGGGACGAGCAGGGGCGGGCAGGGGCAGACGGCGGCGGCGACAAGCATGATCCGCAGCCTACTCGCCGGGCGCGGCGCGGTGGCCGGGACGACCGAGGTACGGCCTCTATGCAGGCTCCGTTCCGCGGAGGGGCCGCAGGCGTACGTTGTCGCCCCGGCCGCCCGCGTCAGTCGATCGCGCAGCCCCCGGTGACGGCCGGCAGCGGCTCGGGGACGCCGATCTTCGGCAGGCCCAGCAGAACGCCCTGCTTCTTGTCCTGCGTCTCCTGGGTGCGCTTCTCCCACGCGTCACCCGCGCGCGTGCGCCGCACGTCGAGGACGGCGCCCTCGGCGAGCAGGTGGTGCGGGGCGGCGTAGGTGATCTCGACGGTGACCACGTCGCCGGGGCGGACGTCCTGGTCGGGCTTGGTGAAGTGGACCAGGCGGTTGTCTGGGGCGCGGCCGGACAGGCGGTGCGTGGCGCCGTCCTTGCGGCCCTCGCCCTCGGCGACCATCAGCTCCAGGGTGCGGCCGACCTGCTTCTTGTTCTCCTCCCAGGAGATCTCCTCCTGGAGGGCGACCAGGCGCTCGTAACGGGCCTGCACGACCTCCTTGGGGATCTGGTCCTCCATGGTGGCCGCGGGCGTGCCGGGGCGCTTGGAGTACTGGAAGGTGAACGCCTGCGCGAAGCGGGCCTCGCGCACGACGTGCATGGTCTGCTCGAAGTCCTCCTCGGTCTCGCCGGGGAAGCCCACGATGATGTCCGTGGTGATGGCCGCGTGCGGCATGGCCTCGCGGACCTTCCTGATGATGTTCAGGAAGCGCTCCTGGCGGTAGGAGCGGCGCATCGCCTTCAGGACGGTGTCCGAACCGGACTGGAGCGGCATGTGGAGCTGCGGCATCACGTTCGGCGTCTCGGCCATCGCGGCGATCACGTCGTCGGTGAAGTCGCGCGGGTGCGGGGAGGTGAAGCGGACGCGCTCCAGGCCCTCGATGCCACCACACGCGCGCAGCAGCTTGCTGAACGCCTCGCGGTCGCCGATGTCGGAGCCGTAGGCGTTGACGTTCTGGCCGAGCAGGGTGATCTCGCTGACGCCCTCGCCGACGAGCGCCTCGATCTCGGCGAGGATGTCGCCGGTCCTGCGGTCCTTCTCCTTGCCGCGCAGCGCCGGCACGATGCAGAAGGTGCAGGTGTTGTTGCAGCCGACCGAGATGGAGACCCAGGCCGCGTAGGCGCTCTCGCGCCGGGTGGGCAGCGTGGAGGGGAACGCCTCCAGCGACTCCGCGATCTCGACCTGCGCCTCTTCCTGGACGCGGGCGCGCTCCAGGAGGACGGGCAGCTTGCCGATGTTGTGCGTGCCGAAGACGACGTCGACCCAGGGCGCCTTCTTCACGATGGTGTCACGGTCCTTCTGGGCGAGGCAGCCGCCGACGGCGATCTGCATGCCCGGGCGGGACGCCTTGCGGGGGGCGAGCCGGCCGAGGTTGCCGTAGAGCCTGTTGTCCGCGTTCTCGCGCACCGCGCACGTGTTGAACACCACGACGTCGGCGTCGCCGTCGGAGCCCTCGGGGGCGCGGACGTACCCCGCGTCCTCCAGGAGTCCCGACAGGCGCTCGGAGTCGTGGACGTTCATCTGGCACCCGTAGGTGCGCACTTCGTAGGTCTTCGGTGAACGATCGTCCACGGCGGACGGACGCGGGTCACTGCTGCTCATGGGAACAAGGGTATGGGGTCCGCGAGGCGGCCCGTGCCCCCGTCCCGCGCCCCGCCCCCGGGCCCCCGCCGCGCCCTGCGCCCGCCCCTCGGCCCCGCCCCGGCAGACGCCCGCCGCCGGGCCGCTCCCGCACCCCTGGCCACCACCCGTCCCACCTGGCAGGATCTCGGCCATGCCCCGCCTCCCGCGCCGTCCCACGCGCCGCCACGCCCTCCTGGGGGCGCTGGCCGGGTTCGTGGTGTGCGGGCTGCTGCTGTGGTGGGTGCTGCCGCTCGGTCCGGCGCAGCCCAGCGGGCACGTGACGCTGAGCACGGGCGCCCGCTCGGGCGTCTACGAGCGGTACGGGAATCTGCTGAAGACGGCGATCTCGCGCGACCTGCCCCGGCTCGACGTGACGCTCGACAAGAGCCAGGGCTCCTGGGACAACGTGCAGCGGGTCGCCACCGGCAGGGCCGACTTCACCATCGCGGCGGCGGACGCGGTCGCCAAGTACCAGTTCGAGGACCGCCCAGGGGCGGCACGGCTGCGCGGCTGCGCCCGCCTGTACGACGACTACATGCAGCTCGTGGTGCCGCGTTCCTCGTCGGTGCGGTCGGTCGCGGACCTGCGCGGCAAGCGCGTCGCGGTGGGCGGCGAGCGCTCCGGCGTACGCCTCATCGCCAACAAGGTGCTGCGTGCGGCCGGCCTCGACATCAACCAGGACGTGAAGCCGGTCGGCATCGGCATCGACGCCATGCCGCGCGCGCTGCGCTCGGGCTCGATCGACGCGTTCTTCTGGTCGGGCGGCCTGCCCACCAACCACGTACGGACCCTCTCCGAGCAGTTCCCGATCCGCCTGGTGGAACTGGGCAGCCTGGTCGACCGGCTGCACCACGAGGGGGACGACGCGGCGCGCTACTACCGGGCCGCCGTGATGCCCGCGGACGCGTATCCGGCGGCGCAGCAGGGCACGCCGGTGAGCACGCTGGCCGTGGCGAACCTGCTGGTGACCACGGACCGGACGAGCCCGGAGCTGACGGAGGCGATGACGCGGACCGTCATCGACAGCCGGGACCACATCGGCGCGCAGGTGCACGCGGCGCAGCTCGTCGATCTGCGCACGGCGATCTACACCGACCCGCTGACGCTGCACGAGGGCGCGCGGCGCTACTACCGCTCGGTCAAGCCCTGAGCCGCCCCGTCGCGCCGCGCTGACACCGCCATCCCCCTGCCCAGCGCTCCCCCGCGCTCTGGATCTACCGCTCCGCCGGCCCCTGATCCCGGTCGGCGGGCGCGTCGCGGGGCACGCGGACCGTCACCTTCAGGCCGTGCGGCTCGTTCGGGGCGAAGGCGAGGGAGCCGCCGCCGGCGGTGAGCAGGGCGCGGGAGATGGACAGGCCGAGCCCTGAGCCCTTGATGTTCTGGTGCCGGCCGCTGCGCCAGAAGCGGTCGCCGATCCGGGCCAGTTCGTCCTCGCGCAGCCCGGGGCCGCCGTCGGCGACCTCGACGGTGGTGTGCGCGCCGTTCGCGGTGACGGTGACGGTGACCTCCTGCCCCGCCGGCGTGAACTTCAGGGCGTTGTCGACGACCGCGTCCAGGGCGCTGGACAGGGTGACCGGGTCGGCCCAGCCGGTGAGCGCGGGGCAGTCGCCGCCGAGGCGGACGCCCTTGTCCTCGGCGGTCGTGCGCCAAGCGGCGACGCGCTCGGCGGCGAGCTGGCCGATGTCGGTCAGGCGCAGGTCGGCGGCGGAGTGCTCGGCCAGGGCGAGGTCGAGCAGGTCGTCGAGGACCCTGGCCAGGCGCTTGCCCTCGGCCTGGACGGACGCGATCTCCTCATTTCCCTCCGGCAGTTCGTACGACAGGACTTCGATGCGCAGCAGCAGGGCGGACAGCGGGTTGCGCAGTTGGTGCGAGGCGTCGGCGACGAAGGCGCGCTGCTGCTCCAGCACGTCCTCGACGTGGTCGGCCATCTCGTTGAACGAACGGGCCAGGCGCTGGAGTTCCGGCGGGCCGCCGGCGGCCGCGACGCGCGACTTGAGGCGGCCGGTGGCGATGTCGTGGGTGGTGGCGTCGAGGATCCGTACGGGGCGCAGCACCCAGCCCGTCAGGCGCAGGGCGGCGCCCACGGCGAGCAGCATGGCGGCGACCTCCCCGGCGGCGATGAGGAGCCAGCCGCGCAGGGTCTTGGCGCGCATGGCACCGGTGGGCGAGTCGGTGACGACGACGGCGACGACGTCCCCGTCCCTGATGACCGGCGACGCGACGACGAGCCGGCCGCGCTGCCAGGGCCACACCTGCGCCGGGTCGTGGCTGCCGCGCGAGTACAGGGCCTCGTCGAAGGCGCCGCGTACCGGGCCGGAGCGGGGTACGGCGAAGTCGCTGGGGGCGCGTCCCATCGGCTCCCAGTCGCGGTAGAAGACGCCCGCCCTGATGCCGTACGTGTCGTGGTAGCGGTCGATCTCGTTCTGGAGGGTCTGGCGGCGCTCGTCGATGAGGTAGGTCGCTCCGCCGGCGGTGCGGTTGGTGACGAACTGGGCGAGCGAGGCGAAACGGGCCGTGTCGTCGATGCGGTCGACGACGACCTTCTGCTGCTGGGCGGAGGCGACGCTCACCGCGAGCGGGAAGCCCAGCGCGAGCAGCACTCCGGCCAGCAGGACGATGAGCAGCGGAAGCAGGCGAGCGCGCACCTCGGTCCGGTTCCCCTGCCGTCACGCGGCCGGGGCGACGAGCCGGTACCCGACGCCGCGGACCGTCTCGATGAGGGCGGGCATGCGCAACTTCGAGCGCAGGGAGGCCACATGGACCTCAAGGGTGCGCCCGGTGCCCTCCCAGCTCGTACGCCACACCTCGCTGATGATCTGCTCCCTGCGGAAGACGACGCCGGGCCGCTGTGCGAGCAGCGCGAGCAGGTCGAACTCCTTGCGGGTGAGCTGTACGGCGCTGCCCTCGACGGTGACCTGACGGGTCGGCAGGTCGATGACGACCCCACCGAGGCGGAGGCCGGGTTCGGCGTCGGCGGGCGCGCTCTCGCCGCCGGCGTTGCGCCGGCTGACGGCGTGGATGCGGGCCAGCAACTCGCCCGTGTCGTAGGGCTTCACGACGTAGTCGTCGGCGCCGAGGTTGAGGCCGTGGATGCGGCTGCGTACGTCCGCGCGCGCGGTGACCATGATGACGGGGGTGGAGGTGCGCTTGCGTATCTTGCCGCAGACCTCGTAGCCGTCCTGGTCGGGCAGGCCGAGGTCGAGCAGGACGACGCCGAACGCGGCGGCCTCGGGGACGAGCGCCTGGAGGGCTTCCTCGCCGCTACGCGCGTGATGCACGGTGAAACCGTGCCGGGTCAGGACCGCCGACAGGGCCGCGGCCACATGGTCGTCGTCCTCGACGAGCAGCAGTCTCATGTCCGGCCCCCTCACTTCCTGATCATGTGCGCGCGGCCCGTCGGCCGCTTCCGGTTCACAGGGCATCCATGCCGATGCACAAGGAGGTCGTCAAGAGGGTTCTGGTTCCCTTCGTGTTCCGTTATGCAGCCGGTACGCGGTCCGGTGCCCTGTTCACGCATAGTGTCCGGTTGCGGCCGTATCGTTATGCTCAATTTCCGCTCAGATGTAATGACGCTGGTCGTACGGCGTCACTACTGTCCTCCCAACCGAGGAGGATGGAGCAAGACCCCGATGACCGAAGTTTCGGTGACCAAGGACGCCACTCCCCCTGCGGGCGACGCGCTGGTCGCGCTGAGCGGAGTCAACAAGCACTTCGGCGCGCTGCACGTGCTCCAGGACATCGACCTGACCATCGCGCGAGGCGAGGTCGTCGTCGTCATCGGCCCGTCGGGCTCAGGCAAGTCGACGCTGTGCCGCACGATCAACCGCCTGGAGACGGTGGACGCCGGTTCGATCACCATCGACGGCAAGCCACTGCCCCAGGAGGGCAAGGAGCTGGCGCGGCTGCGCGCGGACGTGGGCATGGTCTTCCAGTCCTTCAACCTCTTCGCGCACAAGACGGTGCTCGAGAACGTGATGCTGGGTCAGATCAAGGTCCGCAAGACCGACAAGAAGCAGGCCGAGGAGAAGGCGCGCGCCCTCCTGGACCGGGTCGGTGTCGGTACGCAGGCCGACAAGTACCCCGCGCAGCTCTCGGGCGGCCAGCAGCAACGTGTGGCCATCGCGCGCGCGTTGGCGATGAATCCGAAGGTGATGCTCTTCGACGAGCCCACCTCGGCGCTCGACCCCGAGATGATCAATGAGGTCCTCGAGGTGATGCAGCAGCTCGCCCGCGACGGCATGACGATGGTCGTGGTCACGCACGAGATGGGCTTCGCCCGCTCGGCGGCCAACCGGGTCGTCTTCATGGCGGACGGCCGGATCGTCGAGGAGGCCACTCCCGACCAGTTCTTCAGCAACCCGCGCAGCGATCGGGCCAAGGACTTCCTGTCGAAGATCCTGCACCACTGACGCGCGGCCCGCGTGCGCCCTCGGACCGAGGCCCCACGCGCGCGCGTTGGATCTCTTTTCCTCTGCCGAATCTGTCGACAAGAAGGATGTTCACCATGCAGCTCCGCAAGGTCACCGCGGCGGCCTCCCTCGCCCTCGCTCTCGCCGTCTCCGTCACCGCCTGTGGCGGCGGCAAGGACGACAAGGGTTCCGGCGGCGGCAAGAAGATCACCATCGGCATCAAGTTCGACCAGCCCGGCATCGGCCAGAAGACGCCGGACGGCAAGTACAAGGGCTTCGACGTCGACGTCGCCACCTATGTCGCCAAGCAGCTCGGTTACGGCGCCGGCGACATCGAGTGGAAGGAAGCCAAGAGCGCCGACCGCGAGACGATGCTCCAGCGCGGTGACGTGGACTTCATCGCCGCCTCGTACTCGATCAACGACGAGCGCGCCGCCAAGGTCGACTTCGCCGGCCCGTACCTGCTCGCCCACCAGGACGTGCTGATCCGCGCCGACGACAGCACGATCAAGTCGCCGAAGGACCTGAACAGCAAGAAGCTGTGTTCGGTGACCGGTTCGACGTCCGCGCAGAACATCAAGGACAAGCTCGCCCCCAAGGCTCAGCTCCAGAACTACGGCGGCTACTCCGAGTGCCTGACCGGCGTCGAGAACAAGGCGATCGACGCCCTGACGACCGATGACTCGATCCTCGCCGGTTACGCCGCCCAGCCCGAGTTCAAGGGCAAGTTCAAGCTCGGCGGCTTCAAGATGACCAACGAGAACTACGGCATCGGCGTCAAGAAGGGCAGCGACCTCAAAGCCAAGATCAACAAGGCCCTGGAGAAGATGGTCTCGGACGGTTCGTGGGAGAAGGCCGTGGAGGCCAACTTCGGCCCGGCGAACTACAAGAACGAGCCCGCGCCGAAGATCGGCAACATCGTCAAGTGACGTGGTGACGCGGGGCGCGGCGGTCTTCCCGTACGGACGAACCGCCGCGCCCCGCGCTCGTCCGGCAGTCCTCCACACACGCGGAAGCGCGGGAGATCGTGTTCGACTTTCTTGAAGGTTACGACCTGCTGGGAGCGTTCTGGGTGACGGTGAAACTCACCGCCTTCTCAGCCGTCGGCTCCCTCATATGGGGAACCCTGCTGGCCGGCATGCGAGTCGGACCCGTCCCCCTGATGCGCGGCTTCGGCACCGCGTACGTCAACATCGTGCGGAACATTCCGCTCACCGTCATCATCGTGTTCACCTCGCTCGGCCTGTTCCAGACGCTGGGCATGAACATGGGCTCGACGCAGTTCGACACCACCAACTTCCGGCTCGCGGTGCTCGGTCTGATCGCCTACACGTCGGCGTTCGTCTGTGAGGCGCTGCGCTCGGGCATCAACACGGTGCCGGTCGGACAGGCGGAGGCGGCCCGCGCGCTCGGGCTGAGCTTCAACCAGGTACTGCTGCTGATCGTGCTGCCCCAGGCGTTCCGCGCGGTCGTGACGCCCCTGGCCAACGTGCTGATCGCGCTCACCAAGAACACCACGGTGGCCTCCGCGATCGGTGTCGCCGAGGCGGCCCTGCTGATGAAGTCCATGATCGAGAACGAGGCCCAGCTCCTGCTGATCGCCGCCGTCTTCGCGTTCGGCTTCATCTGCCTGACGCTTCCGACCGGCCTGATCCTCGGCTGGGTGAGCAAGAAGGTGGCGGTGAAGCGATGACGTCCGTCCTCTACGACGCCCCCGGCCCCCGGGCCAAGCGGCGCAACGTCCTCTACTCGATCGTCTTCGTCGTCGTCTTCGCGGCGCTGATCTGGTGGGTCCTCGGCGCGCTCGCCGACAAGAACCAGCTCGACTGGGAGAAGTGGAAGCCGTTCTTCACGGACTCCCGCCCCTGGGGTACGTACATCTGGCCGGGCGTGCAGAGCACGCTGCTGGCGGCCGCGTTCGCCATGGTGATCGCGCTGCCGCTGGGCGCGTTCTTCGGCATCGCCCGGCTCTCCGACCACTTCGCGGTCCGGCTGCCCTCGGGCGTGGTGATCGAGTTCTTCCGCGCCATCCCCGTCCTGATCCTCATGCTGTTCGCCAACGAGGCGTACTCCCGGTTCACGAACGTGTCCTCGGACGACCGGCCGCTGTACGCGGTCGTGACGGGCCTGGTGCTCTACAACGCCTCGGTGCTCGCCGAGGTCGTCCGCGCGGGCATCCTGGCGCTGCCCAAGGGCCAGTCCGAGGCGGCGTACGCGATCGGTCTGCGCAAGGGTCAGACGATGCGCTCGATCCTGCTGCCGCAGTCGGTGACCACGATGCTCCCGGCGATCGTCAGCCAGCTCGTCGTCATCGTGAAGGACACGGCGCTCGGCGGCGCGATGCTCACCTTCTCGGAGCTGCTGGCGTCGGTCCGGCCGATGAGCGCCGCGTACGGGGCGAACACCATCGCCTGCTTCACGGTCGTCGCGGTCATCTTCATCGCCATCAACTTCGCCCTGACGACGTTCGCGTCCTGGCTGGAGAAGCGGCTGCGCCGGGCGAAGAAGTCGACGGGCGCGGTACTGACCGCCGCGGCGGTCGGCGGTACGGACGCCACGGGCACCGTGGTCTGACGAACTGCCCGCGCGCGTGGGGCGGCAGTGCGCCGTTCCGGTACACGGAGGCAGTGGCATGATCGCCACTGCCTCCGTCACTTGACGCAAGCACCGGCAATGGGTTGCATACGCTCTGTGAACGCGCTCCCCGCTCCAACTGCCCTTTTCTGTACGACCAGTACGTTGCTCGCACGTTTGTGCGCCGCGCCTTCCGGGGCAGGAGGGGCCGCGCCGTGGACCCGGTGATCGTCGTCGGCGCGGGCCCGGTCGGGCTCACGCTGGCCCTCTCCCTCGCCCGCGCCGGCGTCCCGTCCGTGGTGCTCGACGAGGGGCCGGGCAAGGATGAACAGCGGCCGGCCCGCACGGTCGTCCTGCGCGAGGACACCGCCGCGCTCATGGAGCGCCTCGCGGGCGCGTCTCTCGACGGTGTCGGTCTGCGCTGGCACGGCTGGCGTTCCATGCGCCGCAAGCAGGAGATGCGCGCCCTGGTCTTCGACGAGGACCTGCCCGCGCCGCTGCACATCGCGCAGCACGAGCTGACCGGCGCCCTGCGCGCCGCCGTCGCCGCCGAACGGCTGATCAAGGTGGCCGTCGACAGCCGCGTGGACGCCGTACAGGAAGAGACCTCCGGGGTCAGCGCCCACACGCGCGGGTCCAAGGGCACCTGGTGGCGCGGAAGTTACCTCGCGGGCTGCGACGGCCCCCGCTCCACCGTCCGCAAGCTCCTCGACATCCGCTTCCCCGGACGCACCGCGGTCGAGCGGTACGCGGTCGCCGCGCTGCGTACGGAACTTCCGTGGCCCGGTGAAGCGTTGCTCCATCGGAGCCCGCCGTGGCGGACCTCGGGCCCCTCGGGCGCGGAGATCGTCGGTCGCCCCCTCGCCGACGGCGTCTGGCGCCTGGACTGGCTGCTGCCGCCCCGCAGCGATCTGGTCACCCCGGATGTCCTCGTGACCCGCATCCGGGAGACCCTCGCGGGCTGGTGCGGGGGCTCCACTCCGCCGTACGAGCTGCTGGACACCGGCGTCCACACGGTGCATCACCGGCTCGCCCGGCGCTGGCGCGTGGGCCGGGTCTTCCTCGCCGGGGACGCGGCCCACCTGCTGGGCGCGTTCGGCACGCAGGGCCTGGACGAGGGCCTGCGGGACGCCGACAACCTCGCCTGGAAGCTGGCCCTGGCCTGGCACGACGGCCCCGGCCGGACGCCGGACGCGCTGCTCGACAGCTACCAGGCCGAGCGCCGCGCGGTCGTCGCCGCCCGGCTGCGCGCCGCCGATCAGGCGCTGCCGATACTGCGGGGCGGTGGCGGCCTGCGCGCGTACGTGCCGGGGTCCGCGCGCGGGCACGACGCGCTGCTCGCCGACGGCCATCTGGGGCACGGGCCGCTCGGCGCGCCGGGGGCGTACGCCGACTCGCCGCTCGCGCCCGCCGCGACGGCCTCGCAGGTGGACGTGGACACGGCGCCGGGCGCCCCGGTGACGGACGTGCGGGTGACGGCCCCTGACGGCTCGTTCGCGCGGCTGCGGGACCGGCTCGGCCTCGGGCGGCTGCTCGTGGTCCTGGTCGCGCCCGGCACCGGGGTGTGGGAGCGCAAGCACTGGATGTCGGCGGGCCTGATGCCGCGCCTGGCGACGGCGGTCGCGGCGCTGCCGCACGAGGCCGAGATCCTCGTGACGGAGAGTTACCCGGGGGCGACCGCGCACTCGGTGCTGCTGATCCGTCCGGACGGGCATCTGGTCACCGCCCTGAGCGGGGTGCGCCCCGCCGAACTGTACGAGGCTGCGCAGGCCGCGCTGGGCGGTCCCGTGCCGGACACCGAGCCCGCCGAGAGCGGCGCGAAGGGCTGACCGCGTGGACGGTGGGCGGGCCGGGACCGTGTTGACCGGCGCCCACCGCCATGGTGTACTCCGGAGCGTGACGACGATCGACACCCCGGTGCGCCTGTGGCGGAGGGTCCATATGGACCTCGTCCGTTACGCGGGCTGTGTGTGTCGCCCGTCCTGCTGAATTCGCCTGTCTCTCTTCCGCGCGGCCCGGCCGGTCCGGCCCCGACTCGGCGTGCCCCGACGCGCCGCGCGCTCCCAGCGAACTCCAGGACGGTACTCATGTCCGTACCCACGTCACCCACGCCTGCCCTCGGCACCGCGCCCGCGTCGGCCGCCGCCTCCGCCGCGCCCACCGAGGCCGAACTGCTCGCCTTCGTCCGCCGGGCCGCGGCCGACCGCCGGCTCGTCGCCTCCCTGCCGCTCGACCCGGAGGGCCGCACATGGGTGCGCCTCGACGGCCCCGGCGGCAGCGAGGCATGGCTCATCGGCTGGCCGCCCGGCACCGGGACCGGCTGGCACGACCACGCCGAGTCGGTCGGCGCGTTCGTCACGGCCGCCGGGTCCCTCACCGAGAACGCGCTGGCCGCGCGGCTGCCCGCCGACGGCTGGCGCACCCTCGAACTCTCCGAAGGGCTCGACCGCGTACGCCGGTTGACGCCCGGCAAGGGCCGCGCCTTCGGCCGCCACCACGTGCACGAGGTACTCAACGAGTCCCCCACCGAGCACGCCGTCTCCGTCCACGCCTACTACCCGCCGCTCCCCCGGATCCGCCGCTACAGCCGCACGGGGCCGGTGCTGCGCCTGGAGACGGTCGAGCGTCCGGAGGACTGGCAGTGAGCGCGCCGGCTCCGCGGCCGCGTCCTGTCGGCATCGACGAGCACCTGGAGCGCGTACGGGAAGGTCTCGACCGCGTCGAGGCGCGACAGGCGTACGAGGCTGCCGTGTCCGGCGACGCGCTGCTCGTGGACATCCGTTACGCGTCACTACGCGCGCGTGACGGGCTGATTCCCGGCGCCCTCGTCATCGAGCGCAACGAACTGGAGTGGCGCCTCGACCCGCAGGGCAGTCACCGCGCGCCCGAGGCCACGGGCCACGATCTGCGCGTGGTCGTCATCTGCAACGAGGGCTACGCCTCCAGCCTCGCGGCGGCCTCACTGCACCAGTTGGGCCTGCACCGGGCGACCGACCTGGTGGGCGGCTTCCAGGCGTGGCGGGCGGCGGGCCTGCCGGTCACCGGATTGTGAGGACGCGGGTCGCCTCGTGAGCCTGGGCTCCGGTTCTGGTGGGACGGGTGCGTTTCCTGGTCCGCGGTGAGTGCCGGCTGCCTGCGTTTCCTGGTCCGCGGTGAGTGCCGGGTGCCCCCTCCCGAGGAGCGGAAGGGGGCACCCGGGGGCCTGCGTTCGGCTTTCGGTCTCACTCCCTGGCGGTCGCCACCGTGACGGGCCTGGCACGGAGCGCCGCGCGGCCCGGCAGCGAGGTCGCCGTGAGCGCGAGCAGTGCGGCGCCCGCGACGACCGCCACGTACACCAGGGGCAGCACCGCCGGGGCCGGCCTGCCGGTCATGCCGACGCTGAACGCGGTGAGGACGGCGAGCGCGATGCCGCTGCCCAGGACCACGCCCATGAGGACGACGGTCAGCGCCTCGACCCTGAGCATGCGCAGGACTTGGCGCCGGGTGGCACCGGCCAGCCGGAGCAGGGCGAACTCGCGGAGCCGTTCGGACACCGACATCGCCAGGGTGTTGACGACGGCGATGGCGGTGAACGCCAGGACGAGCGCCATTGCCAGCAGGTTCACCTCGGCGTTCGCCCGCCGGCCGGTTTCTTGCAGCGCGTCGGCGGCGTCCGGCGAAAGAACTCGCACGGCCGGGAACTCACGGAGGCAGTCCGCGAGTTGTTCCTGTGACGGGCCGGGCGAGCGGCCGGTCGATGCGTCGGCGGCGCCGGTGGTGACGAGCACGGAGGAGGCGAGCGGGTTGTCGATGTGGCGTGAGAGCAGAGCGTGGGCGACGGTGAGATCGCCGAAGCCGAGACCCCGGGCGTAGACGGCGACGACGTTGAGGGTGACCGGTGTGCCGTCCCCGAGGGTCACCTTGAGTGTGCTGCCGGGCCTGACGTGCAGGTGATCGGCGGCGAGTTCACTGACCGCGACGGAGCGCGCCCCGAACCGGTCGAGTGAGCCGGCGGTGACGTCCGGGTCCCAGGTACGGGCGAGACCGCGCGCGGTGACGCCTTGGACCGGGTACTTGTCGAGGCCGACGCGTGCGGTGGACCGGACGACTTCGGTGACGACGGCGCCGGAGTCGCCGCGCAGCCGGCCCCGCACGGCGTGCACGGCGCCTTCCGGGACGCCGGGGCCCTGGGCGGCGAGCACCCAGTCCGCGCGAACCCCGGCGGTGGCCTGGGCGCGGGCGGCGTCACCGAGCGTGGGCTGCGCGAACAAAACGGTGCAGGTCATGCCGGTGAGCAGGGTGAGCGGCGTGACGACGGCGGCCATCCGTACGGCGTTGCCGCGCAGGTTGGCGGCGGCGAGCCGGGCGCCGGGGCCGGCCAGCCGCATCGGGTGGCCGATGACGGCCAGTGCGGCCCGGACCAGCAGCGGGCCGAGAAGGGAGACGGCGACGGCGAGAACGACGACGGTGAGGAAGGTGACAGGGGTCGAGGCGGCCTCGGTACGCAGCCCGCCGAGCACGACGACGAGTACGGTACCGCCCGCAAGGGCGACAAGCCCGGCGACCGTCCGCGTCACGGCGGGCCGGGGCGCGTCGGTGCTCGCCTCGGACAGCGCTTCGGCGGGGCGGATACGGGCGATGCGGCGCGCGGCGATCCGGGCGGCGGCCCAGGCGCCGAGCAGCGTGGCGAGGACGGCGGCGGCCACGGGGAGGAAGCTCACCGTGCGCTCCAGCGTGGACGGCACGGCACCGAGCGCGACGAACCGTCCGTGCAGCCATCCGCCGAGCGGCAGCCCGAGCAGCGCCCCGATGCCTCCGGCGAGTGCGCCGACCACCAGCGCCTCCCGGCCTAGCAGCGCGCGGACCTGACGGGGTGTGGCGGCGACGGCGCGGAGCAGGGCGAGTTCGCGGTGACGCTGGCGGACGGAGAGCGCGAAGGTGCCGACGACCACGAGCACGGCGACCAGCAGCGACGTGCCGCCCATCGCTCCGCCCATGCTGACGAGCTTGACCCGGGCGCCGGCGGCGTCGAGGAACTCGACAGGGCCGCGTGCGTCGCCGCTGGTCACCTGTGCACCCGTCCCGGCGACGGCTTCGGTGACGGGCTGTTTCAACGCGCCGACGTCCTGGCCGGGTCGGGGCAGCACGCCGACAGCGGTGACCTTCCCGGGGTGCCCGGCCAGCCGTGCGGCTTCGCCGGGCGCGAAGAACAGGGCGCTCTGGTGCCGCAGCACGCCGGGCACTCCGGCACCGGCCTGCGTCTGCCGGCCGGCGGGCGGGACGGCGGCGGTGGCGTTGCCGTTGCCGTTGCCGGGGGCCACGATGCCGGTGACCCGGTAGCGGCGGGGGTCCTTCGTGGACTGCACGGTGAGCCGGTCGCCGGGGGCGAGGTGGGCGCGACGGGCGAGGTCCTGGTCGATGACCACGTCGTGGCCAGCGCGGGGGGCCTGCCCTTCCGTCAGGACGAACGGGGTGAGGGCCGCCGACTCCCACGCGTGCCCGTATCCCGGTCGCGCGGGATCGTACGCGCCGGGTGCCTGCGGTTGCGCGGGGAAGGTGAGTTCGGGGACGGCGCGTCGCACTCCGGGCACGGCGGCGATCCGCGCGACGACGTCCGCGGGCAGCCAGGCCCGCTCGGCGAGCGGCTTGGCCTTGTGCTTGACCTTCGTCTTGCCCTTCTTGTGCTTGACGACGGTCTGGTGCACGTTCTGATCGGCGGAGACGAGGACGGGCGCGGCGGCGTACCTCTCGGGTCGCACCGTGCCGCGCAGTCCCGTCTCCAGCAGCGAGCCGCAGGCCGATATCAGGGCGGCGGCGCACATCAGGGCGAGGAAAGCGCCGAGGAAGCCGCCTTTGCGGTCCCGGACGGTCTGGAGTGCGTAGCGCGTCATCACGCGGCGCCACCCGCTCGGGCCGAACTCATCGTCGAGGTCATGCCCTTACGGTCGCCCCTCGCCCCCGCCCGGGTCATTGCGGCGACCCGGCATCCTCACCCGGGGGAAAACCCCACCGGGGGCGGGGTGTTGAGAGTGCGCGGGGTCTCTCCATCCTGGGGCGGGGAGTTGAGGGAGCGCGCGGGGTTTCTCTCCATCCTGGGGCGGGGAGTTGAGAGTGCGCGCGGGGTCACTCCACCCTGGGTGAGGGAGTTGAGGGTGCGTCATAAGCCCCCACTCTGGGGCGGGGGGTTGAGGAAGCGTCACGGGGTCCCTCCCCTGGGGCGGGGAGTTGGGGGTGCACACGGACGGGCCGCCTCGAGCCCGGACGGGTCGGGACGAGGGACCGGGGCGGGCCGGGGTCAGGCGAAGACCCGGGGCGGGGCGAGGAGCCGAGCCGGGGCGGGGAGCCAAGCCGTGACGGCCGGGCGAGGCAAACGCGCCGCCGACGTCAGCGGCGAAGGACGCCCCCTGCGCAAGCCACCGGCGCGGCCGAAACCTGCCCCGTCACTCCTCGAAGCCCAGGCCTTCCGTGTCCTCCCCCTCTTCCTCCAGCGCCTGGCGGACGACGCGGAGGGCCATGCCCTCGGGGTAGCCCTTGCGGGCCAGCATCCCCGCGAGTCGCCTCAACCGCTTGTCCCGGTCGAGGCCGCGCGTGGAGCGGAGCTTGCGGGCGACCAGGTCGCGGGCGGTCTCCTCCTCGCGCTCGGCGTCGAGTTGACCGACGGCCTCGTCGATCACCTTGGAGTCCACGCCCTTGGTCCGCAGCTCACGGGCGAGCGCCCGCCGGGCGAGCCCTCTGCCGTGATGGCGGGACTCCACCCAGGCGTCGGCGAAGGCGCTGTCGTTGATCAGTCCGACTTCCTCGAACCGGGACAGCACCTCCTCCGCGACCTCGTCCGGGATCTCCCGCTTGCGCAGCGCGTCACCCAACTGCTTGCGGGTGCGCGGTGATCCGGTGAGCAGCCGCAGGCAGATGTTCCGTGCGCGCTCCGCCGGGTCGGTGGACGGCTCCCCCTGCCCGGCCCTCGACAGGTCAGGGGGGCCGTCGTCCTGGGCGGCGCCGGGCGGGTCGCCGAACCCGCCCCGGCGCCGGCGTCCGCGGGGTCCGGCGCCGCCCCGCGTACGGCCGCCCCGCCGGGGCCCGTCCGCCGCGCCCTCCCCCGCCCCGGCGTCCTCGTCCCCGAAGGGCCCGGCTGCTTCGTGCGCGTCGTCGTACGCCCGTGCTCCACCGCGCCCCCGGCTGCCGGGGGCGGCGGGGCCGGCGTCGTACTCTGCCCAGTCGGTGCGTCGGGTCACGGGCTAGCTCTTGGCCGCCGTGGCCTTGGACTTGGCCGTCTTGGGCGCGGGCACCGCCTTCGCCGCGTCCTCGGCGACGGGAGCGGCCGCCACCGCGTCGGCACCCGGCTCGGCCGCCGGCTCCGCCGCCGGGCGGACACCGACGCCCAGCTTCTCCTTGATCTTCCGCTCGATCTCGTTGGCGAGGTCGGGGTTGTCCTTCAAGAAGTTGCGCGCGTTCTCCTTGCCCTGGCCGAGCTGGTCGCCCTCGTACGTGTACCAGGCGCCGGCCTTGCGGACGAAGCCGTGCTCCACGCCCATGTCGATCAGGCCGCCCTCGCGGGAGATGCCCTGGCCGTAGAGGATGTCGAACTCCGCCTGCTTGAAGGGCGGCGCGACCTTGTTCTTGACGACCTTGACGCGGGTGCGGTTGCCCACCGCGTCCGTGCCGTCCTTCAGGGTCTCGATACGGCGGATGTCCATACGGACTGAGGCGTAGAACTTCAGCGCGCGGCCACCGGTCGTGGTCTCGGGCGAGCCGAACATCACGCCGATCTTCTCGCGGAGCTGGTTGATGAAGATCGCCGTGGTCTTCGACTGGTTGAGCGCACTGGTGATCTTCCGGAGCGCCTGCGACATCAAGCGGGCCTGGAGACCCACGTGACTGTCACCCATCTCGCCCTCGATCTCCGCGCGCGGGACGAGCGCGGCGACGGAGTCGATGACGATGAGGTCGAGGGCGCCGGAACGGACCAGCATGTCGACGATCTCGAGGGCCTGCTCACCGTTGTCCGGCTGGGACAGGATGAGGTTGTCGATGTCCACGCCGAGCTTCTTGGCGTACTCGGGGTCGAGCGCGTGCTCGGCGTCCACGAAGGCCACCGCGCCGCCCGCCTTCTGCGCGTTGGCCACGGCGTGCAGGGTCAGGGTCGTCTTACCCGAGGACTCGGGGCCGTAGATCTCCACCACACGGCCGCGGGGGATGCCGCCGACGCCGAGGGCCACGTCGAGCGCGGTGGAGCCGGTCGAGATGACCTCGATGGGCTCCTGGGTCCGCTCGCCCATGCGCATGACCGCGCCCTTGCCGAATTGCCGTTCAATCTGTGCGAGTGCGGCGTCGAGCGCCTTCTCGCGGTCGGTTCCTGCCATGGGTTCCACCCGGTTTGCTTGAGTCGATCGCTTCACGTCAATGACGCTAGCGCCTGCCACTGACAATCGGCCTCGACGCCGGTCCGCCTGTGGATAACTCGAGGCTCCTCGCCGGGACGCTCTCCCGGAAACCCTTGCAAACACTGGGGAGAGGGCCCCTGCACACCCCATAAGAATAGATGTTCGATTTTGATGTCAAGCGCACCACGCGACACCCCCCGCCCCGATTCATGTCCTGGGTCACCGGGCTTCACCGGGCAGGGGCAACAGGGTCCGGGCCCCAGGGGCGGGGGCCGCGTCACTCCCCCGTCAGATGCGCCAGCACCCGCCGCATCGCCTCGGCCACCCCCTCCCGTGCGGGCGCGGTGTGGTCGACGCCCTCGAAGGCGTGGGGTGCCTCGGGGACATCCACCAGTTCCAGCGGGGCGCCGCTCGCCTCGGCCGCTTCGACGAACTCGCCCACCGTCGCGGCGACGGCCGGGGCCTCGCGCCCGACGCGGATGAGGACGAAGGGCGGCGTACCGCCTCGTGCCGCCACGTCCGCGGGCCGGAAGCGGGGATCGTTCACGCCCCAGTTGGGCAGCGGCGCCATGATCGGGTAGCTCGCCCCCACGCACCGCAGCCACGGCGGCGCCTCGCTCAGCCACGGCGCCGACAGCGGCCCGCCCCCGGAGAAGAACCACAGGGCGATCCGCTCGGAGTCGACCCGCGGATCGGCGCGCACCTCGGCCACGGCCGCTGCCACGTCCTCCGCCGCTTTCGGGTACGCAGTGACGTCGTGCAGCCGGTGGTCGAAGGTGACGCCGATCGCGCCGTGGGAGGCCGCGAGCCGGGCGTAGCCGACGAGGGTCGGCCAGTCGCGGGGGCTCGGGCTCGCGTCCTGCGGCACCGGGCCGCCGTGCACGATGACGAGCGCGGGGCGGGGTCCCGGGTCCGCCGCGCCCTCGGGGACGTACAGGTCGAGGGTGCCGCGCCGGTCACGCGGAACCTCCGGGACGTCGAGCAGGAAGGGACGCAGATAGCCGGGCTCCGCCGGCTGATCGGTGTCGTCCCCCGGTTCGAGGCGGGTGCCCTCGTCGGCCGCGGCCCGCAGCAGCGTGCCGGCGAGCCGTTCGGGGCAGGACAGCATCGGCCAGTGCCCGGTCGGCAGTTCGAAGAAGGTGATGTCGGGCCTGACCAGCGCCTTGATCGCAGGCTCGCCGAAGCGGAGCATCATGCGGAGCATGTCGAGGGTCGCGCCGTTGTCCGCGCAGAGCACACCGGTGGTCGGCAGCGCCGCGACCGCGCCGGTCAGGCGCAACGGCCGCGTCAGGGTGCCCAGCGGCTGCGGCACGCCGTGCGCGCTCAGGCGGGCCAGGGCGTCGGCGCTCAGCCCCGCGGTACTGCCCCACTTCCGCCACTCCTCGGGCGCCGGCACAGGCAGGTCGCCCGCGCCGGTGGCGTCCTCGGCGAGACGCTCGCGCAGTTGCTGGTCGGGGACCGCGGCGAGCGCCGCCGCGCCGTCCTGCACCGGACCCGCGTCGACGTACACCACGCGCGCGATGCGCTCCGCGCGCCGATCGGCAGCGCCCGTCGCCGGGTACACGCCGTAGTCGTGACCGACCAGCACGACGTTCCGCCTCTCGTCGCCCCCGCGCTGACCGGCACGGAGGCCGTCGCCATGACCATGGCCGTCCCCGGCTCCGGCCTCGTCGACGGCAGTCATGTCGATAGCCGCCACGACCCGCTCGATGTGCTCCTCCAGGTCGCGTGCGGGCCCGAGGTCCACCACGCGCACCCGCGCGCCTTCCGCGGCCAGCTTCCCGGCCGTCTCGCGCCACGCGTGCGTGCCCGTGAACAGGCCCGGCACCACTACGAACTCGGTCATCTCCACGCCCTCCGTCAAGGTGTTGTCAGTGGCTGCGGGTACGTTAGGAACTCCCCCTGAGGGAGGTTCAAGTGACGGAGCTGTCCGACCGACCCGACTCGTCCGCCGACCCGTCCGGTCCCCTGTGGAGCATCGGCGAGCTCGCCGAGCGCGCGGGCACGACGGTGAAGACCGTCCGCTTCTACTCCGACAGCGGGCTGCTGCCGGAGCGTGCCCGCAGCGCGGGCGGGCACCGGCGGTACGGCTCGGATGCGCTGGACCGCCTGCGGCTGATCCGTTCGCTGCGCGGCCTCGGCCTGCCCGTGCCCGAAGTGCTGCGCGTCGTCGACGAGCGGGTGGGGGCGGAGGGCGTACTGGAGGACGCCGTGGCCGGACAGTTGCGCGAACTGGGGAGCCGGTTGAGCGCACTGCGCTGGCAGGAGGCGGCCCTGCGGCTCGTCCAGGAGTGCCCGCCGGCCGAGAGGGCGGACCGGCTACGGCTGGTCGGCGCGCTCGGCACCCCGCCGAGCACGGCTCCGCTGGCCCGGTTCTGGCGCGCCTGGCTGCCGCCGCGGATGCCGGCCGCGTCGCGGTCCGCCTTCCTGGAGGCGGCCGTCCCGGCCCCGCCCGACTCCCCGTCCCCCGCGCACGTGCTGGCCTTCGCCCGGCTGTGCGCGCTCGTGTCGCGCCCTTGCACCCCGGACGCCGCCCCGACCCAGCCTGCCGCGCACGCGTCGGCGGGCGCGCGGGAAGCGGCCGTGCTGTACGGCGGGCTGGCGGAGGCGTACGAGCTGGCGGCTCCGCGCTTGCGGGCGGGCGATGCGCCCGCTCCGGGCGAGGCGCTGGACTGCTTCGTGGACACCTACGCGCGCGTGAGCGGTTCCCGCGACACCCCGGCCTTCCGCGTCGGGCTCGCCCGGCAGCTCTCGTCGGACCCGCGCCTCGACCGTTACTGGGACCTCGTCGCCGAGCTGACCACGCCCGAGGGCGGCCCCCCGGAGCCGACACCCGGCTCCTCCCACGACTGGCTCCTCGCGGCTCTACAGGCCGACCTGGTGAGCGCCTGAGCCTCCGGCCGTGACGGCAGGGACGGACGCCCCCAGCGCACCCTTCACGGCCTGCCGGCCCTCCCCGCCCCGCCCTCTCTCCAGCCCTCCCTGGCCCGCTCCCGCCCGCTCCGCCAGAACCTTCCTCCAGAGGTACGCCAAGGCCCGATCGGCCCGGATACTCCCCCGGAGGTACGCCAGATGCCTCCGCCCGGACGACGCCCGGGGCGCACGCGCCGAGGAGCCTGGCCGCATGGACACGCCCCCACCCCCACC
The DNA here is from genome assembly GCF_055639095.1 of Streptomyces sp. NPDC107550. Taxonomy (NCBI): domain Bacteria; kingdom Bacillati; phylum Actinomycetota; class Actinomycetes; order Kitasatosporales; family Streptomycetaceae; genus Streptomyces; species Streptomyces sp. NPDC107550. The sequence continues at coordinate 517,674 of NZ_JBVKBC010000001.1, forward strand.
GCCCGTCTTCACGCAGCGGCCCTCCGGTCCCCCCGAGCACGCGGAGCGCACCGCGCCGCGCCGGGCCGAGCGCTGGTGCTACGCCACCGGCGCCGTGCTCATCGCCTCGGGACTCGCCCACGGCGTCGTCTTCCTCGTCGCCGGCGGCCCCTGGGACGGGCCCGTGTCCTGGCGCAAGCCCCTCACCTTCGGGCTGTCCTTCGGCCTGACGCTGATGGCGCTCACCTGGGTCACGTCGTATCTGCGGACCGGCGCGCGCCTGCGTACGACCCTGCTGACCGTGTTCGCGGCGGACTGCGTGGTGGAAGTCGGCGGCATCACGCTTCAGGCATGGCGCAAGGTGCCGTCGCATCTCGACATGGAGACCCCGTTCGACACGGCCGTCTCCATGACGCTCGCCGTGGGCGGCGGCGTCCTGGTGCTGCTGCTGACGGTCTTCGCCGTCGACTCCTTCCGGCACCGCCCCGGTGGTCCTCCCGGCATGCCCCTCGCCGTCCGCACCGGCTTCGCCGTGCTCCTCGTGGCGCTCGCGTCCGGCGCGGCGATGATCGCGCGCGGGGTGGTCCTCACCAGGACCGGCCACCAGGAAGCGGCCTACCGGTCGACGTCCGCCCTCAAGCCGCTGCACGGGGTGAGCCTGCACGCGGTGCTCGTCCTGCCCGCCCTGGCCTGGCTGCTGTCCCGTACGCGCTGGAGCGACCGCCGCAAGAACGGCGTCCTGTACGCGGCCGTCGCCTGCTACCTGCTCGCTGTCCTGGCCGCCGGCGTCTCTGCGGCCCTCACCTGGTGACCTCCCGGCGCGCGCTACCGCTACGGCCGCTCGTCCGGTCTGTGCAGTGCTCTGCGCACCCGCGCGAGGAGCGGCTCTCCGGCGCGGCTGCGGTGCCCGTGCACGCGCGGGTCGTCGGTCACGGCGTAGCGCTTCACGTACGCCCCCAGGAACGCCTGGAGCGTCGCCACGGCCGGGATGGCGATCAGCGCGCCGACCGCGCCGAGCAGCGCCGTGCCCGCGATGACCGAGCCGAAGGCGACCGCCGGGTGGATGTCCACGGACTTCGCGGTCAGCTTCGGTTGCAGCATGTAGTTCTCGAACTGCTGATAGACGACCACGAAGATGAGCACCCACAGCGCGTACCAGGGGTCGACCGTGAAGGCGATCAGCATCGGCAGCGCGCCGGCGAGGTAGGTGCCGATCGTCGGGATGAACTGCGAGACGAGACCGACCCACACACCGAGCACGGGCGCGTACGGAACACCCAGTGCCGCCAGCAGGATGTAGTGCGCGATGCCGGAGATCAGCGCCATCAGGCCGCGCGAGTACAGATAGCCGCCTGTCTTGTCGACGGCGATCTCCCAGGCGCGCAGCACCTCGGCCTGACGGGCCGGCGGCAGGATCGAGCACAGCGCGCGGCGCAGACGCGGGCCGTCGGCGGCGAAGTAGAACGAGAACAGCAGGATCGTCAGGAGCTGGAACAGCCCGCCCAGCACCTGCGCGGAGACATCCAGGACGCCCGTGGCGCTGTTCTGCACGTACTTCTGGAGCCAGTCGGAGTGCAGCACGCTGTCTTGCACAGCGACCCGGTTGAGGTCGGTGCGGAACGTCGTGTTGATCCAGTTGATGACCTGATCAAGGTACTTGGGGAAGTCGTCGAAGAGGTCGACGATCTGCCCCGCCATCATCGAGCCGAGCAGGACGACGAAGCCCGCGCCCAGGATCATCACGGCGAGGAAGACGATGCCGGTGGCCAGGCCGCGGCGCATGCCGCGCGCCGACATCCAGCTCACGGCGGGCTCGACGGCGAGAGCGAGGAAGAACGCGATCAGTACGTTGATCAGCAGGCCGGTGAGCTGGTGGAAGGCCCAACTGCCCAGCTGGAAGCAGGCGACGAGGGCGAGCGCGAGGACCATGGCCCGGGGCAGCCAGCGGGGCATCCGGGGGCGCGGTGCGGGCGCGGGGTCGCTCGGCCGCTCGGGAGGCGTGATGCCGGGCGGAGCGGCGTCGTCCGCCACCTGTCGGGTCTCGTCTGTCGCTGCCACGGTGCAAGTCTCGCCCACGCCACCGACATCCGGTGCCCTGCCCTGACTCACCGCGCCGGTCAGCGCTTCTCGGCGGGCACGTCCATCGTCGCGCACACCACGCGCCAGACCTCCTTCGCGTCCCAGCCCGCGTCGAGCGCCTGGTGGACCGTACGCCCGCCGAGCCCCGCCATCACATGGTCGCGCGCGAACGTGTCGGCGTACCCGGACCCGAAGTGATCCGCCATCCGCTGCCAGAAGACCGTCATTCGCATACGGATTCCTCGTCTAGTTGCATAGTTGGGGTCGGACATCGCCTCTGACCTGCGTAAACACCTCCACAGGAGACGACTTTGCGTAGCGTTGGCGTGCACAGCGATTCTCCCTGAAAACTCCCTGGATCGAGCTCGAAACTCCCTGGAAACTCCCTGTCGGCGAACCGTCCGGCGGGGCGTTTTCGCAGGTCAGAGGCGGTGACAGAACGTGATCATGGTGGACGGGGGGTCCGGAATGTGCTTACTCTGCTCCCGTTCGGTCCGCTTCGTACCAAAACGAAGCGGCCCCCGACTGGTGCTGGAACACCGTTCGAGGGCCTACACCACGAACCAGAAAGAGGCTGGTATCGGGATGCTTGGGCATTCTAGCGCGCCTTCGCGCAGGCGCTTTACGCAGGTCAACCACGTTGCTGTGCAGGACTTGAGCCTGTCCTCGGACACTTTTCGGCTTCTCGCCGTGGCGACAGATCTACCGCCGGTCAATGACACGAACGTCGAGAGCCTGCGCAAGCGGCTCGGCTTCGGGTCGGTGCGGCGCCGGAAGGTCCTGCGGGAACTGCGCGAGTCGGGGCGTCACCACACGGACAAGGGTCGCTGGTGCCCCGAGCTGGGCCGGCCGTCCTCGAAGGTCATGATCTCCCAGATGCCGCTGCGCACCCCGGAGGAGATCTCCGCGGGCTGGGAAGCTGCCGAAGAGGCCCTGAGGACGGGGCGGGACACGGCCGAGTCGCGGCGCCTGGGGGTCCGGATCATGAACTCGCGGCTGTGGATCGGCTCCGAGTCCCGGACAGTACGGAACCGGAATGTTCCGGAAAGCGGCGACTCACCCCTAAAGGGGAACCAGACCTCTGACATACACCAGACCCACCCCCCTACCCCCCGGCCAGAGCCTGACGACGGGGAGGGCGGAGAAGAGAGCGACGAGGACCAGGCGGCGATCGTCGAGGAGCAGGCGGCGCCCGTCGAGGCCCCGGAGGACGCGGGGCGTCTGTTCGTGGAGCAGGCCCGGGAGCGGCAGGTTGCCGCGCACCTGGAGGCCGCGCGGTCTGCCCTTCGGTGTGCCGAGGAGGCCGCGGGGACTCGGATCGTGCTGGGGATGCGGGAGGGGCTGACGCGGACTGCGGCCGAGCGGCTCGCTGACGGTGAGACCTGGGAAGCGCTGAAATCCCTGGTCACCAGCGACCTGAAAGGCGTTCGGTGGCTGGGTGGCTGCTTGCGCAAGCGGTTCGAGACCTCCGAGGTCACCCCGCCCCCGTTCGCCGCTCAGCAGGCCCCTGAGGCCGCTGCAAGGCCGGTGAAGTCGCGGGTGGCGGGGATGCGGGAGTGCGCCGGGGACGGGCACACGCAGCCGCTGCTGTTCCGGCCGCTGGCCGACGAGCGGCTGTGTCCCGGGTGCCGGGTGGAACAGGCCAGCTCGGCCGCCGAGGCCCCGGTGGCGCTGCCCGCTGAGGAAGGGCTAAGTCTGCGGGCGCGGATTCTGGCACGTCGGGCTTCAGACACGCCGCTCAGGAGCCTCAGCCGCGGGGACTGGGCGACGGTACGGACGGAGGTGTCGGCCTGATGGGCGCGTATCCGTTGCAGTGCCGCTGTGGCGACGTGGCGGGCCCGTTCGCGCGGGCCCGGGAAGGCCGATGGCTGTGCGAGGACTGTGTGGAGCGGGCGAGTGCGCGGCTGGACCGGGAGACCGGGGAGCGGCGCCGGGGTGCGTGGGCGCTGTGGGAGGTCGCTGACGCGGTGGCTCAGACGCGCCAGGCGTTGGACGAGGTCCCGGAGGAGGCCGGATGCACCGGACGCACCGGACGCGCCGGACGCACGGGGCACGCCGGACGCACGGGGCACGCCGAACGGACGCGGCACGCCGAACGGACGGGGCACGCCGAACGGACGGGGCACGCCGGGTGCGCGCGGGGCGGACACGGGCGGACATCGAGGCCGCCGTGGACGAGCTGCGCGCGACCGGCCAGGAGGTGAACGGCGCGACGCTGGGCGCGTACTTCGGTGTGACCGGCAGACAGGGCCGGCGCATCCTGCACGCCTACGAAACAGACCAGCTCGCGGCGGCCTGACTGGTGTAGAGGAGCCCCGTCTCCTGCCCGCGGGGAACGGGAACGCAGGAGACGGGGCGGTGGGCGGCGCCCTCACCGCTCGGGAGGGAACGGCGCGGCGACCATGTCCTGGCTGGCAGGCTGTCGTCGGCTCCACCGACGCTACGAATTCAAGCCAGAACCTTTCTTGCCTTCGCCGCCATCGCCACCAGCCCAGTCAACGGCCGGCGGCTCACGGAGTGGCATGAGGCCTCAAGGCCGAAGAGGCCCGCGTGTACCGTCAGCGGCCATCGGAATCGGCATGAGCGCTTGAGGCAGTGCTCTTGCGGTTCCAGATGTGGATGCCGATGAGCGTGCCCAGCGACAGAACCGCATAGACCCACCACGCCGCCGTGGTGGTCAGCCCGTATCCAGTCATGAACGTGGCGCCCCCGACAACGAAGAGCAAGCCCAGGGACCACCGCAATGAGCGGCGCGGCCCCTCAGGGACGGGAGTGTCGCTCAAGGGCACGTCTTGGTCATTCGCGTCCTGCAGGCGGCTGCGCCGAGCCCAGTAACGAAAAACCCACATGGCGACTACGCCCATGATCACTGCAGATGTCAGGGAACCGAGACTGATCTCATGAGGGGGTGCGGCAACGCTGACAACGAAGAAGAACATGGTCGCGCCTACGAAGACACGAGTCTCGCCCCGCCACCAGTCGGGTACAGGTTGCGGACGCCTCATCGAGCTCTCACTTCTTGATGTAGTGACACTGGGAACCGCGCTGGGATCCGTTCACGTAGATCCGCGCGCACGCCTTACCGTACTTGGGCAGTGTCTGCGGTGCGTTGTTACGGGACGGGAAACGGTTGCAGGTGGTGTGTGTCTTCCCCCTCGAGGTCTTGTAGGTCTTGTTGTTGGTGTCGGCGTAGGTGAAGTCGATCCGCCAGTTGCAGAATTGCGGCTTCGCGCCGCACAGCGCACTGCCTTGCACGTTGGCGTTCTGCCCCGTGATCTTCTTTCCGCCGCCGGTGATCGTGTGCCAGAGCATGCAGCCCTTGGGGACCGAGATGGTGATGCCGCCATAGCTGTACTTGAAGGCGTTGATGTTGCCGAAACCGCTCGCGGTCATGGGCGATATCTCCGCGCCTGTCTCCGCTGTAGCGCCAGTGGAGGGTGCGCCATCGGCGGCGATGGCAGGCACTGCGGCTCCCCCGAAGGCAAAGAGCGTGGCGGCCATGACAACGCCCGCAGACTTCTTCAGAATATTCCTGCCCACTGTGGCTCCTTACCCATACGAAAGCACGGTTATGACGACACGTCATACCGCTCAGTGCATCGCCCCTTGACGCTGCGTCATTAGTGCATCTCCATGCGGCAACCGACGATTCTCGGAGAAGGTCCCGACGTTGCAGGACCTTCGGCCTTAGGTGTGGCCCGTTTAGACGGGAGTACGACCTACTCCCTGCTCGGTGGCTTGTCGGTCGGGAGCGTCGCTCGTTCCCCCACCGGCCCGGCAGAGGCCCAGGACGAAGCCGTGGAAAAGACGGGGGGACACGGGTTCATGCAGGCTGCTCCGTACCGGCCGGGAGGTGAACGGCGCGACGCTGGGCGCGTACTTCGGTGTGACCGGCAGACAGGGCCGGCGCATCCTGCACGCCTACGAGACAGACCAGCTCGCGGCGGCCTGACCGGGTACGGAGGGGCCCCGTCTCCTGCCCGTGAGGACCGGAACGCAGGGAGACGGGGCGGTGGGCGGCGGCCGGGTTCGCCTTCGGCCGCCGCCCGTCCGCGAGCACCCTGCGGGGGCAGGCCGGGCCGCCCATCGGCGCGGGCGGCCCGGCCCGATATCCCGCCGCCCGGCGGGGGATTGGCGGGCGGCGGGAGCTGGGGGTCAGCGACGGTAGTCCGGCGACGTCTGGTGCGGTCGTGGCGGGCGGGGGCACTTGTTGCGGTGGAGGATGACGGACCCTCCGGGCCCGGATGCGCTGAACACCTCCCGCGTCTCCCACTCTTCGCCCTCGCGGATCGGCTCGTCACAGCGTGCGCAGATCACCGCACACCCCCGCCCGCGACGCCACACCGGCGTACCGGCGGCAGGTCCCGCCGTCCGATGAACGTGGTGCGCATCGGCGGGTCGAGGCGCTGCACCAACTTCGACACCGCCACCCCGAGCAGGGCGAGGTACTGGTACGCGCTGAGCGCGGGGTCAGTGTCGGCCGGTACGAGGTCGGGGCCGGCCATTACGTTGGCGAGGTTGAGCGCGGCGCGGTGGTCCTGCTCGGACTCGTACAGGTCCTTGCGGGTCAGCAGTTGCAGGAGCGCCTGCATGCCGTCGATCATCTGGTCGAGCCGGGCGCGGGGCGTCTCGGAGTACACGACTTGCTCGGCGGCGCGGGCGGCGGCGCGGATGCCCTCGAAGTCGAGCGGGACGGTCACGTCCACCGTCCTTTGCTGAGGGCGCTCCGTAGCGGCGCCGAGGCGGGGCAGGCCAGCCCGAGCAGGGCGCACTGCGGGCACGTGATCGTGTGCTCCAGGAACTGGATGTACACGAACGTGACGGTGCAGTCGTGGCATCCGCGAGGGCTGATCACCCGCCCGGTATCCGGAGCGCGACGTCGGCCGAGGCCGATGCTCGCCCACCCGACCAGGCTCGTGCCGCACCAGGCGCAGGCGCGCCCGCGCCGCCGGGCCGTGCTCATGGCGAACATGGGGACGTCCACCGTGATGGGTGTGGGTGCCTCGGCCGTCTCGACCTGGGGGGCGGTCATGACACCCCCGCGCAGGAGTCGCAGGCCCTCGGGAAGATCAGCCGCTCGGCGTCGGGGTCGACGCGCTCACCGAGGTCGACGCTGGCCGCGCCGACGAGGGGGCCCGCGCATCGGGCGCACGCGCGCCCGCACAGTTGGTCTTCGGCGAGGTCGCCGGTCGGGGGGAGCTGCGGAGGAGTCGTCGTCACAGCGTCTCCAGAGGGAGTCGGCCGGCGGCGGGTCTGAACGCCGCGGCGAGGTAGGTGGGGTCAGCGAGTGCTCCCGACCCGTCCGGCGGATCGGCCCAGGAACGGCCGCACGCGGGCCGTTCAGTCGACGGGCAGTGCAGGGCCCATGCGTAGGGGTGGACCACGAGGGTGGAGAGGTCAGCGAGCTCCTCGGCGGCGCTGAGAGGGACCAGCCACCAAGCGACGTAGCGGTCCTGGTCCACGAGCAGCGGCCCTCGGCGACGCACGGGGATGTGTTTCCGTGCGATCAGAGCGTCGACAAGGGGGGCCTCAGCGGCGAGCCATCGGGTGCAGGGGATCGGCGCGAGCCCGCCCAACGACCACACCTCGTGCGCGAGGCGCTGGTGCCCGGAGCATTCGGCGAGCCATACGTCACCAGGAGGGTGATGGGTAGCGCGAAGTTCTGCGGCCATGACGTGAACGGTAGGAGCGTGACGAGCGCGGTTGTTGATCGATTGCGCGTAGTTGCACCTGACAGGACGTCAGTTGCTGCGATTGTTCACGCAAGGTCAAGAGAGGCCCGTGCTCGGCCGATCAACCGGCGGGCGATCGGCCCGCGCACGGCCGACGAGTCGAGCCACTCCCACGCTCGCTCGTACAGGCGGATGTCCTCATCGGCGGTGAGCCACAGCTCCTCCGTGATCGTCTCCACGATCACCTGCCGCCGGTCGTAGATCCAGAAGGAATGTGCGGCCGTACGCCGTAGCTCGGCGCCGAAGGGGATCACGGCCAGGTCGACTTGAGGCTGGCCGACCACGTTGTAGAGCCGGTCGAGCTGCGCGGCCATTACGTCCTTCGGGCACGAGCGGTGATACAGGGCCGCCTCGCACAGCAGGAACCGGAACTCGCGGCCCGGCTCGTACAACGCCTCCTGGCGGCGCATGCGGTTCTGCACAGCCTTGTCCGTCGTCGCCGGGATCTCGCGGAAGCGGGCGTTCGAGTCGAAGATGACGCGCGCGTACTCGCGGGTCTGCAACAGGCCAGGGATCCGGGCCACCTCAAACGCGCGGGTCAGGCGCGTCGCCTCCGTCTCGCGGATCGCCAGCTTCTGCCGATCCGCATGCCCGCCCGCGAGCTGCCGCCTCCACGTGCGGTGCTTCAACTCCACACCCGCACGCAGCCCCTGCAGTTCCGGCTCCACATCTGGCCGGCCCACCGCTGCCGCCCACTCCGTGATGTCGGCGGCCTTCGCGGTCTGCTTCCCGGTCTGGAGGCGGCTCACCTTGGAGGGCTGCCACCCCAGCTTCGCGGCTAGGTCTTTCCCCTCCATGCCGGCCTCGGCGCGCAGCTCGCTGAGCCGTGCGCCGAGGATCTGCCGAGCCTCCTGGAAGTCACTCACGCATGGGAACGTACCCGCTGCTCGAACTCGGCGGCGGGCAGGGCGTGGTGCCAGGCGGCGTCGCGGGCCTGGCAGGCGGCGAGCACCTCGGCGGGGTCCTCGGTGACGTACACGCCGAGGGTGGTGTCTTCGTCGTCGAACGCGAACCGGGCGAGGATCTGGGAGTCGAACAGCCAGAAGTCGTAGTCAGGCAGACGCAGTTCCCGCGCGCGGGCGCGGGTGAGGTGGCGGATGTCCTCGCCGGCCGCGATGTTGCTCGGAGCGCTCGCCGCGAGGAACTGCTGCCCCTCGGTGGCCGGCACGTCGACCAGCCGCACGCGCTCGAACCTCTTACCTTCGGCGGTCTGGGCCTCGACGTTCTCGCGCCACGCGTTGGCCGGGTCGGCGGCGATGTCCTCGCCCGCGAGCCAGCGCGCCCACTTCTGGCTGTTGCGGTCGGAGGCGTAGCCCCGCCGGGTCTCCAGGCGCCACGCGGTGTGCCGGAACTCGGTGAACAGGTGGCTGATCTCCTTGAAGGGCGTCAGGGGCGGAGCGGCTTCGCGCGGGGCGTAGCGGATCAGCAGGTCGCGGGGGACGCGGACGAACGACTCCGTGGGCTTCACGTCGCGCAGCGCGGCAAGGTGCTCGGGGTTGGTCTCGATGTCGCCCTGGACGAGGATCTCGTCGGTCTCCGGGATCTCGTACAGGGTGGGGCAGTCGCCGTCGTCGCTGGTGGTGCCGATGAACCGCAGGGTCATTTCGTCCTCCGTCAGCGGATGTTGGGGCATCGAGCATGCGACGCGGTAGGGCGTGTGCGCAGGTGAATTGTCGAGGATTGCAGATCACGTTCTCAGGTTGCTGATTGCGTGCAATCGGGCATGACGAAAGGCCCCCACCACCGCGAGGGTGGTGGGGGCCGTTGTTAGCGGGCGAATAGGGCGAAGACGCCGGTGGCGGCGCCGGCCAGCCCGGTCAGTGCGCCGAGGGCGGGCAGGGGCCAGCGGGTGCGCTCGAGGGCGTCGATGCGGGCGGCGTGTTGTTTGATCTCCTGGTCGGTTTGGTCGGTGCGCTGGACGAGGAGGGCTAGTTGGCCGGACTGCTGGGTGAAGCCGACTTCCATGGTGCGGCGCAGCTCGGCCAGTTCCAGGGCAACGTCGGGTGTCTGGGACGAGTTCACGGGCGGCTCCTGCTGTCTGCGCGGTGGCGTCCGGTGGCCTGTTCCGTCAGTCCCGGGCCATCGGGGGTGGCTACCGAGGTGAGCAGGGACAGGACGGCGGCCATGGCGGCGGTGGACAGGGCGGGCAGCCACGGCGCGTCGAGGAGTCCGGCGCCGGCGGCGCCGAGGACGGCGAGCAGGGCCTGGGCGAAGGTGCGCAGGGCGCGCTCGAGGGCGGCGGCCCAGAATGCCGGTCCGGTCACGTCAGCTCACCTTCGGGACCTTGAGCGCGTTCCACTGGCGCAGGCCGGGCCAGCCGTCGCAGAACTCGGGGGCGTCGCCCAGCTTCTTCTGCCACTTGCGGAAGGACTCGCGGTCGGCGTCGCTCCACTGCGGGCCGGGGCCCTGGGTGTAGGCGGAGCAGCCCTCGGCGACCAGGCGCCGGCCCATGGCGGTGATGATCGGGCTGTTGGGCTTGGCCTTGAACCATGCCTCGCCCGGGAACGGCTGGTAGGTGACCGGCGGGGTGGTGCCGGCGGCCCAGGCGCGCATGGCCGCGCGGGTGTCGAAGCGGGCGACGTTGGTGTCGACGGGGGTGTCGGTGTACTGGTGGATGAGCCACTTCGCCGTGATCTTGGGCTTGCCGGCCGTGGTGTAGTCGGCGATCCACAGGCCGTCGCCGGCGTAGGAGGTGGTGTCGCGGTTGAGCCAGAAGTCGCGGTTGCAGTAGAGGAGCACCTTCTTGTCCGGTCGCAGGGCCTTGACCTTGCGGATGAAGGTGTCCTTCTCGGCGCAGGTAGCGGCGCCGCTGGAGGAGGTTTCCCAGTCGATGGCGAGGAAGTCGCCCTGGACGCTGTCGCACTTGTCGACGAAGTAGCGGGCCTGGGCGTCGAGGTTGCCCGGGTGGAGGAAGTGGTAGAAGCCGACGACGAGGCCGGCGGCGCGGGCGTGGGCGGCCTGGGCGGTCTGCTTGGGGTTGATGTAGTGGGTGGACTCGGTGGCCTTGATGATGCAGAAGTCCTTGCCCGCCAGGTTCGGGGTGGTGGACTGCCAGGACGAGACATCGATACCAGTGATCATGTTCGGTTCCTTTCAGTGGTACGACAAAGCCCCGTACCGAAGACCGGGACGGGGCTGGGGGTGCGGGCGGCGCGGAGGCCGCCGGCGTCAGAGGGGTTGCGGCGCGGGTGCGGCGGTCGGGGGTTCGGCGCCGGGCTGGTAGAAGGGCCGGCTTTCGACGCCCAGGAGGTAGTAGGGGCGGGGGAAGACCTCGGTGGCTTTGCCGGTGCGGCGGGCCTGGACCTCGAGCTTGATCCGGTCGCCGTAGCGGTAGCCGGGAACGGGCCAGTGGCCGCGCAGGGTTGCCCCGGTGGCCACGACCTCGTCGTTGATCAGGACGCGGACCTGGCCGCCCTGGCCGCCGTAGTAGGACATGCCGATGTCGGCGGCGACGCGGGGGTGCTGGGCGATGCCGTAACTCTCGTAGCAGCCGGTCCACTCGGTGCTGGTGGTGGAATGGTTGGCCATCACCAGCGTGTAGGGGATGTAGGGGCGCGCGAGGCCCTCGTTGACCACGTCGTCGGCGACGATGATGTTCTGGGATCGGTCCAGGAGCTGCACCGGCTGCGTGGGAGTGCCCTTGGTGTCGTAGGTGCGCACCACGATGGCCAGGGAGCCGTCGTCGCGCCGCACGTCGAAACCTTGCTGGGGCCTGCCGTCGGGATAGTCGGGCAGTACCCGGCCGATGTGGGTGAGGGTGGTGCCGTCCGGGGCGCGGACCTGGAGGCTTCCGCCCTCGCCGATGATCACGTTGCCGTTGAGGATCTGGTCCATGCGCGGGCGCATCTGGGACCGGCCGCGCAACTCGCGTACCTCGCGCTCGAGTTCCCGCAGGCGGTCTAGCAGGTCTTGGGGGATGGCGGCCATCAGATCTCCTGGAGCATGGCGCGGGTGCGGGCGGAACTGGGGGTGGCCTCGGGCAGCTCCAGATACAGCTGGGCGCTCTCGCCGCTGGTGCGGGTCGGCGGGGTGACGCTCATGCCGATCAGCCGGTAGCGGGCGTCCAGGCCATCGGGGTGCCACTCGTCGCGGATCCGCAGCCGCACCGTGGCCCCCAACAGATGCGGCGACAGTGAGGTCTGGTCGAGTTTCACGGTCACCTGGGGAACCTGGGTCGCGCTCCACGCGGCGACCAGGTCGGCTCTCGCGTGCGCGTCCAGGGTCTCCTTGCGTTCGACGGTGGTGTAGTCGCTGGAGCCGTCCAGCCGCGGCCAGCCCTGATCGAGCGCGTCGAGGAACCCCCACAGTGTGGACATCAGCGGGTAGGAGTCGGCGGCCTGATTGGAGTTGACGGAGGCACCTCGGGAAATCCAGTGGGTCGCGCGCACGGCGCCGTCCGTGGGCAGCTGGTAGTCCAGGACGGCGCCGGGCCGGTCGAGGAGGACCTCGGTGTGCCCGGTGCGGATCGCGGGATATCCGAGCTGGAGTTCCTTGGTGCGCCGGCCCTGGCTGGTGCGGTAGGCGCGGATGCGCCACTCGAAGCCGCGCTCGACCTTGCTGAGCTGGTCGAGGAGGTCGCGCACATAGTGCAGGTCGTAGCGCGAGTAGGTACGGTCCCGCAGCACACCGGATGTGCGGCTCCAGTCGAGGGTGATGCCGATGTCGCCGCCGGCAGTCCTCTGGGTGTAGTCGACGAGCTGGCGGGCGATATCGAACTGGTCGATCTGCTCGCCCTCCCACCCGTCGGTGAGGATGCGGCGGGCCAGGTAGGAGTCGAACGTGGCGGCCTGCACCTCGAGCCCGCCGGGGCCGCTGCGGGAGGGCGGGGTGATGGTGGCCGTCCACACGATCCCGCCCCACCAGATATCCCCGTCCCGCTCGATCCACAGCGCGGTACGCGCTGGGGTGACCGCCGCGCGGGCGCGGCCGGCCATGGAGGGGCTCGTGACGGGTATCGACACCGATGCGGTGCCGGTCTTGCCGATGTACTCATCGAAACGGATCTGCTCGGCGGGCAGTACATCCAGGACCTGGTCGGTACGCAGGTCACAGAAGACAGCACGGTAGACAGGCACGGCTCCCCCCCTAGCTGGTGAAGTAGGAGACGGTGTCCAAGGAGATCCACGACGGTTCCTCGCCGCGCGCGTAAATGCGCATGGTGCCGTCCGTCTTCAGTTCCGCACGGATCAGGGCGGGGGTGGTGGTGGAGTCGCGGGGCGAGGACCAGCCCACCAGCGCGGCCGGCCAGATCTCGGCAGGCAACGTCAGGATGGTGTCCGTATCCGTGATCTTCGCGCCACCGGTCTTGCTGATCCGCCCGCGCAAATACACCACCGGGCCGATCACCCGGTACTGCGCCCGATGACCGTGGCCGGGATGGGTAAACCCGGCGTCCAGGTACAGGTCGCTCCAGCCGCTGTCGGTAGTGACCGCATCCCACTGCCCGCCGTTCCAGCGCATCAGGCCGGTACCGTCGTCGCGGTACTGGCCCTCATAGCTGCCGTTGAAATCCGGCTCCAAGAACGCGGCCGGGGTGATCCCGGAGTACATGGTCGCTGCGCGGAGGTGACCGGTCACGGCCGAGTTCCAGTCGATGCCGCCCGACCCGGCCGAGGCCCCTGCGTCCACCCGCACCGTATACAGCGGCAGACTTACCTCCGGCACCGCCGGCTCGACCGGGTCGGCGTCCGGGATGCCGGGCACGATCTCCACGGCCGCGCGGGCCGGCTGACCGCTCTGATACTGCGGGTCATACACGCGCAGGACGACCAGATCGATACGCGGGTGCTGAGGATCACCGTCCGCGAAGTCGAGCGGAACCGGCTCGGTCACCACCAGCTGGTAGGCGCCCTGACTGGCCTGCCCCTGGACGACGGCGCGCCCCTGACTGATGGTCGCGCTCATGGGCCCTGACGGACTGATAGCCAGCGGATTCCCCCCGGCGATCACACCCGATAGGGAGGCCAGCTCACCATCCGGCATGTACGTACCCAGGGGAGCCAGCCGCGTATCGACACGCGTCTGCCCGCCCTCCTTGTCCCCCCGGTTCGTCAGCCACACCGCACGCACTGCCATCACACATCATCCTCATCTCATACGAAAGCGCCGACGTGCCGTCGTGCACGTCAGCGCTTGGGTTAACGAATTGCTGATCACCAGCTCTTAAATGGGCTCTCTATGTCAATTGATTCGGCCATGTAGTTGTAGATGGTGAATGAATTCTCGTACACATTACGCTCTATCTCATATTCTTCACCCCGGTCTACCACGTTCATGGCTGCTGCCGCGTTGAGGGCGGAGTACATGTGTGCGCGATATTTTTTGTCCGGTATTTTTTGGGGGTCTCCGTCCAGATCGTCAATGCATTTCAAGACATTAAAGGCCCGCGACTTCGTTGTCGTATACTTTGTAGGTTCGATTGCGGCATCTAGTTCGTCAGCCATCTCCTTCAGCTTCCTGTTCGCACACTCAGCGGCGACTTGCTGCTTCCCATTGCCACTTCTTGAAGTGCTCAAGATGACGCCAGTGATGGTCAAGCAGATTGCTATTGCGGCAGGAATGAGTACCTTCTTGCGGCAAAAGCGCTTGAGGAATGGCCGAGGCTCGGGAACTCCGGCGGTGGGCGGTTGAGAGGGCATGGGCGGCACGTCGGTGGCCTGATGCATGGCGATCCTTGCTCGTCCTGAGGTGACGGAAGCGAAGGTAAGAGCACCATGGGCAAGCGTGTAGAGGCGTTGGGCCCAAGGTCACCAGTAGGCGGAGCGCCATTTGACCGTGCATCGCGCCGACCGGTTGAACTCTTGGGCGCGGAAGAAGAGTTCGTTCACGCCGGGCGGGAGGGTGAAGGCGCGTTCCGGTGTGCTGCGGCGGGTGGCGGTGTACAGGCGAGAGACGGAGCCGTTGATGGTGACGGTGCCTTCCCGGGTGTCGATGGTGAGGCGGTCGCGGGCGGTGAGGGTGATGTCGTACTCCAGCATCTGCCCGGACGGCTGCACTATGCGCGGCTCGGCCACCGGGCCCTGGATCTCGATGCGTAGAACGGTGGCAGCGTCGCCGTCGTTGACGGCGCGGAGACTTCCCGCGCCGCCTCCCTCTCCCCAGTCCAGCCCGTCCGTCCACTCCAGGCCCGACTCCAAGGCGGGCAGCGGCCTGACCGAGCCGGAGTCGGGCTCCGGGCCGGGGCCCCAGTCCAGGCCCGGTTCCGGCTTCGGCAGGCCGGCGAAGGCGGTCGACTCGGCCGGCCGGTAGCGGCGCGAATCGGTGCACTCCCACTGGAGCGCCCCCTGGGCGGGGGTGATACCGCGGCCGGTCGTGTAGTGCCGGCCAATGGGAATCTGGCGCCGCACCGGCCGGGCGTAGACCATGAGCACACCGCGCCCGTCATCCAGGTCGACATAGAGCGGATACTCGCGGTCGGTGATGGCCATCGCCCTGTTCAGCGCGGCTACCGCCTGTCCGAGGCGGGCGCGGTCGGCGGCGCGGATGCTGAGGCCCTCCAGGGTGATGGTCCGGGGCTGGGCCAGCATCCGGCCCGGCCACGCCCCGTGCTGGTTCTGACGCAGCGCATCCGCCACATCCAGACCGGGCAGCTCCTCCCAGCCCTCCAGCGACTGCCAGCCGAACAGGCCGTGGTCCAAGGTGAGATCGCGGTAGCGCACGAAGGAGCTCATCGCCTTCACCTCCACCCTCGGCCGCGGGCCGCCCACTCCAGCTCGTTCACCAGCTCGCGGGTGGATGTGCCGGCGTGCTGGTGGATCTCGCCGATGCTGACCGCCGGACCCCGGGGGCGGGCGCCGGTGTCCGCCAGGGCCCCGGCCAGGCGCTCGATACGGGACAGCGCCCGCTCAAGCCCCGCCACATTCCCGCCTCCGGACTGACGCACCGTCGGCGCCCATGCCACCTGTCCCCCGAACCGGTCCACCACGTCCTCGACGATGCTCTTCGAGCGGCCCCGCTTCGCCGGCGACAGCGGAATGTATGCCTCTCCGCCGGTCTCCCGTTCGGCCCACAAGACGTTCGCCCCCGCCGGCGCGATCTGCGCGACCCCGGGCCTGCGCCACGACCTGGCTACGCCCCTGATCCCGCCGTCCGCGTATGCCTCGTCGATACCGCCATCGGCACGCTGTTCGGTCGTCTTCACCGTGCGCACGTGGATGGTCACCGTTCTGCCGGTGATCCTGTTGATGGACCCCTGGATGGTGCTGATCTGCCCGTTCGGACCCGTTGTGGGAATGTCGATTTTGACGGAGCGCTTCTTCTTCTGCATCACCTGCAACAGCTGATCGATGAGGTGGGCGTTCTTCTTCGGGTCCTTGGTCGGGACGGTAATCGTCACCTTCTTCTTGTCCTTGGTGAGGGGCTTAATGTCGAAGCCGATGGCCCGCAAGGCGGCGATAGCGTCCTTGTTGGGCACGTCCATGACGATGGTCTTGCCCTTGGTGCCGGCGACCTTGTTCCGCACCTTCTGAATGCTCGTCAGAGCGCTCTTGTTCGGGGCGTCGAGCTTGATGGTCTTCGGGGAGAACTTGAAGCCCTCCGCCTTCGCCATCTTCTTGCGCGCGTCCTTGTCCCGCACATCGAGCGTGAAGCCCTTGTTGTCCGGGAGTTTATCTGCGTAGATGTGGAAGTCCCTCAGCCTCTCCCTGGCCTCGTCGGTGAGGGACTTTAGGGTGATCTTCTTCTCGTCGGGCTGGGCCGCAAGTTCCAGGTAGACGCCGGCCAGCTCCTGTTTCACCTCATCCGCGCCGGCCAGCTTGTAGGTGGTGGTGACGTTCTGCGGGATGATCCCGTAGGTGTCGATCAGCTGCTGGGCTTCTGCATCGGTCAGATTGAACGCCTTGGCCTGCTGCACCAGGCGTGCCCGCAAGTCTTCGGCTGCCGCGGCGGCGGCTTGGGCGCCGGAGGGGAACTTGCGCCCGTTCCACTCCGCGGACTGTGCGGCGGCATCGATCTGCTGCTTGCCGGCCGCGGTGAGGCCGTCGAGCGAGCGCGCCAGGATGTCGCCAGCCTTCGTGCTCACATCCAGCCTGCCGGCGTTGTCCAGCAGACTGGAACCCCACGCGTCCCCGGCCTCCTTGGCCCGCTGAACGGCCTCCCGATGGCCCGCGAGAGCGCGCCGGGATGCGTCGGTGGCTTTCTGCGAGTCGAGCTGTTCGCCGGAGAGAATGTCCAGGCTCGTGGACAGGGCGGCAATGCGCTGGTCGGCTGAGGCGGACTCGTCGCCCAGCTTCTTGAGGGCCTCGGTGAAATCGCTGGTATACGGGGTCGTCTTCTCCAGCATGTCGAGGTACTTCGCGGCTGCGTCCCGGGACTTGGCGAAGGTGCCGTTCGTCTTCTCGAGCGCATCGGCGAGCTGGCCCGCGCTTTTGCCCTCTCCGGTCTGGACGAGGGTCACTCGGGTCCCCACAGCGGTGATCTGCTCTGATTCCTTCGCCGTCTTGCGCAGCTCCCCGATCAGGTCGTTGTAGGCGTCACGGTTGCCCAGGACCGCCCCGGTGAGCTGCTTGCGGGAGATGCCCTGCGCGTCGGCCAGCTCCAGGAGGGTCTTGCCGGTGCCCTCGACCTTGCGTTCGGCCAGTTCCTGCTCGACCAGAGCCTTCACGTGCCCGTTGACCGCGCCGTCGGAAGCGATCAGCGCATCCGTCAGCGCCTTCACCACGCCCTGCTGCCGATCGGCCTCCTGCTGGGCTTTGGCGGTGGCGTCCGCCCACAGGCCCATGGCGACGGTTGCGCCGGAGAGGGCCAGGCCGAGGGGGCCGCCGAAGAGGCCCATGATTCCGGAGCCGGCCAGTTGGAGGCCCTTGCCGGCGGCGGCAGCTACTCCGGCGGTGCGGCCGAAGCGGTCGGCGCCGCCGTGCGCGGTCATGAAGGCGCTGCCGATCTGCGCGATGGCCGGGGAGCGCTGCCCGAGGACCTGGAAGGCTGTGGCGGTGTGGTGGATCTCCGGACGCAGTTCACGGTTGAGTTCGCTGATCCGGCGGAACTCACTGCCGGCCTGGCCCATGGAGGCGCCCAGATCACTGACCCGGCCGCGCATCGCCACCAGGGCGCCGAGGGCCAGGGTGGTGGCCTGCAACGGCCCTGACAGGCCACCGAACGCCGACGCCAGGGAGCCGACCGTGGTGACGACCGGGCTGAGAGCGGAGCCCACTACGCCCATCGCCCCGCTGGAGAGGTCGGCAAACGCCTTGGCGGCTTCCTTGGCCTTGTCGAAGCCTTCGACCACCGTGGGTATGGCCTGCTTGACGAGGTCGGCGCCGGCGCGGGTGGCCCTTTCCAGGCTGGGTGCGACGGAGTCGTAGATGACGGTGCCGACCATGGCGAGCTGGGAGTTGAGGCCGTTGACGGCGCCGCCCAGGCCCTTGGACTTGACGGCGGCCAGCTCCATGGCCGAGCCCTGCTTGCGGACCGCCTCGGAGATCTCGCCGAACGTCTTGGGGCCCTGCTCGGCGAGGGCCATGACGCCGGAGAGGGTCTCGCGGCCGAACGCGGTCGCCGCCGCGGCGGCGAATTCCTGGTCGGTCATCCGCTTCTTCGCCGCTGTCAGCTGCGTGATGAGCGGCATGAGGCCGACAAACTTCCCCTGCTGGTCGTAGACCTCGAGCCCGAGCTCCTCCATCGCCTGAGATGCCTGCTTGGAGGGGGCGGCCAGAGAGGCGAGGATGCCGCGCAGGGCGGTGCCCGCCTCGCCGCCCTTGATACCCGCGTTGCCCAGCATCGCCACCGCCGTGGCGGTGTCCTCGAAACTCACCTTCGCCGCGTTGGCGACCGGCCCGATGAACCTCATCGAGTCGTACATGTCGGTGACCGAGATCGTGCTCGCGTTGGTGGAGTTGGTCAGCGTGTCCACGACCCGCGCCGTATCGGCCGCTTCGAGGCCGAACTGGTTCATCATGTCGCCGGCCATCGTGGCGGCGGTATCGACGCTGATCATTTCGGCGGTGGCCAGGATGCTGATGTCCCGAACCGCGGTCATGGAGTCCTCGGCGCTGAAGCTGGCCTTGGACAGCGCGAGCATGGCCTCGGCGGCGCCCGCTGTGGTGACGGTGGGCAGCGACATGTCGTCACCGAGCTTGTGGGCGACGCCGCGCATCTTCTCCATCTGCTCGCTGGTGGCGCCGCTGATGGCCTTCCAAGTCTCCATGGAGACCTGCATCTCGTTGCCCTGGGTGATGACCTCCTTGATTCCCAGGCCGGTGCCCATCAGCGCGGCGAATCCGGCCATCGGGGCCATGGTTCCCTTGATGCCGCCGCCGAGGGCGCTCATGGCGCCGGTGCCGGCGGTGGACATCTGGGTGAGGGAGCGATGGGAGGCGGTGGCACCCTGGGCGACCTGGGTGAGTCCACCGTGGGCGCCACGTCCTGCCGCCCCCAGGCCGCGCACGCCGGCGCCGGCGATACGGGAGGCGTCAGCGAGCGCACGGGTACGGGAGGACGCCTGCGTCATCCCCGCGTTGTATCCGGCGGTGTTCGCCCTGACGTTGACCGTGATGGAACGTTCCGCCATAGCGGGCCTCCTACTCTTGTGCGGCCCGCGACGGCCCGTGCTAGTTCTCTTCGGGGAGCTGCCGGACGAGGATCTTCAATCCGGCGGTTTCGCCCTTGGTCTTGCCGATTTCCTCGGCGCGCTTCTCCTTGACCTTGCAGCCGTAGCAGCGCACCAGTTCGGTCTCGAAGCCGCCGTCATCGGTCAGGCTGTCGGCGAGCTGCTGGCCGCAGCCGGCGCAGGTGGAGTCCTGCATGCGCTGCCACTCCACGGCCAGGAGGGTGTCCTCTTCGGTCCATTCCGGCTCACCCGGACCAACTACGCGCCCCATCAGCACCGAGTACGGGATGCCGTGGGGTGCGCAGTACGCCATCTGCGCCCGCAGGTGGGGCGAGCGGGTCAGCCGGTCACGGATTTTGGGGCCAGGTCGGGCACCTGGAACTGGCAGGCCAGCGCGGTGGTGAACAGGGTGGCGACCTGGCCGTCGGACAGCTCCTGCCACATCTCGGCCCACTCCTCGGGGCTGCCGGCGGGGTCGGTGCAGGTGACGGCCACCAGGGCAGGGGCGAAGGTGTCCGGGTCGAACGCGGGCTCCTCCAGGCCCTTGTCCCTGGCCTGTGTCACCTGATCGGCGGTCGGCGGGTGCTCGGTGCGCAGACGCTGGTAGGCGCGGTGGGGCAGGGCCTGGAAGGTGAACGTCTGCCGGGCCCCGGCGGCCAGTTCGCGCAGTTCGTCGATCTCGAACGCGATGGCGGGGGCGCGATCGGGGGTGTTGGACTGCTCGTCGGTGCGCAGGGCCTGGGCGTGCTCGCGCTCCAGGCGCTCGATGCGTTCCACGAGTTCGCCGTCCAGGAGCAGGTCGATGCTCTTGGTCGGGCGGCGGATCTCGCTCCGGACGGCGGCGAGGGTGCGGGGGGTGGTCAACGGGGCTCCTCGATGGAGGTGAAGGGGGGCAGGGGCACTTGCCGGGCAGGTGCCTCTGGCGGGCGGCTGGATCGGCCCTGGGGTTAGGCCGCGGTCTTTTCCAGGGCGGCCAGGCGCTTGGCGAGGTTCTCGAGAACCGCCTGGGCGGTAGTGCCCTCGACGCCATCGATGGCGGCTACGGTCAGGTCGGTCGCGGTGGTGGCGCCGTCCTTGCCCGCTCGTCCAGGTGCGCCGTCCTTGCCGGCAGCTCCGGGGTCGCCCTTGGGCCCCTTTTCACCCGGCTTGCCGTCCGCCCCCTTAGGACCCGCAGGACCGGCGGGGCCTGCGGGGATGGCGTCCACGTTCTGGCGGCATTCCAGGATCGCGGTGACAACCTGGTTGTGCATGGCGGGGTGTCCGTCGTCGCCGACCTTGACGTCCGCGTCGGGGAGAGGCGCCTTCCACTCAGCCATCAGACCGTCTCCCCTACGCGCTCGGTGACCTCTTCGCCTTCCTCCGGCGGCTTGCCGCCCCCGCCATCGGCAACGGTGGCGTCAAGTTGGGGGATGCCGCCCTGGGTCAGGGTGATGGTGCACGAGTTGGCGTCGGCGCCGATGGCGTCCATGGCCCTCGAGGTGACCGTGCACGCGTATACCTCGACACGGTCACCGGAAGCAGGGGCGACGGTCTTCCCGGCCTCCGCGCCGGTGCCCAGGCCGGTCTTTTCGTCCTGCTTGTTGCCCCACCGGTTGACGACGAGGTACCCGGTGGCGTCATCAACGAGGGTCGACCAGGCGACATCCAGACTCTTGTCGGAGTCGCGCCAGGCGGTGATGGTCAGCGCGTCGCCACCGACAGTGCCCGGCGCGCTCTTGTTGACGCGTGATCCGGCGTCGGAGATGTCGATGGTTTCCGCCGAGCGCGGGATGTCCAGCCCGTCGCGCTTGACGCTGGATGTCAGCTCGGTGCCGGCCTCGATCTCAGCGACGGCGGGAGCGGCTGGGTCGGCGACAGTCGGTACCCAGTAGATCCGGCCCAGGCCGGTAAAACTCCTACGAGCCATGGTCAACTTCCTTACGTGCTGGGGGTGATGGTGTAGCGGTAGACGTCGGCGCGGTAGAAGCCGCGCAGGTCCGGCCGCGTGGGGTCGGTGGGGTGTTCGCGGGTGGTGGGCTGGCCGGTGACGTAGGCGGCCGGGGCGAGCCACGCGTAGCCGTCCGGCGCCGCCAGGGCGCCCAGGGCGACCGTGCGGGCCTGCTCGGCGACCTGGTCGGCCGCCCGCCGGGTGGGCCCGCACGAGGTGATCTGTAGGTCCAGGCGGCGGTCGGTGTTCGGGTTCCACACGCTGCCGGTCGGAGTGTGCTCAGCCACCGGCCAGACGATGACGTAGCGGCCGGTCAGCTCTCGGCCGTCCTCGCGGGCCTCACCGTCCCCGGTGGGGATGCCGGCCGCTCGCAGGGCTTCGACCAGGCGGTCGGTGACGTTCACGACGGCTCCTATCGGGTGGCGTCGGTGACGGCCCGGATCATGCCGTGGATGAAGTCGGGCACCGCTGCTTCAAAGGCCGGGCCGATGTGGGGAATCGGCGCGTTGTTGCGGGTGCCGAACTCGATGACGTTGCCCAGCGGGCCCTGGGTGCGGTTCTTGTCCGGTCCGATCTCCGCCCACGGGCCGGCCGCACTGGCACGTAGGTCGTAGGTGATCGAGTACGGGTAATGAGGAAGGTGGGGATGGCCGGAGATCCGGCGCTTGGCGTCGTCCTTGATCCGGCGGGCGCTGACCTCCACCGCCTGCCGGGACGTGGTCCTCAGTACGACCGCGGCCCTGGTGAAGCTGGCGGCAGTCTCGACCGCGCCCGTGACCGTGACTGTGATGCTGGTACTCACCGGTTGACCTCCTCGCAGCCCAGGCGCCGGGCAGTGATCTGCGTACCGCGATCGATCGAGCGCACCCGCAGACGCAGACCGGTCAGGGACGGGTCATCGGAGGTAGTGACCTGCACGGCATCGCCCGCGCGGACGCCGGCGACCTCGAGGGGGACGGAGACGACGTAGGGCCAGGCGGCCACCAGCGCGGTGCCGGTCAGATCGTCGACGGCGGCCTGCGGACTCGGCCGCACGCGGCATCGGCCCGCATACAGCGCGACGGCCTCCTCCACGTCCTGGCCGTCGTCGGTGGTGGTGACCCGGGTGCGCTCGATGTGGCAGGCGTCGGTCATCAGGGCCGTGGCCGCCGCCCGCCCGTGGGCGAGGAGGCGGGCGACGGAGTGGTTCATACGGTGTCCACCACCCACACCTCCCGCATGCCCAGGACGCGCCCGAGCGCGGTCAGTTCGCCGGGCAGGAGATCCCCTGCGGAGTCGATCTGTTCCACCGCGTACGTGACGCTGTAGTTGTCGATGGACTGCTGGCGGATGCCGATGTCCATGCCGGACACGGTGTCCGCCAGACGTTGCGCGACCTGACAGCACAGCTCCACGATCCCGGCCGGAACCGGGTCGTAGCCGCAGGTGTAGACGGCCTCCACCAGCAGCGCGCCGCCCAGGCCCGACAGGCTGATGCCGTCCCACCCCCAGCCGGTGATCTCCGTGGCGGTGCCGTCCGCGGCCACCGCGCGCACCGCGGTGACTGCATGGACTGGTGGGGCGGGGAGCAGCACCGCACCGCGTTCCACGGGCAGGCGCACCGTGACCTCGGAAAGGGTGATCTCCTGGCCGGCCGCCCGCCGGATACGGGCCGAGGCCGTAGCCAGGAGAGCCTCGGCCTCTTCCGGGTTCTCGGGCAGCTTCTTGCCGTAGCGGACGGCGTCGTCCGGGGTGGCCAGCGGCGGGGACGGGCCACTCAGCGGGGCGGCCATCAGACCTTCTTCCCCACGCGCTGTGTGACCTTGCCGTCTTCCTCGGGCGGTGTCGGCGCCGTGCCACCGGTGACCTTGACCTGGGCGGTGGCGATGCCCTCGGGGTGGAACAGCTTGGCGCCGTAGATGTTCAGGCCACGCACCAGGTCAGCGAAGCGGTTCTGGGAGCGCAGGGCCTCGGTCTCCACGATCTGCTGGGCCACGCTCAGCGCGTCAGGGATACCGGCCTGCACGATCCGCTCGCCCTCGGCGGGAGACGGGCAGTTGTTGGACTTGAGGATGTCGAAGCCGGCGGCGCGGCCCACGAGCCCGTTGCGCAGGCCCTGCTCGCTGCCGGAGGCATCCACGCGCACGAACCGGTCATCGCGCAGCAGTACACCGTGGAAGTCCGGCGGCACGACCACGTAGCGGCCATCGGTGGGGCAGTCGGCCTCGTCGAGCTTCACGCCGAGTTCGACCAGCACGTCGTAGGCGGCCTCCGGCGCGCTCTTGGCGACGTCGATCGCGCCGAGCTGGTTGGCCTTGGCAGCCCCGGTGTACAGGGAGGC
The DNA here is from genome assembly GCF_055639095.1 of Streptomyces sp. NPDC107550. NCBI lineage: Bacteria > Bacillati > Actinomycetota > Actinomycetes > Kitasatosporales > Streptomycetaceae > Streptomyces > Streptomyces sp. NPDC107550. The sequence continues at coordinate 541,256 of NZ_JBVKBC010000001.1, forward strand.
GATGTAGCGGTCCAGCTGGTCCTTCATGCGGAAGCCGGCGCGCTGGGTGGCCGGGCCCTGAAAGTCTCCGGCCGCCTGGACCTTGTCGACGTCGTTGACCCGGAAGTTGAAGTAGTCGCCCTGGTCGATCTTCAGATCGGCCTGCTCGTCCGCCAGGTCCTCTTCCTGGAGGTCGGTGGTCTTGTCGTAAGACCTCACGGTGGGGTCGAGGATGGAGGTGACGTGGACGGTGTCGCCCATCTGCCGGATTTCGCCCTCGTACTTGCGGTTCGAGACGGTGGGCTGGCCGTAGACCAGGGTGCGCTCGAAGGGCAGCTGGACCGCAGCGCTCCACAGCTCGGGAACAAACTTGGTGATCGCCATCAGGGGCCTTTCATGGGTCGGTCCGGCCGCCCCTGTCGGGTCAGCCGGTGAGGTTCTTGCAGCGGCCCTCGGTGAAGGCCGTCATGCGCGCTGCCGGCGACAGCTTCGCCAGCTCCTCGCGCGTGAGTTGGGGCTTGGTGCCCTGCCCGGCGCGGGCGCCGCCGTCGCCGGTATCGGCGAAATGGGGCGTGCGTGCGGCCGCAGTGCCCAGGTAGGGCTTGGACTTGATCAGGGCACCGATCGCGTCAGCGATCTCGTCGGCGTCCACCGCGCCATCGGCGCCGACCTCGAACGCGTCCAGGTCGAGGAAGGTCAGCGCGTCGGCCGGGTCGGCGAGCTGGCCCTTGGCGGCGGCGCGGATCTCTGCCCGAAGAATGCGCTCGTTGGCCTTGGCAAGGGCGGCCTGCTCCAGCTCGCGGGCCTTGCGGGCCTCTTCGTCGGTCGTCTGGGCGGCGTCGCGTTCGGCTTCGGCCTTGCGCCGTGCCTCCCGCTCAGCCTTGTAGCGCGCCTTCATGGCATCCAGCGCGCGCTTCCCGGCGTCACCGAGCTGGTCCGCACCCTCAGGGTCGGCCTCCTGCTCCTGGCCGTGGTCCTCGGTCCGGCCGCTGCCCTGCTCCTGGTCCTCGTCAGCGACGGAGGCGTTCTCTTCGGTGGGCATTGCGCCCTCCTTTCATGGCGAAGGGCCCGCATTGCGCGGGCCCTGATGGTCGGTTCAGAGGTGGTCAGTAGATGTAGCCGTACCGTTTCAGCATCCGAATGACCTCGTCTCGGTCGGAAGCGACCTTGTAAATGGCCTCCGGAGTCAGGCGCGGCGCTTTCGTGCGCCACCCGCGCCCGCTGTGCCCGCGCGGCAGCTCGCCTCTCTCGATCGCGCGCCGCAGTTCCCCCTGCACGAACGGCGTCGAGCGGCGCCGGGTGCCTTCGTAGGTGGCCTGCACCCGCCGGCCGAAGACGTCGGCGGTGTACAGCCCACCGCGACGGACGTTGACGACCTGGGCGATGTCCGCGCCGTCGCGGATGGCCTCCGCACCGGCCTTGGTGTAGAGCCGGTCCTGCTCGGCTTTGGTCAGGCGCTCGAAGTGCTCGCGCGGATCCTCCACGTAGGTCCGGGCGAGCTGCTTCCAGCGGGCTTGGCGGGCCATCGGCACGTGGTAGCAGTGACAGCGCCGGTGCCGGCGAAAGCCCTGGTTGACGGCGTAGACCCGCCCCGCCAGGATCGAGCAGCGCGCGCAGGCGCCCGCCGAGCACATTCGCACGTATCCCGCGCACGCCCGATCCGAAGCGATACGCGCCCCGGCCGCCGAGCGACCGGCGTCGGCGACCTCGGAGCCGGTGATGTTCAGCAGCTCGGCCAGTCCCCGCTCGAACGCGGCGCCTTCAGGGATGCCACGGCCGATGAGGGTCTTGGTGGTGATCAGCGGCTGGTACAGCAGCGACTCCAGCGGGCGCCCGTCGGCCGCCCGCCCGGCGAAAGCGGCCGTCCGGATGCGTCCGTCCGGGTCCGGATCGACTCCCTGAGCGGCCAAGATCGCGGAGACGTAGGTGTCGGCGCTCTCGGCGGCCTGTTCCTGCATCGCGGCCACGATGGCCCACAGCGCGGCGGCGTGCAGACGCCAGTACAGGTCGATGTCGGCGCGGGGCATCCGGCGCCACCACTGCGCCGCCAAGCGCGACGCGGCGGCGGCCAGACGGTTCTGGCGCCGGTAGTAGGCAGCGGCCAGGCTCTCCACGCGCACCGACCCGCGCCGCTCGGCAACGGTCGTGTCCGTCACTCGTCCTCACCTCCCGCGCCGACCGTGGCGAATTCGGGGGCGGGCTTGGGGTTCACCAGCGCCGAGATCGGGTCGGCGTCCGCCTCGCGTTCCCGCATGGCCATCAGGTCAGCGATCTCGGTCGGGGTCAGCCCGTAGCGGCCGGCCAGCCACTCGAAGGGGAAACCGATCTGGCGGAGCTTCAACAAGGCGTCGGCGAGCTGGGCGGTGTTGCGCGATTCGGCATCAGCCCACAGCACTTCGCCCCCGACCAGCGCGTCCGCGCGAGCGCTCTCGCCGCGGGCCAGCGCGATGAGCTGGAAGACCTCGCGCAGCGCCTGGCCGTACCAGAGCTGTTTCTCCTGCACCTTCTTGACCAGGCCCGTCTCGGCGGCGATCAGTGCATCCCCGCTCAGGTTGGCCATGCGGCCGATCAGGTAGTGCTGGGGGGTGCGGGTCTGGGCGGCGATGTGGCCGACCGCTACCTCGATCACGTCGGTGTAGGCGGTGAGGTTGGCCGCCGGCCACGAGCCGATGCGCGCGTCCTTGTTGCCGAAGAACATCACCCGCCCGGCGGCGAACTTCTCCAGCGGCACCGGCCGATCACCGACCTTCTGCCCGTTCTTGTCCAGGATCGGGGTCTTGGGCGGCTCCTGGCCCATCATCACCCGCGCCGGGAAAGCAGCACCGTCCGCAGCCGTAAACAGCTGCGACCAAAGCAAGTTGAGGGCATCCTGCATAGCGACGGTTCCGGACACGTCCGAGATGGGATCATCCGCCAGCAACGGCCGGTTGGGCAGCTCGACCATCGGCACCACACCCAGTGGGTTGGGCTGCGGATTGGGCACTCCCTCACCGCGGTCCACGGGCTCCCACGCGTACAGGAGATCGTCGACCTGCTCCATGATCAGTGACTTGCGCACCAGCGTGCCCAGCGCCGGCCGCTGCAACTTCCACACCTCATCGGGCAGATACAGGGTGGCGTACTCGCGCGAACCGTCCTGCCAGGTCTTGAGCGCTGCCCGGCGCCTGCGGCGTGAGCCGGGCTCGTAGGCGACGATGGCCTGCCGGGCGTCCTCGAACGTCACCCGCGGCACGTCCGGAGCGTCCGGGTCGCCCCACACCAGCGCGAAGGTCCGCGCCGCCGTCCCCGCCCCGGTGAAACTCAGCTGGGAATCGGCATCAAGACCGTTGCGTTGCCACACCGACCACAACTCCCTGTCCGCGCCGCCCCCGACCGGCTTCACTCCGGTCACCGTCAGCCGCTCCACAGGGCTGTCCGCGACCGGTTGCGTCCAGTTGTCCGCAAACCCCCGGTACTGCTCCTCGAAGTACTTACGGAACTCCGCCGAAGCGAACCGCAGGGGGTGCTTTCCGCGGTAGTAGTCGACGTGCTTTTGGATCTCTGGTGTCCGTGCCTGCAACTCCGAGATGAGCCGGTCGGCCAGGGCCTGGGCCTTCCACAACTCCACTGGCCGCCTCCTGTCAGTCGATCCATACGTATGCGTTCTCTTCGCCCGCGGCGCCGGCGGCGATGGCGTCGCGGCGGGCTTCCCAGGACAGGCAGCCCGCCATGGCCGCGTCGATCTTGCGCGGCGAGTCGTGGCGGTCTTTCTGGATCGTCCACATCGGCTTGCCCTCGTCGTCCTTGACGCGGGCGTCGCGCTTGACGGCGTGGCCGATGTGCTGGGCCAGGACCTCGTCGCCGTCGTGGCTGATCTCACCGGCTGTCATGGCCGTCCGGTACGCGCGCAGCGCGAAGGCCATCGGGCGGGCGCGGTGTGTCCACCACTCGGCTACCAGGGAGCTGCCCCACCGCCCCTGCCAGGAGGCGACTGTCTCCTCCCACCAGGGCGGGTCCGCGTACAGCCGCACCACCCGCCAGGTGTCGAAGGCGTCCTGGAGTACCTCGGTCACTTCATGCTCGGGCACCTCCCAGGCATCGGCCGCCTGCTTGTTCGCGGGCGCTTCCCAGATCCCCAGCGGCCACTGGTGGCCGCTGGTCAGGTGGGTGGCCACCAGGGCGGTCGCATCGCGCCACCGGGCCCCGTCGAACCCGATCGTGATCGCCTCGCCGTCCGCCACCACGAATCCGGGCCGGGCCAGCTCGTCCCAGCGGGCCCGGTCGAAAGCGCGCGCGGAGGCCGTGCCCGGCTGGTTGAGGAAGTAGCGGCGGGCGTCGGCCGGATCGGTGTCCGGCTCCCGGATGTCGGAGGCGATGCGCTCCAGATCCATCCAGCCGGACGCGTCGCCGTAGACGTGCTTGAGGGCCGGCATGAGCTGGGCGTCATTGTGCAGGTCCTCCACGTGCGGCGCCTGGCGGTGATCGAACAGCAGCCCCCCGTCCCGCACCTTGCCCTTCTTGATGGCCTTGGCGTACTCGTGCGTCGCCTCGGCCACGCTGTTCTCGCCGACCGCGTACATCGTGGACGTCTCCAGCGACCACGGCTCCGCCGCCCGGCGCTTGACGAGGTTGCGGCGCACCGTCTTGTGCATCGCCCGCAGTTCCGGCAGCACGTACAGGTGCGTCTCGTCGAAGACGGCGAAGGTCTCCTTGCCGCCGTCCTTCGCTGCGCCGGAGGAGGTCGAGGGGACGATCTCCCCGCCGCCCTCGATGTAGATACGGCTGGAGGTCTGCGCGCTGCGGCCCAGGTCCAGCCCCGGGAACTCGTCGCCGTAATGCTCGCTGAGATGGTCGAGCATGGCGGTGACGTTGTCGTAGGTGTTGCCAGACTGATTCTCCTCGGTGGCCAGGCACCGGATGAAGGGGTACGTCTGCGGCCGGCCCACCGGATCGCCGTCCGCGTCGAAACCGTCGAACCGGCACGGTCCCAGCGCCTCGAAGCACACCAGCGCCCCGGCCAGCTCCGACTTGGCGCGGCCCTTCGGACGCGACAGGAACGCGCGGTTGACCTTGCGGCGGCCGGTGAGAGGGTCGAGTTCGTAGGCGCGGACGATGAAGGCATACATCTCGTCGTCGATGACCAGGTCATCGCCCTGGACGTCCCCGGGACCGTGGCACAGGTAGTGCTCGATCCAGTCGACCGCGGCGAACCCGAGCGAAACCAGGCCGTCAGCTTCCTGGCTGGTCATGGACGACCTTCAGGACCCGATCGCGCCGGGACGCGGCGGCCTTGCTCTTGCCCGGGGCCTTGCACGCGGCCGGCTTTTCTTCGTCGGCCACGGTCCAGCGCAGCCGCACCCGGTCCGCCGCCGTACCGCCCAGGGACGATTCGTTGAGCCGGATCTCTGCCAGCAGGTCCTTGCGCGGCTCCTGCCAGTACTGCTCGACGAGCTGAGCGAGCATGTGCAGCCGCTGCCAGTCCGTGGCCAGGAACGCTGCCGCCTGCGGCGCGGTGCGCCACGTCTCGTACCAGGACAGGGTCCGTGTGTCGTAGTCGTGGCCTCCCGGGAGCGGGGGCGTCGGGCCCTCGGGGCCGCTACGGGGAAGGGCGGCGCCCGCGGTGATGTCGGCATTGCGCCGCCGTCGCTGGCTCGGGTCCTTCGGTACCGGTCCTACACCGGCCATGGGTCATCGCCTCCTCTCCAGAGCCAGAGAAGCGGGGTTACGGAACGTGACGGAAAGGGGGCCGGGGAGATCCTCAATCCCGTACACACAGCGGGTCGCCTCTCCGACGGTTCTTTGCAGGAGGGGACAAGGGGGTATCCCCCAGGGGTTTTGTCACTTTCCGTGACGATTTTCGCCGCCCCTGGCCCCGTGGTGCCGCTTCGGGCTCGCACCGGTACCGTCCTCGGCGCCGCGCGCTCGTCGTCTCAGCCGTTGTTCGCTGCGTTCCAGCCTCCTGGCTGAGCTGCTGCTGTGTGTCGCGCGTGGCACGAGGCGCACAGACCGCGACCGCGCCTCGGGTCGTTGGGATCTTCTCCGCGCTGCAACAGCTCGCGCCTGGACAGCGGCCAATGATCAGCGTGCTGGCTCGGTCGCGTACGGCAGATGACGCACACCGGATCACGGTCGAGCACCGGCCGCCGGAACTGCTGCTCGTGGTCGCGGTCGTAGCCGCGCTGGCGCGCGCTGCCGCGCCGCTGCTCGGCCGCTCTCCGGCAGGTGGGGCACCGGCCGCCGGTCGTCACCTCGGGGCAGCCGGCCGTGGGGCAGATGGACAGGGCACGACGAGACACAAGCGGCTCCTCCCTACGGGCACGCTGGGTCCGCTGCTGGTGGTATCGCTTGCTGCTGTACCGCGAGCGACGCGCTGCACAGCTTCACGCTTGTCGGGCCGCAGAGGCGTAGACGACAGTGCCCTTCGCTGCGCCGGGACCCGGGGCATGGCCAGTCAGACGGGGGGCTATGCCTGATCAGGCTGGGGGTGTGTCCGAAGGGAGAGGGGGCTGCTCGGGGATGGCGACGTCGGCTGAGGCGGTGGGCAGGGTGGGCAGGAGGGTGAGGGCGTCGCCGTGGTGGAGGGTTCCGCTCGGTTTGGTGGTCACTGCGTTCGCCCTATCCGGTCGCGGATTTCGTGGAGGTCGACGAGGGCGCGTCCTCGTGGGTCGTGGCCGTGGTGGGTGAGGTGGCCGCGATGGAGCCAGAGGCGGATGAGGGCGGGGCGCAGGTGGTAGTGCCGAGCGGCGGCGACGGTGTCGCAGGTGATGGGTGTGGTTGAGGACACGTTCGTCTCCGTTCCGCCCGGGGCATGGCGAAGGCCCCGGGCGGGGTGTCCGCTCTCGGGGCCTTCAAGTAGTGGTTGGGCATACGTGTGCCGGTGTCTGTGAGTGTTTCAGACGGCGTGAGGCGCAAGCAACTGCTGGTGTCAGTGACCTGGTGGTGGTGTTTCTTTGCGGGGGCGGCCTGGGGTGCGGTGGCGTTGGCTGTTCCAGCTTTCGATTTGGTCGAGGTCCCATACGGGGCCCTGAGCTAGTTCGGCGAGCGGGGAGGGTGCGCCTGGTTTCTTCAGGGCGCGGGCGGCTGCCTGTTTGGTGATGCCCATGGCGTCGGCGGCCTCGGTGAGGCCCGCGAGGCGGAGGGCGGGGCGTTTACTTCCCATTGCTGTTTCGGGTCCAGATGAATGCGGCGACGGCTAGGGCGAGGCAGATGGTGATGAGTGCCCAGTGGGCGGTCTCGCTCATGGGGAGGGGGTTGGTGACGATGATGGCGATCAGGGGGATGATCGGCAGCCATGGGCGGCGCAGTGGCATGCGGGTGCTTCTCCTGTTCTTGTTGGCGGGGCGCGGGGTGTGGGAGTCTTCGAGGGGGAGGGCCGGGGCGCTTCACTCGCCCCGGGCCTCCCTTTCTCCTAATCCTGGTCGTCTTTTCGGCCTCTTTCGCGTCCTGCCCTGTAGGTGAGCCACAGGGTTATCAGCGGAATGATGACCTGGGAGATCCAGTTTCGGATTTCCTCGGAGATTTTCACTCCCACCTCTTTTCTGTTGTGTCTTCAGCATACCCCAAATGGGTTCACGCTGTCACCGTTTTATGGGGCGGTGGGAGTGCCATGCATCACTTTCGCCAGTTCAAGGACATCCCAGCGGCCGCCGCAGAAGGTGCAGCGAACGTGCACGTGTCCGGGCCGGAACCTGAGGCCGTGACTGCAAACGGGACAGTGTCCTATGTGGTGAGACCGCTGCGCCGGGTCGAGCAAGGCAGCGGCCTGGTGGTGCAGTTCGCTGGTCTCGCGGGTGAAGTCGTCCACGGCCGGGTGGCGTTCGGCGGCCCAGGGCAGGTTGAGGCGCAGGAAGCGGGCGGCCTGGGTGATGGGGTCGCCCCGGTAGGCGGGGGGCGGCTGCCAGTCGAGGTGGTCGCACCAGTCGCGTACCCAGGTGTCGAGGTGAGCGGTGATGCCGCCGGGGCCCAGGAGCGAGAGGGCGTCGAGGTTGCAGGGGGCCGGGGAGTGGACGCGGCTGGAAGCCCGGGCGCCGGTGTTGGGACGGGGGCCGGGTTCAAGGATGTCGGCCAACTGCCGAGCGAGGGCGGGTATGCCGGTGAGCTGCTGGGCGGTGCGGGTCTCGCACAGGCGGCACAGGTAGCGGCCCATCTCGTCGGCCCGCAGAGTGCGGGCGCAGTGCGTGCAGGCGGGGGTTTCCACGGGGCTCCCTTGGGTGCTGGGTGCGTGCGGGGTGGTGGGCTACGCGGTGTTGCGGGCGCGGCGGCGGGCGGCTTTGCGGCGCTCGACGGCCCGGTGCGTAGCGGAGCAGGGCGGGCAGGGGGTTTGGCCGTTGCGTACGTGGCGGTAGTAGGCGGCATCGGTGCCGCAGGGCTTGAGGTCGCGGGGTGCCGGGGTGCCGGACCAGCCGGTGGGGCGGTGGCCCGCGCGGGCGCGCTCGTGTTCGGTGGTGCCGCCCCAGGTGCCCCATTCACGCTGTTCGGCGGCCCAGGCGGCGCACGCGCGGCGGTGCGCCTGGGGGCAGGTAGCGCAGACGGCCTGGGCGGTGGCGATGTCGAGAGGGTCGTTGCTGAAGAACACCTCCGGGTTGGTACCGGGCGCGGCGCAGGGCAGGAGGTTGCTTCCGGGAGCAGGCAGGAAGTGGGGCAGGAGCGTGTCGGGGTTCACGGGCAGCCTTCACGGTCGGGGGCGGATGCTTGCCTGCTGCGCCTCGTCGGCGGCGTCGCTCATGGCGGTGAGCACTTCCTTGACGGTGATCGTGTGGTAGCCGGGGCGGCCCGAGCACAGGCGCTCAACGGCGCGCAGGCGGAGCAGGGCGTCTCGCTCGGCGGATGCTGCGGACGGCGCGGGCTCGCCCTGCTGCGCCTTGTCGGCCAGGCGGCGCAGTTCCTGTTCGCCGCTCGCCAGCCCGGTCGCGGGCAGCCACTCTGTCTCGCTCCTGCGGAGCGTCCGCAGGTGGTCGGCGGCCTCGTAGAGCACGGCGGCCCGGTCGGCGGGCGCGGGGAGGACGGCTGCGATCCCGGCGAGCGCCTCGCCCCTCGCGGAAGGCGTCAGGGTGTCGCCGAGCGCGGCTTCAACGGCGCGGAGGGCAGTCTGGGCAATGCGGTCGCGGAGGTTCTGGTCGGTGCGGGACGGGGCGGCTTCCGGGTGGTGGCGCTGCACATGCTTGATCCAATGCGTGGCCGGAACTGGGCCAGCGCCGGGCGGGCAGTGAGGGAAGCGCGCCGGGCGGCCGAGCTGGGCGGCCAGCAGCGGGTTGTCGAGGCAGTGGTCGGTCTCGGGCTCGGCGTTCTGCTTCAGCGACTCGGTGTGATGCCCGTGCTCGGGGCAGGGGCCCGGCTCACCGGAGCACTGCGTGGGGTAGGTGCCGAGGTAGCGGTAGCCGGTGCTGGTGGGCTTGAAGCGGTCGAGGCGAATGCGGGTGCGGCGTCCGGGCTTCGTGTTGTGGCCAGCTCCGCGTGGTTGGTGGAGTTCGACGAGGGCGTGTGTGTCGGCGATCTCGACGATGTGGACCTTGCGGCCGTAGCTGCGCGGGTCGTTGTCCTGCCAGACCTGGCCGGCGGCAGGTGTCGGGGTCTCGGTCATGTAGGGCTCCTTTGCGGTCACAGGGACCAGAGGGTGGGTTGGTGTTCGGTCAGGGGCAGTGCGATCTGTCCGTCGATCCCGGGGACCGGTGCGGTGCTCGGTGTCGAACTCGGCCTGGGGCTTGCGGGTTGGAGGCGCTGCTCGCAGGCCGTGCCGTGTTTCAGCCAGCGGCGGCAGGCGGCGCAGCGCGGGGTGGTGGGCGTCTTGGGGTTCACGTGGTGGCCTCGCTTTCGTGTGGGTGTGGGTGGCGCCGGTGCGGGCTTGTGGGGTGTGGTGGACCGAGCGAGCCGGCCGCCCTGGGCCGACCAGGGGCGGCGGTGTTCGTGGTCACGAGGTCGATCGGTTGGGGTCGGGTGGGCCCAACTACCTGAGGTTGAAAACCGACCTCGTCCTCGTCTTGGGAAGACCTTGGGAAGTACCTGGGTTGTTCGGGGCGCGGTCCCCCGAACCATTCGGGGCGCGGTCCCCCGAACTCATACGGGGCGCGGTCCCCCGAACTTCATCCTCGGTTTCGGCCCCAAGTTCCGGGCGCGGTCCCCCGAACTGGTTCGGGGCGCGGTCCCCCGAACTTCCGCCAGCCCGCCACGCCGTCCCGCGCTTGCCGGGCTTCCTCGCGGTGGACTTCAGGTAGTCCTCAGCGGCGGCCCAGTCGGGGAAGGGGGCGAGGACGAGTGCGTATAGGTTGGCCGCTCCTCGACGTCGCTCGCCACGGATGATGACGACGCCGGCGCGGATGGCTGCCTCCAGGTACCGGCGCGCGTCCTTCTCGTCGGCACAGGCCGCCTTGGCGATGTCCTGGATCCGCATCGGCTTACGGTCGCCGAAGCGCAGTTCGCCCGCCGCGTTGGCCATGGCGCGCAGGGCATAGAGGAGCGTGGGCAGGCCCGATCGCCGGACGGCGGTGGGCATCTGCCGCGTCCACTTCCAGGCGAGGGCGTTGCCGAAGGCGTTCGGCACGCTGCCGGGCGTGGCTGCGGGCTGCTCCTCAGGGCTCAACGCGGTTCTTCTCTCGTGGTGTTGCGGAATCGATGCGGCAACCTCCGGGCCCAAGGCGGCCTTTGATGGCGTGCTGCGGTGCCGGCGGCGAGGACGTGTCGGGTGGGGCTCAGCGGTCGGCTAGGAGGCGGAGGAAGACGCGGGCGGGCATGGTGACGTAGCCGTCGAGCGGGGATGACCTGCCGCGCCGCTTGTGCCACACGGCGCCGATGTCGGCCCTGTCGGTGCGCATTTCGGCGGCGAGTTCGTCGAGCCAGGCGGCCAGCTCCAGGCGCGCGGTGTTCTTCGCCTCGATCACGACTCCGGGCAGGCCCGCGATGTCACCCCGGTCCTGCGCGCCGCCCAGGGCCCGGCGTTCGACATGGGGGTGCCCGTGCTCCCGCAGAGTCCGCACGATCGCCGTCTCCCACGCGGTGCCCTTGCGCTTGGACGGGTTCACATGCCCTCCCGGGTGCCGGCAGGCAGGCAGCGGTAGTGGCTGGTGCCGCGCCAGGTGCAGACGATGGAGGAGTGCACGGTGGGGCGCGCTGATCTGGCGTAGCCGGCGGGCTCGATGACGCCGGCCGCGGCGGCGGCCTTGAGTCGCCCGCCCCAGGCGTTGGGGTGTTCGGGTTCGCCGGCCAGCTGTGCGACGTCGGCGGCCTGGAACGTCTCTTCTGGCGGCAGCGCGTACGCCAGCAGCCGGATCGCGTCATCGGCGCGCCTTTTCCAGCCCTGGTCCGCGTGGGTATCGGCGCGGGCTATGCCCCCGTCCTTGAGAACGTCGGCGGCACCGGCCGTCATGCGCCGGCCTCCTGCTCCTGGTCGTCGACGAACTCGGCGTGGATCACGTCCGGCTCCGGCTCTGGCGCGGTGGGCGGGGTGGGGGTGTCGGCCTGGCGGACGGCGCGGACCTGGGCGGTGATGTATTCGGCGCTGGTGGGCACGTACTTGGCGAGCCGGTGCACGGCCGTCTTGGACCACATGGCTGCCTCGTGCAGGGTCCACGGGGAGGACGGCGAGCCGGCGCCCTGGCTGGTCTTCTTGGCCCGCTCGATGTCCGTCTTGTTCAGGACAACCACCTTGGAGGTGGCGCCGTCCTTCATGACCGCGTACGCGTACACCAGCCGCAGCGGCCCGCGGTCTGCCAGGGACCAGTCGATGACGTGCCGGGGACGCTCATCCCGCCCCGGCTCATAGGCGAACTCGTCCCCGTCGTGGACGGTCTCGACGATGACGGAAGAGACTGCGCCGGCCCGGTAGATCAGTTCGATCTCCCCCTGCCAGCCCACGATCCCCTGCACCCGCCCCTTGAACGGGACCAGGTGATATTGCTCGGTGGCCGGGTCCAGGCCCAGGCGGGCCGCGTCCAGCAGGACGGACATCGCCTGGCCCGGATCGTTGGCGAAGGCCTGGCCGAGCTTGACGTCGCGGCGCAGGGCGCCTTGGGCGAGGCGGACGAAGGTCTCCGGCTTGATGTGGGAGGGCAGCACGGTGGCGAAGTCGCCCTTGTGCGCGCCGATCACGGCAGCCGGGTCAGACTGCCGGCGGGCCACCGCCGTGGTGATGGGGGAGGTCATTGGGCGCTGTCCTTCAGGAAGTTCTTGTTCGGGATGAGTGCCTTCGTCGAGCCGTCCGCGTTCGCGGTGCGGGTAGCGACGGTCTGGCCCAGGTGGACGGCACGGCGGGCACAGCCCAACCCGTCGAGGAGGGCGGACGCAGCCAGACGTTTGGCGGCCTCGGCGTCCTTCAGAGCGAGCACGGATGCCCGGAAAGCTGCGGCCACCGTGGCGGACACCTCCGCCTCCTCGTCGCAGAAGACGTCCGGCAGGCGGCGGACCGTGTCGTAGGTGGACACGCTGCCGTCCAACTGCGGACGGTGTCCGGACGCGACGGACGCGAGGAAGTCCTCCGCCGCCTGGCGCATCCTGCCGATGCCCGCACGGTCCCGGCCGAAGCGGTACGTGCGGAAGTCACTGCCCGCGATCAGTACGGCCACATACGCCGTGTCCAGGCCGAGGCAGTCCAGCTGCCACTGCACCTGGCAGTAGTAGGAGACCGGAATGTCCCCGGGATCGTCGGAGCCGTCCGGACCCCAGCCGGTGTCGTAGCGGGCGGTCTTGACTTCCAGCAGGCCACACGTCCGCCCGTCCCCGTCAGCGAGCAGCCGGTCCGGGGTGGCGACCTGATACGCACGCGCCGCCGACCGCCAGGTGCCGGTGTCCAGTACGGACATGTCCGGGTGCGCCTCGGCGAACGCGTCCGCGATGGCCGACTCCAGGCGCATCCCCCAGGACATGGCCGCGGACTGTTTCCGTTCCGGTGTGACCAGTCCGGCCTTCACGCAGTGCAGGGTGTAGGGGGACATCCACGAGGAGACACCGAGAATGACCGCGGCCTGCGTCGCCGTCACATGGTCCGGGCCGTAGTGCAGCGCGTCCCACAGTGCACTGCCCGGCGCCGGGCGCCCGAGCAGCCGCGCGCCCGGCAGACGGACGTCCGCCTCCGGGGGACGGACATTTACGGTCATCATGTGTCCGCCCCCGGCCCGGCCGCATGTCCGCGCAGCGACCACACGTCCGCGCGCGCTACCAGCCGCGTCGCGCACCACCCGGAGCAGGCCATCAGCCCGTCGCGGTCTGCGGAGGCCCAGACCACGAACCAGCCAGCAGGCAGCGGCTGTTCGTTGTCGACCTGCCCGCACCCCTCCGTGTCGCACCTTTCTGTCAGATGCACGGTCCGCCCAGTCACGGCGCCGCCGGCGCGAGCGTGCTTTGCCTGCTGCTGGGCTGTCGACGCCATCAGGCGCCCTTGAAGCGATGGGGGTATGCGACCGGCCGCAAGGTGGCACACGGTCTGTGCACGCCCTAAGGAGTCAGTGACCTCAGCGGCGCTTAGGTCATCGGGGCCGGCGGGATCAGGCATCATGGACATGGTTCCTCCATTCCTTGGGAGGGGCCTCGACGTGCCACCCGCGGCAACGGGCGTCACGCCGATCCCCGGCGGTTTCGTGTGCGCTTTTCAGAGGTGAAATTCAGGCCTGGTGCTGTCGGGGCACACTCTTCGCCTCGGGGCCGCCGACGTAGCGGGCGTAGCAGCGCATCTCGCCGTCGACCGTGCGGGTTGCGGCCTCGAAGGAACCGGCCGGACGGAAGACGACCAGCGCTCCCTTGACGGCGGCGGTCCGGGCCGCTGCCCGCCGGCCGCGCTCGACGATCGCCCATTGGCCCTGGACCTGCCGCAGAGTTGCGGACACTTCTTCCGCCCAAGCGGCGGTCTCTTCATTGCGGGTCTGGGCGGCGGGAAGCTCGTCGACAAAAGTGACTGTGGGCATAGCAATTTCCCTACAGATATAGGAAGTTGGCGGGTTCACCGGGAAGTCTTCTGGAGAGGAACAGCGGTGAGTGCCCTTTCATACGGGCGCATCTCGTGAGCGCGAGCCCGGCGGTCCTGGGCGGTTTCCTCTTTGCAGCTGCTTAACCAGCGCTCCACGGCGGAGGTCTCGTAGACCACGACGCGACAGTTGATCTTCACGAATTCGGGCCCCTCCCCCCGGGCCCGCCAGCGGCGGAGCGTTTCCTTGCACACCCGCAGGCGCTCGGACACTTCGGTGGTGGTTAAAAGGCCGGGCGGAGAGGGGTCAGTGTTCGAATCGTGGAGGGTCGTCATTGAAGCTCCTCGGTGACGGACGGGGCCAGTAAAATCCCTGTTTGTCGGGCTTTTTAGGGCCGACGACGATCAAGGTAGCGGGCGCCGAGAGGGTTCGCCAGCTGTGCGTGGGGTCACAATTCGAACATGTCTCAACATTGCGTAGCGTTGGCGTTTAGAAGACCAAATGGCTCGGGGGAATTTCGCTGCGGGCGAACGCCGGGGCTGAAATCGGCGGGCGGAGAGGTTTAAGGTGCAGGGCTACATAGAAGACCGCTGGATCAGTAAGCGCACCAAGCAGCGCACCGCCCTGCATGGCAAAGGAAAGCGCTACAAAGTCGCGGGCATCCCCGGGGTTCGCGCGCGCAGCTTCGCGCGCAAAGAGGATGCCAAATCGTGGCTGTCGCAGGCCCAAGTCGATATCGGCAGGCAGGAGTTCGTCGACCCGCGCAACGGGGCCATGCTGTTGCGCACGTACATCGAGGAGGAATGGTGGCCTCACAATAGGTACGCGGCGACCACGCGGGACATTGTGCGGAGGCGTGTCTGGAAGCACGTCATTCCGCAGCTCGGCTCCTACCCTCTTGGCAGTATCGCCGCGGCCCCGCTGCGAGGGTGGCTGACGGGCCTGGAAGAGAGCTTGGCGCCGGGAACGATCCGGGCGATTTGGGGTCACCTCTCCGTCATCCTGCAAGCCGCAGTCGACGACGGCCGGCTGGCCAAACACCCACTCAAGGCAAGCCGTTCAGTCAAGCCGCCCGCCAAGCCGGAGCAGAAAGCACGGGCTTGGTCGCGCGCTCAGGTGATGAGCGTGCGCGACGGTCTCCTCGAGCGGAATCGTCTCGCGGTTGACCTCGCTACCGGTCTCGGCCTACGTCAAGGGGAGGTCTTCGGGCTTTCGCCGGAGGACGTGGACGAGGTCAACGGCCTGGTGCACGTGCAGAGGCAGATATGCATGATCGACGGCAAGCTGTTCTACGCGCCACCCAAGGGTGGGAAGACGAGGACGGTAGAAGCGGCTCCCAGCGTCCTGGCGCTCATCAGGCGGCACCAGCAGCGGTGGTCATCGCGCGAGGTCTCTTTGCCGTGGAAGAGTCCGCACGAACCGCAGACCGACCGCCAGCGCGTCGAATGGGCCCCCCGTACTCACCAGTTGCTTCTGACGACGCAGCAGCGCCGGGCGTGGAACCGCGATACCTGGAACACCCGGATATGGAAGCCTGCTCTGGCCTCCGCCGGCCTGATAGTGGAGACCGACCGCAGCAACGGGGCCAGCAGGTGGAGCCCTTCACACGAGTTGGGCTTCCATGCCTTGCGTCACACCTACGCCAGCGTTCAGCTCGAAGCGGGCGAGTCGATCGTGTCGCTGGCCCGATGGCTCGGACACCACGACCCGGCGTTCACTCTCCGTACATACACGCACTTCATGCCGGAAGCCGGAAGCAAGGGGCGAGCAGCTATGGACGCGTGGTTCGGCGGAGCGTGAAACTCCCCAGAAACTCCCTGAGGGCCAAACAAGCCCCCGAACGCTCATAAAAGGCCAGGTCAGCGGCTGTGTGATCAGGTGTGTAAGCAGAAGACCGTCAACCGCATGCCTCCAGTATCCCGCCCCTGAGAGTGCAGCCGGGCGCGGGGACGCCTCCCGGGGACGGTTCGCGCCCTACGGTCGGTGCATGGCCGAATCCGGAGCTTCCCCCGTCCCCTCGCCGTCGGCACGCTCTCCGCTCGCCCGCGCCGGGGAGTTCGTGTGGCTCACCGCGCGCGTGCTGGAACAGCGCCGCTTCACGTACCACTTCCTGGACGGCTCTCCGGCGGCGGCCGACGCCGTGGAGAGCGCCCTGGTCGCCTACCGCAACGCGGACGACGGGTACGGGCACGCCCTGGAGCCGGATCTGCGGGGGCCGGTGAGCCAGCCGCTGCACACCGGGCACGCGCTGCGGGTCCTCGACACGATCGGGCGCTGCTCGGGGCTGCGTGTGGAGCGGATGTGCCGCTATCTGACCGCCGTGTCGACCCCGCAGGGCGCGCTGCCCGCCGTCTGTCCCAGCCAGCGGGGCTATCCGCACGCGCCGTTCGTGCCGGTCGTCGACGACCCGCCGGGCGAGCTGCTCGCCACAGGGCCGGTGGTCGGCCTGCTGCACCGCAACGAGGTGTGGCACGCCTGGCTGTTCCGGGCCACCGACTTCTGCTGGTCGGTCATCGAGTCCCTGACGACGTCGCACCCGTACGAGATCGAGGCGGCCGTCGCCTTCCTGGACGGGGTGCCGGACCGCTCACGCGCGCGGGCGGCTGCCGACCGGTTGGGCCGCCTGGTGCGCGAGCAGCGACTCGCCGTGCTCGACCCCACGCGCGTGGACGAGTGGCCGGTGGCGCCCGGCTACGCGCCGGGGGAACACCACTTCCCGTACGACTACGCGCGGACGCCCGACTCGCTGGCGCGTTCCTGGTTCACGGACGAGGAGATGGCCCGTTCGCTGGATCACCTGGCGAGCGAGCAGCGCGACGACGGGGGCTGGCCGGTGAACTGGCGCCAGTGGACGCCCGGCGCGGCCCTGGAGTCGCGCTCCCTGGTGACGATCGATGCGCTGCGCACCCTGCGCGCTTATGGGCGGCCCTTGTGAGCCGCCCGTAAGGCGCGTGGTGCGGCGGTCGGTCAGCCGGTGAGCGCGCGGAGGCCGGCGGTGACGACGACGGCCGCGGCCACGACGACAAGGAAGGGGGCGCGCAGGAGGAGCGCGACGGCCGCCGCGGCGACCCCGGCGGCCCGGGCGTCCACGGTCAGGGCGTGCCCGTTCTGGAAGGTCTGCTGGGCGGTGAGCGCGGCGAGCAGGGCCACCGGCAGCAGCGCGGAGAGCCGCTTGACGACGGGGCGTTCGAGAACGCCTGCAGGGACGAGCAGCCCGATGAGTTTGACGGCGTAGCAGCCCACGGCGGTGAGGCCGACGGCGATCCAGATGTTCAACGTTCGTCTCCTTGTCGCGCGTCGGGCTGTGCCGCTCCCTGTCGCGTGTCGGTGTCGGGCTGTGCCGCCCCTTGTCGCGTATCGCGCTGTGCCGCGCGCTTCGGGCCCCGTCGGCGGCCTTCCACGTAGAGCACGGCGGGGGCGGCGAGCGCGGCGACGAGGACGGGGACGCCCGCGGGGAGCACGGGGAGCAGCCCCAGGCCGAGGACGACGGCGAGCGCGGCCACGGCCCGCTCGGTGGTCGTGCGGAGCATGGGGGCGAGCAGTGCGAGGAAGACGGCGGGACCGGCGGCGTCCAGCCCCCAGGCGTCGGTGTCACCGAGGGCTTCGGCACCGAGGGCGCCGAGCAGGGTGGTGAGGTTCCACAGCACGTAGAGGGTGAGCCCGGTGACCGTGAAGCCGATACGCGCGCCTCTGCGGGTCTTCTGGGCGAGGGAGACGGCGGAGGTCTCGTCGATCACCCAGTGCGCCGCGAAAGGCCGCACCGCGCGCGGGAGCGCGAGCAACTGCGACAGGCGCAGTCCGTAGAACGCGTTGCGCACGCCCAGGAAGAAGGCGCCGGCCGCGGCCGTGAAGGGGTTGCCGCCCGCTGCGAGCGCGCCGACGAGGGCGAACTGCGAGGCGCCGGTGAAGACGAGCAGGCTGAGCACGCAGGTCTGGAGGACGCTCAGGCCGCTGCCCGCCGACGTCACTCCGAAGGCGAAGCCGGACAGGCCGACGGCGATCCCGACCCCGAGGGCGTCACGGACGACAGCGGCGTCGGATCCGCTGCCGGGTCCAGGAGCACCGGCGGCCGGGTCGTCCGCTGCTCGTATGTCGGTGGGTGTTGTCTGTTCTGCCACGCCGATGACGTTACGAGAGCGCCCTCGGCACGGTCTTGTACGTTCTTGCGCCCTCCGCCGACACCGAGGTCACGCACGCGCGCGATGCGGGCCCCGCGCGCGTGGTCGCGTGCGCCCGTACTGTCGCGCGTTCCCGCCTGATGGCGTTCTCGCTGGTACGCGCCCGGCGGCACGCCGACGATGCGCGTGAAGTGGCGGTTCAGGTGCGGCTGGTCGCTGAAGCCGACGGCGGCGGCCACGTCCGCGGGGGCGGCGCCCGCTTCCAGGAGGCGGCGGGCCTCGCGCACGCGCGCGTTGGTGAGCCAGGCGTGCGGGGGCATCCCGTAGGCGCCCCGGAAGGCGCGCAACAGGGCGAACGGGCTGGTGCCGACCTCGGCGGCGAGAGCTTCCAGGGACGGCGGCTCGGCCATCGCGTGTTCCAGCGCCGCACGCGCGCGTGCCGCCGCGCGGGCCCCGGCCGAGCGGGAGGGCCGCGGGACGAGGGCGGCTCCGTGGTCGCGCAGCAGCCCGGCGAGGACGACGCGCAGGAGGCTGTCGGCGGCCAGCGCGTTGCCCTGCTCGGCCGCCCTGTGCACCTCGGTGATGAGCTCGGAGGCGCGCGGGTCGGTGACGATGGTCCGCCCGAAGGCCGGCGTGCCCCGCACCGTGGTGGTCTCGGCGGCGATCTCGGCGACCACGTCCGCGGAGGGGTAGAGGGTCGCGTACGACCAGCCGTCCGGGCCGCCGGCCTTCGCGGTGTGCGCCACCTCCGGATTGATCATGACGACGCTGCCGGGGCCCGCGTGCACCGTGCCCTCGCGCAGGCCGACGGTCTCGACGCCGCTCGTGACGGCGCCGAGGACGTAGCCCTCGTGGCTGTGGCGGGGGAAGGTGTGCCGCAGGTAGCGGGCCCGGAGCAGGTCGAGGCCCGGCACCTGCTCGTACCGCCAGTGCCGCGCCCACTCCCGCTCGCCCGCCATCCCTCCATTCTGCGTCACGACACCCCGCTGAACTAGCCGTTTTCGCAGGTCACGGCGTTTGTCAGTGGCGGGGTGCAGGATGGGGGCATGGTCAGGCCCAGGCAGGGGGCGCACGGCTCCCGCAGTGTTCTCGAGGGGTTCTCCCCCGCGACCCGCGATTGGTTCACGGGGGCCTTTCCCGCGCCCACGACCGCGCAGGAAGGCGCCTGGCGGGCGATCGGCGAGGGGTCGGACGTGCTGGTCGTCGCGCCGACGGGGTCCGGCAAGACGCTGGCCGCGTTCCTCGCCGCGCTGGACCAGCTCGCCTCCACGCCGGCGCCCGCGGACCCGAAGAAGCGCTGCCGCGTGCTGTACGTGTCGCCGCTGAAGGCGCTGGCCGTCGACGTGGAGCGCAATCTCCGCAGTCCGCTGACCGGTATCCGGCAGGAGGCGGTCCGGCTCGGGCTGCCCGAGCCGGAGGTGAAGGTCGGCATCCGGTCGGGCGACACTCCCCCGGCGGAGCGCCGCGCGCTGGCGACGAGGCCGCCGGACATCCTCATCACGACGCCCGAGTCGCTGTTCCTGATGCTGACGTCGGCCACGCGCGACGCGCTGACCGGCATCGAGACGGTGATCCTGGACGAGGTGCACGCGGTGGCGGGCACCAAGCGGGGCGCCCATCTCGCGCTGTCCCTGGAGCGCCTGGACGAGCTGCTGCCACGCCCGGCCCGCCGGATCGGCCTGTCGGCGACGGTCCGCCCGGTGGACGAGGTGGCGCGGTATCTGTCGCCGCAGCGCAAGGTGGAGATCGTGCAGCCGCCGTCCGGCAAGGAGTTCGACCTGTCAGTGGTCGTGCCGGTGGAGGACCTGGGTGAGCTGGGCGGCTCCCCGGTGGCCGACTCCGACCAGGGCGCCGAGCGGCCGTCGATCTGGCCGCACGTCGAGGAGCGGATCGCCGACCTGATCGAGGCGCACCGCTCGACGATCGTGTTCGCGAACTCGCGCCGCCTGGCGGAGCGCTTGTGCAACAGGCTGAATGAGATCGCCTACGAGCGCGCCACCGGCGAGGCGATGCCCGAGCATCACTCCCCGGCCGAACTGATGGGCGGCTCGGGCGCGGCCACGGGCGCCCCGCCGGTCATCGCGCGCGCCCACCACGGGTCGGTGTCCAAGGAGCAGCGGGCGCTCGTCGAGGAGGATCTGAAGGCGGGCCGGCTGCCGGCGGTCGTCGCCACGTCCAGCCTGGAGCTGGGCATCGACATGGGCGCCGTCGACCTCGTGGTGCAGGTGGAGTCGCCGCCCTCGGTCGCCTCCGGCCTCCAGCGCGTCGGGCGCGCGGGCCACCAGGTGGGCGCCGTGTCCACCGGCGTGGTCTTCCCGAAGTACCGGGGCGACCTCGTGCAGTCGGCGGTGGTGACCGAGCGGATGCGTTCGGGCGCCATCGAGTCGCTGCGCGTCCCGGCGAACCCGCTGGACGTACTGGCGCAGCAGCTCGTCGCCATGACGGCCCTCGACACCTGGCAGGTGGACGACCTGCTGGCGCTCGTGCGCCGGGCGGCGCCCTTCGCGTCGCTGCCCGAGTCGGCGTTCACGGGCGTCCTCGACATGCTGGCGGGCCGCTATCCGTCCGACGCGTTCGCCGAGCTGCGCCCGCGCGTGGTGTGGGACCGCGTCGCGGGGACCGTCACCGGCCGGCCGGGCGCGCAGCGCCTCGCGGTGACCTCCGGCGGCACGATCCCCGATCGCGGCCTGTTCGGCGTCTTCCTCGCGGGCGCCGACCCGAAGAAGGGCGGCGGCCGGGTCGGCGAGCTGGACGAGGAGATGGTCTACGAGTCCCGGGTGGGGGACGTCTTCACCCTCGGCACCAGCTCGTGGCGGATCGAGGACATCACGCGCGACCGCGTCCTCGTGTCACCGGCCCCCGGGGTGCCGGGCCGGCTGCCGTTCTGGAAGGGCGACCAGCTGGGCCGGCCGCTCGAACTGGGCCGGGCACTGGGCGCGTTCCTGCGCGAGGTCGGTTCGATGGAGCCGGACCACGCGCGCGTGCGGCTCGCCGCGGCGGGCCTCGACACCTGGGCCGCGCAGAACGTGCTGGCGTACCTGGCCGAGCAGCGGGAGGCGTGCGGTCACATCCCGGACGACCGCACGATCGTCGTGGAGCGGTTCCGCGACGAGCTGGGCGACTGGCGGGTCGTGGTCCACTCCCCGTTCGGCGCCCAGGTCCACGCCCCGTGGGCGCTCGCCCTGGGGGCCCGCCTCAGCGAGAAGTACGGCATGGACGCGCAGGTCATGCACGCCGACGACGGCATCGTGCTGCGCCTTCCTGACGCCGATCTCATGGGCCTCGACCTGCTCGACCAGGAGCCTTCCAAGCCGGGCCTGGAGTACGACGCCGAGCAGGCCCCCATCGGCGCCGCCGACGTCGCCTTCGACAAGGGTGACGTGGACCAGCTCGTCACCGATCAGGTCGGCGGCTCGGCCCTGTTCGCGGCCCGCTTCCGCGAGTGCGCGGCCCGCGCGCTGCTGCTCCCCAAGCGCAACCCGGGCAAGCGCACGCCCCTGTGGCAGCAGCGGCAGCGGGCGTCGCAACTGCTGGAGGTGGCCAGCGAGTTCGGCTCGTTCCCGATCGTCCTCGAAGCGGTGCGCGAGTGCCTCCAGGACGTCTTCGACGTACCGGGACTCGCGGAGCTGATGGGGGACATCGAGGCGCGCCGGGTCCGCCTCGTCGAGGTCACCACCCCGGAGGCGTCCCCGTTCGCGCGCTCCCTGCTGTTCGGTTACGTGGCTCAGTTCTTGTACGAGGGTGACTCGCCGCTCGCGGAGAGGCGTGCGGCGGCGCTGTCGCTCGACTCGCATCTGCTGGCCGAGCTGCTGGGCCAGGCGGAGCTGCGCGAACTGCTCGACGCGGACGTTCTGGCCGAGCTGGAGCAGGAACTGCAATGGCGTACGGAGGACCGGCGCGTCAAGGACGCCGAGGGCGTCGCGGACCTGCTGCGGCTGCTCGGTCCGCTGACGGACGGGGAGCTGGCGGAGCGGGGCGCGGAGCCGGGCTGGGCGCGGGAGCTGGCGGCGGCCCGGCGCGCCATCCGGGTCCGGGTCGCGGGCGCGGACCACTGGGCGGCGATCGAGGACGCGGGCCGGCTGCGGGACGCGCTCGGCACGGCGCTGCCGGTCGGCGTCCCGGAGGCGTTCACGGAGCCGGTCAAGGACCCGCTGGGCGACCTTCTCGCCCGGTACGCGCGCACGCACGGCCCGTTCACGTCGGCCACGGCCGCGGCCCGTTTCGGGCTCGGCACGGCGGTCACCGAGGGCGCGTTGCAGCGGCTCGCGGCGGCGGGGCGGGTGGTGCAGGGCGAGTTCCATCCTGCGGGCATCAGCCAGGAGTGGTGCGACGCGGCGGTCCTGCGCCGGCTGCGGCGGCGCTCTCTCGCGGCGCTGCGGCACGAGCTGGAGCCGGTGCCGCCGGCCGCGCTCGCCCAGTTCCTGCCGCAATGGCAGCACGTGGGCGGCGGCGGGCTGCGCGGCATGGACGGCCTGGTGCGCGCGATCGAGCAGCTCCAGGGCGCTTCCGTACCCGCGTCGGCACTGGAGAAGCTGGTGCTGCCCTCGCGCCTGGCGAACTACGCCCCGGCGATGCTCGACGAACTCACCGCGTCCGGTGAGGTGTTGTGGGCGGGCGCGGGCTCGCTGCCGGGCAAGGACGGCTGGGTGAGCCTGTATCTCGCCGACGCGGCTCCGCTGCTGCTGCCGCCCCCGCACCCGCTCGAGCCGACGGCCCTGCACCAGTCGGTGCTGGACGCGCTGTCCGGCGGCTACGGTCTGTTCTTCCGGCAGATCGCCGATCAGGTCCGCGCCACGACGCACCCCGAGGCGTCCGACCCTCAGCTCGCCGACGCCCTGTGGGAGCTGGCCTGGTCGGGCCGCCTGACGAACGACACGCTGGCGCCGATGCGCGCGGTGCTCGGCTCGGGCCGCACCGCCGGTTCCACGGCGCACCGCGCGCGCAGAGCGGTGCCGCGCGGGCGTTACGGGAGCCTCACGGCGGCCGCCCGGGCCTCCTCCCGCACCGGCCCGCCGACGGTCGCCGGCCGCTGGTCGCTGCTGCCCGCGCCGGAGCCGGACGCGACGGTCCGCGCCCACGCCCTGGCCCGCACCCTCCTGGACCGGCACGGCGTGGTGACCCGCGGGGCCGTCGCCGCCGAAGGGGTCGAGGGCGGCTTCTCGGCGACGTACCGGGTTCTGTCCGTCTTCGAGGAGAGCGGGCAGGCACGGCGCGGATACGTGGTGGAGGGGCTCGGCGCGGCCCAGTTCACCATGGACGGCGCGGTGGACCGCCTGCGCGCCGCGGCGAACGCGCGGGAGCGGGGCGCCGCACCGCCCGATCCGTACGCGGCCGTGGACGCGCCGGGCAGATCGGCGGCCGCGCGGGCGCTGGTGCTGGCGGCGGCGGACCCGGCCAACGCGTACGGGGCGGCCCTGCCCTGGCCCGAGCCGCCGACCGGAGCGGGTCACAAGCCCGGGCGCAAAGCCGGCTCCCTGGTGGTCCTGGTCGACGGGGAGCTGACGCTCTACATGGAGCGCGGCGGCAAGACGCTGCTCGCGTGGCCGTCCACGGACGGTTCCGCCGAGGCTCCCGGCACCCCGGCCCAACTGGCGGAGGACCCGCGCGTACCGGCCGCGGCGGGCGCGCTCGCGGACGCGGCCCGCTCCGGCGCGCTCGGCACGATCACCGTCGAGCGCGTCAACGGCACGGCGGCGCTGACCTCCCCGTACGCCCCGCTCCTGGAAGCGGCCGGCTTCCACGCGACGCCGAGGGGGCTGAGACTCAGGGCGTAGGAGACCTGGCCCCGGCCAGCTCTGGCCCCGCCCGGTCCCGCCCCCGGCGACCTCGCCCCCTCACCCCGCACACACCACTCACCCCGCACCGCCACCCCGCCCCACCTACCCTGATGACATGCCCGAAGGAGACACCGTCCTGCAGACCGCCAAGCGGCTGGACCACGCGCTGGCGGGACAGGTGCTGACGCGCTACGACCTGCGGGTCCCCCGTTTCGCCACGTCGGACCTGCGCGGCCGGACGGTGTTGGACGTCACCCCGCGCGGCAAGCACCTGCTGACCCGCGTAGAAGGCGGCCTCACCCTGCACTCGCATCTGCGGATGGACGGCTCCTGGCGCGTCTTCGCCGCAGGTGAGCGCTGGCGCGGCGGCCCCGCCCACCAGATCCGGGCGATCCTCGGCAACGCGGCCCACACCGCCGTCGGCTACCGCCTGCCCGTGCTGGAACTGATCCGGACCAGCGACGAGCCGAAGGCCGTGGGCCACCTCGGCCCCGACCTCCTCGGCCCCGACTGGGACCCGGACACGGCCCTGCGCAACCTCCTCAGGGACCCCGCCCGCGAACTCGGCGAAGCCCTCCTCGACCAGCGCAACCTCGCCGGCATCGGCAACATCTACAAATCCGAGCTGTGCTTCCTGCTCCGCACCAGCCCCTGGCAGCCCGTCGGCGCCCTCCCCGCCGAGACCGCCGACCGCATCCCGCCGCTCGCCAAGAAGCTCCTGGAAGCCAACCGCGACCGCCCGAACCGCGTCACCACCGGCAGCACCCGCCCCGGCGAACGCCTCTACGTCTACGGCCGCGCCCCGCGCCCCTGCCTGCGTTGCCGCACCCCGATCCGGGTGGCCGACCAGGGCGACGGCTCCCGCGAACGCCCCACCTACTGGTGCCCCACCTGCCAGCCGGGCCCCGCCCCCACCCGCTGACCTCACCCCGGCCGGCCTCCTCCCCAGCTGACCCGCACCGCGCCCAGCCGCCCCGCACGCGCAGTACGAACCCGCCGCACGCCCATAACCACCCCCCGCACGCCAATTGACGCCCCGTCAGAAAAGCTCGTACCGTCCCCTCATGCCCGTCAAGGCGTACGACCTCACCGGACGCACCGCACTCGTCACCGGCGCCGCGAGCGGTATCGGCCGCGCCTGCGCCGTCCTGCTCGCCGAAGCGGGCGCCACCGTGCACTGCGCGGACCGCGACCCGCAGGGCCTGCACGAGACGGCGGCCCGCATCGAGGAACGCGGCGGCACGGCCCACACCCACACCGTCGACGTGAGTGACCGCGCACAGCTCGCGCAGGCCGTCGCCGCGACCGTCAGCACCTCCGGCGGCCTGGACATCCTCGCGGCGGTCGCCGGGATCATGCACAGCAGCCCGGTCCTGGAGACACGCGACGAGGACCTGGACCGCGTGTTCGCCGTGAACTTCAAGGGCGTGCTGTACGCGTGTCAGGAGGCGGCCCGCGCCATGATCGCGGCGGGTACGCGGGGCAGCATCGTCACGATGGCCTCAGGCGCCGTCGACACCGGCGGCCCGGGGCTGCTCTGCTACGGCGTGGCCAAAGCGGCGGTCGTCCAGCTCACGAAGACCCTCGCCACGGAAGTCGGCCCGCACGGCATCCGCGTCAACGCGGTCGCGCCCGGCTGGATCCGTACGCCGATGACGACCCGGCACGACGAGGACGTACAGGCCCACACCGAGGCGCTGATGGTACGGATGTCCCCGCTGGGCCGAGTGGGCGAACCGGACGACGTCGCGCACGCGGTACTGCACCTCGCGTCGGACGCGGCGGCGTTCACGACCGGCCAGATCCTCCGCCCGAACGGCGGCGTCGCCATGCCCTGGTGACCACACCACCCCAACCACCCCCACCGGCCTCACCGCCCCCACGGCCCCCACCGGCCCCCACCGGCCCCGCCATTTTGGTCAGCCTCACCACCCCCGCCAGCCGCACCACCCCGACCAGCCGCACCGGCCCCACCGCTCCCCTCCCCCGTACCGCCCACCGAAGAACCCGCCCCAGCCGACCCCACCTCAGCAGAACGACCCCGCACCCGCCCCCACAGCCCCGCCCCCACACCCCGCACCACCCGTACCGCAACAAGCCGCACGCGCCGCGCCCCATGCCTGCCCGGCGCCCCCGCGACCCCCGCAGCCCGCGACTTCGGCAACGCGTGCACCGGGAGCAGACTCAGCCCCCAGCCGCCGGCCGCGACGGCACCCTCGAACGCGCCCGCGTCAGGTGCGAAGGCGAGCCGCAGCACACCCCACCACCACAGCGCGCCCAGTACGAGCACCGGTATCCAGCGCAGCGTCCGCCGTGTCACCGCCGCCACCTCCACTGACCTGACGCACCTTCGCGCCTCCGACCACCGCCGCCAGACCCACTACCGCCCCACAGAGCCCTCAGACCCCACGGACTCCACGGACCCCGCAGCCACCACCGGCCCCGCAGGAACCGCCAAGCAACCCAGCGTCACCGCCCAGGCGACCCAAGGTCACCACCCAAACGGAACCCGCTCGCCCGCACCGCCCCCGAAGCCCACAAGACCACCGCCGGAACAACCCCACCACCCCACCGCGTCCCCCGGAGCGCACACAAGGGGCGCGCCACGACGATGCGTGGCGCGCCCCCGGCTCCCGTGGTGGCGTCCCACCACCCGGCGACCGCGGCCTCAGCCGCTGTGCTCGGCCTGGAACATCCAGTGGTGCTTCTCCAGGTCGCCGGTGATGCCGATGAAGATGTCCTGGCTCACCGGGTCGGCCTCGCCGGTCGCGTCGATCCGCTCCCGCATTCGGGTGATCACGGCACCGAGCGCGTCGACGAGCGTGCCGACGGCGTCCACGTCCTTCACCCAGCCCTCGGCCACGGCACCGATGCCGCTGGCCGCGGCGACGGTCTTGGCGCGCCCGTCGGGCGACACGCCGAGCGCGGACGCGCGCTCCGCCACCGTGTCGGAGTACTGCCGGGCCATGTCGACGACCTCATCGAGCTGCAGATGCACCGAGCGGAACCGGGGTCCCACCACATTCCAGTGGACCTGCTTCGCCACCAGCGAGAGGTCCACCAGGTCCACGAGGGCGCCCTGCAGCGCCTCGGACACGGTCTTCAGGTCAGCATCGGACAGCGGGCTCTTCACGACGTTCATCCGTCACCTCCGTATCGAAACACCATCAACGATGGCACACAGGAACTATTACGGACACATGACGACTTTAGCCATGGACTTCCGTCCCTTCCGTCCCTGCAAAAGACAGCAGAAAGCCCTGATCGGGTACCCGATCAGGGCTTTCGCACACGTCACGCTGTACGGAGACGCAAGGCCGGCGGTGCCAGGACCCCTGTCCTGAGGACCAGGGGCTAGGCCGCTACGACGTCGACCGCCTCCGCAGGCGCCTTGATGGTCACCCGCTCCGGCGGAACGCCGGCCACGGAGACGGAATTGAGCATCGGACGAACCGGTGCGGGCACCGGCTCCGACGGGACCGCTGCTGCCGACTCGGCCAGCTCCGCGAGAGCGAGCTCGTCGCTCACCTCGCGCATCAGCTCGGACATCCGTACGTCAAGCGCGTCGCAGATCGCGGAGAGCAGCTCGGAGGAAGCCTCCTTCTGCCCCCGCTCCACCTCGGAAAGATAGCCGAGCGAGACTCGGGCGGACGAGGAGACTTCGCGCAGAGTACGGCCCTGGCGCTGGCGCTGCCGACGCAGCACGTCACCAAGCAGGCGACGGAGCAGAATCATCGGTGGCTCCCTCCTCGGACCGCGTAGCCGCATCCTTCACGCCCCACCGTACCGCCTCGCACGGCGGCCGTGCGGGGAGCGATGTCGTGTTCACTCAGGGCTGCAAACATCAAAACCCCCCGGAGAGTCGCTGCAACGCTGCCACCTGCGATGACGTCAGAATAGTTGTCCTTGAGGCTACCCTGGGGGCCGCTTTCGTCTGCCGGCCCGTCCCCAGCCTCACGGTAGTACCAGTGCGGGTTCGGCCGCAGGCCCTCGCCGCGGACGCCTCGACGAGCGTCAACACGATCTCGCACGCGGACCATTCCCGTGACCTGCATCACATAACCCCGAGGCCGGATGCCCTCGCTGATCGTTCCCAGGCGGACCACTCGTAAATCTGGCGTCCCATGGTCGGGGGCCACCGACTGAATTGTTGTCGACGTTTCATGTCGATGGTTTACCCGGGGCCGGCTACCTACATCCGCGGTTCCACTCCGGGCGAACACTCACAGCCACGCCCTACGTGGCACAGCTGACGGCCAGCGACGCGAACGCCCGATGAGCGCGCCGCGCCTCCAGGGCCCAGGTGGCACCCAGTCCTCCCGCGGTGAGCACGACACGGGGCCCGTCGTACGAGATCCGGCCGGCCGGCCCCCGAAGCCAAACGCGGACACCATGCGGCTTTCACGCCACGCCCATGAGCCGCGAACTGGCAGGCCGACCTTGCCGGTCAACGCGATGAAGGGACGGCCGGAATGACAGGGCTATTCGAGCAGCCGAATTCCTTCGCCGCCACGCGGGCGGAGTAGAGAAGACGCTTCAAGTGCTCCGCCCTCCCGCTACCGGTGAGAGTATCCGCCATGGACCCCTCCAGCGGCATACCCACTTCTTGACCGGATTCCGCCCCAGACACCTGGCACTTCACATAGACATAATAAGTGGTCGAGCCGAGTGGTTTCCTGGTGACCAGCTTCACGTCAGAATTTACCGGGATCAGAGTTTCAGAGCCGCTGGACTCACCTTCTTCACCGAAGGGGGCATCAAAGGGAAACCCGGATGCACCGAAGCGTAGCGACAAGTAATCCTTGTGCGGCCTCTGTTCGCGCACACTGATGTTACAGACCTCGGAATCCCTGACACGGGATACCTTACCTTTATCTGCGGGGCGCCACGACTTGGCGTTCTTTCGGAATTCCTCTTGGGCGGCGGCAAGGCCCGTGACGTCCCTCACGCCGGTCTCTTGCTTGGCGCTGCCCTTCACCCATGCCTCTCCGGCTTCACCGAGGAAGGTTTTGCAGGTTTCCGCCGCGGGGCCGGCTTGCTTCTTCTTGCTGTCGGAGCTGCATCCAGCGGACACAAGGAGCAGCGCAGCCATGGCAGGAACGAGGACGGCCTTACGCACCCCTGTCACCAGCCCCGCGTGTCATCGGTGTCGCTGGCGTTTCCGCCACGATCGTATGCGTCCTGCGCATTCCGAGTCAGTTCCGAGACTTGATGCGGAGTCATGTGCTGGTCCTTCGCGTAATTCAAGAGCGGTGTCATCGCTCTGTTCGCTCCACGGTCTTTTGCATCCTGGACGGAATCGATGGCTTTTTGGTCATTGTTGTATTCATTGTCGTGGAGCCAGTCGATCGTGTGCGTTCCCATCATGGTTTCACCGGCTGAGCCGGCGGACTCGTACGCG
Source organism: Streptomyces sp. NPDC107550 (assembly GCF_055639095.1). Taxonomy (NCBI): domain Bacteria; kingdom Bacillati; phylum Actinomycetota; class Actinomycetes; order Kitasatosporales; family Streptomycetaceae; genus Streptomyces; species Streptomyces sp. NPDC107550. The sequence continues at coordinate 570,399 of NZ_JBVKBC010000001.1, forward strand.
AGCGGAACCGCGATGGCCGCGACGCCGGCAGCCGGGATCATGACCTCCGAAGCCACGCCGGTACCGACACCGATCGCCGCGCCGACTGCGAACTCGCGCCACGCGGCCTGCTTTTCGAGCGCCCGGTTCCGCGCGTCCTCCTCGTCGGCGTACTGGTGACCGATGGCCTCGGTACGGGCCTGGTCCAGCAGGCCGTGCATCTCGACGCTGTGCATCGCGGCGTCCTGCACGCGGCCGTCGTTGTCGCCCTGGGCTGCCATCACGTTGGTGCCGTACACCTGCTGGGCCGCAGACACGGTCTCGTAGGAAGACTCGTCGGAGCCGAGCGCCCGCAAGAAATTGATCGAGTTCCCTCGACCCAGGTCACGGAGGTGGCGCTCGTCCGCGTTGTACAGACCGTCGCGGTCGCTTTGCTCGCCGCTGCCACCCCAGTCAGCCATGCTGTAGTTCAAGCTGTCGATGTTGCCCGCCGCGATCTTCGCCAGACTGTCCCGGACTCCCGGCTGGTGGTCGATGATGTCGGAAGACTTGTAGTTCTCCATGACTCGCTCCACAAGGTCGAGACGGTGCTCTCGGGCCTGGATCTCTGCTGCCGTGTGCATCGGTGGGATGTGGGGCGGTTGATCGTCGTACGCGTAGCCCAGCGTGGCCGACTCCAGTGCGTGCCCCAGGTTGTTGTAGCCGAGCGCCTTGCCGTCCTCGCCGACGGGCCACTCGCGGGCACCCTTGTCGTGGCCCGCGAAGTAGTCGAAATTAGTCATCTTTTCGTCGCCCTGGCCGGTCGACTCGTCGAAGAACTTCAGCGACTCCTGCGGGTTGTGGCCCAGCGCGTCCATGAAGCCCAAGACGGGGTCGTTGAGGTTGCCCGTGGACGGGTACTCCAGGTTGGCGGTATCGCGCCACGCGAGCTTGGGGTCGCCCGGATAGTCGCGCTCGTACTTCACCATCGCCTTGCCGTAGTCATCCAGGAAGTCCGAGTCGAACTTGCCCTTGTGCATCAGGCTACTCATGACCTGGAACCCGTTCGGGCCCATGGGCATCTTCGGATCGACCGGGAAGATCTTGGTACCGTCCGCGATCACCTCCCTCTTCCACTGCTCCATCGCGGGGCTGTCGCCGTGCGAGGCGTTGGCCAGCGCCATGCTGAGGTTGTCCTGGACATGCGCCAGCATCTTGGCCTTGTCGCCGTCGACTGCGCCGCCGGGCGGTGCCGCGAGGTCGCGCCAGAACCCCGGGTTCGCTCGCACGCCCTCCGACCAGCTCCTCGATAAGCAGTCCGAGCACGCTCCGTACGCTCTCTGTACGGATTTCCGTCCGGTCGCCGTTCAACCGCAGCTCGGCCACTTTGCGGCTACCAGCGAAATCCGGTCCGCCCCCGGCGCCGCCCGGCCCAGGCCCCGCGACGGCCACGTAGACGAGCCCGACGGGCTGTCCGTCCTGCGGCTCCGGCCCGGCGACCCCGGTCGTGGAGATGCCCCAGTCGGCCCCGAGCAGCCGCCGCACGCCTTCGGCCATCTGCGCGGCGACCTCGGGGTGCACGGCGCCGTGCTTGTCGAGGAGGTCCTCTTCGACGCCGAGCACGGAGTGCTTCAGCTCGGTCGCGTAGGCGGTGACGGATCCGCGTACGGTCTGGGACGCGCCCGGGACCTGCACCAGCTCCGCGGAGACGAGGCCGCCGGTCAGCGATTCCGCGGCGGCGACGGTCTCGCCCCGCGCGGCCAGCAGTCGCAGCACCTCGGCAGCCTCGTACGTCACTTCTCTGTCGCCTCCTGCGCGGGACCCGCCTCGGCGGCACCAGTTTCACTCGAGGCCAGCCCCGCCGCCACCGACTCACCCGCCACGACCGACTCACCCGCCACCGGCTCACCCGCCACGACCGACTCGCCCGGCACCAGCTCACCCGCCGCCGACCCCTCGGCCGCCCGCTCGGCAGACTCCCGCGACGCCGCCCGCGCCTCCGCGAGACCCGCCCGGCGCAGCACCACGGCCTGGCGCACATAGTCCAGACCGGTGATCACGGTCAGCGCGACGGCGACGGCCATCACCCAGAAGCGGAACGTGGCGAGGGGGCCCGTCAGCGCCAGTACGTACATGCCGACGGCCGTGCCCTGCGCCAGCGTCTTCATCTTGCCGCCGCGGCTGGCCGGGATCACGCCGTAGCGGATCACCAGGAAGCGCAGCAGCGTGATGCCGAGTTCACGGCCGAGGATGACGCCCGTCACCCACCAGGGCAGATCACCCAGTGAGGAGAGACAGATGAGCGCCGCCCCCATGATCGCCTTGTCGGCGATGGGGTCGGCGATCTTCCCGAAGTCCGTGACCAGGTTGTACGTACGCGCCAGATGACCGTCGAAGACGTCGGTGATCATGGCGACGGCGAACGCCGCCCAGGCCCAGGCCCGCCACACCGGGTCGTAGCCGCCGTCCATCAGCAGCAGGACGACGAACAGCGGCACGAGGAGCAGCCGGACCATCGTCAGGATGTTGGCGATGTTCCACAGGCTGGCCTCGTCGACGGCCGCCGCACCCAGCTTGCCGCCGGGCGCCGGCCTGCCGCCGGTGCCGCCCGCGGCGGATGCCGGGACTCCGGTCATCTGCCCGCCTCCTCAGCACAGTCCAGCGGTTCGGCGACGAGATCCACTCCCTCGGTCCCGACGACCTTCGCCTCGACCATACGGCCCACGGCGAGGCCGGCGCCGCTCGTGAGGCGCACCTGCCCGTCCGTCTCGGGCGCCTGGTGCGCGCCGCGGCCGACGACACCGTCGCCGTCCTCGGACTCGTCGACGCTCTCCACGAGGACGTGCACGGTCTCGCCCAGCCGCTCCTCGGCGCGCTGCGAGACGAGCTGCTCGGCGAGCCGGGACACGCGCGCGAGGCGCTCGGCGACGACGTCCTCGTCGAGCTTGTCGTCGTACGTGGCGGCCTCGGTGCCTTCCTCGTCGGAGTAGCCGAAGACGCCGATGGCGTCGAGGCGCGCCCCGGTCAGGAAGCGCTCCAGCTCGGCGAGGTCGGACTCGGACTCGCCGGGGAAGCCCACGATGAAGTTGGAGCGGACACCCGCCTGCGGGGCCTTGGTCCGAATGGTGTCGAGCAGCTCCAGGAAGCGGTCCGTGTCGCCGAAGCGGCGCATCGCGCGCAGCACGCCGGGGGCGGAGTGCTGGAAGGAGAGGTCGAAGTAGGGCGCGACCTTCTCGGTGCCTGTGAGCACGTCGATGAGGCCGGGGCGCATCTCGGCGGGCTGCAGATAGCTGACGCGCACCCGCTCGATCCCGTCGACGGCCGCCAGCTCGGGCAGCAGCGACTCCAGCAGCCGGATGTCCCCGAGGTCCTTGCCGTACGAGGTGTTGTTCTCGGAGACCAGCATGATCTCCTTGACGCCCTGCTCGGCGAGCCAGCGCGTCTCGTTGAGCACATCGGAGGGGCGCCGCGAGATGAAGGAGCCGCGGAACGAGGGGATGGCGCAGAAGGTGCAGCGCCGGTCGCAGCCGGAGGCGAGCTTGACCGAGGCGACAGGCGCTCCGCCGAGCCGGCGGCGCAGCGGGGCGCGCGGTCCGGAGGCGGGGGCGAGTCCGTCGGGCAGGTCGGTGGGGGCGTGCCCGGGCAGGGCGATGCCGGCGCCGGCCTCCTGGCGCTCCGCGGGGCTGATCGGCAGCAGCTTGCGCCGGTCGCGCGGCGCGTGGGCCTCGACGCTGCCGCCGGACAGGATCGTCTGGAGGCGGCCGGAGATGTCCTCGTAGTCGTCGAAGCCGAGGACGCCGTCCGCTTCGGGAAGCGCCTCGGCCAGCTCCTTGCCGTATCGCTCGGCCATGCAGCCGACGGCGACGACGGCCTGGGTTCTGCCGTGGCCCTTGAGGTCATTGGCTTCGAGGAGGGCGTCGACGGAGTCCTTCTTGGCGGCGTCGACGAAGCCGCAGGTGTTCACGACGGCGACATCGGCGGCCTCGGCGTCCTCGACGAGCTCCCAGCCGTCCGCCTCCAAGCGGCCTGCGAGCTCCTCCGAGTCCACCTCGTTACGAGCGCAGCCAAGGGTGACAAGTGCGACGGTACGGCGTTCGGGCATGGACTCAAGACTACTTCGTTCCACTGACAGCACTCGCCGCGAGGGTGACCGGAGTCCGCGCCCGGCACCGGCCGGCCGCTTCGGGGACCGCCCCTGACCCGCGTGACCCGCGCGCCGCCTGTCGAGCCCGGGCGGACTCCAAGCGGCTGACCGGTGTCGCGGCCCACCCGGGCGCACGAACGCGTAGGCGCACGGGCGGCGGAGCGTCAGCCGCCCTCCGGGTCGCGTCAGCCGACCTCCGGGTCACCCTTCGTATAGGTGAGCCGCTCGACCTGCCCGGGCCGGAACTCGTCCTCGATCTGCTTGCCGTTGACGAAGAGCTGGATCGCGCCCGCGTCGCCGAGGACGAGATCGACCTTCTTGTTGTCCTGGAAGGTCTTGGACTGGCCCTTCTCCAGGAGGCCGTCGTACAGCGTGCGTCCGTTGTGGTCCTTGGCGGAGATCCAGCTACGGCCGTCGGCGGCGCTGACCTTCACGGTGACCTTGTCGCGAGGCGCGGCGGCGATGGCGCTGTCGGAGGGCACGGGCTTGGGGTCGGCGGGCTTCTTGGCGGAGGCGCTCGGGCTGGGCCGGGCGGCCTTGCCGGTCGCGGTGGCGCCCTCGGCGGCCTGCTGCTTGTCGCCGCCGTCGCTGCCGCCCAGCGCGGTGTAGCCCACGAAGGCGATCACGGCGACGATGGCGGCGACCATGGCCGCCGTCCAGTTCGGCCGGCGGGGCTCGGAGCGGATCCGCTCGGCCTCGAACAGGGGCGTGGCGGGCGTGGGCGCGGGACGGCCGCCGTGCGCGGCGTCGAACTGCGCCACCAGCGGATCGGCGTCGAGGCCGACCGCGCGCGCGAGGGTGCGGATGTGACCGCGCGCGTACACGTCGCCGCCGCAGCGCGAGAAGTCGTCCTGCTCGATGGCGTGCACGATGGGGATGCGCACCCGGGTCGTCTGGCTGATCTCGTCGACGGTCAGGCCGGCGGCGATCCGCGCCTGCTGAAGGGCGTGGCCGATCGACGGCCGGTCGTCGGCCTGCGGTTCCCGCGGGCTGAGGTCTTCCGAAGGACGGTCGTCTTCAGGGGAGTTGCCGATGGACACGGGGGCGCCTTTCGAGCGTGTAGCCACCTGCTGGAGGTTCAGTCTAGGGGGGTGACGAAAGGGTGGGGCAACCGGGCGGTCCGACTTTGTACGCCATCAGAGCCACCGGAATGCCCGGATACCCCGGTGTCGGGGCGGCACGCCGCCCCTTCTCTCAACTTGACGTACGCGAAAGGGAAACGGTTGCCCCGTCAGCCCTTACGAGTGACATCCGATGCGCAAACCGGCTCACGAGGCGGCTCACCGCACCCGGGCCCCGCCCAGGAACCGCGCCCGCCGCACTCAGGAGCCGCCCTCAGGAACCGGACTCCCCCCGGATCACGGCAAGCACCCCGTCCAGCTCGTCAGGCTTCACAAGAACGTCACGCGCCTTGGAGCCCTCGCTCGGCCCGACGATGTTGCGCGACTCCATGAGGTCCATCAGACGCCCCGCCTTGGCGAACCCCACGCGCAGCTTGCGCTGGAGCATGGAGGTCGAGCCGAACTGGGTGGAGACGACCAGCTCGGCCGCCGCGCACAGCAGCTCCAGGTCGTCGCCGATGTCCTCGTCGATCTCCTTCTTCTGCTTCTGGCCGACCACGACGTCGTCGCGGAAGACCGGCGCCATCTGGTCCTTGCAGTGCTGTACGACGCCGTGGATCTCGTCCTCGGTGACGAAGGCGCCCTGCATACGGGTGGGCTTGTTCGCGCCCATCGGCAGGAACAGGCCGTCGCCCTTGCCGATCAGCTTCTCGGCGCCCGGCTGGTCGAGAATGACGCGGCTGTCGGCGAGCGAGGAGGTGGCGAAGGCGAGCCGCGAGGGCACGTTCGCCTTGATCAGACCGGTGACGACGTCGACGGAGGGCCGCTGGGTGGCGAGCACCAGATGGATGCCGGCCGCGCGCGCGAGCTGCGTGATGCGCACGATGGCGTCTTCGACGTCTCGCGGGGCGACCATCATGAGGTCGGCCAGCTCGTCCACGATGACCAGCAGATACGGGTACGGCTTCAGCTCCCGCTCGCTGCCTTCGGGGGTGGTGAGCTTGCCGTCCCTGATGGCCTGGTTGAAGTCGTCGATGTGCCGGTAGCCGAACGCGGCGAGGTCGTCGTAGCGCAGGTCCATCTCGCGCACGACCCACTGGAGGGCCTCCGCGGCCTTCTTCGGGTTGGTGATGATCGGCGTGATGAGGTGCGGGATGCCCTCGTACGCGGTCAGCTCCACGCGCTTGGGGTCGACGAGGACCATCCGTACGTCCTCGGGGGTCGCCCGCATCATGATCGAGGTGATCAGGCAGTTGATGCAGGACGACTTGCCGGAGCCGGTGGCGCCGGCGACGAGGATGTGCGGCATCTTGGCGATGTTCGCCATCACGTAGCCGCCCTCGACGTCCTTGCCGAGCGCGACCAGCATCGAGTGATCGTCCTCGGCGGCGTCCGCGAGGCGGAGCACGTCGCCCACGTTGACCATCTCGCGGTCGGTGTTGGGGATCTCGATGCCGACGGCGGACTTGCCGGGGATCGGCGAGATGATCCGCACGTCCGGTGAGGCGACGGCGTACGCGATGTTCTTGGCCAGCGCGGTGATCTTCTCGACCTTGACGGCGGGGCCGAGCTCGACCTCGTAACGGGTGACCGTGGGGCCGCGGGTGAAGCCGGTGACGGCCGCGTCGACCTTGAACTCGGTGAAGACGGTCGACAGCGACTCGACGACCGCGTCGTTGGCGGCGCTGCGGGACTTGCCGGGGCCGCCGCGGGTGAGCAGGTCGAGCGAGGGCAGCGCGTAGGTGATGTCGCCGGACAGCTGGAGCTGCTCGGCGCGGGCGGGCAGCTCGCGCTCCTGCTGGTCGGGCGCGGACTTGGTGAGGTCCGGCACGGCGAGCTTGGGGGGCGTCTCCTCGGGCGCGCTCTGCTGGGCGCGGGCGGTCGGTACGGGCGCGGTGCGCTCCGGCGCGGGCGCCTCCCCGGTGCTCTGCCCGCGGTCCCCGCCGGTGCTCTGTCCGCGCTCCCCGCCGACGCCCTGGGTGAGGTCGGCGACCAGCGGCGAGGGCGGCATGCCGTGCAGGACGGCGCCGTCGAGCGCGGCGGCGGCAGCGGCGGCCACGTCGACGGCGTCGCGCGGGCGCTCCATCGCGGGCTGCACGGAGGCGCGCCGGGGCTTGCGGCGCTGGGAGAGGGCGTCTTCCTCTATGCGGTCGGGGTCGTAGCCGCCGGAAGCGGGCGCGGGGCCGCGCCGCCGGGGGCGCGCGGGGCTCGCCTCGCGCCATTCCTCGTCGTAGCCGTCATAGCCGTCGTGGGCAGCCTCTTCGGCGGCGAGGTCGTCGTGGACGATGCCGAGCTTCACGCCGACCTGGCGCAGCCGCTGCGGGATGGCGTTGACGGGCGTCGCGGTCACCACGAGCAAGCCGAAGACGGTGAGCAGGACCAGCAGCGGCACCGCGAGCACATCGGTGACGGTGAAGCTCAGCGGCGTCGCCGCGGCCCAGCCGATGAGCCCGCCCGCGTCCCTTATGCCCTGCATGCCGTCGGCGCGGGCCGGGGAGCCGCACGCGATGTGGACCTGGCCGAGCACGCCGATGACGAGCGCGGACAGCCCGATGACGATCCGCCCGTTGGCCTCGGGCTGCTCGGGGTGGCGGATCAGGCGTACGGCGATGCCGCCGAGCAGGAGCGGTACGAGCAGGTCGAGCCGCCCGAAGGCGCCGGTGACCAGCATCTCGACGAGGTCGCCGACCGGGCCGCGCAGGTTGGACCAGGTGCCGGCGGCGCAGATCAGCGCGACGCCGAGCAGCAGCAGCGCCAGCCCGTCCTTGCGGTGCGCCGGGTCGAGCCCCTTCGCGCCACGCCCTATGCCGCGGAACAGGGCGCCCACGCTGTGCGCGACGCCGAGCCACAGCGCCCGTACGAGCCGGTACAGGCCGCCGGTGGGGCTCGGGGCCGGCCTCGGAGCGGGCTTCTTCGCGGCGGCCTTCCTGGCGGGCGCCTTCTTCGCCGCGGTCTTCTTGGCGGGCGCTTTCTTCGCAGGGGCCTTCTTCGCCGGAGCCTTGGTCGGCGCCGCCGTCTTCTTCGCGGGCGTCTTCTTGGCTGCGGGACGTGAGGCCATGGGTGTGAGGTTACCGGGGGAGACGCGTGCGGACACGTGTGCCCAGTGCTTCACCCGTTTGTGTCGCGCTGTGACGGGCCGTGAGCTGACGCGTCCTCAAGCCCCTTCCGGGGCGCCGCCGCTACGGTCCGCGCGCGTCAGTTCTGCGAGGGCAGGCTCGGCGCGCCGCTGCCCGTGCCGGGCTCCAGGGCGTCGAGCGCTCTGCGCAGGCCCGTGAGCTTGCGCTCCAGATGGGCGGCGGTGGCGACGGCCGCGGCGTCGGCGGAGTCGTCGTCGAGCTGCTTGGACAGCGCCTCGGCCTGCTCCTCGACGGCGGCGAGCCGGGCGGACAGCTCGGCGAGCAGCCCCGCGGGCTCCTTGGCGTCCCCGACGGACTTGCCGCCGCCCTCCAACTGGAGGCGGAGCAGGGCGGCCTGCTCCCGGAGCTGGCAGTTCTTCATGTACAGCTCGACGAAGACCGAGACCTTCGCGCGCAGCACCCACGGGTCGAACGGCTTCGAGATGTAGTCCACCGCGCCCGCCGCGTAGCCCCGGAAGGTGTGGTGGGGGCCGTGGTTGATCGCGGTGAGGAAGATGATCGGGATGTCTCGTGTCCGCTCCCGACGCTTGATGTGCGCCGCGGTTTCGAAACCGTCCATTCCCGGCATCTGGACGTCCAGCAGAATGACCGCGAAATCGTCCGTGAGCAGTGCTTTGAGCGCTTCCTCCCCGGACGATGCCCGCACCAGCGTCTGATCGAGCGCGGAGAGGATCGCCTCCAGCGCCAGCAGATTCTCCGGCCGGTCATCGACCAGGAGGATCTTGGCCTTCTGCACCATGGCCCGCCCTCCTCGCCCCGGCATGGGGCCGCCCCTGTCCGCAGGACTCGGGGAGGCTCCTGTCGCCGCCCCGGGGGTCGACTCCCTTGCGTCGCCCGTCCTTGTGCCGGTCATGGTAGCCGCACCCCGCCCGTCGCCACACCCTGTCACCGCGATGTCACTGTGCACATAGCGGAAACGTGGCGCGGGTCCGGAAGGTTCCCGGCTCACCGCACTTGTACACCGCTTCGGCCACGTCCGGTCAGCGACAGCGCGTGAAGATTCCGCTTTCGGTCACTCACCGCTCATCCACTGCTCCATCACAGTCAGCAGATGATCGGGGTCGACCGGCTTCGTCACGTAGTCGGAGGCGCCCGACTCGATGGCCTTCTCCCGGTCGCCCTTCATCGCCTTCGCGGTGAGCGCGATGATCGGCAGGCCCGCGAACTGCGGCATCCTGCGGATCGCCGTCGTCGTCGCGTACCCGTCCATCTCCGGCATCATGATGTCCATCAGCACGACCGTCACGTCGTCGTGCTGCTCCAGGACCTCGATGCCCTCACGGCCGTTCTCCGCGTACAGGACCGCGAGTCCGTGCTGCTCCAGGACGCTGGTGAGCGCGAAGACGTTGCGGATGTCGTCGTCGACGATGAGCACCTTCTCGCCACCGAAGTGGAACGAGCGGCGCGGCTTCGTCTCGCTGTCGGCGCCCTCGCCCCGCTCGGCCTCACCGGCGCCCGCCGCGCCGTTCTCCCCGGCAGCCCGGCCCGCCTCCCAGCCGTCCTGTGCGGACGCGGGACGCGCCGGGAGCGCGGGCAGCGCCTCGGGAGCCGCCGCCTGCCTGCGCCGCCGCCTGAACAGCGCCGCCGTCCCGTTCTGCGTGTCCTGGTACGGCTGTACGGGCGCCGGCGCCTCGGCCTGTCCGGGGCTGTCCTGCGACGCCGACCCGAGCGCGAGCCGCTCCCCCGGTTCGATGGTCGGCGCGAGCTGCGCGTACCCCTGGGGCGGCAGCTCGCTGGGGTGCAGCGGCAGGTACAGCGTGAACGTCGAGCCGCGACCGGGCTCGCTCTGCGCGTAGATCTCACCGCCGAGCAGCCGCGCGATCTCCCGGCTGATCGACAGACCGAGTCCCGTGCCGCCGTACTTACGGCTGGTCGTACCGTCCGCCTGCTTGAACGCCTCGAAGATGACCCGCATCTTGCTCGCCGCGATCCCGATGCCGGTGTCCGTCACCGAGAAGGCGATCAGATCGGCGTCCGCGTCCCGCAACGAGCCCGCTTCCAGGAGCTGTTCGCGGATCGCGTTCGGCACGTCGTTGCCCGCCGGACGGATCACCAGCTCGACCGCGCCGGAGTCGGTGAACTTCACCGCGTTCGACAAGAGGTTGCGCAGAACCTGCAACAACCGCTGCTCATCGGTGTGCAGGGTGGTCGGCAGCTCCGGCGACACCCGTACGGAGAAGTCGAGTTGCTTCTCCGCGGTCAGCGGACGGAACGTGGCCTCCACGTAGTCAACGAGCTGCACCAGCGCGATGCGCGTCGGCGAGACGTCCATCTTGCCCGCCTCGACCTTCGACAGGTCCAGGATGTCGTTGATCAACTGGAGCAGGTCGGAGCCGGCCCCGTGGATCGTCTCCGCGAACTCGACCTGCTTGGGCGTCAGATTCGCATCGGCGTTGTCGGCGAGCAGCTTGGCGAGGATGAGCAACGAGTTGAGCGGCGTACGCAGTTCGTGCGACATGTTGGCGAGGAACTCGCTCTTGTAGCGCATCGACACGGCGAGCTGCTCGGCGCGCTCCTCCAGGACCTGCCGCGCCTCCTCGATCTCGGTGTTCTTCACCTCGATGTCACGGTTCTGCTGAGCGAGCAGCTCGGCCTTCTCCTCCAGCTCCGCGTTGGACGCCTGGAGGGCCTTCTGCCGGTTCTCCAGCTCGGCGGAGCGCTCACGCAGCTGCTCGGTCAGCTCCTGCGACTGCTTCAGCAGCACCTCCGTCTTGGTGTTGACGGAGATCGTGTTGACGCTGGTGGCGATCATCTCGGCGATCTGCCCCAGGAAGTCCTTCTGGATCTGCGTGAACGGCGTGAACGACGCCAGTTCGATGACGCCGAGGACCGTGCCCTCGAACAGCACCGGGATCACGATGACCTGCGCGGGCGGCGCCTCACCGAGCCCCGAGGCGATCTTCAGATAGCCGCTGGGCGCGTTGTCCACGAGGATCGTGCGCTTCTCCTGCGCGGCCGTCCCGATGAGCGTCTCGCCGGGCCGGAACGAGGTCGGCATCGATCCCATCGAATACCCGTAACTGCCCAGCATCCGCAGCTCGTACGCGTCCTCGTCCAGGATCGCCGCGTCGGCACCGTCCTCCAGCGGCATCGCCAGGAAGAACGCGCCGTGCTGCGCGGAGACCACCGGCGTCAGCTCGCTCATGATCAGCGAGGCCACGTCGTCCAGATCGCGCCGGCCCTGGAGCAGACCCGAGATACGGGCCAGGTTGCCCTTGAGCCAGTCCTGCTCCTCGTTGGCGATCGTGGTGTCGCGCAGGTTGGAGATCATCTTGTTGATGTTGTCCTGGAGGACCTGGATCTCCCCCGCCGCGTCGACGTCGATCTTGAGGTTGAGGTCGCCGCGGGTCACCGCCGTGGCGACGGCCGCGATGGCGCGCACCTGACGGGTCAGGTTCCCGGCCATCTCGTTCACCGACTCGGTCAGGTCTCGCCAGGTGCCGTCCACGTCCCGCACCCGCGCCTGGCCGCCGAGCTGCCCCTCGGTGCCCACCTCGCGGGCCACACGTGTGACCTCCTCGGCGAACGAGGACAGCTGGTCGACCATCGTGTTGATCGTCGTCTTCAGTTCGAGGATCTCGCCCCGCGCGTCGATGTCGATCTTCTTGGTCAGGTCGCCCTTGGCGATGGCCGTCGTGACCATGGCGATGTTGCGGACCTGGCCGGTCAGGTTCGACGCCATGCCGTTCACCGACTCGGTGAGGTCCTTCCACGTACCCGAGACACCGGGCACGCGTGCCTGGCCGCCGAGGATGCCGTCCGTACCCACCTCACGGGCCACCTTGGTGACCTGGTCGGCGAACGAACTCAGCGTCTTCACCATCGTGTTGAACGTGTCCGCGAGCTGCGCGACCTCGCCGCGCGCCTCGATCGTCACCGTACGGGTCAGATCGCCGTTGGCGACGGCCGCCGCCACCTGGGAGATGTTGCGCACCTGCATGGTCAGGTTGTTGGCCATGAGGTTGACGTTGTCGCTGAGGTCCTTCCAGATGCCCGTCACACCCGGAACCCGCGCCTGCCCGCCGAGCTGCCCCTCGGTGCCCACCTCACGGGCCACCCGCGTCACCTGCTCGGCGAACGAGGAGAGCTGATCCACCATCGTGTTCACCGTGGTGACGAGTTCGAGGATCTCGCCCTTGGCGTCGACGGTGATCTTCTTGGAGAGGTCGCCGCGCGCCACCGCCGTGGTCACCTCGGCGATGTTGCGCACCTGGAGCGTCAGGTTGTTGGCCATGCCGTTCACGGACTGCGTCAGGTCCTTCCACGTACCCGACACACCCTGCACCTCGGCCTGACCGCCGAGGATGCCGTCCGTACCCACCTCACGGGCCACCCGCGTGACCTGCTCGGCGAAGGCCGAGAGCTGGTCCACCATCGTGTTGAGGGTGTTCTTCAGCTCCAGGATCTCCCCGCGCGCGTCCACGTCGATCTTCTGCGACAGGTCACCCCGCGCGACCGCCGTGGCGACCTGCGCGATGTTGCGCACCTGAGCGGTGAGGTTGCCTGCCATACCGTTCACGGAATCCGTCAGATCCCGCCACACACCGGCGACGCCCGGCACCTGCGCCTGCCCGCCGAGCCGCCCCTCCGTGCCCACCTCGCGGGCCACCCGGGTCACCTGGTCGGCGAAGGCGGAGAGCTGGTCGACCATCGTGTTGATGGTGTTCTTCAGCTCCAGGATCTCCCCGCGCGCGTCCACGTCGATCTTCTGCGACAGGTCACCCCGCGCGACCGCCGTCGTCACCTGCGCGATCTGCCGCACCTGCGAGGTCAGGTTGCCGGCCATGAAGTTGACGGAGTCGGTCAGCTCCTTCCAGGTGCCGCTGACCCCGTCCACCCGCGCCTGACCACCCAGCCGGCCCTCGGTGCCCACGTCACGGGCCATACGGGTGACCTGGTCGGCGAAGCTGGAGAGCTGGTCCACCATCGTGTTCACGGTGTTCTTGAGCTGGAGCATCTCGCCGGAGACGTCCACGGTGACCTTCTGCGACAGGTCACCGTTGGCGACCGCCGTCGTCACCTGCGCGATGTTGCGCACCTGACCGGTGAGGTTGCGGAAAGCCGTGTTCACCGAGTCGGTGAGGTCCTTCCACGTACCGGCGGCGCCCACCACGAGCGCCTGACCGCCCAGCTCACCCTCGACGCCGATCTCCCGGGCCACCCGGGTGACCTCGGAGCCGAACGCGGAGAGCTGGTCCACCATCGTGTTGACGGTGTTCTTCAGCTCCAGCATCTCGCCGGCGACATCGACGGTGACCTTCTGCGACAGGTCACCGTTGGCCACCGCCGTCGTGACGGTGGCGATGTCGCGCACCTGCGTCGTCAGGTTCCGGAAGACCGTGTTCACGGAGTCCGTGAGGTCCTTCCAGGTGCCGGCCGCGCCCGGCACGTTCGCCTGGCCGCCGAGCTGGCCCTCCGCGCCGACCTCGTTGGCCACGCGCGTGACCTCGTCCGCGAACGTGCGCAGCGTCTCGGTCATCTGGTTGATCGTCTCGGCGAGCTGCGCGACCTCGCCGCGCGCCGACACCGTCACCTTCTGTGACAGGTCACCGTTGGCGACAGCCGTCGTGACCTGCGCGATCCCGCGCACCTGCGCCGTCAGGTTGCCGGCCATCAGGTTCACCGAATCGGTGAGGTCCTTCCACACGCCGGCCACACCCGGGACCTGCGCCTGCCCGCCCAGCTCGCCCTCGGTGCCGACCTCCCGGGCGACCCGGGTGACCTCCGAGGAGAACGAGGAGAGCTGGTCCACCATCGTGTTGACGGTGTTCTTCAGCTCCAGCATCTCGCCGGCGACGTGGACGGTGACCTTGCGGGACAGATCGCCCTTGGCGACGGCGGTGGTGACGAGAGCGATGTCACGCACCTGCGCCGTCAGCCGGTACGCCATCGTGTTGACGGAATCCGTCAGATCCTTCCACGAACCGGACATCCCGCGCACGCGCGCCTGCCCGCCGAGCTTGCCCTCGGTGCCGACCTCGCTGGCCACCCGCGTGACCTCGTCGGTGAACGTGGACAACTGGTCGACGAGGTTGTTGACCGTCCGCCCGACCTTCAGGAACTCGCCCCGCAGCGGATGCCCCGTCCCCTCCGGCACCTGAGAGCGCAGCTCCATGCGCGGCGACAGGTCACCCTCGGCGACCGCCGTGAGCACCCGTCCCACCTCGGAGACGGGCCGTACGAGGTCGTCCACGAGCGCGTTGGAATTGTTGATGGCCGAGGCCCAGGAGCCCTCGCAGGCGCCCGTCTCCAGCCGCTCGGTGAGCTTCCCCTCGCGCCCGACCATCCGCCGCACCCGCGCCAGCTCGCCGGTGAGATGCAGATTGCGGTCCGCCACCTCGTTGAAGACGGCGGCGATCTCGGCCATCATCCCGTCGCCGTTGACGGTCAGCCGCTTGCGGAAATTCCCGTCCCGCATGGCGACAAGACCTGCGAGCAGCCGATGCAGCGCAGCGGTGTCCACCGTGGTGGTGCCATTGCGCGACTTACGCTGTTTCGTCAGGGACTGTCCGCTTTCCGCGCGCGTCTTCTTGCTCCGCGTCGCTGCGCCAGACTCCACTGTGTCCCTCCCGCAGGGGTTGACCTGTACTGCTCGGGTTGCCGGGGTTGCTCGGATTCGCTTCTACCGCCGCACGCGGATTTCGATGCGTACTCTTCGGAAGCTTGCCCAGTGTTTCACCCCGGCTGAACCAGGCCATAACAGTTCGGCAGCTTCACACACCGTCCGCACACCCTCCGGACGGAAACACCGGCGACCGGCATCCGCACGGACGGCGAAGGTAAGTAACCTTGGCAGCGGCTGTCCACCCACCCCGGTCCGCCCGGCCTGGGCGGTGGCGGAAGACGAGCGGGCACCGGAGGGGCGGCCGAGACATGGGTACGGGAGACCTGGGCCTCGACATTCGTACAGCGAGTACGGCTGGCAGTACAGAGAGTACGGCTCGGACAGGGAGTTCTGTGATCACCGCGCGCGCGGCCGCCACCTTCGAACCCGTCGGGCGTTCCGTCGCCACGGCCCGCTCCTTCGTGCGCGACACCCTCCAGGGCTGGGGGTACACGGACATCATCGACGACGCCGTGGTCCTCACCAGCGAGCTCGTGACGAACGCGGTGGTCCACGCGGGCACGTCCGCGGAGGTCCTGTGTCTGCGCAGTGACGACCATGTCCGCGTCGAGGTCGCCGACCGCTACCCCGAGCGCGAGATCCCCCTCCAGTCGGCCGCGATCAACATGGGCAGCCCCGACCGCGAGGGCGGCCGCGGCCTCCAGCTCTGCGCGGCGCTCGCCACCCGCTGGGGCGTCGACTACTCCGCCACCCACAAGCAGGTCTGGTTCCAACTCGACCTGCCCGAGCGTTCGGTGGGCACCCGCGCCGCGGGCCCGGTCCTCCCCACCGACCTCCTCCCCCTCGCCGACGAGCACGTCCGTGTCGCCGTCGTCCAGATCGACCGGACCGGCGCGATCACGTCGTGGAACGAGGACGCCGAGCACCTCTTCGGCTTCACCGCCGAGCAGGTCACCGGCAAGCCCCTGACCGACTTCGCGGCCTGGCCGCACACCCCCGGCACCAGCACGGGCATCGCCGATGCCCTTCAACTCTCGCGCTGGGAGGGCAGTTACGGCATCCGCGGGGCGAGCGGCCGGGTGACGCCCGTGTACGCCTCGCATCTGCGCGTCCGCGACACCGACGGCGAACCGTCCACGGTCTGCCTCCTCGTACGGGATCACGAGCGCGCGGTGCTCCAGACCCCGACCCGCGTCTCCACCTCCGACAACAGCGCGCACGGCGAGAGCCAGGGCACGGACCCCTTCGAGGTCTTCATCGGCTCCCCCGCCCCCGACGACCTGGACGGACTTCTCCAGCGCACGGTCGAGCGGGCCCGCGACATGCTCGACGGCGACTCCGCGTTCCTGCTCCTCGCCACCGACGACGAGACGGAGTTGGAGGTCCGCGCCTCCACGGGCCTGCCCTCGGCCCGCCAGCGCTTCGCCCGCGTCCCCGTCGAGGTCGGCCCCGGCCGCTACGGCTCGGCGCGCATGCCCGCGGTCCACGAGGACCTGACCCAAGTGCCGGGCGCGGTGCCGTTGTTGAACGGTACGGGGATGCGCTCGGTCGTCACCGTGCCGCTGAAGGTCGAGGGCCGCCTCACCGGCTCCCTCGGCGTCGCGGCGGAGGCCCCGGGCCGCTACTCCAACGAGGAGGCGCTGCGCCTCCAGTTCGCCGCGGACCGCATCGCTCTCGCCGTCGAGTCGGCGCGGCTCGGTGAGTTGGAGAAGCTGCGGCGCGGCTCGCTCAGCTTCCTCGTCGAGGCCTCCGACCTGCTGGCGGGCACCCTGGACCGGGACCAGACGCTGGCGCTGATGGCGCAGATGACGGTGCCCACGCTCGCCACCTGGTGCGCGGTCTACACGATCGCCGACCAGGCGTCGGAGCCGTACCTGTCGTACGTGCTGCATGAGGACGAGGAGCGCATCGACGGCCTCAAGGCCCTCCTGTCGAAGATCTCCCCGCCGGATCCGGTCCCGACGCCGGGCGCCCGCGTGTGGCCGGCCCCGGCGGAGGCCGCGCACCAGGCGGCCCTGCGCACGTCGATGCGCAGCCTCGGCCTCGGCGAGCCGCCGAGCGTGAGTTCCGGCATCGGTACGACGTTGCAGACCGCGGCCGCTGTGGGCGGTGAGACGGTGGTCCTGCCGCTGGTCGCCCGGAACCGTGTGATCGGCATGCTGACGCTCGGCAAGCCGACGGACGAGCACTTCCGCCAGGAGATCCTGGAGCTGGCCGAGGACTTGAGCCGCCGCGCGGCCCTCGCCCTGGACAACGCGCGCCTGTATTCGGAGCGCATGGCGATCAGCCAGTCCCTCCAGCGCAGCCTGCTCCCGCCGGAGTTGCCGCACGTGCCGGGTGTCGAGGTGGAGGTCATCTACCGCGCGGCCGGCGAGGGCAACGAGGTGGGCGGCGACTTCTACGACTTGTTCCCCATCCGCGACGGCGCCTACGGCTTCGCCATCGGCGATGTCTGCGGTACGGGCCCGGAGGCGGCGGCCGTCACGGGTCTCGCCCGGCACGCGCTGCGCCTGCTGGCCCGCGAGGGCTTCGGCGGCCCGGCGGTCCTGGAGCGGTTGAACGCGGCGATCCTCGACGAGGGCGCCCGCAGCCGCTTCCTCACGCTCCTGTACGGGGAGTTGTGGCCGCGTGAGGATGGTTCGGCGGTGCTGAAGATGGTGTGCGCGGGCCATCCGCTGCCGTTGCGTCTGCGGCAGGACGGTTCGGTGGAGCCGTTCGCGGAGCCGCAGCCGCTGCTGGGCGTCATGGACGACCTGGAGCTGTACGAGCAGACGGCGACGCTGGATCCAGGCGATGTCCTGCTGTGTGTCACGGACGGCATCACGGAGCGCCGTGAGGGCACGCGCATGCTCGGCGACGACGGCCTGGCCGAAGTCCTGGCCACGTGCACGGGGTTGACGGCCGGCGCGGTGGCGGCGCGCATCATGCGGGCGGTGGAGCGTTTCGCGGCTGACGCCCCGTCGGACGACATGGCGATTCTGACGATGCGCGTGCCGGGCCTTCAGCACGACTGAGTGGGCGCGGCCGGATGACGGCCGGGGCGGGGGCAGAGAAAAGGCCCTCGCCCCAACTCGTGGGGTGAGGGCCTTCATTGAAAAGAGCCCCCAAGCGGAATCGAACCGCTGACCTTCTCCTTACCATGGAGACGCTCTACCGACTGAGCTATAGGGGCCTGTCGCTTTTTGCGGTTTCCCGCTCGGCGACGAAAGAAATCATACCCGATGTTTGAGGCCCCTTCGAACCGCTGTCAGAAGGCGGGTTGGAGCAGTCCGCCGAGTGCGTTGCAGGCGGAGACAATCCGCTGCAACTGCCGCCGGGAGAGCGCCGCTTCGACGGGCAGCGCGAGCGTCTCGTCGGCGGCCCGTTCGGTCTGCGGCAGCACGATGTCCCGCCGGAACGCGGGCAGCCGGTGGACGGGCGTCTTGACGGGGACGCTGCATGCGACGCCCTTGTCGCGCAGGACGCGGGCGAACGCGTCGCGGTCGGGCCGCCCGTTGCCGGGCACGCGGACGACGTACTGCTGGTAGTTGTGCTGGGGGTGCTCCGCGGGCGTCCGGACGCCGCTGAGCCGCGCGGTCAAGTACGCGGCGTTCTCCCGCCGTTGCACGGCTTCGGCGTACGGCTGCTCGGATTCGCCGTGTTCCAGGACGAGCAGTCCGTGGCGCCGCCCGAGGTCGTGCAGCGGCGCCAGGTCGGCGTGGTGCCCGAAGCGGTGTACGGCGACGACGGCGGCGGTCCGCTCGGTGACGCTGTCCCGCACGTAGGCGGGGTCGATGCAGTAGGTGTGGGGGTCGATGTCGGCGAAGACGGGGAGGGCCCCGGCCCGCGCGACGGCCTCGGCGATCTCGGGGTTGCCGTAGGCCGGCACGATCACTTCATCACCGGCTCCGACGCCGGCGGCCTGCAGCATTGCAAGTGTGCCCATGGCCCGCATCCTGGTCGGGCGATGTGAACGCGAAGTGACGCACAACAAAAAAGCCTCTGGCCTTGAGCGTAATGCTCAAGGCCAGAGGCTTTTTATCAAAATTAGTTCGGCGGCGTCCTACTCTCCCACAGGGTCCCCCCTGCAGTACCATCGGCGCTGTGAGGCTTAGCTTCCGGGTTCGAAATGTAACCGGGCGTTTCCCTCACGCTATGACCACCGAAACCCTAATGGTTTCGAGCGAACAAGCACACTTTGTAATTGTGAGTTCCAGCTCGAACCGGCAACGGTCGTTGCCTCAGAACTAACACAGTGGACGCGAGCAACTGAGGACAAGCCCTCGGCCTATTAGTACCAGTCAACTCCACCCCTTACAGGGCTTCCATATCTGGCCTATCAAC